>NZ_BMYZ01000003.1 GCF_014652535.1 Cellvibrio zantedeschiae | reverse complement strand
GGTAATACGTGCAGTTAACGACACCTGCTGATTAAGCAAATAGTTATCGACCGCGTAGCTCTCAGGTGAAGTCAGTTCAATCGAGACTCCTGCTGGTGCAACTGGGGCAGCAGCGCTACTGACTAATGAACTTGATACCGCACTAGACACGCTGGAAGACTTCGAAGAAGAGTTACTTGTTAATGAGCTATAGACACTCGAAGACATGAAAGACGAACTACTCATTACTGCGCTGGAAAAACTCGAAAACCTAGAAGAAGAACTTGATACAAAACTAGACGAAGCATTACTGATAGCTGCACTGGAAACACTAGAAAACTTTGAAGATGAACTACTCAAAATCGAACTAGAAACATTTGAGGATTTGGAAGAGCCACTAGATAAAAAGCTAGAGGTTGCACTGCTCACCGCAAGACTAGAATTACTAGAAGATCTTGATGAAGAACTATTTGCCACTGAGCTCGATAAGTTGCTACTTGATGCTGAACTTGAATTATTTGTGGCTGGAATGTTCACACTAGGGTCATATAAAAGACTTGCTCCTCCAAGATAAGTATAAACGCCAGTATTATTGGCGATTTCAATACCTAGCTCATGACCGTGAACTGAATCCCAATAAATGATCTCGATATTGTGTAACCCACCTTGCGATATTGTAAACACCGTATGCGTACGGGTAGTTGCGGATTGATTGCCATTGTATTCTGCAACCACTAATCCATCGACTCTAATACTATAACCATCGTCAGCTCTTACTCGGAATGTATAAGACCCGACGTCTAGCTGAATTTTCCCAGCTAAAAATAATATGGCATCACTTGTGTTGCCAGGATCAGTGTTCAATGATGCAGCATCAGATTTTAAAAATAACTGAAGATTATTCGTTTGCCCTAAGTGCAGGGTACCGGGACCATAATTGAGTGTCGTAGCAATGAAGGTAGCATCTGGAGATTTTGAATTTATTATCGAAACAACCTGAGAAACATTTGTCAAATCGATGTTTCCATTGCTTGACTGATCGTACCCGAAATATTTACCCTTCAAGCCAGTAACATAATTTGTGGGCGAGGAACTTGTCGCACTGGACAGGCTGGAAGACTTGGAAAAGCTCGACGCAGCGCTAGCCGTTAATGCACTAGAAACACTCGAAGAGATTGATGAAGAATTGCTTGATAGTGAATTACTAACCGATGAGGAGCTACTCACTAGCGAACTCGAAAAAGTTGAAGATCTAGAGGAAGAACCACTCGATACCGGAGCACTGCTTGACGAGGAACTACTCACTAACGAACTGAAAGCATTTGAAGATTTCGAAGAAGAAGCGCTTGAAACTGTGCTCGTGACACTGCTGCTTGTTGAAGTAGCACTAGATGACTTAGAAGAGCTTGATGCAGAACTACTAATGCTTGAACTTACACCAATCGACGACAACGAAGAGCTCGACCCAACACTATTCGAAGAAGACGAAGATGAAACTACCAAGCTAACGTTATCAACTCGGAACCAATTAATATTGATATTTCCAGATAGCGACACCAGTTTAAAGCTATGATTTCCTTGAGCTAAGGTTACCACACGTGTTACATCAACCCACGTTTGCCAAGACCCAGTATTTGGAATTGCTATCGTAGTATCGATTAAGGTGTTTCCGCTGATCTCCCTAAGTTCAATACTCGATGTGCTATTGGTAGTTGCGACTCTATATGTAATTAAATAATTACCTGTTACAGGCGCTGTAACTACTGTGTTGTCGTACGACAGCCAATCTGTACTGGAAAAATCAGTAACGTGCTGCCCCCCGCCGACATCCTGTGTATTTTGCTCCCAAACAAAATACATACTTTTATAACTTTCAGCTTGTATTGTTACAGACGCAGTAGGAATTATATATTCAACTTTAAACCAATTAACATTGAATCCTCCAACATTTCCAAAAATTTTAAAGCTGTGCTGCCCCTGCGTGAGCGTAACAGTACGCTCGACATTCACCCAAGCCTGCCATCCTCCTGTATTAGGAACTGGTACAGTATCTAAAATGTTTTCCGTACTAGCTTCTCTTAATCCAAGGATAGTGTCGCTATTGGGACTGGCAACACGATACGTTATTTTATAGCTTCCCGTGATTGGAATATTCAGGCTGTAATTTGTGTAAGACATCCAATCACCGGTATTAATATTTCCAGTGTCTTTGCCACCGCCAACGTCTGTGGTGTCTTCGTTCCAAACACCATACATAGTCGCATAATTTTCCGCCTGAATAGTTGCCGGTAAAGAAAGAACCGTTGGTCCGCTGCTAGAAGAAACGCCACTAGATAGGCTGCTAGCCATCGAGCTAGAAGCAAAAGAATTGGAAGAGCTGCTCGATATGGAACTGGCAGCTGCGCTGCTCATCATTGAACTGGAATTACTCGATATTTTTGACGAGGCGCTACTCGATATCGAGCTGGAGATAACGCTGTTTGCTACCGAACTAACATTACTCGAATAGCTAGATGACTTGGAGGAGCTTGACGCAGAACTACCAGCCAATGAGCTTGCACTGCGCGATGAAAGCGAAGAATTTAGCGATGAACTACTTGCTAATGCACTGGAAAGACTGGAAGACCTCGACGAGGAGCTACCTGATAAGGCACACGTCAAATTCACTGTTGGTGTAGTACTTACGTGACCGTTTTGGTCGTACACAGAAACATTAATCAGATATGTGCCGGCACTTGGGGGTAGCCATACACTAGCTCTATTAGGGTCTGTAGTTAAAGTTAGATCTGTTCCTATAACTTGGCTATTTACTTTGAACTCCACCTTTACAACATTAGATGTACCCCTGTAAACCAACCCAGCAATAGTAAATGATTGACCGACAATACATGATGCTGATGCGTTCTTCGGTGAAGCTAATACCACCAAAGGTGAACCATCGGCCGGCGTAATTCGAAATTCGCGTGTTTCAGATTTTGTACTTAAACCACTATTATCATAAGCAATCGCATAAACCGTATATATACCAGGGCTAGGTGGATTCCAGGATATAAGAGTTCCCGAAACTGGACCCGTTGAATAGAGTACGTCATTCACATAGTACTCAAGCTTGACAATGGATCCGTCACTGTCACTTGCATATGCATTGATATATAGCGATGGATACTCACCAAAATAGTACTTTTCTCCACCGGTTCCCGACTGACTTATTGGGGAGCCCAAGGAAACAGTAGGAGGAAGTTGAGCGTACGCACACGGGAGAATCAACAAAAAACCAATTATTATCCCCAAGAACCTATTTAGAAAATTAAATAATACTTCCTTATTTTTCAGACCGGTAAAACCTATCTTTCCTATCATACCAAGCTCCTTAACATCCCAAAGTGCCGTCAAAAAATCCAATAAAATCTTAATTATTTGCTTAAACAAAAGTTCAATAACGGAAAAATGGCGCAATAGTAATCCTACTTTTTAAAAAAAAGCATCACTTTTTTGCAAAAAAAGCAGCATAAAAAAATATTTTTAAATTTCCCTAAACTTTTCCTTATTCCGATGGATATATAGAAACATAGTGTTACTACGGTATTTTTTACTTTTTATTTTGCTGACTTAAAAGATACATAGTGGGGTGCTGATTAAATTTATCCCATGGAAATCTAGCCAGATAAAAAGGATTCATTAATAAAAAATTTACAGGATTAATAGGGGATTGAAATGGTCGGCATAGTGTCGGGAAATGGACTTGGCTTGTGGAATGCACTCTCTAACGGAATGGGAGTTACCGCAGATTCACACTTATTAGGTCAAGCGAATGGTGTTGCAAATGTAAATGTTGCTACCGGTAATTTATCTGTCCAATTTCTTGACGAATCCCTATCTGGAATGGGTGCCGATATAGGCGCCTTACGTACATATAACTCTAAAGTTGATATGACTCGATCATCACTTTATCTGGATGGCGATCTTGATGGTTGGCGCTGGGCGGGAGAGCGTCGTGTTTATTTAAAATCAGGCACGCTGAACACTGTAGGCAGTCTGTTAACACGAGCAACAGACGACGGTCACGAGGCGGTATTCACTTGGGATGCAGGATCCGCATCTTATAAATCCACGGAAGGAGATGGGGCTCACGATAAAATTATTTGGGACACGTTAACCAACGAATTTATATGGACAGAAGGAAGCAGTGGAACTGTAGACCGTTATCTATCAACAGGCGTGCTAAAAAATACCAGGGACACAAGCGGAAACGGTTTTGATTTCACATTTAATGGTTATAAGCTCACTAAAATAAGCGATATCCGTACCATGGAATCCATGGAATTTGTTTACGGCACTTCAGGTAATGGATTAAATAAATTAGAACGAATCGACACCCGCACAAGCGGTAACGTTCTGAATATGCAAGTCTATTACGCCTATGATGTTTACAAGCGCTTAGCCTCTGTTACAACTGACTTAACACCTAACGATAACACTAAAACTGATGGTAAAGTTTACACGACCACCTACTCATATTCCGACACTACCAGTACACGCTTTTCAAAAATTCAACAATCCGACGGCACTTATGCCAGCTTCACATATGACTCCACTGGAAGAGTAAAAACAGTTAGTGACTATAGCGGCCTCACGAGCTTTACTTATGGCACTGGAACGACAACAGTCACTAACGCTGCTGGTGACATTTGGACATACACCTACGACACAACTAATTCTCAATTGTTAAAAGTCGAATCTTCTTCCGTAAACAATGTGAAGCAATCGAGCAGTTATACATACGACAGTGATGGAAATCTGAAAACTGTTACCGATGGTCGCGGCAACCAAATTACTTATGGTTATGATGCAAACGGCAATCGAACCAGCGAAGTAGATGCAATAGGTAATACCATTACTCGCACATTCAATATAATCACCAATAAACTGCTTACCGAGACCCGCTACACTCAACCATCATTAACTAGCCCATCAGGCGCTGAAACAGTGCGCTATGCATACGATTCATCTAACCATTTACGTTTTACCATCAGTGCTGAAGGTCGAGTTAGCGAAAATCGTTACAACAGTAATGGTTTGGTATCACAAGTCATCCTATATTCCAGCGCACCTTACACAAACACCAGCTTCTCTGAAACTGATCTTGTTAGTTGGGTTACATCGCAAGATAAAACTAAAACTCAACTTACAGAGTACGAATACGATTTACGGGGAAATCTACAAAAGACAACTCAATACGCACTCGTTAACAGCAGTGGTTTAGGTATAGCCTCAACGGCAAACGACGTAAATAAATATGTTTATAGTGCGCAAGGTCAATTACTACAAACAATCGCAGTTCGTGCAACAGAAACAATTCTTAGTAGCGCAACTTACGATGGATTGGGTCGTCAGACCCAAGTCGTTAATGAGAAAGGTACAACCACCACTACTTATGCTAGCGCGCAAATTACCGTAACTAATAGCGCATCTGGCTTGAGTGTATTTACCAGTATTGATAACAAAGGTCGAATCACAAGCCTCACTAGTACAGATAACACCAGCAATCGCATTACTAGCTTCATTTATGATAATGCAGGCCGCCTAAGAATATCCCAAAATCCAACAGGCGCCAGCAGTTACTTTTTTTATGACGTAGCAGGGCGTATTAGCACCAAAGTAAATGCAACAGGCGCGGCCACCGCATTTACTTATGATGCAGATGGCCGAGTTCTAACTGAAATTAATTACGCGATGCCTATTTCATCCTCTACTCTCAGCACATGGGTGGACGCAGCTTCAATTCCTGCCAGCGTGAGTCTCATTAGCGATGCAGTAAATGATCGCTCAACAACAAATACTTATGATACTGCTGGTCGATTGAAAACGACCACTGTTGATGGTGTTGCAACTATCGTAAATGATTATGATGGTTTGTCACGCTTAATTCAAACCACGCAATCAGGTCGAGTCACACGTTATTTCTATGATCGTGACGGACTTTTAAAAGGACAATTGGATGCGGAGAAATATCTCAACGAAAATATTTATGACAGCGTTGGTCGTCTGATAAAAACGTTACGTTATGGCAATCAAGTTGCGACGGTGAGCACTTTCGATAGCATGAAAGCGGCTGTAGGTGCGGGCGATAAGTTAACAACATATTACTATTACGATGCAGAAGGTCGGCCAATTGGCACAGTAAACGAACAAGGCTTTTTAACTGAAACTGTTTACGACTCAACCAATAATAATCGTCAAATAATTCAATATATGACTGCAGTGGTAACATCAGATACTGCAACCCTGGCAACTTTAAAAACGCCCACGGTTTTAGCTGGAATAAAAGAGACTACTACAACCAACTATGACAGCTTTGGTCGTGTAGATAACATCATTGGTGTTGATGGCTCAAAGTCACGCAATGTCTATGACAGTGCGGGTCGTTTAGTTCGTAGCATTCAGGCTGATGGTACGTCAGACCAGCGTGCATCCCGTGTGCAATATAATTCGTTTGGAGACATCACAGGCACGGTGAGCGGTGTAGGTGAAGTATCACTAGGAGAAACTCCTAGTGCCAGCGCAATTTCTACAGCCATCACTAACTACGGTACCACTGTACAATTTGATGCAGTGGGTAGAAAGATCGCGGAATTCGGGCCCATTCAAAATGGCAAACCGCAAACTAAAACGTTCCTTTTCTACAACACTGCAGGGCAATTAACTTATACCGTTAATGCACTTGGTGAAGTAGCACAAACTAGTTACAACAGCTTTGGTCAAGTTAGCTCAATTCGTGTTTACACAAATCGTATATCTGCAACAATTACTACCGGCGGACTGGAATCCAATGTCACAGGCTACATAGTCGCAGACAGCAACACAGATGCTGTGGTATCCACAACTTATAACAAACTAGGTTTAGCAAAAGAAATAACCGATGCTTTAGGCAGAAAAACTACAAATAATTACACCATTTACGGCCAGCTAAATGATTCAACGACCGCAGATGGTTCCGCCACATTATTAAGTTATGACCTGTTAGGCAGAGTTAAGGATACAACACGTGATTATCTTGGTTTAGCTGCAAAAACTGGTGTTGTTTATGATGGTTTTGGCCGCATTGTTGATAGTTATGATGCAAATAGTCATCACACCTTTACAACTTATAGCGATAGTGGACGTACCATAACTGTCACAGATCCAATGTCGCGCACCAGAAAAATTGAAGTTGATGCATTTGGCCGTACCGTCAAAAGTTATGATGGAACTACCTCCGGTTTATTCACTGCATACAATTACGATGACGCAAACCGTAAGCTAACAGTTACATCTATTGAAGGCATTAGTGTCACAACCGAAAGAACACGCACAGGTGAAATTTTAAAAATTACCGATGGTAAAGGCGGTGTTATAACTTATTCCTATACAAAAGATGGAAAATTATTTGAAGTCTATGACGCTAAAAATATACGGACTATTAAGAATGAATATTACAACTCGGGGAGCTTATACCAAAGTACAGATGCAAGCGGCACTGTAACTCGTTACGATTATGATGCTGCTGACAGAGTTGTAAGCAAAACAGTCAATGTAACCGCTAGCTTAAGTGAACAAATAAAAACTACTTACAAATTTGATGGACAAGGCCGAAAAATTCAGGTGACCGAAGGTGCCGGCAGCGCAACGCCCTCTACAACTCAATATATATATGACAAGAAAGGGCAAATTAAACAAATCATAATTGACCCCAAGTCAATCAATACATTCAATGACAACCCGAATGGATTAGAGCTTTCTACTAAATTTACCTATGACGAAGTAGGTAACACCACTTTGGTAGAGAAGGGAAGTCTATCGAGCACATCACAACAAGTCACACTTTATACCTTTGATAAATTAGGCAGAAAAATTAAGGAGCAAGTGGATCCTTATGGATTACTCAACTTAACTACTGATTACAAGTATGACAGTCAAGGCAATCTCACTAGAATTATTGATGCGAATCGCAACAGTACATGGTTCATGTACAACGATAGCAACCAAAAAATTCGTCAAATTGATGCGCTGGGTGGCGTTACCACGTTCAATTACGACAAAAATGCTTCGCTAATTCAAACACGTCAGCTAGCAACACTTATTGATGCAACTGGGCTTAGCACACTATCAGGTCTGGATATTGTTCCACCAACCTTTGCTCCAGCCTTTACCCCAACTTTAGACGCAGCAAATGATCGTCGTACTTTCACAATCAACGACAATGACAACCGTGTAAGATTTACTATCAGCGCCAAAAACGCCACTGAATGGTTAGTCACCGAAAACATTTACGATAAAAATAATAATGTTTTTGAGTTACGCGCTTACGACAAATCACTAAGCACAACAACTATAGATGCCATGAGCGGTGCGCAGGCTACAAATGAACGCTCATCTATAACAGTCGCTGAAGTGGTTACTGCGCTTGGCCAGTTGGGTTATGCAACAAACGGAACGGGGTCCAATACTCGCATCACCGTTTATGAATATGACGCAAATAATCGCCAAATTAAAACAACACTACCAGGTTATTACTCACCGCTAACAGGGCAAGTAACAGCCTTATCTACACCGGGCAGTTTCCAACGCACTATTGAAGTAACTTATGACTCTGCCGGGCGCGCTGTACGAAACAGTATTAGCACAGGACCAAATGCAACAGATCGCATAGTCCAATTTAAAACTTACGACGCAGTAGGCCGCGAAATTTATGATATCGATGGCTTGGGTTACGCAACTCAAAAAACCTACGATGCATTGGGCAACATAAGATCAGTCACACGTTATGGTGATCTTAACAGTGTCATTTCAGGAACCCCAACTTTAGGCACAGCTCCAAATCTTTATTGGAGTACCGCAGATATTGCCAGTAAATTATTAGGGAAAATTGGCCGCACAGTTAGCTACGATTATGATAATGCCGGCCGCGTTAAAACAGTCACACAACCAGAAACAGGCCTCACCAATTATGTTAGTAAAGATCAGACTAAAGCTACAAATGATCTAATTAATGCGTCATCTAATCCAGCCTACTCAAGTAAATCTGTTACGTCATATTTCTATGACGACATGGGCAACATTACACAACAAAGCAGCACCATAGATCTCAATGGCACCAAAGCAGATACCTACTCATACTATGACAAAGCCGGCCGTAAAATATGGAGCGTTGATACTTTAGGCTATGGAACCAAGACAGATTATGATTCCATGGGGAACGTAAGACGCGTCGTAGAATATGCAAACCCCTTAAGTGCGTCTGCATTCAGCGCAATTAACCGAACAACACCACCTAGCTTCACCACATCGACATTAGATCGTACCACTGAAACTGAGTACGACTTGCAAGGTCGCGTTAGCATTGTGCGTCGCGTGATGAACGGCACTTTAACTCTCGTTAATACTAAAAATTACAACGCATTCAATGAAGTCACTAAATCTTGGGATGCAAATAACAACCTAACACAGTTTGAATACAACAAATTAGGTAAGACCACAAAAATAACCGAACCAACTCGCGAAGTTGCAGGGTTGAGCGGTGATGTATTCATAAATCGAATTAACGATGCAACACCTATTACCGAATACGAATACGATGCATTTGGTCAGCTGAAAAAAGAAACCCGTTCTACAAAATCAGGGGTTAATTTAATAGGCTCAAGCTTTTCCATTATTCACGAATATGATCATGCAGGAAACGAAACTAAAACCATTGATGCTGTGGGCTCTATTAGTGAAAGTATGTTTGATTACAACGGTAGAATCGTCAAACAAACACAAGCAATAAGCGTAAGCAACGCAACTGCAGATATTAATTACAGCTACAACATTGAGCGCCGTTTTGAATACGATGCAGTTGGTCGGCAGACAATAACGCTAGATGTGTTTAATGATCAAAGTGGGAATACTGGTCAAATAAATTCATTCACCGGCACTAAAAAAGTTGCAGGCCAGGTGAACGTATATAATGGTTACGGAGAAGTTACTGAAGAACGTAAAGTATGGGGTTTAAGTACAGATGCTACTTCAATCATTACATCACCATCTTATTACAACAACAATGCCCTTATTAACAGCTACAGTTATGATACAGCCGGTCGTGTGCAGTATAAGCAAAGTGCAGAAGGCTATACCTATTTTTATTATGATCTGTTGGGCCGTGTGACGCGTACTGAACAACGTGGATCAATACAAAGTGTTACTGCAGAAACTCGTGTGACAGAGAACTATTACGACAAAGCAGGGCATCTTTTGGTGCAGCGGTTACCGCAATTTCTCGCAACTGCAAATGATGGAACGTCCAACACAACATTAAAAACACCAATGGTTGTTCAAACCACGGATCGTTGGGGCAATGTATTAACAAGAACAGATGCAGCCCAAACAACCACTACTTATACTTACAACCAGGACAACCAGTTAAAGATAGAACAATTTACTGCGAATCCAGTATTACAGTTGAATGCTACAGATACTTTCAAATCTATTCAGGTAACTCGCACCACAAATTATGATTTGTTAGGGCGCGTAACAACAACCGTAGAATCGGCTAAAGATTTAAGTAACAACTCAACAGTTGAGCGTACTTCAGCAACTAACAGTTACAACAAAGCAGGGCAGCTCACAAAAACTATAGATGCTACTAATGTAACTCTTGAATATATTTACGATGCTTATGGCAATCGAGTCGGCACCAAAGATGCTGTAGGGCATGTAACCGTAGATCAATTTAATAACAACAACCAAATTATCTCACACTCGTTATTGCGCAATGGTTCGCTAAACGAATATAAATCAGGTGATGCTGTCACACCAACGTCAGTTCTCTTGGCTAGCTACCAATATGATCAGGCTGGTCGTCGTTATAGTGAAGCAGATTACGCTAGTTACGGAGCCGTGGGAAATTATCAATATTATCAATTTGATGAGCGCGGAAACATACTTATCAATCGCAGTAAAGAGGGATCTTCCCATCACTATAATTACGATGAGTTAAGCAATAAAGTTTCTGATAAATTATTTTCTTCAGCTGGTGCCTCGACAACGATTAATGAATGGTCTTATCGTGATCGCACCAATATTTATGATTACAAAGATTATTTAACTGATCGCATTCAATCACGTAAAGTGAACGGCGATTCCAATCAAAGTTACAACTATACTTATAACGATTTTGGTCAGCTGTCTATTGAACAAAATGCCAATAGTCCCACCCTGGGTAAAGTCGAATATTCATACTGGGGTAACGGTCTGCAAAAAAGTGTTATTGAATCAACTTCTGTTGTAAGCCGTTACAATTCTATTTATAGTTATCCTGGTACGACTGTTACTCTAACTTCAAACGACTACACAACAACTTTCAGCAAAAGTAGTCTTTATTATTTTGATATTAGAGGAAACAGAACAGCAGAAAACAATTTGGCGGGCTCTAGCGTAACTGCCTTCACAATAACGCAAAATGTTACAGGTCAACCTACAACCTACCAAAATATTGCCGCACAAAGTTCTTCGTCGGGAGATAGTTGGATTTATTACAAATACGACGCCCAAAATCGTTTGACGGATGTAACATCGCCAGCGTCGAACATGAATAATGGCGCGCCTCACACCAGCGCTAATCTTTCTACGCTTCATTATGAATACGACGAGTGGGGAAATCGTCGCCGTATTAATTCCACTTATGCATTGCCAGATACAACAGCTTTGTTAAATAAAACCGAGTGGTTCAAATACGACAATGCAAACCGAGTATTAGTGGAAAGCGGAGTATTAGTCGGAAATGACGTAGGGGCCAATGAATCCCAAGGTGTTGTTTACAGCTATGTAGCTGGCAAGCGCGCCTCGCAAGAGGCATTTAAAGGAAAAGCAAGTTGGTGGACCATAGGTTACGGTACATACTTTGCCAATGATTACCTACTTACTTCCTTCACCTATAACGACTTGGGGCAAGTTAAAGAAACTAACCAATCTATTAAACGTAAATCACTCACATCTACCAGTCTTGATGCGGAACTTTCAGCAAGCGTCACTACAAACTATGAACAACAGCAAGGCTACTCAACAACAAAATATACCGACTTAGTTCGCCAAACAAATGACTATGACACGCGCAGCTTTAAAATATTAAGCACAACTTATAACGCAAATAGCAACTACACAAATTACTCAAGTGCAACCTTAAAGAAGTCGGATTCTACCTACACTAAGGACGGCGCGTTAAAGACCCAAACCATTCGTGAAACTATTAACAATAGAATAGACACTATTACCACCAACACTTACACAACGTCGGGTGATATTGATAACTACACAACTGACATCTATGACACAAGCTCAAGCAGTAATACTAAGAAATTCACGAACACTTACAACTATCAATACGTCAACACATATGCTGGCAGGCAAGTATCTTCAATCACGGCACGAACAGGCCAATCAGGAACAGCCGATGGTAGCACCACTAACACCTATGACATTCGTGGCCGACTAACCAGTGCAACCATAACAACAATCAATAACAATAAGACGGAATATATTTACCGCAACCTGTCCTATAACACAGCTGGTCAAGTACTACTGAGAAGTGATCGAGCCTCAAGTTCAGGTAATACTCAAACACAAAGCTATTTTTACGCCCCTACCGGTGGTGACTTGGCAAATATCGGTAATTTTGGTCAAGATATATCGCCACTAAGCTCTGTATACACCGCAGGTGATACACCTAGCGCTTACACCGTAAATACTGGCGATACCTTAATGGGTATTGCTCAGTCACTATTTGGTGACTCCAGTCTTTGGTATCTAATTGCAGATCTCAACTCATTAAGTATGGGGCCTACCGATACTTTCAGCGGTGCCGATATTGGCCGCAGCCTACGTATCCCCAATAACGATAAAGTTATTGGAAATACCAGCACCAACTTCAAACCCTATAACAACACTGAGGTTATCGGTGATTTAACTCCAAGCCCGACACTACTGCCTCCACCCAAAGCTAAAGGTTGTAATGCCATAGCATCGATTATTATGGTCGTGGTTGCCGTAGTAGTCACAGTGTATACAGCAGGAGCCGCAGGAGCTTATTTTGGAGCAGGAACATCGAGCGGATTAACTGTTCTTGGTGGTGGTATTGCAAATGCAACCGCTGCACAACTAGCTGCAACCTTTGCTGGGGCGATGGTAGGCGGCTTCGTTGGCAGTGTAGCGAGCCAAGCTGTTGGCGTTGCATTGGGGGTACAGGACAAAATCAACTTTCGTCAGGCCGCAAGTAGTGGTTTGACTGCAGGATTTTCTGCCGGTGCTGGTGCTTGGCTAAATGGAGCAAGCTGGGCAACCAAGGGGGTTGAACTTGGAAAGTTGAATAATTTAGGCAACTTAGCCCGCGGAGCAGCAAGCTATGTGGGCGCTTATTCAAGTAATAAAATCGCGGGCTTAGAAACACATTTTAATTGGGCAGATATGGCAGCATCATCTATATCGTCCGGACTAATGGGAAGCAAAGCTGGAAATAATCTAACCAAAGCTTTGGGTGGAATCGGTGGTGAATTTGGTACCAATGTTGTTGGAAACTTCCTTGGCTCTACCGCTAACGCTACATTAAATCGCTTAGCGCATGGTGGAGGCAGCCTCAACTCAAGTGATTGGGGCAAAATGGCAGCAGATGCTTTTGGGAACGCCTTGGCGAGTAAGGTGGTGCAGCTAGCTATACCTAGGGTTGACGGCGGAGGTGGTGCCGGTTCCCCTGCTAACCAAGTCAATTGGGATGATATTGGGAATGATCCGTTTGGCGTAGTACAGTCTTCCTCGGGTTCATCAGGTGGCACACAAGCGTTAGCAATGTCCAGCGGCAACGCAGGTGCAGATGCTCTTAAAGCGACTGCTGTTGCAAAACAAGCTAAAGATGAATCCTACATCACCGATGTTAGAGATGTGGTATCAAACCAATATGATTTGGTGGATGAGGTTGTGGTAACAGGTTATCGAGACGGCAGCGAGTCAACGGGTTACGTGAATCACGCTGTTCATGCACCCTACAATCCAAACTTCTGGGGTGATAAAAAGCCTAAACCGTATGTAGCACCGCAAATGCTTAGTATGGGTAGGGTTCTCACAGACGTAGGTTTATTAACAATTGGCGGAACAGTAGGTGGGGTGGCAGGAGCTGCCGTCAAACTTGGTGGCTATACTGGAGCAGCACTCAGTGGATACATTGCAGGCGGAGTTGGTGACTTAGCTGTTCAGGGAGGGAATAATGTGCTATATGCTCTTTCTAATGGAAATCTTGGACGTAGTGGTTTTGACAAAACCGAGTTTGCGATTAGCACCACGTTAGGTGCCGCATTAGGGCCAGTTGCCAAAAGCCTTGGAGATGCTAAGACAGCGATTTCCGGGCTACTTTCGCGAGAAACAGGCGGGGCTACAAACAGTTCATTAACCGCGAGAGTAGATGTTGCCGATGATTTCATTAGAACAGACCTAAACAGCGGCACTACTCAACTCCGGTACTTAGATCCTGAGTCTCATGGCTTGATTATGAATGTGGATAGAGATGGTATTCTTGGCTTTGATATTCGTGCTCCCCAAGGCGGAAGTTTAATGTCTGATGCTTCAGGAACAGATATGTTTGTTAGCGGAATGCAGCGTTTGGAACGCGAAGGCGTGCAAGTAAATGCCATTCGAGGAACGTGGATTGAAAACTCTGATAGTGTTAACGCAGCTCAATATTTATCAAATTTAAAAAATATGAGCCCACAACAGGCTGCCGCAAATACGTGGACTGGTCGCATGGCAGCTAAATATAATTTTACAAATGTAGGAACACCTGAAACTTCATATGGCGTAACAACTACTCTCTTTAGGAAAAAGTGATGTTGAAAAATATTTTAGATGGTGAGGCGCCAAGTTCAGTTTTTAAGCAGATGATTGTTGATAATCCGGCGCTAACCAATATTGATTTATCAAATTCATTGGCTAATGAATTTGATAATTTGAATAGTCAAGCGGCTCAATTAGTTTGGCATTGGCAAAGACCAGGAAAACAACAAGGATTAAGTGATGAAAATTTAGATGCGTTATTACTAAATTTTTTTCAAGAGGCAGGATATTTAGTGCGCTAAAAAATAATCTGGAGTCAGAGAAAAGTTTAAATTTTATCTGCATCTTATTTAATAAAAGAAACAGAACCCAACTGCCAGTGCGTTTTTAATGCACTGGCAGTTGGGTTTTTATTTTATAGTTAGTTCGAATTGCTAATGCGAGACCAGCGTTTAGCCTGGTATTTAAAAATCAGCCCTTCCCGTGCTTCTTGGATAATCTTCTTATCGTCACTTTCCAGCTCCTTGATGGCTTCCAACTGTCGGCGCACCCTGTCATCCAGCTCGGGCTCATCCCCAAATACCGAGGCATCCATGCTGATGGCAGTTCTTTTTGCGTTCAGCGAAAGCCGCACTGCCCGGTAGCAACAGCTAAGGCTCAAGGAAAATTGATGTATATCTGCTCAACAACGCATGACCATGCATGTTTAACATTTTTGTCGATTTATGCGGACAGTTTTTTACAGCAACATCTGCCTACCTAATGGCAATGGATTGATTTTTAATTGGAAAAGATCAGCACATCCAAAATCGCTGCCGTTTCTGCATCAGGCATACCATCAAACAAGGTTTGGCGATATTTTGATTGAAATACAGCTATGACATTTTGCGTTTCCTTGTCTAATAAACCTGTTTGCGGCACTGCGTAACCATGCAGTGCAAGCTTTTGTTGAAACCATGCAATATCTGGCAATTGGTTTTGATAAATAGCCAAACGTTGCGCAACATTATTTTGGTCAGGCCAAACAATTAAACCTGCATCCGCTAATTTTTTCCACGGAAAAACCGGACCCGGGTCTTGTTTGCGCTGTGGCGCTATTTCGTTGTGGCCAAGAATATTTTCCGGTTTGATTTGGTAGCGCGCGACAAGCTTTTTTAAAAGCAAAATCAATTGATCGATTTGCGCTTGTGAATAGGTATACCAAACTCGGCCCGTCGGTGTATCCGAAAATCCCAAATTAACAATTTCTATTCCGATAGATGAAGCATTCAGCTGGTTATAAATCTTCCAACTGCTTAAACCAGCGTGATTGGCCTGTTTTGATTCATCTACCAATTTATAGAAGAAAGGTTTTTCACCATCTGTTAATAAATAATGTGAACTGACTTCATCTTGCGTAAGCGTTTCCAACGAGCTCGGCAGGTCGGCAAAAGTGTAATGAATAATGATGTATTTAATGCGGTCGCTTTGGCTGCGTGAATGAAACTTTGTATTCATCCTTGGCTGAGCAGCGCAACCGCATAAAGTTATAAAGATAAGAAACGACAAAATTGTTTTCATAAGCAGCCACTGCTGTATTTAAATTTAGTCATTTTTCGCATGATTCCATTTAGGCTAGGTCTTTATTTGAAAAGCTTCGGCGGGGTTACGCGTGAAAATTTGTGTTAATTCATCTGAACTAAAACCGCGATTTTTTAATGCAGGTAACAAATCGGTCATCAGGGGCGCGAACGAATTAAATTTTCCACCCTTGGGTTCTGCTGCTGTATACCAACCTGAATCTTGTGATACGAGCAAGCGATTTAAATAGCCTTCGGCTTTTATTCTAGTAATCAATTCCAGATATTGTTGAGTTTGCTCGGGGCGATAACCGTCGTAAGAAATCCACGCGCCCTGAGCCAAGGCTTGCTGATGATATTGAAAATCAACTTCGCTCTGCGCGTGTATCCAGATCCATCTATTAGGAGAAGCACCTGCACTCTTTATAAGCTTAATTTGTTCTAGTGCCGATGTGCCGTTAACACCCGGTTTCACTTCACGCCAGGGCCCTACATGGCAACCAATAACTAAGCCGCTTTTTTTATGAGTAAGTATTGCAGCATGCATCAATTTATTTTCGTCGTTAGTCAGTCGGCCACCAGATACACCGATTTTAATCATGCCCGGTTTTATACCTGTGCCGTCTATACCCTCGTGCCATTCACCTAACCATTTCTGAGCGAGAGCCTCAGCGCTCATAGCGTCAAAATAATCGGGCTTGAATTGCGAATCGTTGGATAAGTAGGCGCCGGTAGTTGTAACAATTTGCATACCACTAGCATTGGCCAATGCTTTTAGCAGTGGCGGATTTCTACCAACACCTACTGCGGTGCAATCAATAAATGTTTTGCAGCCAAGCTTTTGAATTTCTGTAAGGTGCGGCAATATAGTTGCAACAACTTCATTTATGTCGAGTGATAAAGGATTTTTCTGCTGTTCAGAATAGGAGCGTAAATCGGCAAATAAATGTTCGTGCGTGAGGGTAAAGCCCATAGTTGAGCAAGGTTGCGCGCCCAGCACAGACATAAAATAAGTGCCTGGCGCTTTAGCGATAGAAGAATTTTTCAGTTGTCCGCAAGCGGTTAAATAAATACTGGCAACACCACCTAAACTACCTTTTATAAAAGACCGACGTTTCATTGCCCAGCTCCTTAAGGTTAGATTAACTGCTAAATCACACAAGTATGTTTAGCGGAACATGTTTTTAATATTCCGCTTCCCGAATAACTTCCAAAAATTCATCGCCAAAGCGCTCCAATTTGCTTTGGCCAACACCGGTAATAGATAGCAACTGGTCAGGTGTTATGGGTCTGAACTCTAACATTTCGCGCAGGGTAGCATCGTGGAAAATAACGTAGGGTGGAACGCCGTGTTCGTCGGCTAGGCGTTTGCGACATGCACGCAATGCGTTCCACAAATTCTGGTCTTCTGCATCGACAGCCACACCTTGTTTGCGTGCAACACTGGTGGCAGATGTTTTAATATCGCGGCGTAATTGAATGGTATCTTCGCCGCGCAAAATCGCTCGGCAGCTATCGTTTAATTTCAATCCGCCATAGGCTTGTGCATCCACATCTAAATAACCGCGCGCTACCAATTGTCGAATAATGGATTTCCATTCGTCGGCGCCAATGTGTTTGCCAATGCCGTAAGTGGACAAGGTTTGGTGATTAAACGAATTAATTTTTTCATTGCTTGCACCGCGCAATACATCAATCACGTGACCGGCACCAAAGCGTTGACCGGTGCGATAAACGCAGGAAAGCGCCATGCGCACAGCTTCGGTAGCATCCCAGGTTTGCGCGGGTGTTAAACATGAATCGCAATTACCGCAGGCTTGTGTGAGTGTATCGCCAAAGTAGCGCAATAAAGTTTGGCGACGGCAGCTGGTAATTTCACACAAACCCAACATCGCATTTAATCGTTGTTGTTCATGGCGTTTAAACTCTTCGCTGCCTTCAGAGTTGCTCATCATTTGGCGCAGCTTTACTACATCTTCTAATCCGTACAATAAAAGTGTAGTTGCTGGTTCACCGTCGCGGCCTGCGCGCCCGGTCTCCTGATAGTAGGCTTCAATGCTTTTGGGTAAATCCAGATGCGCCACAAAACGCACATCGGGTTTATCAATGCCCATACCAAATGCAATGGTTGCGACCATAATAATTTGGTCTTCGCGCAAAAAACGGTTTTGATTTTTTTGGCGCACTTGCGGCGTTAAACCGGCATGATAAGGCAGCGCCGTAAAACCTTCGGCACTTAACCATTCCGCTGTTTGTTCAACTTTATTGCGCGACAAACAATACACAATACCGGAGTGATTAGCGTGTTCATCGCGCAAAAAACGCAAGAGCTGAACCTTGGGTGTATTTTTTTGCTGGATGCGATATTGAATATTCGGACGATCAAATCCGTTGACAAATTGCTGTGCGTTTTCTAATTGCAAGCGCGTAATAATTTCTTCGCGTGTGCGCACGTCTGCCGTTGCGGTTAAAGCGATGCGCGGTACATTAGGGAATTCGCGCTGCAACATATCCAGCTTTAAATAATCCGCACGAAAATCGTGACCCCATTGTGATACACAGTGAGCTTCATCAATGGCGAAGAGTGCAATTTTTACTTGATGAAGTAATTCAATGGTGCGCGGTTGGATTAAACGCTCCGGTGCAACGTAGAGCATATCCAATTCGCCATTGTGCATTGCGAGTTCGGTTTGCCAAGCCTCTTGTGCTGTCATGGTGGAATTTAAAAATCCGGCGCGCACGCCCAATTCGTGTAGTGCACTTACTTGATCTTGCATCAGTGCAATTAACGGGGAAATCACAATGCCCACACCTTCGCGCACGAGCGAAGGAATTTGGTAGCACAGGGATTTACCGCCGCCAGTTGGCATCAAGACCAAAGCATCGTTTCCGGCTACCAATGCTGAAATCACCGCCGCTTGTGGGCCGCGAAATTCGTGGTATCCGAACACATCTTTAAGAATGGAGTGAGGAGTTTGCGTCATGGGCGCGAGTATACGGGATGTGCTATGGCTCGAATATGATTAGGTGCAATTGTTTTTGCGGGTTTTGTGATTGCTTTTCTTTACACGCAAGAAGTGTAAGGCAAATTGAGGCGAGGGAATGAAGTGATTAGTATTTGGGACGATTATTTCCTGTGATAAAACGCTAGGGACATTGCAGGTATTCGCGAAGGTACTTTGATTAACCACTGGAGCCCCGGAATGCAAAACACTAAAAGCCAAAAATATATAAGTCTTGTCACGTTAAGCCTGATTCTCACCGCCTGTAGTGGAGGTGGCGATGGCAATTCAACACCGCCGCCCGCAAATTC
This sequence comes from Cellvibrio zantedeschiae, assembly GCF_014652535.1. Lineage (NCBI taxonomy): Bacteria > Pseudomonadati > Pseudomonadota > Gammaproteobacteria > Cellvibrionales > Cellvibrionaceae > Cellvibrio > Cellvibrio zantedeschiae. The sequence continues at coordinate 589,766 of NZ_BMYZ01000003.1, read as the reverse complement.
GTCTTCGCTGAGTTCTATGCCCGCGTCAACAAGCAGTTCAATTGCGTCTACTGCGGCTCAATCTGATTTAATCAAGCTTAACCAAATTGGTTATAAACCCGGCGCAGAAAAACTTGCAGTTGTTCCGGCAGTGTCCGCAACAACTTTTACCGTGAGCAAAACCAGTGATAATTCTGTTGTACTTACCGGTAATTTAAGTGCAGCCCAAACCTGGGAGCCTGCTAATGAATCTGTAAAGCTCGCGGATTTTTCTTCAATAACAACTGCGGGTGACTACAAACTCACCGTGGATGGCATTGAAAAGCCAGCAAATTTCACCATTGCAGCCAACGCCTACGATGCACTTAATGCCGGTGCCATTAAAGCCTTCTATTACAACCGCGCGAGTACACCGCTGCTAGAGTCTCATGCGGGCGTTTATAAACGCGCTGCCGGTCACGCGGATACAAAAGTTTATATACACAAATCAGCCGCTTCGGCTGCGCGACCCGAGGGCACTGTAGTGTCTGCTCCTAAAGGTTGGTATGACGCAGGCGATTATAATCTTTACATCGTAAACTCTGGCATAAGCACTTACAGTTTGCTCGCCGCTTACGAAGGTTACGAAAATTATTTTAAAAACCAAAATCTCAATATTCCGGAAAGCGCAGATGATGTGCCGGATTTATTAAACGAAGCCATGTGGAATTTGGAATGGATGCTCGCCATGCAAGATCCAAATGATGGTGGTGTCTATCACAAACTTACGAGTAAAAGTTTTAGTGGTTTTGTGATGCCTGATGCCGATACATCGGATCGCTTTTTGGTTCAAAAAGCCACACCGGCAGCGTTGGATTTTGCAGCAGTTATGGCAGCCGCCAGCCGCATATACGCCCCATACGAATCTACGTATCCCGGTGTTTCCAGCAAAATGTTGAAGGCAGCTAAATCTGCTTATCAATGGGCAAAAGCAAATCCTGCGATTTATTACACGCAACCCAGTGACATAGCGACAGGTGCTTACGGCGATAAAGATGCGACAGATGAATTTGCGTGGGCTGCTGCTGAGTTGTATATCACGACTAAAGACGATAGCTATTATGCAGATCTCAATCCATCTGCAGTCACCGCAAATGTTCCGGCTTGGGGCGACGTAAAATCGCTCGCCTGGATTTCACTCGCACATCATTTGGATTCGCTTACTAAAGTTGCCGATAAAACTTTAATTAAAAATCGCCTTAATAATTTAGCGACTGATATAGTCGCTAAAAAAATGGCATCTGCTTATGGCGTGCCATTAGTTAATGGCGATTTTAACTGGGGTAGCAATTCAGGTGCACTTAATCAGGCGATAATGTTGCTAGCAGCTTATGAAGTGGATAACACCAAAACGGATTATTTAAAAACCGCACAATCGCTGTTGGATTATGTGCTTGGCCGCAACCCAACTGATTTTTCTTATGTGACTGGCTTTGGTGTGCGCACGCCACAAAATGTTCATCACCGTCCTTCAGTAGCAGACGGTATTGCTGGTTCTATCCCAGGATTTTTAGCGGGTGGCCCAAACCCAGGCCAGCAAGATAAAAAAGATTGCAGCGTGCCTTATGCATCCAGCTTGCCTGCAAAATCTTATCTCGACCACAGTTGCAGTTACGCGAGCAATGAAATTGCCATTAACTGGAATGCACCTTTGGTATACGTAAGCGCGGCCTTGCAAGTGCTTACGCCATAGGGTAAATAAATCTTCAATCGCGACATAAAAGCCGTCAATGCGAGTTAAGTATTGGCGGCTTTTTTATTGCGTGAAACAAACTGTGCTTGGCTAGTTATATTGTTTGCTACGTAATATGATTATGTTCATCAATCAACAGCAGAGCCCGTGCTATGAAGTTTTTATCCTTACTGATGGTGTTATTCATCTTGAGTTCATGTGGTGGTTTGCCCACAAAACTTCCATCGCCATTTTCAACTCCCGCCGTAGTAACGCCACCCAAGCCTGCTGAACCCGTGGCTGTTATACCTCCTCCCAGTATTGATGATGATTTTCAAAAAAGCCTAAGCCAAATATGGGGCAATTATTTTGCCGAAAACTATTCAGATACCCGTGCCATAGATGTGTTGGTGGTAAGTAACCGAAAATTCAAAGGCGAAAATTTTGGCTGCACTAATGATCAGTTAGGTGTTGAACTAGATTCCGTCACGCATTTTGGTGCTTGCAAAATCAACGTGCCCAAAAATCACAGTACGGGTTTAATTAAATTCACAAAGGACAATCGTCAGTCGTCCCACGAATTTTTTAAAATTTTAAATTCCAAAACCCTTACCGAGCCGACCGTTTTTGAGTATTTGAAAAAATCTGAACGCTACCCTTTGGTATTTGTACACGGATTTAATTTGCGTTATGAAGATGCCATTTTGCGTGCTTCACAAATTGCGTTTGATTTGAAATACCAAGGCCCCATTGTTTTATTTTCCTGGCCTGCCGGAGCGGGCGATGGATTTTTAGATAATCAGATGATTACGCGCACTTACGACGGCAATTTAAAGAATGCTAAAAATTCAATCGCAACCTTTAAAACCTTTTTGAATCAGGTGCGCGCAAATAATTTAAAAATTAATTTGGTGGTGCATTCCATGGGTCACCAAATTGTACTGCCCGCCTTGAAAGATTTTTCTACGCTTAACCCTAACAGCAAAATTATTAATGAGCTTATTTTAAATGCGCCCGACTACGAGGCTGACGAGTTTATTAATATTGCCGACGCCGTAAAACAAAATAGCAAACGCATTACCGTCTATTGCTCTTACAACGACCGCGCTATGACCGTATCCGAAATCTACAACAAAAATCCACGCTTTGGCGCCTGCGCATTTTCTGAAAATATTGACTCCATCAACGTGAGCCTGATAGATGCACCAAGCTTGGGTTTAGGCCACGGCTACTATTCCTCAAGAGCCATATTGGCGGATGTGTTTCAGGTGCTGCTCGGTATTGAAGCTGAAAAAAGACTTTTTGTTCGCAAAAGCGAACCTAATAGCACAGAAAAGTATTTCTTAAGACAATAATTATGACAGACACAGTTTTAGAATCAGCTCCAGCCCCCGTCAGCTTTTGGCAAGCTTTTTGGTTTTGGCTCAAACTCGGCTTTATCAGTTTCGGTGGGCCAGCGGGTCAAATTTCTATCATGCATCAGGAGTTGGTAGAAAATCGCCGCTGGATTTCCGAAAAACGTTTCTTGCATGCGTTAAATTACTGCATGGTATTGCCGGGGCCAGAGGCGCAACAACTTGCAACTTACATTGGCTGGTTAATGCATCGCACCTGGGGTGGAGTGATTGCGGGCGCATTGTTTGTTCTACCATCGTTATTTATTTTAATTTTTCTGTCGTGGGTTTACATCGCCTACGGTGACGTGAGTTGGGTGGCGGGATTATTTTATGGAATTAAACCAGCGGTGACCGCAATTGTGTTGCAGGCAGCACATCGCATTGGTTCGCGAGCATTAAAAAATAATATTTTGTGGGCGCTTGCCGGCGCCTCTTTTGTGGCGATCTTTGCGTTGAATGTGCCTTTTCCTTTTATCGTATTGGGCGCTGCCATTATTGGTTACTTTGGTGGCCGCTATGCTCCAAACATTTTTAACGCCAGCGCGGGCCACGGCGCGTCAAAAAAATCTTATGGTGCAGCGCTTATTGATGACAACACACCAACTCCATCGCACGCGCTTTTTAGTTGGTCGAGATTTGCATTTGTCTTTGCTATTGGTTTTGTGCTTTGGATTATCCCTATGGGAATTCTCTGTGCAATTTTCGGCTGGCAGCATGATTTCACACAAATGGCGTGGTTCTTCACCAAAGCAGCGCTGTTAACTTTCGGTGGTGCCTATGCCGTTTTGCCTTACGTTTACCAAGGTGCAGTTGGCCACTATCAATGGCTTACGCCAACACAAATGATTGATGGCCTTGCGCTGGGCGAAACTACACCGGGCCCTTTAATTATGGTGGTCGCATTTGTGGGATTCGTAGGTGGTTACGTTAAAGCCTTGCTTGGTACCGAGCATTTATTTTTATCTGGCGCATTAGCGGCGTCGCTCGTCACTTGGTTTACTTTTTTGCCGTCATTTATTTTTATTTTGGCGGGCGGCCCTTTTGTAGAAACTACACACAACAATTTGAAATTCACCGCGCCATTAACCGCAATAACAGCTGCGGTAGTAGGCGTTATTTTAAATCTCGCGCTGTTCTTTGGTTACCACGTATTGTGGCCGCAGGGTTTTAGTGGTTATTTTGATATAGGTGCAGCGGTGATTGCTTTTGCTGCTGCGATTGCGTTGTTTAAATACAATCGCAATGTTATGCATGTGATTGGTGCGGCAGCGTTAATTGGTTTGGCGATAAAAACATTTTTTTAACGGCAATGTATTCACAAACCACATCCATGTGGTTTGCCCTTCGGGCAGCAAAGCTGTGCAAATTGCTCGATTTCATTCCCGATGAAATTCTACCTCCCCATCCAGGTGTCGTCCTGCAATTTGTCATGTGATTGGTGTTGCAGCGTTGGTGGGTTGGTGCTCAAGCTATTTGTGCTGTAGAGCACGCAAGAAAAGTAACTGTGAAATTAAAGCGCTTTGCGAAAGGTTAGGTTGATCCGCTGCTTACCCAACAGCGGATGCACTCCTACTTTTATGGGCAGAATGCTGTGAAAAAATAATCGCGCTGCACCACCCCAAACAACCACATCACCATGCACCAACTGTACACGAATGGTTTTGTCCTCTCGCCGCAAACCGCCTAGTAAAAAAGTTGCCGGTAAACCTAAAGAAACCGAAACAATAGGCTGCGAAAAATCCCTTTCATTTTTGTCTTGATGCAAAGACATTTTTGCGCCGACTTTATATATATTTATCAACGCCGAATCCGGTGAGAAATTTTTATAACCAGCAGTCGTCGCTGCGTTTCTTGCAAGATCAAAAAAACTGCACGGCATTGCTGGCCAATTTTTGCGTGAAAGCGCATCGCGTTTTGAGTAACGGTAGCCGTAAGCATCACTTACCCAGCCTGCATCACCGCAACTAGTTGTCGCTACTGACATGGGCAGGCCACCGGGCGTCACCATATTACGTGGTGGGGCTTCGGCAATGACACCTTGAATATCTTGCAGAAGTTCATTTTCAAACGGTAGGGCGAAGCCGCGCAATAAAAATGCACCCGGAAGAATTTCCTGACGCTGCTGCTGTGGTTCACCTGAAAATAAATCAAAATTCATAAAAGCAATTATTCGACACGACCAACGCGAAGTGATAAAGGCTAGATAATGTTCTGAGTCCGCTCAACATCTTTCCATGCGCGACTTAAATTTTCTTTGAAGGCGTTAATCTCTTCGCTGCCGCCTGCTTTTTCAAATGCTTTAAATGCCGACCATGTTGTTATGTAGCCGTACAGTTGATGAAAATTCCAAGGTTCATTGATGACCATTTCAGGAAACGTCATTTCCTCAAAAGGAAATGGCAAATCTTTGTAACCGGACTCCACAATCCTGCGTTCTGGCGGCCAATAACTATCGAGTGTTTTTCCGTAAAAATCGTCAAACATCCGATTGCATTCTTTGTCTTCCAAAACCGCATTTTGGTAACTGATTAGCGCAATAACGCCATTGGGTTTTAAAACACGTTTTGCTTCGGCGTAAAATTTTTCCAAATCCAGCCAATGCGCCGCTTGGGCCACACTGATTAAATCAACAGAATGATCTGGAAGTGGAGCTTTTTCTGCAGGGGCAACTTTATAAACTAATTTAGGATGTGGCGCAGCGTTTTCAATTTGTTGCGCGCTGGCATCAGTCGCAATAACTTGTTGAAAATGATCTGCCAGCAACACTGAGAACTGCCCGGATCCACATCCACAATCAAGAGCACTCTCTCTTGTATGGCAAAGCGCAGCTAATTCTTTCGCCAATGTCGGTGGGTATTTGGGGCGATAGTTAGCGTAAGCGTCAGACTTTGTAGAGAAGTAATCTTTAAATGTAGATTCCATTAGCACCACCTAAATCGTCATTTAATGAGTAGTTAAAGAAGAATCAAACTTATACAAAAAAAATAGCAAAGCGAGGATAGGAATATTTTTTGTAATTGGCCCAAACGGATGCAACCAGAACTGTGGCGCTATAAAACTTAGCAACAATGAATAAACCAGAATAATAGTGATTTGTAATCTATAACACCACTTGAGTTGATAATTACCAAGCAACCATAAACCTATAAACGCATCTAACAGGCTCCCGGCGTTAATACATAAATCTGCAAAATCGTTTTGGATATTCTGTAGTGCCAATACTTCATACCCAATATCGCGACCCCACCAAAATGACGTTGCAGCAGTGAATAGCCACATAAATGCGAGACTAAAGCGACAGTAACGAAAAATGGTGGATTGTGTAAGCATTAAATAATCGCCAGGGGTTTAAAAATCATTAACCATAAAATTACCAAAATGCCGACGAAAGCGGGAATCCCCAATAGAATCCACAAACGCATTGCGCGATGAAAGTTGGTGCTTAGTACTCCTGTTTGTTCAGCTTCTTTCGCTAAATTTCTTAAACGGTATTGAATAATGACGACTGGGATCCAGCAGCAGCCGATAAATACAAACGTACTAAATACGGCATGAAACCAGGGCGCACCAAAACTATATTGCAACCGTTTCATGAGCAAAACGCCCGTTATAAATTGACCTACAACAGCGGGTGCGGTGAATAGCCAATCTGCCACAATAACAATGCGTGCCGTGTGTAAAATTACGCTGATGTTCTTACTGCGTGCTGCCATCAACATAAAAAATGCAATGCCAACACCGGTACCAAAGAGCACCGTAGCGAAGAAAATATGAAAATATTTCAATAGCAGATAATTATCCAAGTGGCTGCTCCTCGCCTTTGTTAAACAATTGATAATAAATACCCCAGCGCTCAGCGTGAGTTTTAAAATCTTCCAGTTTATACAAACCCAGACAGGGCTTTGCACCTGAGTCTTTATTCTCACCGCTAATTAATTGTTCAGCGAGTATGATGGCCGATAGCGTAGGAATGTAAGGGCCAACACCATGGGTTGCAGTTAACTGCCACACCAATTCAAGCGGCTTTTGTTGATGATCAATGCCGACTATTTTTACTCGCATTCCACCAATATCGGTACCCAAACCAATAAACCAGTTACTTGCGGCAACTATAGGTTTCACCACGGGCGACCAATTGCGCACGAGTTTATATTTGGCGAGCCATGCCATGCCGACCATACCCCAATGTAAAAAAGATAATTCAAGTCCAGCCTGAAAGTTCACGCGCTTTACCGATGGATAACGTGCCGGAAACAATTCCAAATCAGGAACATCCACATTCGCCAACCAGCGTTTACCAACTACTTTTCCAAAATCCAGTCTACGTGCAGACATCCATCCATACTTGTTAATCCACTGACCATTTTCAAAAATCTTTATTGGATGTCCCGTGTAGGAAAGAATCGCTTTAACAGTTGCTTCGCCACGCTCTGCACGGTTGCCGGGTGCAATAGCAATATCAATTTCGTCCATTCGTGAAAATTGCGGCGTTATTTCATCGATAACAACTGACGATAAACCTGGTACAGAACTGGCTCCGCTCACAACCAAAAGATTTTTTGAACGTGCTTGCACGTCTAGCTTGGTAATATCACACACAAACCGACGGTCATCTGCTAAATCAATATAATGTGCCCCTGCATCAATACAGGCTTGTGGCACGCGATAATCTTGCCCTTGAAATGGCCCGCTGGTGTGAATCACCAAAAACGGTGATAAGTTTTTTAATTCTTGTGCGAAGTTTTCGCTGAAAATATCCAAGGCAACAGGTTTTAAATCAGCAGCGTAATTTTCTGCACGTAACTTTTTACATAAATCATTGGCTTTTTCCAAATTGCGACCGGCAACCAGTAAGCAAACATCAGCATGTTTGGCTAAGGATTCGCTAATACGTTTGCCGAAGTTTCCATATCCACCAAGTACAAGAATTGTTTTTGCCACGAGAATATTCCCTGCCCTATCTATGTATTACAAAAGTAATCAGATGCACCAAAACTGCCAACTTAACCAAGCTTAACTTCTCAGATAAGGAGTCTGCAACTAAGCTTGGGAAACAAACATACGTTGAGAGATCTACCATGAAAAACTTAAATAATCGTTCCTTGATGCAATCTTCATTATTGTTGCTCGCATCCGTGTTCTTGTGGGTGTCATCTGCCCAAGCCCACGAGTTTACGGCGCATAAAAATATTGTTTGGGCGTCACCTAAAAATGTCTCGCTTACCGCAGATATCTATGTACCCAAAACTGGCAAAGCAAAATATCCCGTGCTGGTAATTTATCATGGTGGTGGATGGCTGATAAATAATAATTCCATTATGAATTCCATGTCGGAATATATTGCCTCGCATGGCGAGTTTATTGTTGCCAATATGAATTATCGTCTTCTACCTGAAAATAAAAATACCACCAACATGAATGAAATTGTTGAAGATGCGTTGGGTGGTGTGCTTTGGGTAAAAGATAATATCGCAACCTACGGCGGCGATCCAAAACGCGTTGCAGTTACTGGAGACAGTGCGGGTGGCCACCTTGCAAGCATGGTATTGCTAAGCGGCCAAAAATTGGAAAGCGATGGTTTTGCGGGAAACACCTTGGGTTTTAACCCAAGCTATTTACCGAAAGGCAAAACAGCAGAACAAGTTGCAAAAGCAGATGGTTTAAAGGTACAGGCAGCAATCATTAGTTACGGAGCATTTGACTTATATGGTGCTGCGCAAAACAATTTTGAAAAACCTAGCAATATGTTTTGGGCGTTTGCAAAGGCCGATGCTCGTGGAATATTTGGAAGTTCAATTAACGTTACTGACAATGCAAATTACTATAAAGCCGTTTCACCCATTTACAATATCCCTTTGGCATCTACTTATAAATTGCCACCGCAATTTGTTCACGTTGGCAGCAAAGACAATACAACGCCACCCGCTGCCGTAAAAGCTTATGTAGAACAATTGGAGAAAGCGGGCCAACCCGTTGAGTTTAAGCTGTATGAAGGCAAGAACCACGCATTTTTAGATACTGGCTGTAACGAGTTCTTGAAAATGTGTTTTGATAAGGATGCGCCCGATGCACTTAATGACATCTTGCATTTTTTAGAAAAAACATTGAAATAAATTTGTGTAGTAAAAAAAGGACGGCGAAAGCCGTCCTTTTTTAATTTGGAATTTTGTTCCACTTGTTTGAGATTTTTAGTTAATTTTTGTTTGCGGCAAGAAAATCTGCCAATCGGCTTTTGAGTCTATCAATTGCTTTTGGGTGCTCCATAAAATCCTCAATATTCATCATTTGCCAATACTGGCCTTCCTCGCTAAATACAATCGCATCAATTTCTTCCTGCTTCCCTTCTGCAACAAAGAAATAGGAGTTGCCCGTGTTGTTAAAGTTAACCCCAACTTTTTTGTAGATCAGGCGTGATTCATCCAGCTTTAGGGCAAATTCTTCTTCTAGCTCACGCAGTACACATTGTTCTGGAGTTTCGTCACCTTCGCGCATACCGCCGGGAAAATCCCACATATTGGGGAAAGGAATATGCGCAAAATCATCACGGAGATAAACAAGTAATTTATCGTCAATAATGTAAGCGAGTTTGCAAGCGGTGAAGTGTTTATCCATACAATTTTTTGTTGATAAGCCGGTAGTCGAAATATATTCTCAAGCATTGTATCAACTCTATAAAAAGATAAATTTAATAAATAGGCAATGGATTTACTGCTCAGCCAGTCGCGTTGCTTTGGCTTTCAATTAATGGACGCTCAAATCATGAGTTACGTTATTCACATCTGGGAGCAACCCAGCCCAGCCACATGGAAAGAGGCGGACGCCTTACAAGCCAACCTTGTTGGCAAGAAAGCGACGCCTAATCCGAAATTCGCCCAACTTGCTCAACAACTGTTGCGGGATTTTCCCCATGTTCGCGGTGCACAGGGATCGCCCTGGATCGAGGGAGCGCCCGACGGCCAGGTTGATGAGGCTAGCTGGGCGCTCGGTATTGATAGCGCGCAAATTGAACGGGTGGTTCCTGTACTGGTAACTCATGCCCTTGCGCTGGGTTTGACGGTATATGACGATCAAGCCGGCGAAGCCTACCTCCCCGGCAATTGGCGACTCTCCCCCGAGGGCCGCGAACCGCTGGAATGGTTGGAGGTCGCGGAGGATTCTGAGTTTGAGCGCAAGGCGAAGGGTCAGAATTATTTAGAGGAGCGTGTCAGGGCTCTGGTATTACCTCACTTTGAGGCTCATGGTTTTAGCCTTATCTGGCGTAGGCAATTGTACAGGCATGATGCGCTTAGCTTGATTCGTCAAACCCCTTTGGGCGAGCAGCGCATACAAATGATTGCCCAGCAATGGTCAGACAACTATTGGGACCTTTGGCTTGACTGCGAAATAGCACCGCGCCTGCCTCAAGATTTATTGGACTGGAGCAAACCCCAGGATCACATCCGATTGGTTTGGAGGGATCTGGTCCCATTGAAACATTTTGCTCGCTGGCCGGAGACGCCCAAGCCTTTTGATTCACTTTTTCGATGCTGGGATAGGGATCAATTAGAGAACTTTCTCACCCTTTATGCTGCATGGGCCAAACAGGAATTGCTGCCGCTTCTGGATCGTTGCAAGGGTTTGCGAGGATATCTGGAAGTTGATTGTGAGGAGACTAATGTGATGATTAAAGCAACAATGGTTGGCCTGGCCCTCGCGCATTGCGCCGGTGACCCGGCGTTGGCGGAACGCGCCGAACGCTACGGCCTACAACGCAGTCCTAATCCGCGTCAGCATATTTTTCAGCAAGCTTTTGAAGAGTTGGCAGCTTTCCCTCAGTACTTTGGCGCTGCGACGAAAAAGCGATAAAGGTTTCTGCGTTTTAATATGTTGGGCATTATTGTCCGATTGGAAAGTCTGAAAGCGCTTAGCAATAGTCATCGCGCGTTATGGCTAAATAGTGCTGAACGCAATCGTAAGAGTGAGAGTAATTGAGTGGATATCAATTTGAATATTTCGAAAAAATAAGAAAAGAAATATCTATTATTTTTGGCGAGGATCAAATAATTCTCTGGCCAAACCTTCCAGTACTTCATAGTGCGGGTGTCCCGGAGTTATGTCGAAGCGTCCGGTTTGGCTATCTGTGAAAAACTGATTACAAATTTGGACACGGCTTTTCTTAGGTTTCAGAAGTGCATCTGCATCAGCGTAGGCTTTCTCCTGCGCCACGCCATATTTATCGAGGTTTGTTTGGTATTGAGTAAACGCGTCAGGATACATAGCTCGTTTACCGTCATAGCGCACAGCTGCTGCTGAATAGCGATAGTTTGTTTGACCCCACAAAGATTGTTCTGGCTCACTCAATTCCGAAGCCGGCATCTTTAATTCCTTTCTACAACGACTAGCCATTCGCGAAAGATAAAAACTCATTTCACGCATGTAGATAACAGCTGCATCTCGCTCTGCACTCGGGGTGACTTGAACTGCAGCTAGTTCTTCTCTGGAAAGTTGCGGTAATTCAGCGAAGGTGTTGCTAGCTAGTAGGGATAGGCAGATAAGAATTCTGTGTAATTTCATACTTGAGCACATTAACGATTATTCATTTAAATATAAAAAAAGCGATCCGAAGATCGCTTTTTTAAGTCGCTGCAAACATTAACCCTTCGCACGCTCTTCCAAAATCGCAACGGCTGGCAATACTTTACCTTCTACGAACTCTAGGAAAGCACCACCGCCGGTAGATACGTAAGAAATTTTGTCAGCCAAATTCCACTTGTCGATTGCAGCCAAAGTATCGCCACCGCCTGCCACAGAGAAAGCTTCGCTGTCGGCAATTGCGCGGGAAATTGTTTCTGTGCCTTTTGCAAATGCATCGAATTCAAATACGCCGCAAGGGCCGTTCCATAAAACGGTTTTGGCGTTTTTGATAATCTCGGCAACGCGCGCTGCGGTTTCTGGGCCGTAGTCGATGATTTCTTCGTCGGCTTGGATTTCGCTTGGCTTTTTAACAGTCGCTACTGAATTGTGGTTCCAGGATTTGAAGCCTTCTTTGGTTACGCGCACGTCGGTTGCAAACACAACTTCGGTGGTTTTGCACAGGCGTTGTGCTTCTGGAATTAAATCTTTTTCGTAAAGTGAGTTGCCAACTTGATTGCCAGCTGCTGCTACGAAAGTATTTGAAATGCCGCCGCCTACTACAAGAATGTCAGCGATTTTTGAGAGTGCATCTAACACGCTCAATTTGGTAGATACTTTTGAGCCGCCAACGATGGCAACTAATGGACGCGCTGGTTTATCCAAAACTTTTGCAAGGGCTTCCAGTTCTGCTGAAAGCAATGGGCCTGCTACTGCAACAGGTGCGAATTTCGCAACGCCGTGAGTTGATGCTTGTGCGCGGTGCGCGGTGCCGAATGCGTCCATTACAAATACGTCGCAGAGTGCGGCCATTTTTTTGGAAAGTTCGTCTGAGTTTTTGCCTTCGCCTACGTTGAAGCGAACGTTTTCTAGCAGCACTAAATCGCCTTGGTCAGCAAAACCATCAACCCAATCTTTTACCAGCGGAACATTGCGGCCCAATTTTTCGCTGAGATATTTTGCAACAGGTGCGAGTGAAGAGGCTTCTTCGTAAACGCCTTCATCTGGGCGACCCAAGTGCGACATCACCATGACTTTTGCGCCGGCAGCGAGTGCAGCTTTAATGGTGGGGATGGAGGCATCAATACGCACCGCAGAAGTGATGCGGCCATCCTCCAGAGGTACGTTAAGGTCCTGGCGAATCAGAACGCGTTTACCGGCGAGGTCTTGGTCTTTCATTAGTTTTACAGTCATGCTAATTGCCTTTTAAAGAGGGCTCCGAATAAAGCCGATGTGACGATTATAAAAATGCGAAGTTTACACAATTGGCGGCGCCATTAGGGGAGATTTTATTCCCATGCACCCGTTCCAATCTGGGCCAGGAATTCAAATCCGGCAGTGGTTTGGTAACTGATAATAACGCCTGCGCCGCAACGAACATCAAGTGAACGGCCATCCTGGATTATGGAGACGAGAATATCGGCTGGCGCTGCGATGGGATTTACCTCGGCATAAATCTGGATGACTTCGCCGTTGGGCAATACGAGATCTTGTTCGGTACCAAGAGAAAAGAATCTGTCGCCGTCATAGGGTGGTATGTCAATAACAACCCGGGTGAGATCCTCCCCGCCTTCGTTGTATGAAATCACCAGGCTGGTTAAATTGGTCATGGTTGCTCCTTATTCCAGTCAATTTCCATCACCCAAAACAAAACACCCGACTTGCGTCGGGTGTTTTAGCTTACAACTTAGTCTTCCAGCAACTCTTCTACAGTGCTGACGATGTTATCGACAGTGAAGCCGAAGTATTCGAGCAGCGCTGGGCCGGGAGCTGATTCGCCGAAGGTGGTCATACCTACTACGCGGCCATCGAAGCCAACGTACTTGTACCAGTAATCTGCTGCTGCAGTTTCAACGGCAACGCGTGCGCTTACATTGCTTGGCAATACAGATTCTTTGTAGGCAGCGTCTTGGCGGTCGTACACAGAGGTTGAAGGCATAGACACAACGCGAACGTTTTTGCCTTTGGCTTTCAGGGCTTCTGCTGCTTTAACCGTTACGCCAACTTCAGAACCTGTAGCGATCAGGATTGCATCTGGCTCGCCTACTGAGTCAACCAACACGTAACCGCCTTTAGCGATATTGGCTACTTGCTCTGGAGTACGGGCAAATGTATCCAGGTTTTGACGGCTGAATACCAAAGAGGTTGGGCCAGTGCGACGTTCGATAGCCGCTTTCCAGCTCACTGCAGTTTCAGCAGCGTCAGCGGTGCGCCATGTGTCCATATTTGGAGTCAAACGCAAAGTACCGAGCACTTCGATTGGTTGGTGAGTTGGGCCGTCTTCGCCTTGACCGATTGAGTCGTGGGTGTAAACGAAGATGTTTTGCAGTTTCATCAATGCCGACATACGCACAGCGTTGGCTGCGTATTGTTGGAACATCAGGAAGGTTGCGCCGTAAGCGATGAAACCGCCGTGGGCAGAAATACCGTTCATGATGGCGCTCATACCGAATTCACGTACACCATAATAAATGTAGTTACCGCTGGCATCAGCCGCTTCAACACCTTTAGAGGCTTTTACCAAGGTCAGGTTAGAGCCAGCGAGATCCGCAGAACCGCCCAACAATTCAGGCAAGAGTTGCGCGAACAGAGCGATAGAGTTTTGTGATGCTTTACGGCTGGCAATTTTCTCACCTTTCGCTTGGCTTTCTTGAATGAAGGCTTCTGCTTTGGCAGCGAAGTCAGCAGGCAATTCGCCTTTGATTACGCGGCGCTCGAATTCAGCAGCCAATTCTGGATGAGCAGCTTTATAGGCAGCGAATTTCTCGCCCCAAGATTTTTCTGCAGCAGCGCCTTTGGCTTTTGCATCCCAAGCAGCGTAAACATCAGCTGGAATAACAAAAGGCTCGTATTCCCAACCGAGGGTTTTACGGACCAATGCAACTTCTTCCAAGCCCAGTGGTGAGCCGTGGCAGTCGTGCGATGCTTGCTTGTTCGGTGAACCGAAACCGATGATGGTTTTGGTGATGATCAAAGTCGGCTTAGCAGTTTCAGCTTTAGCGGCTTCGATTGCAGTTTTGATTGCGGCAGCATCGTGACCGTCTACTGCGCGGATTACGTGCCAGCCGTAAGCTTCAAAGCGCTTGGCTGTATCATCGGTAAACCAGCCTTCTACATGGCCATCAATAGAAATGCCGTTGTCATCGTAAAACGCAATCAGTTTGCCCAAGCCCAAGGTACCGGCCAAAGAACAAGCTTCGTGACTAACGCCTTCCATCATGCAGCCATCGCCGAGGAAAACATAGGTATTGTGGTCAACTACAGTGTGGCCTTCGCGGTTGAATTGCGCTGCGAGAATTTTCTCAGCCAACGCCATACCTACACCGTTCGCGATACCTTGGCCCAATGGACCAGTAGTGGTTTCTACACCAACGGTGTAGCCGCGCTCTGGGTGACCTGGAGTTTTAGAGTGCAATTGACGGAATTGCTTGAGCTCATCCATTGGCAAATCGTAGCCAGAAAGATGCAGCAAGGAGTAAATCAACATAGAACCGTGGCCGTTAGACAATACGAAACGGTCGCGGTCAGCCCAGTTTGGGTTGGTTGGGTTGTGCTTTAAAAAGTCGTTCCACAGAACTTCGGCGATATCGGCCATGCCCATTGGGGCGCCAGGGTGACCAGAGTTAGCTTTTTGAACAGCATCCATTGAAAGGACGCGAATGGCATCAGCCAGGTGTTTACGGGAAGGCATCGAGAGAAGCTCCTATTTATTAGCAATTGGCCAATGCTTTTGGCATTTAGCAAAAAAGGTTGATTGCGATAGCGTTTAAGGCGACCTCTGGCGGATCTTTTCGTCACCGATGCCTGTAATAAAGGTGGCACAGTGCTGCTGATTTCGTTGGATGGTTCTACTTTTCAGAGCGCGTTGCCCTGTTTTTAGAGCGCTTTGCTCTGTTTTTAGAGCGCTTTGCCCCGCAGAACACTTTGCACTTGCTGCTCAATAAGATCGCCAGCTCTTTATGGGGAAACCGCGAGCTCTATGACCGAGGAACAGGAAGGACACCCCCGCCAAATCTTGTGTGTCCGGCAAACAGGGGGTGCACATTCTCGCTCAGCCGAGGCCATGGGTAAAGCAAAGTCTGACGAAAAGTCATCATCCAAACGGGGCGCATAATATAGTTATGTAGACTATAAGGTCAATTCCAAATGCTTTCCCGCACTTTTATTTTTGTCGCAATAAAAAGCTTTACAACTATATCAAAATATTTTGATATAGATTTTTTCGCCTGCTAGACTGCACACCATGACTGAACTCCTCGACCACGACCATCTCGACCTGCCGCTGCTCACCGAGCAAGTGCATGACGCCGAACTGCCAGAGCTTTCCGAGCCCAGGGTGATTGCTCCTGCATTTGAGCCTGTCGACATCCCGTCTTTGCACGAAGTTGTAGTGCTGCCAGCGACTGATGCGCCGCCGATTTTGACGGATATAGTTGAGCCAGCCTCGCTGCCGACGGTGGATGCCCAATCGCTCCCTAATTTGCTCAAGGCTGCGGGAGATGGTTTTCGTTTAGAGATTTTGCGCGTGCTCGCGCAGGATTCCTTTGGTGTATTGGAGCTGTGCCGGATTTTCAATGCCAAGCAATCGGGTATGAGTCATCACTTAAAAGTGCTGACCAGTGCTGGATTGCTCAGTACGCGTCGCGAAGGCAATAGCATTTTTTATCGTCGGTCTTATTTAGTACCCGATAGCCCACTCGCCAGTTTGCAGCAGGCGCTCTTCGCCAGTATCGACCAATTGCCAATTACCGAATCCGTGCAAACCCAATTGCGCGAATTGGAACAGGAACGCAGTTTGGCCTCGCAACAATTCTTTGCCGAGAACGCGCATAAATTTCGCGAGCAGCAAGATCTAATTGCCAGTTATCCCGTATATGCCGAACACATGACGCAATTGCTCAACAATACTCCGTTGAAAAATTGGACTCTCGCGCTAGAAGTCGGCCCCGGCGAAGGCGAATTTTTACCCGTACTCGCGCAAAAGTTTTCGCAAGTCGTAGCGCTCGATAGCTCGGCAGAAATGTTGCAGAAATCGAAAGAGTTTTCGCAGAAACAAAACTTGCGCAGCATGGAATTTATTCACGGCGATACTCACGTTCTCGCTGAGAAAAAAGTTCTGGCAGATTGCATAGTGGTAAACATGGTGCTGCACCACACCCACTCGCCTGCTGATATTTTCCAGGATTTAAGCAAAGCCCTCGCACCAGGCGGCGCATTGTTGATTTGTGATTTATGTCGCCACGAACAAGCTTGGGCAAAAGAAGCCTGCGGCGATTTATGGCAAGGTTTTGAGCCGCAAGATTTTTCGCGCTGGGCAACCGCTGCCAATTTAAATGAAGGCCAAAGCGTTTACTTTGCACTACGCAATGGATTCCAAATTCAGTTAAGGCAATTTTTTAAACCGGCGAACTTCTAAAGAATTTAATTGTGGCACCGAGAATTCCCATGTGAGTTCCCCGAGCATCGCAAGAGAATTGCCGTAAAACGCACAGGACGTGCGTTTTAGTGACTACGCGACAAGGATGTCGCGTCGGAACGACGGCAATTATCTGAGAAGCGCAGGAAACAGGAACGAGCTGGGTGTCTTTTCTTTTGGTTACTTTTGTTCATGAAAGCCATCCGTGGCTTTCACCCTTGCGGGCAGCTTCGCTGTGTAAAACTGCTTTCATGCAGTTTTGTGGACAAGCAACGAAAAGTGACTCGCCAGCAGGCGAAATGAAATTTTCAAATTGAGTTTATTTTTAATAGGAAAAACAAAATGTCCGAATATTCAGTCTTCACCTCCGAATCAGTTTCCGAAGGTCATCCCGACAAAATGGCAGATCAGATTTCTGATGCCGTGCTCGACGCCATTATTAAAGATGATCCCAACGCGCGCGTTGCCGTAGAAACTTTAGTAAAAACCGGTATGGCAATTGTTGCCGGTGAAGTGCGCACATCGACTTATGTTGATTTGGAAGATTTAATTCGTCAGGTAATTCTGGATATCGGCTACAACTCATCCGATGTTGGTTTTGATGGCGCGAGCTGCGCCGTATTAAACGCAATCGGCAAACAATCATCCGACATCGCCATGGGTGTTGACGAAGCAACCAATAAAGATATGGGTGCAGGTGACCAGGGTTTAATGTTTGGTTATGCAACAAATGAAACCTCGGTATTAATGCCAGCGCCAATTTTTTATTCGCACCGCTTGGTAGAAAAACAAGCGCAATTGCGTAAAAACGGCGTCTTGCCCTGGTTGCGTCCTGATGCAAAAAGCCAGGTGACTTTGCGTTACGAAAACGGCAAGCCTGTTGCTGTAGATGCTGTTGTGCTTTCTACGCAACACAGCCCGGATGTAAAACAATCTGAAATTCATGAGGCGGTACGTGAATTAATTATTAACCAAGTCTTGCCAGCAGAATGGTTGCACGCGGGTACGCAATATCACATCAACCCAACTGGTCAATTTATTATCGGCGGTCCAGTGGGCGATTGCGGTTTAACAGGCCGTAAAATTATTGTGGATTCTTACGGCGGCATGGCGCGTCACGGGGGGGGTGCATTCTCTGGTAAAGATCCATCAAAAGTTGACCGCTCAGCTGCTTACGCTGGTCGTTACGTTGCAAAAAATTTAGTAGCAGCGGGCATTGCTGATCGTTTGGAAATTCAAGTGAGCTACGCTATCGGTGTTGCTGAACCAACATCTATTTCTGTGAATGCTTTTGGCACTGGCAAATTACCAGATGCAGAAATCGTGAAATTAGTGCGCGAACACTTTGATTTGCGTCCACGTGGTTTGATTGAAATGCTGGATCTTAAGCGCCCTATTTATCGTCAAACAGCAGCATACGGCCACTTTGGCCGCGAGCTTCCTGATTTCACGTGGGAAAAAACTGACAAAGCGGATGCATTGAAGAAAGCGCTTTAATTTTCAAAATTTTTCGCACAACGCATTTATATATCCGTCGTCATCCTCGCG
Source organism: Cellvibrio zantedeschiae (assembly GCF_014652535.1). NCBI lineage: Bacteria > Pseudomonadati > Pseudomonadota > Gammaproteobacteria > Cellvibrionales > Cellvibrionaceae > Cellvibrio > Cellvibrio zantedeschiae. Next base: position 571,105 of record NZ_BMYZ01000003.1, on the reverse strand, counting down.
CAGCGGGGACCCAGCAGTTCACTTTATCTTTTAAGGGCTGGATTCCCGCTACGCGAGAATGACGGAAACAAAAATCAGCGAATCATTTCGTTGAACGACAGGAAATACATCATGAGCTTCACTGACTACAAAGTTGCCGACATGTCCCTCGCCACCTGGGGCCGTAAAGAAATTGAAATTGCTGAAGGCGAAATGCCAGCATTGATGGCGTTGCGTCGTAAATACAAAAGTTCAAAACCACTAGCTGATGCAAAAATTATTGGCTGTATTCACATGACAATTCAAACGGCAGTGTTGATCGAAACTTTGGTTGAACTCGGTGCAGAAGTGCGTTGGTCATCGTGCAATATTTTCTCTACGCAAGATCACGCTGCTGCCGCAATTGCCGCTGCAAACATTCCAGTGTTTGCATGGAAAGGTGAAACCGAAGAAGAATTCTGGTGGTGCATCGAACAAACTATTTTGAAAGATGGCAAGCCATGGGCTGCGAATATGATTCTCGATGACGGCGGCGACGTAACCCAAATCGTTCACGAAAAATATCCGCACATGCTCGACTCAATTCACGGTATTTCTGAAGAGACAACCACCGGCGTGCACCGCTTGTTGGAGATGTTGAAAAAAGGTACCTTGAAAGTTCCAGCCATCAACGTAAACGATGCAGTAACCAAAAGTAAAAACGACAACAAATACGGTTGTCGTCACAGCTTGAACGATGCGATTAAACGCGGCACCGATCATTTGCTCGCAGGTAAAAAAGCATTGGTAATTGGTTACGGCGATGTGGGTAAAGGTTCTGCTGCATCACTGCGTCAAGAGGGCATGATTGTAAAAGTTACCGAGATCGATCCTATTTGTGCAATGCAAGCATGCATGGACGGTTTCGAAGTTGTGTCTCCCTATAACGACGGTATTAACACCGGCAAATACGAAGATATCAATCACGTAGTTCTTGGCACAACCGATTTAGTTGTCACCACAACCGGTAACGTAAACGTTTGCGACTCCGCAATGTTGCGTGCATTAAAGCGTAGCGCCGTTGTGTGTAACATCGGTCACTTTGATAGCGAAATCGATACCGCTTACATGCGTAAAAATTGGGAGTGGGAAGAAGTTAAACCACAAGTACATAAAGTGTATCGCGATAAAGCCACTAACGACCATTTGATTATTTTGTCAGAAGGTCGTTTGGTAAACCTCGGTAACGCAACTGGTCACCCATCACGCATTATGGATGGTTCTTTTGCAAACCAAGTGTTAGCGCAAATGTATTTGTACGAGCGCAAATTTGCTGACCTTCCTGCGGAACAAAAAGCAGAACATTTGTATGTTCGCGTTTTGCCGAAAAAATTAGACGAAGAAGTTGCAAAAGATATGGTGGAAGGTTTTGGTGGTGTGATTACCAAATTGACTGCGCAACAAGCAGAATATATTGGCTTCGCTGTTGAAGGTCCGTTTAAGCCAGAATCTTACAAGTATTAATTATTTTCCGTAGGTTGGGCCGCGCCGCACAGACATGGCGGTCCAACAGGACAAGCAAGTGTTGGGTAGTCAAACCCAACCTACAGGAATGAAAAATGAACGATTCACAACCGCGTTTAAGTTTTGAATTTTTTCCGCCGAAGACATCGGAAGGAAAAGAAAAGCTAATTAAGGTACGCGACCAGCTCAATGAATTTGAGCCAGATTTCTTCTCGGTAACCTACGGTGCCGGTGGCTCAACGCGCGATAACACCAAAGGTGTAGTCACTCAATTTAAAAATGATGGCATTAGCATTGCGCCTCATTTATCGTTTGGTAGCGATGACGAAGCAACAATTTTAAAGCTGCTGAATGAATACAAATTTTTTGGCGTAGATCGCATAGTGGCTTTGCGTGGTGATGTTCCATCCGGTATGGGCGGCCAACAGCAACTCGTTTATGCTAACGAATTGGTAGCTTTTATTCGCCAGCATTTTGGCAACACTTTTCATTTGGAAGTAGCGGCCTATCCAGAAATTCATCCGCAAGCTAAAAGTTATAGTGATGATATTAGTTTTCTGAAAGGAAAATTTGATGCGGGTGCTGATAGCGCTATTACGCAATATTTTTTCAACCCGGATTCTTATTTTTATTTTATCGAACAAACGCGCAAAGCCGGTATTACCAAACCTATTTACCCCGGCATTATGCCCATTATTAACTATCGCAATTTAACGCGCTTCTCTGATACATGCGGCGCAGAAATTCCGCGTTGGCTGCGTAAGGCGCTGGAAAATTACGGCGATGACGATGCAAGCTTGCGTGCGTTTGGTGTGGATTTAGTAACAGAGCTGTGCGAAGTTCTCTTGGAAAACGAAGCACCCGGTTTGCATTTTTATACCATGAACCAAACTGAGCCTACGGCGCAGATCGTAAAAAACTTAGGTTTGGTGCCAGCAGAATAATATTTTGTGATTGAAAAAAGCCCTGCTCTTGCGGGGCTTTTTTATGGCGGAAAATTTATTTCTGGCAGTCCACACAGTAAACCGTTGTTCGATCATTCATGCGTACTTCTTTTAAGAATTTACCGCATTCAGTGCAGGCTTCGCCGCCGCGTCCGTAAACCAGTAGCTGCTGTTTGAAGTAACCGGGCTTTCCATCACCGCCCACAAAATCTCGCAAGGTAGTTCCGCCCTGCTCAATGGATCGCGCCAGTACAAATTTGATATTCCTGACCAGATCTTCGCAATTCTGACGTGTAAGCGTGCCAGCTTTGCGGATGGGTTTTATGCGCGACATAAACAGGGATTCGTTCGCGTAAATATTCCCTACCCCCACCACCAAATGGCTATCCATAATAAATTGCTTCACGGCTTGGGTTCTTTTACGGCTGCGCTTGTACAAGTAGTCGGCCGTGAACTCCTCGGTAAGAGGTTCAGGTCCAAGTGCGGCGAGGAGTTTGTGCTCCTGGGGCTCGCCTTCTAACCACAGCAGGCAACCGAAGCGGCGCGGATCATGGTAGCGCAGGGCGATATCACCAAAAACCCAATCGAAATGGTCGTGGGCATTGGCGGGTGTGTTGGCAGAAACTATGCGCAAGCTGCCGGACATTCCCAAGTGAATCAGTGCGTAGCCTTGCGCAAACTCGAATAAAAGGTATTTGCCGCGGCGGCTGATATTGAGTAATTGTTGGCCCTCAACAAGCCCTACCAGCTCGTCAGGAATAGGCCAGCGCAAGCGTGGTTGACGGATTACAACTTTGGATATTTTGCGCTTTTGGATATGAGGCATGATGCCGCGCAGGGTGGTTTCGACTTCGGGTAACTCGGGCATAGGTCGGCAAATCCAAGGCTAAAAGTACAAGGACAGCTTGCCAGAAATAACGGCTGGCTAGAACAAAATCACTACTTATGACAAAAAATGAATTTTCTGTCGCTTAAAATATCCAAATGTCGCTTAAAAATTGGACAATGATAATTTATGTGATACAGTTCTCATTGTAAATTTGATGTAATTAAAACTATCAAGACATTTAGTTCAAATTTCGCTCTACAAACTTTGTATAATTGTCGTCTAAATTAACTTAAATTGATCTATCGGAGCTTTTTACATGAACAGGATCTTTAAATCTGTTGCGCTGGTTGTCGCCAGCCTCGTGGTTTCAGCAAGTGCTAACGCTGTCGTTATCACTGCATCTGCTGCTAACCAACTGACCAGCACTGTTGCTGGTGTTACTACTGTGACTTTTGATAGCGGTACTTGTGCCGGTTATGCATCTTGCTCTGGCGATTTTGCTATTGTTTCTGGCTTTTCCAGCGGCAAATATGCAGCTCCTTTTACCGATGCTACCAACTACTTGAGCGTACCTAATCCAAGCGCTACCAGCCTCAGTGCTACCTTGAAATTGGGTACTACCGCTGACTACTTTGGTTTGTTTTGGGGTTCAATTGATACCTACAACATCATTACCTTCCTTTTGGGTAATACTCAGGTTGCCAGCTACACCGGTGCTCAATTGCCAACTTTGACTGCTGATGGCAACCAAACTGCATGGGCTTCAAACCGCTACATCAACTTTGATTTTGGTGCTGCGAAATTTGATACCGTAAAAATCACCAGCAACGGTTTTGCTTTTGAGAGCGATAACCACGCGTTCCGCAAGACTGCTGTACCTGAGCCAATGACTCTGGTATTGATGGGCTTGGGCGTGTTTGGTTTGGTAGCTACCCGTCGTTTCAAACGCGCTTAATTCGTTAGGCTCGTAAAAAAACCCGCTTCGGCGGGTTTTTTATTGCCTGTAATCTGCTGAGATACTATCAGTGGGCAGCCTGTGCGGCGTTAACCTTGAGGATAAGGTTAAGTTGGTTAGCAATGAGTTGAAAATCTTCAAATTGGCGAGCCAGCAGCTTGTGATCCGCCCCGTCGGCATAAAGAATGGCGACTAATCGTTTATCAATTTTCAGGGGCGCAAGCATTACATCACCTTTTGGGGACAGTGCGCTCAGGGCTCCCAAGGGTTTCACGCCTTGGGCAGGCTGATACCACACGGGTTGTTGAACCCGGAGGAACTCATGCAGCAATTCGCCCTTGTGCAACTTGTCCAGTTCGATTTTGACACTCTGCCGCCAGAGATTCGTGCCCTTGCCAGCTACATAGCGGATATCCAGGGATTTGGCTTTGTAATCCAGCATCGAAATGGTTACACGAGCTATGCCTGACCCCTCATAAAGCGCGGCGACAGAGAGCTGCATAATCTTGGAGATATCTCCACCTTCAAACATGATTTTATGGATCTGGTTGATATGTTGTTGAAACTCGTAACCCGTGCGTGGTGGCGGTGCTTCTTCAGCAAGCTCTTCTGCTACCTGGGTGTCTGGCAGCGCTTGTAAAAGCACCTCAACGCCGTAGCTTTTGGCGATCACTGCCGCTTCTTCCGCCATCTGTGCGACTTGGGTTTTCGCGGCGGCTTGGGTAATGCCGCATAGTTTCGCCATATGCTGGTAAATGCGTTCCATCTCAGGCGAATTGACGCCTTTGTGGATGTACTTGCTCAATTCATTGCCTAAATTAACGGCGCTGGCCATGGTAGTTGGCCGCGCATTTTCTTCGCTGGCTTCACGGGCAAGATCACCTAGCGACCACTCTTTAATCAAGCCGCGATTGATTTGATTGATATCCACCCCTAATAGCTCGCGGGAAATGGCTGCTTCATTTTCGGGGTGGAGATTGCGTTCAATGACAAATCGCTCAGCCGCCTCACGCCCTGTGGACAGCAGCGCAAGCTCGCCTATGTTGCGTAACAGCGCCGCGATAAATACCTGTTCTTTGTGCTCGCCGTTGAGGTATGGCACCAGTGCTCGCGCTTGCACCGCGGCATGGAAAGATTTGGCCAAGCTTTCGATCAGCAGCGCCTTGGGTTTACCGCGCAAAAAGCTGTCGATCAAGCTGCTCGCCAAAGTGATGTTTTTGAGATTGTCGAAGCCCAGTTGAACTATGCCGCGGGACACAGTTTTGATAGGCATAAATGATCGATTGTAGTGAATCGAATTGGCGATTTTCAGAACTTTGGACGTCAGGTTGGCATCGCGCAAGATAATCTTGGTTAAGTCATCGGTACGGCATTCGTCGTCATCGCTGAGCTCGCAAATATCCTTAACCACCGAGTTCAGGGTGGGCATGTCCTGATCAGAGAGGGCGCGCATCCACGCATCCAGACCACGTATTTCGCTCATAGGAAGTGTCTTAAATTTATTAGAGTCTTATGAGTCTAGATCAAGAAATGTAAATCTGTCGGCGAAATCGTGTCGATGTTTTTAACAAAAGGCTGTCGCTTTTAATGTGCAAAATTAATATCTATATGATTTTTATTTCTTTTATTTTGAAGGAATAGAAATTGCTGAAGCTATTTGGCTGTATGCATAGGCGAAATTAAATATTTTTTAATTGAGGAGATGCATGATGTCAAAAAAAATCGGTTTTATTGCAAGTGTTCTTTTCAGCTGTACCGCATTAACTGCAAATGCGGCTTCAATCCCCTACAACCTTGTTGGGACTGAGGCTCCCGCCAACTCATTTATAGCAACTGCTACCGGCCAACTTACGGCGTACTTTTATGCAACTGAAGCTGCTTATAACAGTGAAATAGGAGTGCGGGTAAACGGCGTCTCTACCGGTGTTTACGGGTTATGGAATCATGGCTCAGCATACGCTGACAGCATAGTGCTCGGTAATGTTAATGCTGGTGATCTACTCGAGTTTGAACTGCGAGTGCTTACCACTTCAACATCCTGGTATTCAACTGCAACCAATAACGCAGATGGTAAAAATCACACCTATACGGCCAGCTTTGCGGGAGATGCATGGATTCCGGCAGGTAGGTATATTGCGTTTGAAGATTTGCCAAGCTTGGGCGACTTTGACTATGACGATCACCAATTTGTTGTAACAAATGTCGCATTGCCGGAGCCAACGGGCTTGGGATTACTAGGCATAGGACTGATTACCTTGGGTTTGATGCGCAGGCGTAAGTCAAACACAGCTAATTAGGTGCCAGAAAAACCGCGGAAATCGCGGTTTTTTTATGGGCGGTAAATACAGGTGTAAAAAAACCCGACCAAGGCCGGGTTTTTTCGAAGCTATCAACAATTACTTGATTTTGCCTTCTTTGTAGACCACGTGCTTACGCACAACTGGATCGTACTTTTTGATTTCCATTTTTTCTGGCATGGTGCGCTTGTTCTTGTCAGTAGTGTAGAAGTGACCAGTACCGGCGCTAGAGTTAAGACGAATTTTATCGCGCATGACGAGAGCTCCTAATTAAACTTTTTCGCCGTTTGCACGGACTTCAGCCAAAACTGCATCGATACCGCGCTTGTCGATTACGCGCATACCTTTTGCAGAAACGCGCAAAGAAACAAAGCGCTTTTCAGCCTCAACCCAGAAACGGTGAGTGTGAAGGTTTGGCAAAAAACGACGCTTGGTGTGGTTTTTTGCGTGAGAAACATTGTTACCAGTAATTGGACGCTTGCCAGTAACTTGACATACTCTAGACATTCTATTGCCTCATTAAATAAATCAGCGCGCTAAGCCGGCCGTTAAGTTGGCGGCGCTGGGAGCCGTAACACAGACTAACAACCAGCTTAGAGCATTGTTGTAAGCAGCCTATTTTCAAATTCGCGGACTGAAATTTGAATCAGTCAGGCAAACTTCACAGGGAAATTTGTGCGGGGCGTTTTCACTTTGGCACCACTTTTCAGTAGCCAAAACAACCCTGCCGCAAAGAGCCGCGTTTTATACCAAAACAGCCTTCCAATAGCAATGACTAGCTGATTTTTTAGCCAAAAAAGATGCCGAAAAAGGCTATCTTTACAGTAGACCGCGCTCGGCGAAGGAAATGACCTCTTTATCGCCGACTACCATGTGGTCGATTACCCGAACGTCCACCAGTTGCAGTGCGTCTTGCAAACGGCGAGTAATGCGCTGATCAGCTTGGCTTGGTTCCGCGACTCCTGAAGGGTGATTATGGGCCAAAATAACGGCGGCGGAATTTTTCGCCAAGGCTTTTTTGACCACTTCGCGCGGATAAACCGACGCTCCATTGATAGTTCCGTAAAACATTTCTTCATAGGAAATCAGACGATTCTGATTATCCAAAAATAATACGGCAAAGATTTCATGAGGCTGATGGCGCAGTTGTGCGCTCAAATAGTTACGGACTAAATCCGGGCTGGTGAGCAAATCGCCTTCTTTCATGGTTGCCGACAAATGCCGTCGGCCCATTTCCAGCACGGCTTGCAATTGTGCGTACTTGGCGCTGCCCAAGCCCAAACCCTTACAAAAATCGTTTTGGCTGGCTTCTAATAACGGGCGCAATCCACCGTATTCCTGCAAAAGCTCGCGGGCGAGGTCGACAGCGGATTTGCCTACGCAGCCTACGCGCAGGAAGATGGCGAGCAATTCGGCGTCGGATAAGGCCTTAGGGCCGAGTTCGAGGAGTTTTTCACGGGGGCGTTCAGCGGCGGGCCAATCGGCGATAGACATAGACGTTCCTTGTTGGTGTTAGCTAAACCTCAAGACTATGAGGATGAAATTACGAAGAATTAGTGTTGGAAAGAATGCTAAATCTTTGCTTTTGCGTCAAGTAGTAATCAGTTGGGAGGGAGTGCATAACCGGACAAACTGCGCCGGTTATGCGGTCGAGCGAGGAAAGTATCGATTAAAAGCTTACTGAATTTGTGGCTCAATCCATTCAACCACGTCTTTACTTAAGTCCTTTAAGCATTTGCGTGTTGCAGCGCAAACCGTTACACCGTTACTACCCATGTCGAGTATGTTGCTGGAAGGTGTGAATTCGTTGAGAGTCATGATGGCGCAAGTATGTTTGGCGGTGACCATATTGTTTTTACCTTTCACCAGCGCCGCCGTGACTTGTACTTTAGGCAAGTTGGAGTCTTGTTTAGTGCCGAATTGACGCCCTTCGCCACCCAGCACCAACTGTTCAACATCTATGGCAAGAACAGGAACTACACCGTTACGGATTTTATCAGCCGTTGCAACGGGCTCCAGGCGGATGCCGTCGGCACGAGCTTGTTCAACCAGATTTTCCACCAACACTTTATCGATTCCGCAGGGGAATTCTGATTGCTTGTATTTAAAGCCTTTTACATTGAAGCCAAGGTTTTGGTTAACGTAGACCAGCGGTGCTTTAGCGCTGAGAGGTTGTTGTTCTTCGGCGGCCACAGCGAAGAGAGGAGTGAGAAGAGCCACAAGGAGTAGTGAGTATTTCATAGCCTTTACCTTTAATTGAGTTGTTGTTAACAGCACTCTTAGGTCCAGCTCACCTGTAAACTCCATCTCTACAGCAGAGTGCGTGTGAATTGAATATATTGCAATTGCCGAAAAAAACACTGACCATACAAAAACCTCGCGCTTACCTTTTACTTACCAAAAAATTCATCATAAAAATCAATGAGATAGAATTTATCAACGCATAAGCTAAACTTGTGTTTAGCGGGCTGGATCTTGCAAAATTGCACTCAGGTCAGGGTTTGTTCAGTTCTTCAAAACGGCGCCCTTTAAATAAGAAAAATTGACTGGTGATTGAATGACAAAGCTGTATTCCATTTACATGGATAGGGGTTGCAAGGGCTAATGGACGTTACTAAAGAAGCTGGCTTTATGCTTGGCGATGTCCAGGTATCGCCACCGCACAATACGTTGAATGCACATGGCCAAACCTTGAAGATTCAGCCCAAAGTGATGGCGGTGTTGCACTATCTCGCCCGCAATCATGGGCGCGTGATTAGTAATGAAGAGCTGATTAAGGAATTGTGGGAAGGACGCATAGTCACCCACGGTTCGGTGCAAAAAAGTATTAATGCATTGCGCAGTGCATTGGCAGAGCTAATGGGTGAGCAAGAAGTGATTGCCCATTATTCCAAGCGCGGCTACCAACTAAAAATTGAACCGCATTTCCCGGAGTCTGGCCCGACTGACTCGCCAGTAAAACCAGCAGATGCAAAACAAACAGTAAACATTCCCAACACCTGGCATTGGCCGAGTAGGGTTTTATGGGCGGGTCTGGCTGGGTTGATTGTTATCGCGGGCTTGCTGATTTACAGCGGCCGTCCAGACATTATCCCCATCACTAAAAACCATAAAACCGTTTTTCATTCTACCCAGGGCTACACCAACGAAACCGGTCATGAGCGCAATGCGGTTCCTCACCCCGATAATAACCACGTGGCTTATATTCGGGAAAAATTCAATGCCAACCGCAAAGGTGAAACTGAAAGTGAGATTGTGATTCGCGACAACTCAGGTAAGGATTGGCGCATTGCGACCAGCCATGGTTCCTGGTTCAAAATGGCTTGGTCCCCTACCGGCCAGCATTTGGTTGCCGTAGAAGTGAAGCGCAGTGAAGGCTTGCCTTTTAGTCCTAATTTCTACGAAAAACCTAACTACCTCTATTCATTCCACATTTTTTCACTCGACCTCGCCAACAATCGCTTGCTGGAAAAACAATTGCTCAGCCAGTGGCAGGGGCGTATTTCCAGCGTGACTTGGTGGGATGATACCGCCCTGGAGTTTGTTGCCAAGCAGGGTCCTAATTCGCGCAACGCGCGCTATCGCTATTCGATTCAGGATCAGCGTTTGAGTATGTTGGAAGAGCTGGAAGGTGTATCCAATCCCATCGCCAGCGCAGTGCTCAACAAAAAAACCGCACTGGCTAGCATGCGCAAAAATACAGTGCAGATTGATTTCTTAAACGAAAACCAGTCGCGCATCAGCCGTTGGCAACTGAACGTCGCCATGGCGGATATCAGCTGGATTCCCGATGGCAGCGGCATATTGATTTACGCTGAGGACGAACGAAAACTCTTCACGCTTTACCTGGACGGCGAGCAAACCCAAATTCCGTTAACAGATATTAAAGACCGCGTATTTTCCCGCCCGCGCTTTCGGCCTGACGGCGATGCTATTTTCTACACCGAAGAAAAACGCAGCTCCAATATTCTCTTGATGGCGTTAGATGCGAAGAAAACAAAATTGACCGACAACGCCGATTTCAATTACAGCGCAAGCTTCTCGCCTGACGGTGAGCGTGTGGTCTATGCCTCTGTGCGCAACAACCAGATTCATTTGTGGTTAGTTGAGGCCGGTCAGGAGCGGCAGCTAACCAGTCAGCCAATCCCCAAAAAAGTAGGCGTTATTGTCTGGTCGCAAAATGGCGAACATTTAATTTTTAGTGCGGGTTCAAGTCTTTATCAGTACAACTTCAAAACGGCAGAGACAGCGCAGCTATTGAATGAAACTGAGCGCATGGAGCCCATCGCCTATTACCCCGAAAGCCAACGCGCGCTGGTGCTTAAAACCAATGGCGAAATCCGAAATTTGTGGCGAATCAACACCCAGAACCAACAACAAAAACAACTCACCTTTGGTTCCGTGGGTTCGGCGATTGAACACGAGGGCGATATTTACTTCCAATATGTGGGTGAGCAAGGTTTGTGGGTCTTACGCCACAAGGACGACAGCCTGGAGCAATTGGCTCCGATGATTGAGGAAAACAGCCGTTTGCTCAGGGTGGATGATGGGGGTGCTTATTTTATTCGCGGCGGCCTTTGCCGGGAGTCAGATCTCTACTATTTCAATTTTGCGGAGGCGAAGGTAAGCACGCTGCTAACGCGCGATAGCAATATAGTCTCCACCACATCCTTCCATCCCAATAAAGGTTTATTGCAAACGGATTGTTATCTCGCCGAAGCTAATATTGTCCTGCTCAAATAAATGGCAGCTCTCCATTTGCCGCCAAATAATCCTGACATTTGGCGGTTTATTCCCATATTGGCTTTTTCTCAGGTTAGTAGTCAGTTACATTGCGCTACAATTGCATAGTGATCATTCACTACAACTAATTAAGATCTTCCTATGAGTTCGCTCGCTAATAAACGCATTCTATTGGGTGTGACCGGCGGTATTGCTGCCTATAAAAGTGCCGATCTGGTGCGCCGCTTACAAGATGCGGGGGCCGAGGTGCGGGTGGTAATGACTACCGCAGCGCAGGAATTTATTACGCCGCTCACCATGCAAGCGCTCTCGGGCAATCCGGTTCACACAACCTTGCTCGACCCGGAAGCTGAAGCGGGTATGGGGCATATCCAATTGGCGCGCTGGGCCGACCTGATTCTTGTCGCCCCCGCCAGTGCGGATTTTATGGCTCGCTTGGTACAAGGTCAGGGTGATGATTTGCTAACAACATTGTGTCTGGCAACTGCGGCGCCCATCGCCATAGCACCGGCGATGAATCAGGGCATGTGGCGCAATGCCAGTACGCAAGCTAATGTTGCAATACTTATTGAGCGCAAGATTCATATTTTTGGCCCCGCTGCGGGCGAGCAAGCCTGTGGCGACGTGGGCCCGGGGCGAATGCTCGAACCTTTAGCCTTGGTTGACGCAGCGGCCAGCTTGTTTGTTACAGGTGCACTTGCCGGTAAGAAAGTGGTCATCACGGCCGGCCCAACCCGGGAAGCCATTGACCCTGTGCGATACATCAGCAATCACAGTTCTGGCAAAATGGGATACGCACTGGCTCAGGCAGCGGTTGAAGCAGGTGCGCAGACGGTGCTTATTTCCGGGCCAACCCAATTAGCGGCGCCGGATCGGCTTGAATTTATTGCTGTAACCACTGCCGAAGAAATGCTGGCCGCGAGCCTGCAACAAGCGGCTGGGTGTGATGTATTTATAGCTGCCGCCGCCGTGGCAGACTATCGCCCCGTGCAGGTAGCTGCGCAAAAAATTAAAAAAACGGGTGATGCAAACCTCACCCTGGAATTCGTAAAAAATCCAGACATAGTGGCCACAATTGCCGCCTTGGCTGAGAAACCTTTTACCGTAGGTTTTGCAGCCGAAAGTGAAAACCTGATTGCATACGCGCAACAAAAACTAGCGCGTAAAAATCTGGATTTAATTATTGCCAATAATATTGCGGTCACTGGCATAGGGTTTAATGCCGACGACAATGCCGTCACGGTAATCGACAAAACCGGGCAACAGGAAATAAGTCAACGCAGCAAACAGCAATTAGCACGCGAGTTAATCGCGCTGTTTGCGCAGAAATTTAAAGACAGTTGAACGACTTAAAATCGAATTTTTACGTTTAAATCAAAACCACTTTAATCACTGCTATCAAATAGACCACTGTAATTAGACCACTTAGGGGACAATGTGGACGATCTCGATAACAAAATAAATAAACCGGGGCTGGCACCCATTCCGCACATCGCCATTCCTTCACCTTCAAGTGCAGGGTCACGGGCAGCCGCGCGCGCGCAGGAGCAAGCCAAACGCAAAGCGGCTGCGCAGCAGCGCTTATTATTTATTATGCTGGGCGTGGCGTTGTTGTTGAATTTGATTCTGGCGTATTTTTTATATGGAGTCATGGTAGAAGATGTCACTCATGCCAACCAACAAAAATATATCCAACAGGAATTAGATTCAGGTGCAAAGGTCGTTAGCAAATATCTCAACGACAATCAAAACGCCTTAAATGAACTTACGAAAAATACTTCGCTTATCCAAGCCTTGAATGAAAAAAATAAAGAATCGTTCACTATATTATCTAAATCTTTTTCTGAGCCCATCGCAAACGCGCTGGATTTAAAAATTTTAATAGCGGGTGAGTTGGAGGTTGATCCCAACGGCGTTGTTCCCATTCGCTATGCCGAGCTGGATTTATTGCGCCGCGCTGAACGCGGAGGAAAAGCTTACGCAGAGGCCGCTTTAATTAATGAGAAATGGCAAATTCATTTTGTTGCGCCAGTAACAGCGGGCAAAGATTTACCCTTAATTGGCACATTAATGCTAACGCTGGATGGCGACCAACTTAAGAAAGTATTGCAAGGTACAGATAATGGTTATGGCGAAAAAATCCTGCAGCAAAAATTTGCCAATTCCCCCGCGCTTTCCGTATTTAAATTCGGCACAGGCGGCGCACTTCCGAGTCAGTCATTAGTCATACCCGATAGCAACTGGGAAATAAAATTTACCGCTTCTGAAGCCTTGGTTGCTAATGCAGAAGAAGCTCCAACATTATGGCTGTTGGCAATGGGTTGCTGCGTTGCCTTAAGTTTATTCCTGGCGCTAATTTTAAGTCGATTCCTCGCCAAAGTTGAGCAAGAAGCCGAACAGCAATTAGCGCCGACTGTTGCAGATGTAAATAAAACGACTACAGCTCCCTTGGTCGAGCATGCACCAAACCCCTTGTTCCAAAAGCAGGATATTTTGGATATTGCCGTTATTGACGAAGACGAAAATATTTTGGGCCTGCACGATACCAGCAACAAAAAACAAGCGATTGAAACGGCAACCAAATCTGTCGATGAGTCCAGTGTGCCTGCGCATATTTTTCGCTCCTACGATATTCGTGGCGTGGTAGGAAAAGATTTAGATGCGAGCCTCGCGGAAAAAATCGGCCAGGCTATAGGCAGTGAGGCGCTTGATAAAGGTGAAAGTGCATTAATCGTAGCGCGCGATGGTAGGGTTCACAGTCAAGAATTAACTAACGCATTGATCAAAGGTATTTTACGTTCCGGTTGCAATGTAGTGAACGTGGGTATTGTGCCTACACCTTTAATGTATTTTGCCACCTATCATTTCTCCGATGTTCGCAGTGGCGTAATGGTTACCGCCAGCCACAATCCAGCAGAATACAACGGCTTCAAAGTTGTAATTAATAATAATGCGCTGGCTGATGAAGCTATAACAGAATTGCGTTTGCGAATTTTAAGCGAGCAAGTGCATCAGGGTATTGGTGAAGAAAGTTTCCGTGAAATTATTCCGCATTATATTGAGCGCATTTTTTCCGACGTTGCTTTGGCGGGCGATGTATCTATGGTGATAGATGCGGGCAATGCAGTAACGGGTATTGTTGCACCACAATTATTTGAAGAGCTCGGTTGTCAGGTTACGCCGCTCTATTGTGATTTGGACGGCACTTTCCCTAACCATGATCCCGATCCAACGCAAGAACACAATTTATTTGCGCTGATTGAAAAAGTTAAAGAAGTGAATGCAGATATCGGTGTCGCATTTGACGGCGACGGCGACCGTTTAGTGGTAGTCACAGCTAAAGGCGATATCATCTGGCCTGATCGGTTATTGATGTTATTTGCTAAAGATATTTTGGCGCGTCATCCTGGTGCCGATGTTTTATTTGATGTGAAATGTTCACGTCAATTAAATCAGGTAATTAGTGGTTACGGCGGTCGCCCAATTATGTGGAAAACCGGTCATTCGCCAATGAAAGCAAAAATGGTTGAAACTGGCGCATTAATTGGCGGTGAATATTCCGGTCATATTTTTATCAAAGATCGCTGGTATGGTTTTGATGACGGCATTTACGCTATGGCGCGCTTGCTGGAAATTATTACGCTGCGCGACCAAAGTATTGACGACATTTTCTCCGCCTTTCCGCAACTATTGATAACACCCGAAATCAAAGTTCCGGTGCCCGACAAAACAAAGTTTGAGCTGATCAGAAAATTAGCCGAAACTGGTGACTTCCAACAAGGCAATGTCACCACTATTGATGGTATTCGTGTCGATTACAGCAAAGGCTGGGGTTTGGTACGCGCATCTAATACATCGCCAGCGCTTACCTTGCGCTTTGAAGCAGAAAGCGAAGAAGCATTGAATATTATCCAGCAAATTTTCAAACGCGAATTACTTAAAGTTGATGCCACACTGGCATTAAAATTTTAGAAATATTTTAACCTTATTGATTACAGGAAATACCTATGTCACTCAATCGTGATTCGGCGATGAACATCGCCAATGTTTTAACTGAAGCTCTGCCTTACATCCAGCGTTTCACTGGCAAAACCATCGTCGTAAAGTTTGGCGGTAATGCAATGGAAGGCGAGGCATTACAAAACAGTTTTGCGCGCGATATTGTGTTGATGAAATTGGTAGGTATGAATCCTGTAGTTGTTCACGGCGGGGGCCCACAAATTGGTAGCCTGTTAGAAAAATTAAATATTAAATCCGAATTTATAAACGGTATGCGTGTTACCGACAGCGCAACTATGGATGTAGTTGAAATGGTGCTTGGTGGTACAGTGAACAAACAAATCGTGAGCCTGATTAACCGCAATGGCGGTCAGGCAATTGGTTTGACGGGTAAAGACGGCCAATTAATTCGCGCCAAAAAATTAACCGTAACGCACAAAACACCTGAAATGACGGCGCCGGAAATTCTGGATATAGGTCACGTGGGTGAAGTATCAGGCGTAAACACTGCGGTGATTGATATGCTTATCAATAGCGATTTTATTCCTGTTATTGCACCTATAGGCGTGGGCGAAGACGGCTCTTCCTACAACATTAATGCTGACTTGGTGGCTGGAAAAATTGCAGAGTATCTGAACGCAGAAAAATTGATGCTGTTGACAAACGTTGCAGGCCTGCAAGACAAACAAGGTAAAGTTTTAACAGGTTTGAGCACCACACAAGTCGATGCGCTAATCGAAGACGGCACAATTTATGGCGGCATGTTACCAAAAATTGCGTGCGCTTTGGATGCAGTAAAAGGCGGTTGTACCAGTGCGCACATTATCGATGGTCGTGTAGATCACGCGGTCTTGTTGGAAATTTTCACCGACGCTGGCGTGGGCACCTTGATTACTAACAAGCCAAAGAATTAATTCAAGATTTAACAGGCGTTAGTTGACGCCTGTTAAATTTTTACCACGGAAGCAGGTAAACATAATGAGTAAGGCTGGAACACATCTTTCGCGTCGGGAACAAATTTTAGCAGCACTCGCTAAAATGCTTGAAGACAGCCCGGGCGAGCGTATTACCACCTCGGTTCTGGCGAAATCTGTCGGCGTGTCTGAAGCCGCTTTATATCGTCATTTCCCCAGCAAAACCAAAATGTTTGAAGGTTTAATTGAGTTCATTGAAGAGACTATTTTTTCACAAATAACTTTTGTAGTCACTGAAGAAAAATCAGCAATCAAGCGCTGCGAATCCATAGTAAATGTATTGTTGCGATTTGCAGAGCAGAATCCCGGTTTGTCACGTTTGCTAGTCGGCGATGCACTAACCGGTGAAACAGAACGGCTGCGCCAGCGGATAGTGCAAATTTTTGAGCGAATCGAGACCCAACTAAAGCAAATCTTACGCGATGCTGAATTGCGCAATCATCTACAAGCGGCCTTACCCGCTGCGGCTTTTGCGCATTTTTTAATGGCGTATGTTGATGGTGCAATAGTGCAGTTTGTGCGGAGCGAATTCCAAAAATCGCCAAGTGAACATTGGCTTGAGCAATGGCGAGTGCTTGCACCTTTATTGATGCAGATTGAATTGGTTGAAGTATAAAAACAAGACGTAAAAAAACCGGCATAGCCGGTTATTGTTTGGGTTGTCCGAAAATTTCAATAAAACGCGCTTTATCTTTTTCGTATTTTGCTGCAGCACCGTCGTACTCGGCTTGGCGCTGTTTAATTTGATTGTTAAGATCTTTTTCTTCTGCGCGCAAAGTAGAAATATTTTTCAAAATATCTTCAGACACAGTTTTTCCATTGCGCTCAATGGCGGCAGCATGTTCTTCCTGGGCTTTTAATTGCGTTTTAATACTGGAAAGATTTGCCTGCAAAATGCTGATGGTATTAACGAGCTCTTGCAAGTTGCGCGCTTTGGCCGAATCAATATCTTTAACGGAGCTGTAGGTTTGGCGCAATTCCAAATCTGTACGTGCTTGCTCCTTGGCCAGCTTGCGCTCTTTTGCCAAACGTTCAGCATCAGCTTCTGGCGGTGAAGGCGGAACCACTTTTAATATTTCGCCGCCAATGGTTAACATTTCATAACCGTTGCGAACATATTGTGGTGGTATAGTTTGCGAAACTATTTTACGGCCATCGCTGGTGGTATAGCGGAAGAAAACTTTCTTATCTTGCGCTAATGTGTTTACACTCGCGACAATAAAAAAGCCGCCTATCACGAAAAGCTTTGTGATGAATTGGAATCGTTGTTTCATAGCTACCGAAAGTTCCAAAGATTACACATCAGGTACAACAATAATATGCCATACCTGAACCTTAGCTTACTCTACACCATAGGTTGAGCGGTAAGCTTTAATTTTACTAACCATATCCTGCTGGTTGGCCTGACCTTCAAGATAATGGATTATGTGGTTTAAATTAATAATACTCACCACCGGAATGCCGAAAGATTGTTCAACCTCTTGAATGGCCGACAATTCGCCCTGACCTCTTTCCTGGCGATTGAGTCCAATCAAGACCGCAGCGGGCGAGGCGCCTGCTGATTTAATAATAGACATAACTTCGCGCACTGCGGTTCCGGCGGTAATGACATCATCAACAATGAGGACTTTTCCTACCAGCGGTGCGCCAACCAATGTGCCGCCTTCGCCGTGGTCTTTCGCTTCTTTACGGTTGTAGCAGTAGGGCAGATCTTGTTGATGATGGTCTGAAAGCGCAATCGCTGTAGTTGCAGCTAAGGGAATACCTTTGTAGGCGGGGCCAAAAACAATGTCAAAGTCGATATTGGCGTCCTTGATAGCGGCAGCGTAATAGCGGCCTAATTCGGCCAGGGCACTGCCGGTTTGAAAGCGGCCAGCGTTAAAAAAATAGGGGCTGGTACGGCCAGACTTAAGGGTGAACTCACCAAAGCAAAGGGCTTGGTGTTTAATCGCCAGCTGGATAAAGTCGTGCTGGTATTTTTGCATGCAAATTTCCTATTTATGAACTAGTTTTAAGAAAGCTAAGTATTTTAAGAAGCTAAGGTCGGCAGACCCAAGAATAAGATTTTATGGGCATGGGTACTGAACTCAATTGTCTTTTGGTTATCAGTAGTTTTCCTACTTACAATTCCCCATAAACCTTTAAAAATTGTAACAATCCGAAACATAGGTAACACATTGTGATAAACCTTGGGTATCATACACAGTCCGTAATCAAGGGGCTAACATGAGAGTTATAAGTCTTAGCGTCGATGGGATAGTTCAGTCGGCGCAGCGCGGTCTTTATGACTGGCTGGCAAACCAAGATGCAGATTTAATCTGCTTGCAAGACCTTCGCGCACGTGAGCGCGACATGGAAAAGCCTGAGTACCAACTCGAAGGTTACTTTGCCTACTTTTTTGATTCCGGAACCAAAAACTACAATGGCGTAGCCATTTATACCCGCTTCCAGCCTAAAGCATTGATTTACGGATTGGGTTTTGCCTCAGGCGTGGATATGGAAGGCCGCTACTTGCAAGTTGACTACGAGCAATTGAGCGTAGGTTCACTGCTCGCCCCTAGCGCAACATCTGAGCTGGAATCACAAGAAGTCAAAATCAAATTCTTTGACGATTTCCAAGCGCACCTCGACAAAATTACCCGCAAGCGTCGCGAATATATTTTTTGTGGCAACTGGGCCATGGCCCATACGCCGCGCGATGTTAGCAATTCTGCCGAAAACCAACACAATTCCGGTTTCTTGCCTCATGAGCGCCAATGGTTGAGCCAACTTTACAACCAATTGGGTTATGTCGATGCATTCCGTCGTGTTAACAAAGATAGCGACGAATACAGCTGGTGGCCAAAAGGTACAAAAGGCGATGGCGATGGTTGGCGCACAGACTTCCAGGTTGTCTCCAACAGCATTGGCCCTAAAGTAGAATATGCGGCAATTTATAAAACCCAGCAGTTCTCCAGTCATATGCCGGTGATTATTGATTACGATATTGAATTGCAGCCTTAGTCTTTCTCAGTTTTTTTAACCCGCCGCTTGGCGGGTTTTTTATTTTTGACGATGAATATTGGTAAATAAAGACAATATCTCTCGGTATTCACCAATATTCATCTTCCAAGTTTTACAGGAATCTCCAAGAATAAATTGCGGTAACACAATTTTCACACCGCACAACAAGGACACTCTATGAACATTGGCGAAAAAATTAAGCAGCTGCGTACCGATAAAAATCTAACTCAACCACAATTGGCTGAAGCGATTGGCATTGAACAATCCTATTTATCTAAATTAGAAAATGATAAATCCATTCCTTCGGCAGATATTTTTCAGGCAATCCTCAAGGCTTTTGCGATTGATGTGGGCAGTTTTCTTGACGGCATTGATGAAAAAATTATTCATCGCCAATTGCGGCAGATTCCGGATGTAGCTAACTATTTGAATGCTGGCGTTGCTTATAAAATTCACAATATTAAAAAATGGCTCTATGGATCAGCCGCAGCATGTGTGATTGGATTGACTTTGATTGTGGCGGGAGAAAAAAACCTGCTTTTTTCCTCCGTGCGATACAATTATGTTTCTCCGGGGGTGGTGTTGCCCAACGAGTCGGCAGATATTTTAGATAGCTTTACATTTAGGAATAGTTTGGATAGAAAGGTAAATGCAAAACTTATATCTTATGATGAAGCGGCCAAGCTACTATCAGACTTTGAAAATGAGCGCAGTAGACCCAGCTATCAATTGACAGATCGTTACCAAGGGCAAAGGTTTGTGGCGCCCGTAGAGGGAGGTTCGCGGACTTATAGGTTGACTGATACGGTCGTGGTTCAATCTCCAAACAACCGCCATCTAACATTGTTAGGTAGTGTTCTAACTTTCGCGGGGATCTTCGGCTTCTTCGTTGAATTCCGTTTACGCAAGATTTAAAGGATCTAAACATGAACAAAATTGCATTCATAAGTCTTTTGGTTGGGTTAACCCAGTTCACCTTCGCGCAGGAAGTCCCCGCAAAAAGGTCACAGAAAATAGAAGGCTGTATTTACGGTGATATTGTTTATGAAGTCGGTGCGAAACATTCAGTTCAACAAGCAGTAACAGATCCGGTTACTCATAAAACAACCATGGTTGATCTTGAGCCAAAGATTGTGCAGGAATGCATGGAAGATAAAAATGCAGATAAAACAAAGTCGCCCCGATTTTATTGGCGAACACTTCCGAATTAAATAAAAAAATCCCGCGTTATTTTAACTGCCTAGTCAAATTAACGCGGGATCTTTTTAATAGCTTAATTCATTGCCAAAGCTTCCTGCTGCAAACGATGCAATTCTGCAATTCCCTGCTTGGCCAATTTCAACATGGCTGCAAACTCTTCTTCAGTGAACGGCTCGGCTTCTGCTGTTCCTTGAATTTCAATAATCCCGCCGTCGTTGCCCATCACCACGTTCATGTCGGTGTCAGCTGCTGAGTCTTCGGGGTAATCCAAATCCAATACAGGCACACCTTGATAAATTCCTACCGACACTGATGCAATCGCACGCTTCAGTGGCTCCCCAGTGACTTTTCCAGCTGCTTTTAAATGCGCGATGGCATCGGCAAGCGCAACCCAGGCACCAGTGATGGACGCGGTGCGTGTGCCGCCGTCGGCCTGGATTACATCGCAATCGATATTAATAGTGTTTTCGCCGAGAGCTGTTAAATCCACTGCTGCGCGTAATGAACGACCAATCAAACGTTGGATTTCCACCGTGCGACCCTGTTGTTTGCCGCGCGCTGCTTCACGATCCATACGCGTTCCTGTAGAGCGCGGCAACATGCCGTATTCTGCCGTGAGCCAGCCCTGCCCTTGGCCGCGCAGAAAACTCGGTACATTATTCACCACGCTGGCCGTACAAATAACTTTGGTGTCACCAAACTCAACCAGCACCGAGCCTTCGGCATGTTTGGTATAGCGGCGAGTGATACGAATATTGCGCAGTTGGTCAGGATTTCTCCCGCTTGGGCGTTGCATGCTCTAATTCCTTACTTCTGAATGTGATATGAGGAAGGTGTGTTACCATCCACCAAATTTTGCTTGTGTCGACAAAATGGGCCGAACTTTACCAGTTCTAGCAACCTCAAGTCACCAAGCCACCGCAAACAAAAGGAACACTCTATGCCACGCAGTATGACCGGCTTCGCGCGCCGTGAAGCGAAGCTCCCTTGGGGAACGGCCGTTTGGGAAATTCGCAGTGTTAACCATCGTTATTTGGAGCCTAGTTTCCGCCTGCCAGAAGATTTTCGTGAAATTGAACCCAACCTGCGCGACGCCATGCGCAAATCCTTACAGCGCGGTAAAGTGGAAGCCAGTCTAAGCATTCATTGGGAGCAAGAAGGCGAAGCTGATCTGGGGATTAATATCAGCCGCGTCGCACAATTAACCAAAGCGGCCCAGCAAATCAATAATCTATTGGGCGCAGCTGCCGCACCTGTAAACGCGCTGGACATCCTCAAATACCCCGGTGTAATCCAAAAGCAGGAGCTTGACCGTGAAGCCATGCAAGCGGCAGTTCTTAAGCTATTTGATTCGGCGTTGGAAGGGTTAATTGAACATCGTACGCGCGAAGGTAATGAGCTGGAACAACTTATTTTGCAAAGGCTCGATTCGGTTTCCGCGCAAGTGATAAAAGTCCGCGCGCGTATGCCAGAAATCCTCGCTGCCCAGCGCGAAAAACTGCAAACCAAACTCGCTGCCTTGCAAGTTGATTTAGACCCGGAGCGTTTGGAGCAGGAAATAGTTTTGCTTGCACAAAAAGCAGATGTAGATGAGGAATTGGATCGCCTCGACACTCACGTAATTGAAGTAAAACGCAGCCTGAAACAAACCGATTCCCTTGGCCGCCGTTTGGACTTCCTGATGCAAGAGCTGAACCGCGAAGCCAATACCCTCTCCTCCAAAAGTATCGTAAGCGATACCACTCAGGCCGCCGTAGAGCTAAAAGTGTTAATCGAACAAATGCGTGAACAGGTGCAGAATATTGAGTAACGATTAAAATTTTTTTTCAGATAAAGTAAGATAGGTCAAACTTCTGCGAGATCGCATCTAGCAAGGAAATCTTATTTTCCCCAAAAGTTCTAGTGCAAAATAACTCGCGGACTGAATCAAAACCATAAATACACACAGGATTAGTTTAATAACGATAGTAAAACAAAATTGCTTGGAACAGCTAAGGTAAGCGACACATTAAGAAATGTGGATCTTATATACGGGACAACGAGTAAATGTAATTACCTATAAAACCGCATCCTACGCATCCACTAAATCGCAGCCATCTTATCCATTCGTGGTATATGGTTGATCCAGTGCGTACATTATTAGCCACCACTTAGGCTCGTATAGCTTCCTATCAAGTTCATTTACGCGTTTTTCTCATAAACTCACCATTCTGTGATTCCTGATCAATAATATCCAAAACGATTGGGGCTAAATTATTATATATTTCGCCCATACCCAAATCATCCAAGATCAAAAGCTGTGTCTTTACCAAATTTCGCCTAAGTTGATGATCCGGTGACATTCAACAATTACAAACATAAACAACAGTAATTAGACGTAGTCAAACGATTCTTGTTGCGTCAACCTACTTTATAGCAGCGCATCTTATATCCTTGATGACTTCTGGATACTCACTATAAGTATATATTAAAAGAAAGCTAACACAGCATTAGACGAATGAGACCACAGATGCGATAAATATTGGATTTCAGAAACTCTTCTCTCATCCCATCATTGACTGTAATACTTCATTACCCCGTAAAATTTATTTCTTATATTCTATGAACGTCTAGGTAACTACAACTTTTTAAACCGCTAGGTCAACATTTATATTTTAAAAAATAACCACCAATAAACACGCAATAAAATTGGGTAATTAGAATTTCATTAAAGCGTGACTTAGTTCGCAATATTTAAACGACTCTTATATTTAATTTTTTAAAAAAAAATAAATTTTAGCATTGTGTATATTTTTTTTGAATATATTGGCGCTAGAAGTTACATTTAAATAATAAAAAGAGGAAGATATAGCTTAATTTGCAGCTTTGGATTTTTTATCATGGAACAGGAATTCGCACTTAATCTCACCCAACAAATGCTAACGACTGCTGCCAAAATTGCAGCTCCATTTTTGATTGCGTGTTTAGTCGTTGGTCTGATCGTTAGCATCATCCAAGTTGCTACTCAAATCCAGGAAATGACATTAACTTTTGTCCCCAAAATAATAGCTGGGGTAATGGTGGTTATGTTTTTTGGCGGCTGGATGCTCTCCACCTTGGCTGAATATGCGAAGAACACTATTTTACAGGCAGCAGGATAGTGATCTCGAGCAATATTGCAGCAGCAACCTACGTTTTTTTTAGATTATCTCCGATTATCCTGGTCGCACCTGCCTTTCCATTCGCCTTTATCCCCGTCGTCGTCAGATTGGTTCTGGTGATAGTTTTTTCTTCGGTGATAGTGGCGAGTTTGGAAGAGCAACATTTAAAGCTAATACCAACAACTTTATCTGTATCTTTGTTAGTAAGCGAAATTTTTTTAGGGATTATTTTATCGTTGAGTCTTCATGCTGCGAATGCAGCTGTACACATGATGGGGCAGTTAATAGATATTCAAACCGGGTTGGCAGTCGCCTCTACATTTGATCCTGCGAGTTATCAACCAAATAGTCCAATAGGAACTCTCTTTTCCCTAGTTTTGATTATTTGTTTTTTTTCCTTGGGGTTGGATTACGATCTTTTAAATTCTTTTGCTGAGTTGTTTAGAGTTGCACCTCCAGGTGTAAGCTATGGATTAAACGATAATTATTTTCATGCGATTTCTGAAATTTTTATATTGGGATTTGTGGTAGCAAGCCCAATAATTATCACCCTGTGGTTACTCGATATTGCATTATCTTTTATATCTAAATCTTTACCGCAAGCTCAAATATATTTTGTTGCTATGCCATTAAAAATATTTTTAAGTTTATTGTTGCTCGGAATAACTTTAGAGAACTCAACAGATACTATTTACGCTCTATTAAAGAATAGCTTATCAACATGGATAAATGTGGTGCGCACTTAAAAAATGGAAAATCAGGCAGATAAATCACAGGATGCAACACCTTATAAACTCGAAGAAGCAAAAAAGAAGGGGCAAGTTGGCAAAAGCCACGAGTTTGTTTCAGCGTGTAGCTTATGCGTAATGAGTTTTGGTATTTGCATATCCATTCCGAAGCTAGTCAATATATTGAGCATTCAAACTACAAGCTGGATAAAAAACACCAATGAAATAGTTAAGTCTCCGATATTAGTTATTGCGCAACTAAAAAGTTTTGCTGGCGACGCTTTTGAAATTATTGGTTCGATAATGGCGTTAGGTGTTTTAGCAGCCGTTTTATCTTCTCTTTTACATATTGGTTCAGTATTTTCTTTATATCCGCTTAAATTTGATCTTGAAAAATTGAATCCTGTAAACGGGATCAAAAAAATTATTTCAATTAGAGGGCTTGTTGAGTTATTTAAACTGGTCTTGAAAGTTATTTTCTTTGCAATAGCAACTTTCTTCGTTTGGCGCCAATTTAAAGTTCAAATACTGCATCCAGGAACATTATCTCCGTATGCCATTTTAAATAGTTGGAAAACGGCATTAGTGGCAATGACGGTATCAATTCTTATTGTATTTATTCTTTTTGCAATTTTTGATTTATGGTATAGCAAAAGAGAATTCGCTAAGAAAATGAGAATGAGTACTCGAGATATAAAAGATGAGTATCGTAAAAGAGAAGGGGATCCTGAGCTAAAAAATAAAAGGAAGAAAAATTTAGTTGAATTGTTACGCAATCTTGGCGGTGCATCAAAAATAAGAAATGCCGATGTGATTATCACAAATCCCACGCACGTTGCAGTTGCCCTCCAATACAGATCAAAAACTATGGCTTTACCGATAGTACTAACTAAAGGTAGGGGATTTTTTGCGAAATTTATTATCAAAAGGGCAAAAATGCATGGCATTCCTGTTTATCGCCGCCCATCTTTGGCAAGAAAACTCTATGCCGAGGTTGCAGTGAATAATGTTATACCAACATCCGAACAGCAAATTATTGCCGATATTTACAAAGAAATAATAAAGTCTCCAAATAGTAAGGTGTTTTTATAATGCAGGCGCGGTTTGCAAGTATTTTTTTAGGTGCAAAGGATTTAATCCTGATCATCGGCATGATAGGAATCTTAATGATCCTATTTGTTCCTATATCCAAAGGCGTTTTAAGCTTTCTTTTGCTGACAAATTTTTCGGTAGCACTGTTAATTTTATTAGTAACTTTTTACACGGAAAAGCCATTAGAGTTTTCTACATTTCCATCTCTACTATTAATGACGACTTTGTTTAGATTATCGTTGAATATATCGACAACTAGATTAATTTTGCAAAATGGCGATGCAGGTGAAGTAATCGACGCAGTAGGAGCCCATGTTGTTGCAGGAAACTATGTTATTGGATTGGTAATATTTTTTATTCTTATTGTTGTTCAATATATCGTTGTTACCAATGGAGCCCAACGTGTTGCCGAGGTAGCTGCGCGGTTTACCCTCGATTCCCTTCCGGGTAAACAGATGAGTATTGATGCAGATTTAAATATGGGAATTATTGATACCGATGAAGCAAAAAGACGACGCTCACAGCTGGAAAAGGAATCGAATTTTTATGGCGCAATGGATGGTGCATCAAAATTTGTTAAAGGCGATGCTGTAGCAGGAATCGTCATTATCATCATCAATATTATTGGTGGGCTTTCAATTGGTATTGCGCAAAGAGGTATGTCGTGGGGCGATGCTTTACATAGATATACATTATTAACAGTTGGAGACGGAATTGTAACGCAAATACCATCGTTAATAATTGCGGTGGCGTCTGGAATTATCATTACCAGAGCCGCAACCGATGCTCGCTTGGGAGTTGAAGTCTTCAAACAATTTTCTGCTCATCCCAAGACGATAGCGATTTTATTAGTGGCATTAGTCGTCGAAGCATTTATTCCAGGGTTGCCAAAATTGCCGATAATTATTTTGATTGCTATTTTCGGTGGCATTGCATGGTTGATCTATCAAGGTAAAAAGAAGCAACAAACAGCTCAAAGTACAAAAGAGGAGCCTAAGCGGCTCATAGAAAATGAGCAGTTCTATGAAGACATGATCACGGAACCATTTGAAATAAAAATAGGCAGTGTTCTGCATGATTTCTTTGCAAAAGAAGAATACGACATAGAGCGTAGAATCTCAATTTTGAGAAAAAATATTGCAAACGAATTGGGTCTTGTATTGCCAACACTAACGTTTAAAAAAGATGTTAAACAGCGACCAAATGAATACAAAATTTATATTGCGGGCGAGAGCTTCGCTTCTGGATTACTGAAGTTTGACTGCTTGTTAGCAATTAATCCGCGAGGTGATTGCACAGAAATTGAAGGTGAAAGCACTAGAGAGCCTACCTATGGTCTCCCAGCCAAATGGATTAATCCTGAATTAAGAACAGCTGCACAAAACCTCGGATACACTTTGATTGAACCCGAGACAGTGTTGCTAACTCATCTACAGGAAATTTCCAAGCGATACGCAGGTCATTTTTTAACGAGAGCAGAAGTAGAGAAGATAATAGATTTGCGTAGATCTGAATTAGGCAATGTGGTTGATGATGTAATACCTGCAATGTTTACTTATTCGGATATACAAAAAATTTTACAAGGACTTTTGGCTGAACAAGTACCTATAAAAAATATAACAGCAATTTTTGAAGTAATTGCCGATTTGGGGCGCACTGTAAAAGATCCTGAAGAACTGGTAGAAAGCTGCCGGCAAAAACTTAAGGCCAGTATTTGCGAATCAGTTTGCGATAGTGAGGGAAAAATTCATGCAATTACATTTTATCCCAATATAGAAAGAAAATTATTGGCTTCCGCTGGATACACAGACATCAATGCTTCACCACTATCACCAAAAGAAATAGACACATTAATTAATAAAATATCGAAAGAAACTGAAAAATTATTAAAAGCAAATGTCAGCCCGGTAATTTTGTGCGCAGCGCCGGTGAGAAAA
This sequence comes from Cellvibrio zantedeschiae, assembly GCF_014652535.1. Lineage (NCBI taxonomy): Bacteria > Pseudomonadati > Pseudomonadota > Gammaproteobacteria > Cellvibrionales > Cellvibrionaceae > Cellvibrio > Cellvibrio zantedeschiae. The sequence goes on along the minus strand of NZ_BMYZ01000003.1, from coordinate 543,782 downwards.
TTTGTTAAAAAAGTGATGCGTAGAGCATTACCCCTATTAAAAGTAATATCAATTAATGAGATTGATGAACGTGTCAGCGTTGTGTCGTCAGGCATAATTGAATTTGAGCAAATGGCAGAGAGTATATGACAGATCCGATAATGGCTTATGCCGGAGTTATGAGGGTTGAAATCGAGCGAATGAACTCGATTGCGCACAATTCAAGCAATGTTAATAGCGATGGATTTCTTCAAGAGAAAACTTATCTTGATGGTAATCAGTTTAAAAAAATTTTGCTAAATCAAAAAATTGATAACTCCTACAGTGTTGCACCAGATAAAAAATTGGGCGCGTTGCGTTTAACTCAAAGTTCAAATGATATAGGAATAAATTCTGGTGATTGGTTTCAAGTTGAATCTGACGAGGGAACTTTTCTCACGCGCAACGGGCATTTCAATTTAGATGAAGCAGGTACGCTGTGCTTGGGAAAATACAAAGTTGTAGGCACTAATGGATACATCACCGCTTTGAAACCTGGCTTTACCGTTCATTCTGATGGCAGTGTGTTCTCGGGCGGTGAGTATGTTGATAAATTAAAAATGATTTCATTACCAGAAAACTTTACGTTAAGTCCGGCTGGCAATGGAGTTTACTTATCCCCGAGTGATGCCAAAGAAGCAACGGATCCCAAAGTTGTTCAGGGAGCTTTAGTAGCCTCAAATGTCGATATACAAAGTGATATGACGAAAATTATAGAAATCTCTCGCCATATTGAAATGTTACAAAGAGCTATGACTGCCTACAGCAGTGTGCTTGATGTCGGAATAAACCAAATAGGAAAATAGGTAATTGGAATGCTAGAGATACTACATATTTCTGAGAATGGATTGAAAGCAAATCAAGAGTGGATTAACTCAATTTCTCACAACGTTGCCAACATGCAGACTCCAGGGTTTAAAAAAGCATCTGTTGGATTTAGTGAGCTTATTAGTGCAGGAAATATTCAGCATGAGCCAGTTCAAAAATCAAACTTTGAAGGCATGGGAGTCAGTATTGCGAATAAAGCGACTGATTTTTCCAAAGGCGATATTAAGCAAACGGGAAAATATTTAGATGTGGCTGTTATTGGCGACGGCTTTATTGAACTTGAAACCGAGAATGGTGATTTGGTTTATACAAAACTTGGTCATCTCGGCGTAAATGCTGACGGAAGACTAGTTGCTCATGATGGCTCATTACTTAGCTCGGACATCAATATTCCTACAGGCAATAAAGGTGTGAGAATTGCACCAAATGGCTTGGTGTCAGCTGACATGGGCGATGGAAATTTTTTAGACGTAGGTAGCATCAATATTGTTCGATTTAATAATCCTGAATATTTGCAATCGATTGGAAATCAAATATTTCAGCCTACGAAACAAAGTGGTGAGGCTGAATTGGAATCAACGAGCACTAGCAAAACTACTCTCGCACAAGGTTTTCTTGAAATGTCTAATGTAAATTTAGTCGATGAGATGAGTGATTTATTATTAGCTCAACGAGCTTATCAATTAAATGCGCGATTGATTCAAACGGCTGATCAGATACTAGAAACAATTAATAATTTACGGCGCTAATTAAATGCTACGCACGTTAGGGGCAGTTATCATTGGTGGAATAATTGATTGTTCTGGTGTGATATCACATATGAATAGCTCTAACCGTGTGCAAACTTGGGAAGTCGCTGCATGCAAAAATCTTCCAAGAGATTACAAAAAAGCATCAATTTCTCCATTGAAATTAACAGAAACAGATGCACCTGATAGCTCTGATGTCACTCAGATAATAGTAAGTTCGCCGTTGCAAGGAAGGTTTAAGGTTGTGTGGGTGGAGGCTCGTGAAAATAAACAAAAGGTTAAGTCAACAGTAAATGTAGCCTTTGAATTGTATAAAGATGTTTGGACGTTCGCGAAAGATCAGAATGCAGGTGCAATAATTACCTCAGACGCTGTAATTTTAAAAACTGTAAATGTTGCGCCATTTTTTGGTGTTAGGAATTTTAGTGAAAGTAATATTGTTGGTAAACGTTTGACGAAGCGCAGTAGTAAGGGACAAATAATATTTAGCGAGCATTTATCTTCTCCTTTATTGTTAGAAAGAAATACCAATGTTAAAGCTGTTTTAATTGACAGTGGATTAAAAATTGAAATGGATGCTATTAGTTTGGAAGATGTTTCTGCTCCAGATCAAAAAATAAAAATACGCATATTGACCAGTGGCGTAATACTCACTGGTACGCTAAGAGAAAAAGATACGATATATGTTGAAAATTAAATATTTACTATTAGGAATTATTTGTTCATCTGCTTTTGCCGCAGATATTGATAAATACCAACCGCTTGTTAGTGATGCAAAATCCTATAGCCTTGGTGAGCCTATAGTCGTGTATGTTGTAGAGACTACATCAGCGGAGGCATCGGCAGGCACAGGTGTTGAAAAGAAAACTGACATAAGTGCAAGAGCACACAACACTAGCAATGAGGTTAGTGCGGGTGTTGGTATTGGTGCTAGCGACGAAGGAAATGGTAAAACCAGTCGAAAAGGAAAAGTTTCTACGCAATTAAGTGCGACAGTGGTAGAAATATTGCCAGAGGGAATGCTTAGAATTAATGGAGCTCAAACTATAACTATAAACGGTGAAAAGCAGAGTATTACTGTTACCGGTTTAATTAGAGCAAAAGACGTATCTAAAAATAATAGTATATTTTCATATCAGATATCAGAAGCAAAACTAGAGATATCTGGTATTGGCGATATTAGTCGTTCGCAAAAGCAAAATATCTTATATCGCTTCTTTAATTCGCTAGGTGTTCTGTGAAATATAAAATATTTTTTTTATTCATCGGATTATTATTTCTTGACGTTGCTCATGCAAATTCAGTGAGATTAAAAGAGCTTGCCAGAGTTCAAGACGTTAAAGATGAATCACTTATAGGATATGGCATCGTAATAGGGCTAAGTGGTTCAGGCGACTCTGCCAAAAATAAAATGACAATTCAGTCATTAAAAAATACGCTGAGCCATTTTGGTTTGTCTTTGGAAGACAGAGATATTCAAAGTCGAAATGTGGCAGCGGTAATGATAACTGCAAAAATTTCAAGTTTTTCAGAGATTGGAGATCAATTTGATATAGCCGTTTCATCAATTGGTGATGCAAGAAGCTTAACTGGTGGAACATTAGTGTTAACGCCAATGTATGGGCTTGATGAGAAAATTTACGCTTTTGCTCAAGGTCCATTGACGGTCGGTGGTTATGAGTACGAGCAAGATAAAAACTCAATGACAAAAAACCATCCTACAGTGGGCAAAATTGTACATGGTGCGACATTGGAACGCACATTGGCAGACACTCCGCAGGGCAATGAAATAAATATTGTATTGGCTAATCCCGATTACACCACCTCTTCCAAAATAGCCAATGCAATTAAAGTGAGTGGGCTATCGAATTCCGTAAAGTCAGTGCATCCAGGAAAAATCAAATTAATTATGCCGGAAGGAAGTGACAGGGTTGATTTTCTTTCAAGACTCGAGGGACTTGAAATAACACCTGATACTCATGGAAAAGTTGTTATCAATGAACGTTCCGGAACAATTGTTGCGGGAAGTAATGTAGTGATAAGTGCAGTGAGTATTGCACATGGCAATTTAAAAATTGAAGTTAGTACTAAATACACAGCCTCTCAACCTAATAGTGCCCTTGTTAATGGTGATGGTGTGCAAAGCTTGTTGGTGCCTAATGTCAATTTAAAAGTGTCAGAAGAGTCAGGCACTCCTGTGAGTCTTCCGGAGGGAACCACTGTTGCAAATCTGGTAGTTGCGCTCAATAGAATCCATCTAACCACCAGAGACATCATTACCATTTTGCAATCAATTAAAACAGCTGGTGCATTGCACGCAGAATTAATTATAGAGTAAGAACATGACTTCAATTTATTCCATTATTGATTCTGCCCAATACGGATTATCTGTAGAAAGTGTTAAGGCCTATGTTGCAACGCAGAATATTGCAAATGCAAATAGTCATGGATATGTAGCAAAATCAGCACATTTTGATTCGCTAGTTAAAGCAGATCTTGGTAGCTCAGGAACAAGTACACTGGATGACGAAATTTCTGAGCATGTTGTAGATGCTACAGCAAAGAAAATTTCATTGGATTCTGAAGTTGTTGCAGCTTCAGATGCAGGCTTAAGATATCAAGTTATAGCAGACGTTATTCAGAAAAAATTTGGGCTACTTGAGTTGGTTTATGGAGGCAAAAAATGAGTGAATTATCAATAAATAATATTGCAGGAATGGGCATGGATTATGAACGCACAAGAATTGAAATGGCGATGTTACGTCTTTCACTTGTCGATGTTTCTTTTTCATCTTCAGCAGAAGCAAGTTCCTTTTTGAGTAATGCCCAATCAAAATTTTCAAATCAATTATCATCGAGTGAGTTATCGAATAAAAATATTACAACGAAATCAATTAGTGATCCTACAAATCCGAACGCTGACATTCATGGTAATGCCTATTATTTAAATATCGACCCAACAAAAGAAATGGCGACTTTGGTTGCTGCAACCAGAGCGTATGAGGCTAATGTCAAAGCTTACAATATTAATGCGCAAATGGTACGTAGTGCGCTTGAGCTGGGGGCTAAGTAATGACTATTGAAGCCCTACCCAAAATATTAGCAGCCGAAGCCAACATAAATGTTAGCGATGCATTTTTAAGCGCAAATTTAAATCAATTAGAATCGTCTAGATCCGTCGATAACAATCCATTTTTAAATGCAATTCTAAGTGCAGACAATCAAATTAAATATGCAGATGGTTTAGTTGAAAAATATATAAGTGGCGAAAATATACCGGTACATGACATGGTTATAGCAATGAACAAAGCTAAGACGGAAGTACAGTTTCTGGTAGAGGTAAGGAACAAAGTATTTGAAGCTTACCAAGAAATTTCTAAATTGCAGATATAAAAAATCAATATGAACAATAAACAAGTTACAATTGTTGGCGTAGTTGCCATATTAATGATAATTCTATCGATAGTATGGTGGATGATATCTCCAACTTGGGTATCGCTTTTTCCGGTAGAAATAACTGATTTGGAAAAAACGAGTGTTACTAATACTTTGACGAGTGCTGCAATAGATTACAAATATGATGAATCCTCAAAAAAAATTCTTATTAAAAGTGAGGACGTGCTGAAAGCACATGCGGTGCTTGAGACCAAAGGAATCCCGCAAAAAAATGGGGTAGGTTTGGAAATGTTTAGTAATAGTGAGTATGGACTTTCAGAGTTTGTACAAGGGATTAATTATCAAAGAGCAATGGAAGAAGAGCTTGTTAGATCTATTCGGTTAATAAAAGGCATTAAAGATGCAAGAGTTCATTTAGCCATTAAAAAACAATCAATCTTTGAAGAGAAAAAAGAAGATTCAAAAGCTTCTGTCATATTAACATTTAAAGAAAATACGGTAGTTGATTCTGGAATGGTTCGAGGCGTCCAGCAAATCATTGCTGCTGCTATCCCCTCTCTTTCAGCTGGTTCAATAGTAATCTTATCGGACGATGGCATAATTCTCACTCGTGACTCAGATGAGACCTATAGTGCAGAAACAAATACCCTGGAACAAAAATATACCAATTCAATTTCAAAATTATTATCCAGCTACTTTGATCATACCGCTTACAGCGTTACTGTTGATGTGAAGTTTGATAAAAAGAAAAAAGTCACCGTAGAGGAAAATTATGTACCTGATTCTCGCACAGGAAAAGGATACTTATTGAAATCGAGACAATCAGAAAAAAAATCTGATGTCGATGAAGCTCAAGGTACAGGTCAAAACCAAAATCTTAAAGAGGAAGAGTTTGCGTATTCAAAAGAACGTTCAGAAATTGTTTATCCAGTCGGCAGTATCGAAAAAATATCTGCAGCAGTGGTAATTCAAGGCGAGCTAGCTAAATCTGAAAAAGATGCGCTACAGGATTTGATATTCAACTCCATCGGTATGGATGCTGCTCGAGGCGACACAATTTCTATTATTGCTGCCAGCCGAAATTCTAAGCATGTGACTTCAAATGATTTGTCTCAAGAAGATCCGGATGTTGCTAAGAGCGCTGTAGCGAATAATAGTAATCAAGACTATACCAGCATCACTAAACCAAATCTTATTGCATTGGTTGTTTCATTGGTGATGCTGATATCCGCCATAACCTTTTTCATGCGAGCATTAAACAAGTCTCGAGATAACCAAAGAGAAATATCTTCAGCCGAACGTGAAAAGCTAATTGCTGATCTACAAGAGTGGATGAAGTGAATTATGTTTAACCCTACGCAAAAGAAATTGGCGCTTTCATTTTCATTGCTGAGCAATAAAGATCAAGCTCATGTACTAAAAGCTTTGCCACAAGAAAAAATAGAAGTGTTGGAGAAATTGCTGGAAGAGCTTGCGCAGCGCGGAATTAAATCAAGCTCTTTGAAATACTTAAAAGATAGTTTGAATTTGGTTACGTCTGACTTTATACATGGGACTAATGTCTTAAATAATCAGTCCAAAGAATTTGCTTTTGTTTCTGATTATGCAATGAAAAATAATCATGAAATACCGAAAAAACTGTTTGAATACATTCGAACAATTAAAAACTAACTTAATAGAGTTTATATCTTTAAATGCGAAAAATTCGTTTATTTGAACTGTCCCCATCAAGTATCTTTGATGGTGAAGATTTACCTAGAGACAGTGAATTTGCCAACGTGAGCGCGAAGCTTATCTCCGCCGATGAGGATAAGATTAAAGCTCTTGTTGCTGAAGAGATCAATAAACAAAAAGCCATAATGGTTACTAATTTTGAGCGTGAATTGGAAAAGGAAAGAAGTAAATTACTCATGCGCTCTAACGCTGAAATCGATAAACAAAAAGCTATTACAGAAACCTTGGAGGGTTTGGTTTCGGGCATTGGTTCTGAATTGAGTGCAAAGCTGGTCAATGAGGTTTCAGATTTAAAAGAAATAGTTGTATCACTGGTCATGGAGTCATTATTTAAGATTTCTAGCAAGGAGCTAATAAAGCAAGCAATCGCAAAAGATATCGCAGAGCTTTTAATTGAAAAAATAACTGCCGAAGGTGTGGTTTCATTAAATGTTTCGGCGTCGGATCATAAATTACTGGAAGCTTTACCATCGTATAGCAGTATTAAGCCATTTTTGCATATTGATAAAAATTTATCGGCTGGTCAGGTATTACTTGAGGATTGCGGATCTTTCTACAAGGTCGGAATATCAGATCGATTAGACGCTTTACGTAAAGCATTTACTATCGCGCTGGATAATAAAAATGAATTATAGCTTTCTCTCCAAGGCTATAGATTCAGCAGTGGTCTTTAAACAATTTGGTACGCTTTTATCAATTAATGGTCCGGTAATTGAAGCAACTGGCTGCAAAGTTCAACATGGAGAACTGGTTAAAATTGTGCAACCATCATCTGGAAATTCTATTTTTGCAGAAGTTATTGGGTTGCGTGAGCACAAAATTTTATTAATGCCATACAACGGTATAGATGGCCTGTGTCTCGAAAGTATTGTAGAACCATTGGGTGATTTTTTCTCAGTACCTGTTGGTCACAAATTGTTGGGAAGAGTTATAGATCCTTTGGGTAATGCATTGGACGATAAGGGGGACATTGATGTATCGCAACGCCGTTCATCTCATGGATCTTCGATAAATCCGTTAAACCGTAAACCCATAACAGAAATGTTATCAACCGGAATTAAAGCGATAGATATTTTCACCCCAATAGGTAAAGGGCAACGGGTTGGAATATTTGCAGGTAGCGGTGTTGGGAAAAGTACTCTTCTGGGCATGATCGCTAAATTTAGCGTCGCAGAAGTTATCGTCATTGCTCTCATTGGTGAACGCGGTAGAGAGGTAGGTGATTTCATTCGCGATAACTTAGGCGATGAAGGTTTACGTAAAACGGTTTTAGTTGTTGCTACCGCTGCGGAGCCCGCGGTGCTGAGAAGGCAAGCTGCATACACTGCGACTGCTATCGCGGAATGGTTTAGGTCAGAGGGACAAGATGTTTTATTGATTATGGATTCAATTACCAGGTTCGCAATGGCACAACGGGAAATAGGTTTGGCAGCTGGTGAGCCTTTAGGTGCTAGAGGATACCCGCCATCGGCACTGTCACTATTACCTCCGTTGGTAGAGCGAGCTGGAAATATTTATGAACAAGGTTCGCTGAGCGCAGTTTATACCGTTTTGGTTGAGGGCGATGACTTCAATGAACCAATTTCTGATCATATGCGATCAGTACTTGATGGTCACATTATATTGGATCGTGCGATTGCGGCCAGAGGTCAATATCCTGCAATCGATATTTTAAATAGCATTAGCCGTTTAGCTAAATTCATTAGCGATAAAGATGAAATTTCAGATGCAGCTTTTTTAAGAACGCTGATAAGTAATTATCAAGAAGCAAAAGATTTAATAGATTTAGGCTTGCACAAAGAAGGACACAACAAGGTTACCGATCTTGCTGTAAAAATGAAGCAATCTATAGATCAACTTTTGCAGCAAACTGAATATACTATATGTGATCGTAAAGAACTAAGGAAATTGGTAATAGAAATTATTAAAAAGGCGAAGGAGTTTGAAAGTGCAAATAAATAATCTTATTAAAAAGCAAAATGCGTTGACGCTCCTGTCAAAAATAAAAAAATATGAATATGAACAAGACGCATATAATCATTCATTGGCTATAGAGTGTGAAAAAGCACACGAACATAGGTTGGCTGTAATAATACAGCAACTATCGGATATAGATACCTATCTAGCCTTTAATATATTCCCTTCTCATCAGAAGGCCATTGATCAATATTCGACATACATAGCTGAAAAACAGCGCGAAGAGTTGATTTCCGTTGCTGAAACAAAAAATGAAATAGCATTACTTTTAGATAATATTTTAAAAAATACTAAAGCAAAAAAAATCATTGGTGAAAAATCATTAAAGTGCAGCAAAGAATTAGCAACACTTATTGAATTTAAACATAATCAAGAATAATTTTATGAATAATATTGATTCTCAATCTTTCATTGCCGGTCAGCCGAATAATAACCCTGAGCCGTTCAACGAAAATGCATCGAAAGATACAAAAAATTTTCACAGCTCTTTAAAAAATAAAATTTTTACACATAACAAGCAGCAATTTATAAATTTGGTTTTGGGGTCAGCATCTAAAACGGATGATGTGAAACACTCTGGAAAGTTTTCTGAGTCTGTAAAACAAAGCGGATCGGCGACAATAATTTCTGCGCAAGCTTCAAAAAGAACTATTGTTACGCTGGGCAAAAATAATTTATCAGCCCCTGGATGCTTTGCAGAGGAACTTCCTTTAGTTAAAAAGGGCGTCGTAAATAGCGCTAAACAAGCTGTGGGAAGCAAGGAAAAAAAGTTAGATGTTGAGTTGAGCGCTTTTGCTACTTACAAACTTTCTTATATAGATCGCCTGCCTGATAAAATGTTGACTTCAAAAATTCTAAATTCAGAAAAAATTCACAATACCGACGCACACATAAACGATTTCAAAATGCTCACACCTTATATTTCCACGAATAATGGCGTTAAGTTTGGAGTGGCGACTCAAGAGTTAGCCACCAAGTATTTAGAGAATGTTGATCTTGTAGAGAATCCTACAAAAGCAGTTAGCGCTGAACACTTAATGCAATATGAAAAATATAAAATATCTCTTATTGGTGAAGAACAAAAAATTTTATTGATCAGAGATTATGGCAATAATTTAGAGCTAGATAGTGGTGATATTAAAAAGCTGTTTGTGAGTCATCTGGAAAAACTTAGCACGATAATATTAAACGGTAAGGAGATTTAAATGGACGCTATCGGTAGTGTGTTATCTAGTACTGAAGCACAAACTAGCACCAAAACCATTAATCAAGATGATTTTATTAAATTGTTTTTAACTCAATTAAATTTTCAAGATCCGATGGAGCCGGTTGATAACAGAGAGTTTCTTGCACAAATTGCACAGTTTTCTTCTTTAGAGCAATCAAGAAAAATCGGCGAAAGTATTAGTGATTTGGTGTTATTAAATTCAACATCTCAATCGTTGTCTTTATTGAGCAAATTCGTTGAATTAAATCAAGATGGTATTAGATCAACCGGAACGGTAAGTGCAGTTAATTTTACTGCTGACGGTCCAATGCTCACCATTACATTAAGTACGGGCGGGATCATTCGTGATGCTCGTTTGTCACAAGTAAGTTTAGCTAGATAACTACTCAAATTTTATTAGGAACAAAATCATGCAATCATTTTATAACGGCTTAGGTGGAATGCTAAACTTTTCTAAAAGCCTGGATAACGTAAGTAATAATATCGGAAATATGAACACACCTGGGTTTCGCGGAAATGATTTATTCATGCGTGGTTTAGGTGGTGATATGCAAGGTGATGGAGCAACAATAGGAGTTAAAGTTGCTCGGGATCAAGCTGGTGATTTAAAACAAACCGGCGTAGCTACAGACCTTGCCATTAATGGTGACGGTTTATTTATTTTAAAAAATGATAGTGGCGATATATTTTATAGCCGAGCGGGCCAATTCAAATTCAATGAAAAAAATGTTCTTGTTGATGGCGCTACTGGAATGCAAGTGATGGCTATTAATTCTGCCGGCGCGCTTTCAAAAATTGATATATCTACTAGTAAAACGTTGTCTCCTGAAGCGACTACGGCGATCGATTTATTGGGAAACTTAAGTTCCACCGACACTTCTTACTCACTTACCAATGTCACAGTCTACAACTCGGTTGGTGATAAGTTTCAGTTAAAGCTTGATTTTGCTAAAGCAGCTGCACCAGCAACTAACACCTGGAATGTTACTGTTAAATCTGCATCAGATGCGGTTTTAGGAACTTTTACTACCCAGTTTGGTGCTGACGCTACGCCACTGACTGGTTTTAATTCTATCAACCAAACACTGGTATTGGGCACTTCATCCCAGACGATAGCGTTTAATTTTGGCGCCTCCGGTTCTTTATCGGGTGCCACGCAGTTAAGTGGAACTTCAAATCTTGGCGCGATGAGTAAAGATGGTCATGCAATTTTAGGTTTGAGTTCGTTGTCTGTAGATACAGATGGTGTAATTCAATTTAAATATACAAACGGCACTACTAAATCTGGTCAGCAAGTTGGTATTGCATTGTTTAATGATCCTTCAACTCTTGCAGCCACTCATAACGGAATGCTGAAAGCTAATAACAATACAGGATTGAAATACGGTAAGCCCAGCAATGCTCTATTTGGCAGCATCCAAAGTAAAAGTATTGAAATGTCTAACGTTGATCTTACTCAAGAGTTCGCAGACATTCTAATCATTCAAAGAGGTTATCAGGCAAGCTCAAGAATTATGAGCGTCTCAAATGATCTTTTGGATCAATTATACAACAGCACACGATCTAAATAATATGTTACCTCTGGCTTTATTAAATCAAGATGCGCTTTCAGATTTGGAATTATATCTTACTAACAATGTAAAGAACTGGATGAGTGATTGGTGTTTTTCACAAATCATTCCAAGAGTATCCATTACTTCTTGTGAGAAAATTGATTTTGATGCTTGTACTGGCATAAATATATGTAAAAAAAATAGTAGATTTTTTTTTACAGTTGAAGATAAAAATATGAATTGGAGAAAAATAATTTTCTCTAATGCTAATACACTTGATGGGTCAGCCATTAAAAAACTTACGCAAGCTGCTACCACGGATTTATTTGCAGAGCTGTTTGGGTCGCATGAAATTAGCAATTTATCCTCATTGAGCTTTCCGAAGCATATAAAAACATATATGAGAGTCACTGTTTCTTTTGAGGAAGCTGGATCATTAAATTTCTTTTGTCCTCATTGGATGTGGTCACATCAGGCCAAAAAAGTTCAGCTTAAAGCACTTAATAAAAAGATTAAGCGCGACCATTTCATAGCATCATCTATTGCAAGTTTATCAGTGTCATTACAAGGAGGTAATGTATCTGTAGAGGATTTAAAAAATGCGGGTGTAGGTACTATTATTAAATTGCAAAGTCCGGTAGAAAATAAATTTTCTATAAGTATTGGATCAAAAAAAATAGCCAGCGTCGCACTTGGGAAGCTAGATATACATAAAGCGTTTATTACGTTAAAAGAGTAAAAAATTATGATTGAAGATTTGGAGCTTTCGGAACTTTCTGAAAAAAGCAATGTTACGGGTGATTCGCTGGTAAAGATAGATCCAGTAATTTATGGCCATCTTAAAACAACGCTTGAGGTGGTTGTTGGTTCTGTTGAAATGACAGTGAATCAATTACTTCAATTAAAAGCTGGCAGTGTGGTAAAGATGCTTGAAGAGGTAAATTCACCCATGATATTAAAAATGGATGGAAAAATAGTTGCATCAGGATCACTGGTGATTATTGATGATAATTTTGGTTTTGAAATCTCTGAAATCATTGATTGATTAAGAAGCTAATTTAATTATGGATTATTTTGTAAGAATAATGATCAGTCTAACAGCACTTCTGGCAGGTGCTTTCTGTTTACTATATTTTCTTCGTCCCTGGCTGAATAAGCATCTTAAAATTACTAATCAATCTATAGCAATCGTTGAACAAAAAGTTATCCCTAAAGCAGGTATTGCCAGTTTATTATCAATTTCTGGTCGTAAGTATTTGGTTGTTTCCAATGCTAATGCAATAGCAATATCGATTGTTGACGACGTTAATCAACTTCCTACTTTGACGCCAGAAAACAAAAATGTCTGATATAAATTCCATCTTTGAAATGAAAGGTATGTCAGGTGAGCTAAATATATTAGCGTTAGTGACGCTTTTATCTTTGCTGCCAATCATTATCATTTCGATGACCACTTTTACGCGCAATTTAATTGTTTTTTCATTTGTGCGTCATGCTCTGGGGTTGCAACAAAGTCCTCCTAATATCGTCATAATTGTATTGTCTTTAATTGTAATGTTTTTCACAATGCAACCCATTTTTAAGAGATGTTATATGGAAGGCGTGGTTCCATATCAACAAAAACAAATTAATATTGAAGATGCTGTTAATAAAACATGGCAGCCAATGCGTAGCTTTATATTTCTCCAGGCCCAAGAAAAGGATATACAGTTTCTCTATAAAATCTCCAAGAAAGAAACGCCTAAGAGAATGGAAGATGTAGAGTTTCAATATCTTGTTCCAGCGTTCATGCTCAGTGAATTGAAGCTCGCATTCAAAATTGGATTTATCATATTTTTGCCGTTTTTATTAATTGATCTTGTAATTGCAGCAATACTGACATCGTTAGGGATGATTATGGTGCCTCCTACAACCATATCGCTTCCATTAAAAATCATGCTCTTTGTGGTTATTGATGGTTGGGAATTGATCACCCAGGTATTGGTCACAAGTGTAGCCACTTAATAATGCAGTTAGATAATTGTATAAGTAATAGATCAAATGATTCGATTAGCGAATTGTGGATGCTATATTTAGAGACAACTTCTATCGAGGCTAGGAATAGCTTATTTCTTTATTATTTGCCATGGATGAAAAAAATATCTACATCCATGTACTCAAAATATTCTAGTCGAACAACAGAATGGCGTGATTGTGTTCAAATTGGATCAGTTGCGTTGTTAGAAGCAATTAGTCGGTATGATCCAAGCGTAGGGGTCCCATTCGAAGGTTTTGCATATTCTAGGTTAAAGGGCGCCATTCTTAATATTGCATATAGAGAAAGTACATTTACCAAAAATACTCAAAATGAAAGTGATATGAATTTTGAGCCATTTGAATCATTAGAAGATGAAAGCGCACCGCATTTTGACACATTTCTTGACTCTGTAATCAACGCAGCATTTTCAATATTGCTCGATTCTTCAGCAGCGCAAGCACCTGTGTTTTCATCGAACCCAATGGATATATACAGCTCTCACTCACAGGAAGAGAAATTGATGGATGCCATTTCCAAACTGGATAAAGCATCAAAATTTATCATTGAAGCGCACTATATGAGTTATTTGAAATTTAAAGATATTGCTACTTCTTTAAATGTATCAACCTCACGTGTCTCGCAATTGCATACAGAAGCATTAAAAAAATTACGCATTATTTATGAAAAATATTAATCACAGGAAATTGATCAATCCCTTGCGATTCGATCACTATGTATTCACTTCGCTAATAAACTTTCAATAACTGCACTCTTGTTGTAGGACTACTTAATGAATCCAAGTATAGAAGTTGCCGAGTTGTCATCAGTATTGGTAGAACAACGAAACAAACTCGAAAGATATATAGAATTTCTTGCGCGTGATGCGAACAATGAAAAATTGTTTTTGGATACACTTGCATTAGCGTTAGAAATAGGTGAATTGAACTTTGCTTCTCAGCTTATAGCTCGTACAAATGAAACCGTGATGCAAAGTGATGTGTTCGATGCGCATGCCGGATATTTATTTCTTGCACTGGGTGATTATAAAAAGGCATTAGCATACCTGTCTAGCGCAGTAAGTAAGGGACTTGAAAACTCCGTTATTATTTACAATATGGCGAATTGTTATTTTCATTTGCAAGATTTTGAAAAAGCCCTGAATTTACTCGGTGCAATTCCTCAAGTTGGGAATCCTTTACCCATTGAACACATGATACTTAAAGCACGATTACTTCATTATAATGATGATCTGGTTGAGGCAATTCAACACTTGCAAGAGTTAATACAAATACATGGATTTCAGGCTGAAGCTGCTGGATTGCTGTCATTAATTATGTTTGAAAGTAACAGCAATTATACTGTTGCCTTAGATTTAGCAGATAAAGCGTTACAAGATAATCCGTTGTTGATTGAAGCGCTTTTGGCAAGGATATCGCTAAATTTAGAACGTGGTAATTATGTGCAGGCAGAGTCTGATGCATTCACTGCAACACAACATTACCCTGAAGTTGGTCGAGCATGGGCCTCGCTCGCACAAGTCCACTTTAATAATTTGCAATTTGATTTGTGTAAAGAATCTGCACAAAATGCCGTTCATTTTATGACTAATCATATTGGAAGTTGGCATTTGCTGGCGTGGGCAAATATCATGCTTGGTGATTTTGATAATGGATTAAAAGTATTCAAAGAATCTTATGCGCTGGACCAGCGTTTTGCTGAAACACATGGCGGTCTTGCTGCAAGTTATGCGCACTTGAAACAAACTCATTTAGCCGAGAAACACATCAAAATTGCTCAGAAATTAAATCCTCAAGGGTTTGCGGCCATCTATGCTCAAATGATACTTTTAAACAATGATAATAATACTGTTGCGGCTCAAGCTTTGTTTGAAAAGTCGATTAATCAATCGAATGCGCAAATAGGGGCAACCCCAAAATCATTAATTGAAAAACGTTTATTTGAATTATCAGGTAATTTGTCGAAAAAAGAAAAGCTTCATTAATTTATTAGGGATAAAACCATGCTGGATTTTGAGGAATATTTACACTTAGCAATACATGCAACGCAACATAATAAACATCATTCTGCGCTGGAGTATCTTCATAGAGCATTGTCATTATCGCCGGATGATGCCCGTGCCATTTTCCTTTTAGCTGCAGTACATGCAGAGTTAGGTTTATATAACCGAGCCATTGAAGGGATGGAGCGATGCATTAGTTTAGATCCTAACATTGAAATGGCTTATTATCAGTTGGGGTTACTTTATCTGCAAATCGGTAGAAAAAATGATAGCAATACTATGTGGGTATCTTTGAGCACTTCCTTAAATGTTTCGCCCTTAAAATCCTTTGCAAATGCCATGTTAATGATAGAATCTGATGAACCAGAAGGACTGAGATTGTTAAATCAAGCTGCGGAAATGCAAAGCGATAATCCTGCATTACAGGGAAGTATTCATACAGTGATAAAATTACTCTCTAATGAGCCAAGCTTAGCTATTAAAAATGGAGCAAAATCAGAAGAAGCTTACAATGCGCTTTTTCTAAATGCTTATAAAGAATCGAAATTTGATGATGAAAATTAATGTCTATTATTGACCCTACACGCATCACGGCTATATTTAAAACGCTTTCAGTAACAAGTTCTGATGGCGCCAATACTCATAAATCAACTATCGAAAAGAAAGCTGGCGCTGCTGCATCACTTAAAATTGACAATAGCCAAGAAAGAGATAAAGAAAAGCTTAAAAAAAATCTACAAACAATATTAAAGAAATTAAAAGAGCAAGATAACTTTGAAGAAAAAGCTCCTAAAGCTGTCATTAAAGAAATATTGCTTTGGGAGTTTGGAGATGAATTTTTCAACCATCCCCAGTTCAATCGAATATCACAAACTGTATCTGAGCAAATGCTGACAAAAAAACACTCTAAGGATTACTTTTTCAGAATTGTGGCCGAATTGACTACACCTGACTAATGAGCGGTCTAGGTATTGCGAAGCTGTTCTGAATATAATAAGGGAGTTTCCTGTCGGCATGTAGAAGCTCACAAAATCCAATTGGTAAATTTGCGAGCGCCCAAACAAAAAGCCAGATCGGAATTATCCGACCTGGCTTTTTGGTTCCATGCATTTGAACTCATGCATGACTTAACACTTAGAACTTATAACGTGCACCCAAAGTATATTCACGACCTGTGTGAGTATATTTGTTGGTAGCCATTACGCTGGAGTCACCGTACACATCATCAAACTGGTCGGTCAGGTTGATCGCTGCGAAAGTCAGGGTGATTTGGTCGTTCAAGTTGTACGACATGTTGAAGTCCACGTTGGTCGTCGCTTGCTTACCAGTTACGTCAGCCGTGTAGACAGTCGCACCCCCAGCGGAAGCCAAATACACACCGGCTTCCGGAATCAAAATAGCGGTCAGGTAGCGATCTCTAAAGGCAGCCGAAATACGCGCGCTGAATTTGCCATCGTCATAGTAAAAAGTTGCGTTGTAGGACGAGGGCGACATGTTCACCAAATTGTTTTTGGAGTAAGTAGTGGTGACCTCACGAGTTGTGCTGTTCACCGAACTTGCCTGCACATAATCAATTTGCGATTCCACATGGGTGTAGTTCGCCTGAATACCAAAGTGCTGCCAAATGCCGGGTAAAAACTTGAATGGCTGTTGGAAGCTCAACTCGTAACCCTTGAGCGGGCCGCCGGGTGTGTTGTAGTAACTTTGGATGTTAAAGGTTTCATTGCCATCAAAGCCGGTGGGCAATAAGTTCGTTGGCCAGCCGGTTTGATCCCAGGTTTGCACCTGACGCACGCGCTGGATGTAGCTCTTGATGTCTTTGTAGAAGACCGCCGCAGAGACCATTGCACCTTCGTCGAAATACCATTCAGCACCCAGGTCGTAGGTATCTGCGCGGTAAGGTTCAACTTTTGGGTTACCCGCGTTGATGCCATAGAGCGCATCGTCATTGGTATAACCGGTTGGTACGCCGCTGATGGTGGGCGACAAGGTGTTCAGGTTTGGACGCGCCATGGTTTTAGCCGCAGCGAAACGCAATACCACATCGTCGGTTAGATCCCACGCGAGGTTCAGCGATGGCAACCAATCGTCGTATTCGTTAGTGGCTTCGACCGGTACGTAGAAACGTGCACCGGGAGTCGCGCTGGCGCTGGCAACACCGTAAAACTCTTCACTGCCTGCGCAGTTGTTGTCACCCGCAACCTTGGCAGGAATGGCCGGGCTTGTCCCGGTAGCAGGAACCGCGGCGGTTGCTGCACATGGGGTGTAACCTTTGGAGATAATATCGGTTTTGGTGTAACGGGTACCGAAGTTACCGCGCAAATCACGGCCTAACACAGGCACGGTGAAATCGACTTGCAAGTAAGCACTGGTGGATTTTTCTTCCACGCTGTAGTTGTTCGCAGAAGCACCAAAGTGACCAACATCTGCCAATGCGTAGTTGCCACCGGGAACGCCAGTGTCTTTGTTACCATAAATGCCCATGAGCTCGGCAACTTTGTCAAAGTTGGGTACCAACCAAGACTCAGGTGCGCCGCTCAAACCTTTGCCATAACCTTCCAGCATTTGGCTAACATCAGCAACCGTGGTGCCGCTTGGGAGGGCAGAAGCCGCTAAGCCGTAGTTGATGTGACGCCACTCTTGCGATTCCATCAAATAATCTTTGTGAGCAAAGCCGCCGCTGATTTTTACGCTGTCGTTCAGTGTGTAGGTCAGGTCAATTTTGCCCGTATCGAAGCTGTTATCTACCGCTTGCGGGTTGATACGAATCTCGCTGATATTCACACCTTTGGGGTTGCCGTTGGTGTTGAGCGGCACCGAGCCATAACCCAGCCATTTCCAGTCAGCAGTGCTGGTCAAATCAAAGGGGTAGGTCATTTTTGGGGACTTGATGCTATCGCGTGCATCCCAAACAAAGCCGTCGAGGTTGGTGTTATCAAAGCTCACCAATGAGTTCTTGGGCATTTCAAACTTGGAGCTTGAGGTACCCACGCTCGCATCTATATGCCAGCTGTCATTAAAGTCGTGTGCGAGGCTCAGGCTGTATTGCGCAAACTCGGTTTGCTCTTCAATTTGGGCAGATTCGGTACGGAAATCGACGTTATCCAATTCCGCATAAATCAAACGTTGCTTGTCATCAACTTCAGCTTTCTTAACCACGATTTGGGCTCTGCCGCCGATGTTAACCGCACGGTGCAAGTTAGCGCCGAGGGTGTCTTCGCGAGAATCCTTGTGATACTTGGAGTAAAGCAAATCGAAATTAATAAGTGTCGCATCGGTTGGCCTGAACTGTAGTGATCCGGTCACGCCAACACGTTCCAAATCGTGGGTGGTGCTGCGCCAGCCAGGGTAACGGGGCATCCACGAATTCGTTGCCGTTTCATAAGCGGCGATATTTGCCGCCGTGTTGGCCGGGCGCGGAACACCAGTCGCACAATTGTTGGCATCAATACCAAAGGTGCCGTAACCGTTGTTGCGGGCGAGGTTAGTCGCACTGCCTAATTCAGCGGCAAGCGGATTACGCGGAACTTGCACGCCGGTATAGCCCACCGGCGTACAGAAGCCGTACATGGCGTTGGGGTTAGCAGTGGACGTCACCGTCCCGCCAGTGTTGGCTTGGCCAGCAGTACCGGAGCCGTTGCCCCAGTCGAAACGAATCGGGTTAAAGCCTTGTTCAACAATATTGCGTTGGCTGTAAGACGCGGACAATAAACCACCAAAAGTGCCATCTTCGTTTTGGTCAGTGATCAAGGCAGAAATTCTGGGATTCGACTTTTCAGTTAATTCATTGTATGTGCCTTGCACGCTCGCAGTCGCAGCAAAGCCTTTGTAATCAAAGGGGCGACCCGCACGTAAATCCACGGTAGAGCCCAATGAACCTTCGTCCATAGCCGCATTTTGGGTTTTGCTTACTTTTACTTCGCTGAAGAGTTCTGAGGCGAAGGTTTGGAAATCGAAACCGCGGGTACGGTTCGGCCCGCTCGAGCCTTGGCCAGCGGTGGAAAGAGCTTCCATTCCGTTCAAGCGAACGCGGGTGAAATCTGAACCCAGGCCGCGCACAGAAATTTGGCGGCCTTCACCGCCGCTGCGGTCAATGGATACACCCGACACACGCTGCAGCGATTCTGCCAGGTTCATATCAGGGAACTTACCTATGTCTTCCGCCACAATGGCATCAACCTGGGTGGTGTCTTTGCGTTTGATATCCAGCGCTTTCGCCAAACTCTCGCGGTAACCCGATACCACAACTTCCTCGACAGCGTCAGTTTGCGCAAAGGCCAACTCGGCGCCGCCTGCGGCAACCAGCGAAATCATCAACGGCATTAATTTTTTCTGAAAGGTCAGATTTGTACGACTCATTTTGCTACTCCCCATATTTTATTATGTTCTTCTGCGCCCGGGTTCTCACATCACTTGTCTGACAAATAATGTGAAATGGTCCCTTTGACTACAGACTGATGACAGTAATAACTGAGCCCTGAAAGCCTTGTCAATCGACTGAAAATGCAGCAATAAAGTCGCCTATGCATAGGATAAAAACTCAATTAATAGATATTTTTAAATAAAAAATCACAGAAAATACTTTATATAAATAACATCAATCCTAAATATAATCACTTATTGAGATAAATTGAAAATCGCTAAAAACAACTCTCGAGACTTGTTTAACAAACCGACAGAAAACGGTTACATTCATCGGATAATTGAAAGGTAAACGGTTACATTATGACTGATTCGCCGCGTCATGCGGTTTATCTACTCTCACAAACTGGAGAATCCTCTCTCCAGAACCAAAAGCCAGGGTGATTTCACATATAAACGAAGATTTCCCGCCAAAAAACAGAAGTGAAAAAATTTTTATGTAAACGATTACAATTTTAGAGTGAAAGATAAATGTGTTACCAAAAGTGAAGGCATGCTGAGTCGAAGAATCGGAACGCCCGGAAAAGATTGGGCTATAAGGCCACAGTCGGGTTTAGCTTTTGAGTGCTGGACAAGTGTAGAGACGAGTAAATTCACGAATGAAGACGCGCCCGGGAGCTATCGAACTTGCGCTAAAGAAAACGCGCAACTAATTCTTGTATTCGTCGTTTTGGCTGGCATATAGTGCCTATGACTTTATAAAAAGATATGAGCCCCTGAGCTGGTTTTTGCGCTCTCAGGGAGACTTGTTACAGACTCATCGGCAACTAGTAGCGGCTTTTTCTCAATGAAAAAGCTGTTTGTGTTTATAAAAACTATGTTTATGCCACAGGTAGACCGATGAACATCCGAATTCTCAGCCTCGCTATTTGTCTTATTCCCGGCCTGACCAGCTGCACTACACCTTCAACTCACGAAAAATCTACGTCTGTAAAAGCGGCCTGGCAGCCCGATTTGGGCAATGGCTTTTATAAAAATGCCATCATCCACGCCGATTATTCTGACCCCGACGCGATTCGCGTAGACGATATGTTTTACATGACCTCATCCAGCTTCAACAGCGCCCCCGGCCTGCCGCTGTTGCAATCCAAAGATATGGTGAACTGGGAGTTGGTTGGTCATGCGCTGCCGCAACAGGTACCGCTGGATGTGTTCGCCAAACCCCAACACGGCAAAGGCGTATGGGCACCTTGCCTGCGCTATCACGACGGCAAGTTCTGGATTTTCTACCCCGATCCCGACTTTGGCATTTACGTAATGACCGCCGAGAAATTTACCGGCCCTTGGAGCGCGCCGCATTTGTTGCTGGCAGGAAAAGGCATTATCGATCCAACCCCGCTTTGGGACGACGATGGCAAAGCTTACTTACTCCACGCCTGGGCCAAGAGCCGAGCGGGTATCAACAATATGCTGACCTTGCGCAAGATGTCGCCAGATGCGCGCACAATGCTCGATGATAAAGCGAAAGTCGTTATAGATGGCAACAAAATCGCCAACTACAAAACCCTTGAAGGCCCCAAGTTTTACAAGCACAACGGCTATTACTATGTATTTGCACCGGCGGGCGGCGTAGAGACAGGTTGGCAATCCGTTTTCCGCTCAAAAACGATTGAAGGGCCTTACGAAGACAAGATCGTCATGGAGCAGGGCAAGTCGCCCACTAATGGCCCGCATCAGGGCGCCTGGGTTCGCGCACAAGATGGTAGTGACTGGTTTTTCCATTTTCAGGACAAACGTGCCTACGGGCGTATCGTTCACCTGCAACCTATGCATTGGCTCAACGATTGGCCGGTAATCGGTGAGGACAAAACCAATAGTGGTACCGGCGAGCCAGTCACAGAGCACAAAAAACCTATAGCCGGGCGCTTTGCGATTAAAAATCCTGCCACTACCGACGAATTTTCATCGCCCAAACTCGGTTACCAATGGCAATGGAACGCTAACTGGAAAGCTGACTGGTATTCATTGAGCGCCCAGAAAGGCAAGCTGCGCCTGTTTGCGGTGAAGGATGATAGCTATCAAAAAACGGGCAACCTTTGGGATACGCCCTCACTGCTACTGCAAAAATTACCGGCCGAAAACTTTGTGGTTACCACTCAGCTGGACACATCACATTTACAATCTGGAGATAGTGCAGGCCTGATTATGTACGGCTTTGACTATCAATGGCTGGGTATTAAAGCGACCGCAACAGGGCAACAGCTTGTGTTGGTGCGATGTGAAAAAGCCGAAGCCAATTGCAAAGAGCAAACTTTGGCAAGCCTCCCTTTGTCACAACAGCAATTGAGCCTGCAAATGAACGTGAGCGCCGGTGGCAAAACCCAATTTGCCTATAGCCTGGATAACAAAAACTTTACCGCGATTGGCGATTTATTTACCGCCGCCATGGGGCGCTGGGTAGGGGCGCAAATGGGAGTGTTTAGCTTGGGAGAGAATGGCAAATCCTTTGTGGACTTGGATTACTTCAGGGTAACGCCTGAATAATCCTCGCCCATAAAAAAACCCGGCCTGAGCCGGGTTTTTCAAAACATTACCAATTACTTGGTTTGTTTCTTTTTCACGTCAGTAGAAACAGCACCTACTACGCGACGGTTTTCTTCACGGCCAGCAGCAGTTTTGTTGTCGCCCACTGGTTGTGCTTCACCGAAGCCTTTAGCAGTTACGCGGTCAGCTGCAATACCAAACTTGGTGATCAATACTTGCTTAACCGCTTCAGCGCGTTGTTGTGACAACTTCTCGTTGTACGCATCAGCGCCTTGGCTATCAGTGTGACCTTCAACAGTCACAACGGTGTTAGCGTATTGGTTCATGAACTTGGCCAGGTTACCAATATCATCAACGTATTCGTCTTTAACGATAGATTTAGCGGTATCGAACTTAACAGCCAATTTCACTGCAACAGTTTCAGTCAATTCCATTGGGCAACCAACAGCGTCAACTTTGTATTGCTTTGGAGTATCTGGACATTGGTCTTTGGAATCGAACACGCCATCGCCATCGGTATCAACTTCTGGTTTTGGAGCAGGAGCAGCAACTACAGCTGGAACAGCTTTCACTGGTGCAGCGCCGAACAGGTAGCTGATACCAGCATTTACCGCCAAATCAGTGTATTCGCGGTCAAGACTGTTGAAAGCGCGGATGTCACTGCGGAATTCCCAGTTGCCACCCAAAGAGTGTTTCAAACCGGCACCCAGGTTAACCAAAGTGTCGCGGTCATTTTTGAAGCCTTTGGCTTTCAAAGATTGGTCGCCTACACCGAAGGCAACGTATGGACGCCACAAGCTGGTGGTGTCGATGTTATACAAAGCGTCTAAACGGTACTGACGACCGTCAATATCAACACCGCTAACAGATTCTTCAGTGTTGAAATCGCTAGCAATGGCTTCCAGGGTCCAGTTTTTGTTTACAACATAACCAAAACCCAAGCTACCTACAGTGGCGTCATCTCTTGATTCTTCAAAAAATTCGCGACCTACGCCTACTTGTACTTCAAATTTGTGGTTGTCTGCCAACACACCTGAAGAGATCAGGGTGGCTACTACGGCTGATAATAATTTTACGCGTGTGTGTGTGTGTGCCATTTTGAGTCTCCATAAAATAGCTATCTAACGATTTGATCAACCGGTAACTGCTTCAGCTGATCCTGTTTCCTAATCCTGACTTTTATTACCGTTTCTAATTAGCTGGCTTTTTTGCCCATTTTACTAATTAAATTAGTTTCAAAATCCGTTTCATCGTTATTCTTAGGGGCAATACCTTAACAAATTATGAATGATGTTGAAACAATAAATCCCAGACGCCATGCCCCAGACGCTCGCCACGCTTCTCAAATTTGGTGATTGGGCGATAATCAGGGCGTGGACTATAAGCGCCTTCTGACGACAAGTTAGCATAGTTTTCGGCGACATTCATAACTTCTAGCATATGTTCTGCGTAAGCTTGCCAATCGGTAGCCATGTGAAAAACGCCGCCTTGTTTTAATTTTGGGCGCAATTTTTGTACAAAAGCGGGTTGGACAATACGCCGTTTATTGTGCTTTTTTTTGTGCCAGGGATCAGGAAAATACAGTTGTAGACGGTCAATTGATGCGTCTGGAATACAATCTTCAAGAACATCCATGGCGTCGGCCATATAAACGCGCAGATTTTTTATCCCCGCTTTGCCGGCCTCATTGATCAGTTTCCCCACACCCGGTGGATGAACTTCGATGCCGATAAAATTTTTCTCCGGCTCGTTTTTCGCCATCTCTAACAGCGAATCACCCATACCAAAACCGATTTCCAGCACCAAAGGTGCATCACGGCCAAAAACATCGGCAGGATTGATTGAACCTTTGTAAAGGCTTAAACCGTAAGTTGGCCACCAGCTATCAAAAGCCGCTTTTTGGCCGCTGGTAATACGCCCGGCGCGAATCACAAAGCTGCGAATGGATTTGGGTTTGAACTCGGGCTTGATTAAAAAGCCTTCCTCACCGTCGGCAACGGGAGCGATAAACTCTAGGGAATCGGACATAAATACCAAACTGTAAGAATCGGGAAACTAGCGGCGTACAGCGTGAACAAAAAGCGCTAGCCAACCCGCCAAAAAGCTCAAGCCACCCATAGGAGTGATAATTCCGAGCATCTTTGGCGCGCCAAGCGCGATTGCGTACAAGCTGCCGCTAAACAAAAAGCTGCCCAGTATAAAGGCTAAACCGCTCAGCTTTAAGGCTTTTGATGCTGGGGATTGATAAAGCAGGCCGACAAGAAGAAGGGCGAGGGCGTGATACATCTGATACTGCACCCCGGTTTGCCAAATGGCGAAGGATTCGGGAGAGATTTGGTGCTTCAAACCGTGAGCGGCAAATGCACCTAAACAGACACTGATAAATCCGCTGACAGCAGCGAAGCTGAGGAAGAGTCGTTGCATACAAATGCTCGTAATATTATTTCTATGTCAAATCAAATGAAGAGCGCTAATTAATCTGGGAATCGCCGGNTTGGGAGTCGCCATTCTCGCGCAGCGGGATCCAGTTGTTAACAAACTAAAATCAAGAGCTGGATCCCCGCTACGCGAGGATGACAACTCCCTATTAAATAAATCTCAAGCCCTATAAATCAGAACCACATAAAACAAAAAAGCCGCGCTAGGCGCGGCTTTTCAGCTAATCAGATAACGAATTAAGCTTCCATCATCATAGTTTTAACTTTGTTCATGGCATTCTTTTCAAGCTGACGAATACGCTCGGCAGATACGCCATACTCAGCGGCCAAATCGTGCAAGGTTGCCTTGTCGTCGTTCAACCAGCGACGCTGCAGGATGGCACGGCTGCGGTCGTCGAGTTTTTGCATGGCCAATTCCAAACCGTTTACGTTGGATTCTTCCCAATTGGATTCTTCCAGACGCACAGCCGGATCATAGCGGTTGTCTTCCAGATAATGAGCTGGCGCTACATAAACGCTATCTTCATCATCTTCGTCGGCGTCAAAACCGGCATCGTAGGAAGCCAAGCGGCCTTCCATCTCGCGCACTTGCTTGATATCTACGCCTAAATCTTGCGCTACAGCGGCAGCTTCATCATTACTTAACCAGGCCAAACGCTTTTTAGCACCGCGCAAGTTAAAGAACAATTTGCGTTGCGCTTTGGTGGTCGCAATCTTGACGATGCGCCAATTTTTCAAAATAAATTCGTGGATTTCAGCCTTGATCCAATGCACGGCGAAAGATACCAGACGCACGCCTTTATCAGGGTTGAAGCGTTTTACCGCTTTCATCAGGCCAACATTGCCTTCTTGTACCAAATCACCCAATGGTAAACCGTAGCCATTGTAAGAACGGGCGATATGGACCACGAAACGCAAATGCGCCATAACCAATTTACGCGCAGCGTCCAGGTTTCCGTTGAAATACAGATCCTTGGCCAGCTCTTGTTCTTCATCAACTGACAATATTGAAAAAGCGCTTACCGCTTGAACATAGGCGTTCAGGTTTGCGCCGGGGGCGAGTACGCCTAGGGGCTGCAGACTTGTGCTTGTGCTCATGTGTTTTCTCCAGAAAACTGTTTAGGAATACAGTTAAGGTAATACAATTAATCGGGTCTTAATGAACTTTCACGATCCTTTTTGACGAACATTGGATCGATAAGTTCACTTCGCCAGACACCGGGAATGGAGTCTAGCATTTGTTATTTTAGAGTGCTATCTGGCAAAAAGTTTCGCAAGTGATGCTTGTCATTAATATGTTTGACATAGGTCAACGGGGCTGGATTTGGATCAAATGCCTGACGACCGCAATCCATGCCCCCAACAGCCCGGTCAAACCCGCTAGCAACACCAGCTGCATGCTGCCAAACACACCAAGCCCTTGCAGACGGAAGTTGCTTTGGTAGAGCGCCGCAAGCTGATCAACTGTAGCTGAAACCCACAAAAACCCGAGACCCAAGACCACCAACGCCAGCAAACCACCCCCAATTCCGTACCACAAACCCGTATAGAGAAAAGGGCGCGCTACATAGGAATCGGTACCGCCTACCAACTTAACCACTAAAATTTCATCGCGGCGGTTCTCAATGGCAAGGCGAATTGTATTGCCAATTACCAGCAATACACCCAATGCCAGCAGGCCGCCAAGGCCAAACACCATCTTCTTGCCAAGGATCATCAGCTGTTGCAAACGCTTGACCCATTGCATATCCAAACGCACATCCGCAACGGCCGGATCGGCAAGTAAGGATTGTTCAAGTGACGTTATGGCGGCGTCACTGCCATTTTGCAAGCGGGGAGTGACTAATAAAGTGCCAGGTAGCGGGTTTTTCTCCAAACTATCAACCACTTCACCCAAACCTGACTGGGCTTTAAATTCAGCCAAACCCTGGGCTGGCGACACATAAACGACCTTGGCTATGTCGGCGCGCGCTGCCAATCGGATACGCATCTCTTCGGCTCTGGCATCCGTAGTTTCCGGTTTTAGGAAAACAGATACCTGACTTGAACCCTCCCAATTTTCGCCCAATTGTTGAAGGTTAGCGAAGCCAATGTAGAGCGCCGCCGGTATAGCCACTGCTATGGCGATAACCAACCAAGTCATCAAACTTTGGAAGGGTGTTTCTAGCAAGCGCATAAGGCTGTCGATGGCAGAAGTACTGTGATGCGCAAAATAGGCATCAAACTTGTCTGCCAGCCGCACCTTGGTTTGCACCGCACCCTGTTGGCGGTTTACGGGTTCCGGTTCCGGCGCTCGTTCGGGACGACGTGTGGTGGTAGCGCCGCGAGTGGCTCCAGTAGATGGACGTGTACTGGGGCGATTGCCTGTCACTGATGGACGTTTTGATTTCACCAGAGCACCCCGTCGTGTACAAGTTTGCCTTCAACCAAACCAAGAATGCGTTTGTTCATGCGCTTAAGCAGTTCAACATCGTGACTGGCAATCATTATTGTGACGCCAACTTCGTTGAACTGGCGGAATAAAGTCATGATCTCCTCAGATAACTCTGGATCCAAGTTTCCGGTCGGTTCGTCAGCCAATAACATGGTTGGTTTGTTCACCACAGCGCGAGCAATACCTACACGCTGCTGTTCACCGCCGGACAGAACTATGGGATTTAAGCGCTCTTTTTCGAGCAGGCTGACTTTATCGAGTGCTGCGCGTACGCGCTTGCCAATTTCATGATGTGACAAACCCGCAATTTGCAGCGGGAGTGCAACGTTATCAAACACGCTGCGATCAAACAAAAGTTGGTGATTTTGGAAAACCACGCCGATATTGCGGCGATAGTAGGGAATCTGGCTGGATGACATGCGGTTGAGGTCATGACCATCGACCATAATCTGGCCATGGCTGGGGCGCTCCATCTGCATAATCAGCTTCATAAGCGTACTTTTACCGGCGCCCGAGTGGCCGGTTAAAAACAGCATTTCGCCCGGTTCGACTGCAAAGTTGATGCGCGAGAGCGCTTCAAAACCGTTATCGTAGCGTTTGCTGACGTTGTCAAAACGTATCACGCAGGCTCCTTGAATAAATTTTATAAATTATGATTCTTGGGTACTGAAGAGTGCTTCTATAAAGGGTTCAGCGGCAAAAGGTTGAAGATCATCAATGCCTTCGCCCACGCCAATAAAGCGCACTGGCAGACCAAATTTTTTGCTTAGCGCGAAAATCACTCCGCCTTTGGCGGTGCCATCGAGCTTGGTTAGCGCAAGACCGGTTACTCCTGCGGCTTCAATAAATTGTTGCGCCTGATTCACAGCGTTCTGGCCAGTGCCGGCATCCAGCACCAATAGAACTTCATCTGGCGTACCTGCATCCAACTTAGCCAAGACTCGTTTTACCTTGGCAAGTTCATCCATCAAGTGGTCTTTGTTGTGCAAACGGCCAGCAGTATCGGCAATCAAGACATCCAAACCACGCGACTGGGCAGCTTGCAGGGCGTCATAAATAACCGAGGCCGAATCAGCACCCGTATGCTGGGCAATCACCGGAACCTGATTGCGCTCACCCCACACCTGCAACTGTTCAACAGCGGCAGCGCGGAAGGTATCGCCCGCAGCCAACATTACTTTTTTACCCTGGTTTTGCAGACGCTTGGCCAACTTGCCAATGGTTGTAGTTTTCCCTACGCCGTTAACGCCAACGACCAGAATTACATAAGGCTTTTTAACCCCATCGACCACACGGTTTTCAACCACCAACGGCTTTTCAACGGGGCGAAGCAGAATCGCAAGTTGTTCACGTAGCGCGGCGTAAAGCGCATCGCCATCGGCAAGCTGTTTGCGGGCAACGGCTTGAGTGAGGTTGTTGATAATTTCTGTGGTCGCGTCCAGACCAACATCAGCCACCAGGAGCTGCGACTCCAACTCTTCAAACAAGTCGTCATCGATAGTTTTGCGGCCGAGAATTAAGTTGCCCAAACCTTGCGCGAAATTGTTGCTGGTACGACTTAAACCTTGTTTGATACGGGCAAAGAAGCCTAGTTTGGCGGGCGCTTCGCTGGAAGCAGGCGCAGGTATCGCATTAGGGATTGGCTCAGAATCAATTCCTCCGGAGGTGACTTCCTCAGCGAGGTTTTGTGGTTCATCCGCTTTGGGTTCAGACTTCTTAAAAAACTTGGAAAACATAAGTAACAAATTCTTAGTAATACGGGGGGATTAGGCAGTGAATTAACAGGAAGCCCTGAAAAACCGTTATCCTATCATTATCCTAATCCTACCACTTCTATTTTAAGATTTGAGAATTAAGCCTTGAAACCTGCGCGACCGTCGCCTAAAGCTTCCACAAACAACCAACTTCGCATCATTGGCGGCCTATGGCGCGGCCGTAAATTGAGTTTTCCCGATGTTGACGGCCTACGCCCAACGGGAGATCGCATCCGCGAAACCCTGTTTAACTGGTTAGCACCGGAGATTCAGGACGCGCGTTGTTTAGACTTATTTGCCGGTTCGGGCGCCTTGGGGATTGAAGCTTTATCCCGCGGCGCAGCGACAAGTGTGTTGGTTGAGCTCGATACCAAAGCGGCCGCACAACTTAAAACAAATTTGGAAATTCTCAAGGGGGATAAGGGGCGCATCATCAACGCCGATGTTATGGAGCTGCTGCGGAAGGGAAATACAGAAGAGCCCTATCACATAGTATTTATAGACCCGCCCTTTCAGCTCAAACTTTGGCAGGCGGTGATTGGGGCTTTGGAAGAGGGAAATTGGCTCGCAGAAAACGCAACTATTTATATTGAGTCCGGAACGGAAGATGAATTCGCACCGCCTATCAACTGGCAGCTGCACCGCGATAAACACGCCGGTGCGGTGAGCTACCGGCTGTTTTATCGCGAGCCTGCTTAAGCTTTACTGGGGCGCAATGTCTACAAAATTGCTGTAAAGGCCGTTTTTATCGAAAGCGGCTACCTGGAAGACATAGGTACCTGCAAGCCAACTAAAGTTATAGTAGTTTTTCCACGCATCGTTAATAGTGACGTAGGTATAAGCAACATCGGTAAGTTTACGATAACGCAACTCATAACCACCTACTTCAGTAATATCTAAATTATTCCCGTTCTCACGCAAATTTGGTGCAACCCAATTAAAGTTTACTGGTCCCTCCACAGTTACACTTTTCACGCCCAAGCCAGATACCGAAGAACTACTTGATGAAGCCTTAGAGCTTACACTGGATGTCGATATCGAACTCACGGAAGACTTACTTGAGGACGTCACAGGTGCGCTACTTTTTGAAGAGGCACTTGATGCAGATGAGGCGACCGAGGATTTCGCCCCACTACTACTAACTGCAGCAACGGATGACGAAGTAACAGAAGAAGGGGCTGAGGAAACCTGTGAACCAGACTCAAGCGGAACCGAAGCGGTTTGCACAAACACAGATTTGATCACCGACCAATTACCTGCAGCATCACCTGCACTCACACCATACAAATATGTTTTCCCGGCAGCGACATTAAAATCAAAATAACTATTCTGAGACCCGTCAACAGTGTCTATCTGTACCTGATCACGATAAATTTTGTAGCTTACTACTTCGACGTTATCAGTAGCAGACAGCCATTCAAGTTGTACTTGGTCACTAAATGCTGCAGCTACCGTGATCTTGTCCGGCATTTTTGGGCTAGCTACGTCTAAACTCGAAGTCTTGCTAGAGGATGAAGATGACTTACTAAGGCTACTTACCACAGCACTCGCCTTGGAAGAACTGCTACTGGAAGACTTTAGACTGCTACGTGAAGAGCTACTAGCCGCAGAGGACAAGACCGGTAAAGGTTGTGATTTTGATTCGTTAGCATTGATAGAAGAAGAACTCTCAAAATCAGCACCATCAACATTAACCGGCGCGGAGGAAGCGCTTGAAGATTTAACGGTAAAACCAGGAGTAACTTTTGCAGCCGCGCTGGAAGAGCTGGCTTCAGCAGTGAAAGACGGACGAAACGTAGTCCCCGCCGCTGCACCAACACTTGCTGTCATTAAGGGTGCACAGAAAGACATTACAATCGCCATTTTGCGTAGCATCAATTGCCAATTCAAACCGCGTTTCAATTGCAAACGATCAATAAAACCCAATTCGATTAAAATTTCACCCAGGGACGAATTAACGCCCAAGTTTGAGTCAAATGGGTCCAGCAACTGACGGCGCTTTTGCTGCTCTTTGATGGCAATGTCCAACTGCTCAGCAGTTATCAATCCTTTCTCTAAAAGAATTTGGCCAAGACGAGTTGCGGTTGATTTGTTCACGGATCCTCCACGAATTGCATGCTTATGACTAAAAATCGATTAGCAAATACAATTCTAAAATTTACTGAATAAAGAAAAAATTACTAATAACAAGTTACTTTATTGTAGAAGATATTAGGTGGCGCAAAAAAATAAAAGGAGAAGTGGTTCACACACCGAAAAACCGTTTTGAAATAGGTTTTTAGCATTTTAGATCGATATGTGTTTAACGAAAAAAAGCAACAAAAAAAACCAAAACTTCCAATCAATTGGCTCTTAAAATCAAATTTTAATTCTATTGCGCGAAGGATCTTTTCCGGGATGTGATGTCTGAAAAATCATGTAACACCTTGCATCAAAGGCTCCATAGAAAATGGTGACCATGAATAACTCCTACCGTTCAAAGTGTTGATTTTTGTACTTAGGGTACAAATTGTTTACTATGCGGCCCACTATAAGCTCCCAAGAGAACTCCCCATGCGCAAAGTGGTTTATCCCGGTACTTTCGACCCTATCACCAACGGCCACATAGATTTGGTCGAGCGCGCCTGCTGTTTATTTGATCGGGTAGTCGTTGCGGTCGCCGCGAGTAACCGGAAAAACCCGCTATTTACACTCGAAGAGCGCGTAGCCTTAGCGCAAGAAACGCTAGCGCATCTGCCCAATGTGGAAGTCTGCGGATTTGATATTTTATTGGTGGAGTTTGTTCGCCAGCAGCAAGCCCAAGCTGTCCTTCGCGGGTTACGCGCAGTTTCCGATTTTGAATATGAATTTCAGTTAGCCAACATGAACCGCGCCTTGGCACCCGCCATGGAAAGCTTGTTTCTCACACCGGCAGAACATCTCTCGTACATCTCATCATCCATAGTGCGCGAAATTGCTTTCCTGGGTGGAGATGTCAGCCAATTTGTTGCCAAACCTGTGGAAGCTGCGCTGCACAAAAAATTTAATCGCTAGTACTAGGCTATAAATTCTGAGGAAGGACCATGGATAAACCTCTTATGCTCATTACCGGCGGCAGCCAGGGTATAGGTGCCGCCACTGCATTACTCGCCGCACAAGCGGGCTACAACATTTGTTTTAGCTATCACTCGCAAGCAAGCTTCGCACAACAAATTTCAACGCAACTTACTGAACTGGGCGCGGAAGTTTTGTATGTTCAGGCAGACGTTAGCATTGAGGCCGATGTATTAAATTTATTTGATCAAATTGATACGCGTTTTGGCCGGATCGATGCGTTGATCAACAATGCAGGAATCCTGCGAAAAAAATTAGTTGTTGATATAGATGTAAAAGAACTGGAAAAATTATTTGGCGTAAATGTAATAGGAAGTTTTATTTGCGCACGCGAAGCCATTAAACGTATGGCTGTTTCCAGAGGCGGTAAAGGCGGTGTTATTGTGAATGTATCTTCAATCGCGTCCCGCGTTGGTTCGCCGTTTGAATATATTGATTACGCTGCGACCAAAGGCGCTATAGATACCTTCACTCTCGGTTTGGCGAAAGAAGTTGTTGCGGAAGGCATTCGTGTTAACGCCGTGCGCCCCGGTATTATCCAAACTGAAATCCACGCAAAAGGCGGTGAACCCGGCCGTATAGAACGTTTAAAATCTGTGATTCCCATGCAACGTGCGGGAACTGCTGAAGAAGTTGCAAAAGCAATTTTGTGGTTAGTCTCTGATGATTCCTCTTACACAACTGGACATTTATTGGATGTTGGCGGAGGCCGCTAAATTTATTTTTTTGCCAAACCATCCAAATCCGATTTTACTTCTTTGAGTGCAGCAACAATCGGTGCAGGCTTAGCGGCATAGGCAGCCGCTGCCAACAGCAAAATATCAGCGACCAAATCAATAAATTGCGCAATTTCCTTAATTTTTTTCATAGCTTTTTTTGCGTCATTTACAGCGCCTAACAATTCTGCTTGCGGAGTTTTTAAATCTTTTACGATGCGATTTGCCGCATCAAGATACAAACTGTTAGCCCGTTGGCGCAAAATAGTTTCATCCTGAAATATCGCCTGTGCACTTATTTGATTTACCTCGCCATTTTTTATAGCGTCCATCAACCGCAGGTGCATTGCGTTGGCGCACTCGGTAATTTCATTTGCTAATGCTTCTACTTCCGCCGCGTTATCCAAAGCCATAAGATTCTCCTGGTTACAAAGATTCAAGATTTGTTCTAATGATTTTTATATCTTTAGCAAGCTTGCTAACGGACGTTTTGATTTCAGCTTTGGAAAGCTTATCAATATTGTTGTGCAGGTAAGTGTGTCCTTCAGCGATGTTATTGAGGCCTTTTTCGGCAAGTTCATATTTAACCTGAGCGTTATTATATTCTACTGTTTTAGCCTGGATATGCGCGCGCGCCAAGGCAATTAGCAATGCATCTTTTTTTGCATCCGCAAAAGCTATATTGGTTTCAAGCAAGCCCAGCACTTCATTTTTTTCATTCTCATTGGTGGCTTTATAAATACGCACTAATGACTTCATGCCAGCCAAGAGAGTTTGTACCGGTTCATTTCCTTCTTGTACCATTTTGCGTACCGCTTGCTCCTGATGGGCAGACGTAATCCATTTAGCTAATATTTGTGTAATGTTTGATACAGCATCGACCTGTTTTGCATCTACATTGAAATTTGGATGCGCTTTAATTCCACCCTTTAATGCATCTAACTCTTTTGCCAGGCTAAAACTATCTTCGCCCGCAACTTGCGCAAGCGTTTCCATGTAAAGCGAAACACTTTTTTGAATTTTTATTAGATCGTCATAGGCAGCTTTGCGGCCAAGATCTGTAGCTTGCGCAAGCTTTTCTGCCTCGCCATTCAGATAGGGTTGCTCGCGTGAATAAGTGTCGCGAAACCGAAGCGTTAATTCGTTATAGGAAGAAAACTTTGCCGATTCAGTGGCATATTCTCTTACCTCCTTAAGATTGGTACATGCCGTTAAGGAACTTGCAATGCAAAGTATTAAAACCAGTTTTACAATTTTCATAGCAACATCCTATTCATGCGGAAAATAAAAATCGCCCAATACGCCGTTTTGGCCAATTATAAAACGCACGTTATCACAGCCTCCAACTTCATTATCAGCATCAGCACCTATTTTGTTAGCATTTTGCTTACAGGTATTATCATTTTGAGTGGTGCTGAATAATTGGCCGCGCTTAATAAATTCATTAACGACTTCCTGATCAGGAAGCGTAACGCCACTGTATTTGAAAGGGCCCGAGGATATGACAAAGTAACGGGGCTTCACCGCATCTAAAAATAGACGTCGCGAAGACGTAGAGCTGCCATGATGCCCGGCAATTAATACATCGGCTTTTAAATTCGCTTTACAACATTCCAGCAAATCAGCTTCTATTGTATTTTTCTCAGGCGAATCATTAGTCAACCATTTTGCGCGCGCACCACCTTCGGCATCTCCCATCAACAAAAACGAGTTCTTACCCACTTCAAGTCTTACCACCAAACTATTTTCATTTACATCAGAATGGTGCTCCGCCGTAGCATAAAGAAATTGCATACTGATATTTTTATCCAATATTATTTTTTCATCTGTATTAATTCGGCTACTAAACTTTAATTTAACGGAAGATGGAAATTGGCAGTTAGCGCCTATTTCCATGGCTATATCTTTTAAACCAAAATTATTGGTTGCCGTGTGATATTCCGCATCGGATGCGCGCACTGCAGAAAGGAACTCAGCGTAAATACAAGAATTATAATCAGCACCGGAATCCCACACGTTGGCAACTTTGAAATTGCTGAATAGATCAGGCAACAAACTAATGTGATCTTTGTGTGGATGGCTAACAATCAGGTGATCTATGCGCTTAAGCGCAGGCTGATGATGCTGGATAAAATTTATTAAACGGTTGTCAGGCATCCTCGCACCATCATCTTGTGTGCCGCCGTCATAAATCACATTGAAATTATCATTGTGAATCCACATGGCCAAACCTGTCCCAACGTCAATAACATCCACATAAAAATCTTTGAACTTTGTATCTGCAAGATTTTCTTCGCTGTTATCCGTTAGCGCATGGTCGATAATTTCAGACCAGGATTTACTGACATAACCAATTTTACGTGGACTAAACCTGACTTTGTGCCAATAGGGAACGGATCCTAAATATTCAAGTTCCTCACCAACTTTGAGTTGGCCGAGTTGCACACCACCTTCATTCGGTGAGCTGCGCACCGTAATTGAGTTAGTCGCGCGATTGGACGGCGTTACATATTCAGCTGCTTGGGCGAACAGACTGCAACAAAAAAATAGAAGTCCCGCTATGAAATATTTCATTATATTTTTCCCTGTTTAAAATTTTATGCTGAATCGGTGAGACTCTTAATTCGCAGGTCATCAGGCAAGAAACCGATGACATGCAGCGAAGCATTTTCAATGCCAGATCATAAAGCTGATAAAAATCAAAACGCTATCCCCGGTTATCTTTTTTGCGAAGAAGTTTTGTAAATATCCCCGTCATGAATTCGGCGACAACCATACTTAAAACCAATTTGCGACAAGGCAGGATTCAACAAACCAAGCCAATGCTTTGCCTTTATTTTCTTTTCGCCACGCCATGTAAACGGGAATTTTTGGCCGCGGAACTGAACATTCCAACGCGATTAAATCGCCATTAACTAATTCATTTTTAATTAAATGCCGGGCTAAAAATCCTACACCTACGCCCATGACTTGCGCCTGGATTTTTGCTGAAGCATTTGCAACCCTAATGGTTTGGCGGCTTTCCAATAGGCCCGACGAACGGCCTGGTGAAGTCAATGACGAATCCGCAGCCACAATGGTTGGAAAGGCGCGAATCGCAGCCGCATCCACCGGACCTTTATGCAAACACAGTGGATGCTCACGGGCTACCGCAAACACAAACTCCACTTCACCCATGATGCGATACTCGAGCACGCCTTTCGGTAGCTCTCCACTTGCTCCTAAAGCCAGATCGCAGCGTTCAGCCAATAGCGCATCCCAAGTGCCACCGAGGACTTCTTCGCTCAGGGTAATGGCGACGCGTTTGTCGAGTTGATTGAAGGCGTTCACCTGTTGTAGCAGGGGAGCGAGCGGCAGGATTGTGTCCTTGGCGATACGCAATTGTGTCTCCCAGCCCGACTCCAGCTGATGTACAGCCTCCTCAATTGCATTGGCAGCTTGCAAGAGTTGTCGCCCCTGTTCCAGCAATAGTTTGCCAGCGGTAGTTAGCTGGGCACGCTGTCTGGAGCGATCAAAAATACTGATTTCAAGATCGGATTCAAGCTTTTGAATTGTATAACTAAGCGCTGACGGAACCTTAAAAAGCGCATCTGCAGCAGCGCCAAAGCTGCCTTTCCTATCAATTGCATCCAGTACTCGCAAGGCTTCCAGCGTAATTGCGTGTTGCATTTTCACCTCAACATCAAATGTTCAAAAATTTTGAACTATTAACTCAAAATCTTCCGCTTTTTTGTTTCGCTGTGCAAGCCTAAAGTAACTACCAAGTGAGGCGTGAAATGAATTGAACGACATGCCACCGCGAATTGAACCTAAACCCAATATTATTTTCGGAGTTACATCATGAGCAAATTAACCAAGATTCTTGCTACCCAAAACAGCTTTGCACCTTTGGCATTACGCGTTCCAGTCGGCCTGACATTGGCAGCCCACGGTTCACAAAAACTTTTTGGTTGGTTCGGCGGCTACGGTTTGGAAGGTACAGGCAAGTGGATGGCATCCATAGGTCTTGAACCAGGTGTCTTGATGGCGGCGCTCTCGGGTTCGGCAGAATTTTTCGGTGGACTGTTTTTAGTCTTAGGTCTGTTAACACGCCCAGCCGCGTTGGTAGTTGCCTTCACCATGCTGGTTGCGATTTTTTCAGTACACATCAATAACGGCTTGTTTATGAGCAACAACGGTTACGAATATGCGCTAGCTTTATTTGCAGTAGCAGTATCCTTGCTCATCTCTGGCGGCGGCCGTGCCAGTGTTGATAACCTTATCGCCAACAAATAACTCTTCGCATATTGCGGCGCAAGTGCGCCGCACAAAAATTGAGGTGACCTATGATCAGTATTAGAAAAAGTAACCAACGCGGCGGCGCAGATTTCGGTTGGTTGAAGAGCCAACACACATTTTCGTTTGGCAATTATTACGACGAACAACACATGGGTTTCTCTGCGCTGCGTGTCATTAATGATGATCGCGTTGCACCTGATTCCGGTTTTCAAACCCATGGTCATCGCGATATGGAAATTATCAGTTATGTTTTAAAGGGCGAAATTGCCCATAAGGATAGCGAAGGTAATGTGGCTGTGTTACCGCCAGGTGAATTCCAATTGATGTCAGCGGGTAGCGGTATTCGTCACAGCGAATTTAATCCATCGATTAGTAAGGAATTACACTTCCTACAAATCTGGATTCAACCCAATGTGTATGGCCAAACGCCCGGCTATCAGCAAAAAGATTTTGGGCAAGAACACGGCCTAACTCTGGTTGCAAGCCCAGATGGAAAAAACGGCAGCATGGTCATTAAGCAAGATGCGTTTTTGTATCAACTTATATTATCTGCCAGCAAGGAAGCCAGTTTACCTGCAAGCAAAAGCAGACATTATTACGTGCATTTGATTGAAGGTGAATTAGAAGTTGAAAACCAAAAACTAACGCCGGGTGACGGCGCCAAAATTGAAAATATTGATGAACTTCAATTGAAAGCTGTTGATCAGAATGTCAAAGCCTTGGTGTTTGATTTACCCTAAAACAAAAAAGTTGTGACTCCAGTAGCTCACAACTTTTTTATTTGGTATTCAGAGAATGCTATGTTTGATCGGGTTGTTCTGGCTCTGTAGGTCCTGTCGCTTCTGACGGATCTACAGAACGTTTTTGATGTGGATGATTTTTATGTTCAGCTTCTGCCATTAATCGCGCAGCCAAATGCCAATGGCGTTCCGCTTGACCGCTAGGTTTTCCTTCAGATTCCCAAATTTGATGGGCGAGTGAACGAACATTGTGTTCCGTATGAACCATAAGCCACCCCCGTAATTAAGAAAATAGCTTTAAATTTATAACACGCGGCTAATGATCGTCTGTGTGTTAAACCGCATAAGCAGTGTTTGGTATTTTCCAGTCGTCTCTATTAATTGTTACTCACAACTCTATTCCATTCTAAACCAATCAACATCCATATAACCGGCGCTTTTTTCGATACTGGAGTTAAGGCTAAATAAACCCACCTTTGCTCCTATCCATATGCCTGCTGTTGCCTGGAAAGGCTCACCTATATTTATAAATGTATTGCCATCTGTACTGTAGGAGAATTGGCTTAAGCCGCCATCGCAAACATCGACTCGTAGAAACGCAGAATAATTATCTGAAGTTGCTGGCCAGGAAACTGAAGCGATTTCCTTAGTCGCATCGTCATATTGTTCATAGGTGCCATTAAATAAACCTAAACGGGTTTCACTGTCGGTTTTATAGAATGCAAGATAAGCCCAGGTTTTTCCCATTACAACCAAACCGGCTTTGTCTTTTTTGCCGTCTGGATGGAAAGTAACTTTTGTTGTAGCTACAAACGCAGGTGACGAAAATTTCTGCAACAATAAATTAGGTACAAAGCGTAAATTGCCAGCTTGCGTTAAATTTTGTACGGCATGTAAACGCAAATGATCTTTGTGCGCACGATTAAGTGAATACCATTCCTGTTTGGGATTAGCATGCCATTGCCATTGTAATCCTAATTTTTTGGAATCAAATTCGTCACTGGTTTGTGGAGCTTCGATTGGAAATATTTTTCCAATGGCCGGTTTTTTCCATTCCAATACAGGCTCACCAATTCCGTCGTTATCGGAGTCATTTCCTATCACAGGCCAATCGTCTTTCCAGTTCATTGGCTGCAAATGTGCAACGCGCCCATAAAGTCCGCGATCCTGAAAATGCATAAACCACCATTCACCTGAATCCAGTTCAACCATTCCACCTTGATGTGGTCCATTGATGTTTGTTTTACCCTGGTTCATCACAACTCTGGATTCATATGGGCCGTAAATAGATTTTGAACGCAATACACTTTGCCAACCTGTCGCTACTCCACCAGCAGGAGCAAAAATATAATAATAGCCATTACGCTTTAAAAATTTGGGTCCTTCGATTACGGGCTGGGTTTTTAGATCCTTGAAAATAACCTTGCCATCATCCAGTAAGGTTTTTCCATCAGCACTTAATTTATGGAGATATAAAATATCGGCGCGAACTTTTCCGCGCACCAAATAAGCCTGACCATCGTCATCCCAAAATGCATCGGGGTCTTCCCACAATTCAACATCTGCCATGTGTTTAAGTGACCACGGGCCCACAGGATTTTTTGCAGTGGCAACAAATAATCCCAAATCAGGCGTGCAAAAATAAACGTAGAACATACCCTTGTGAAAATTTATTGAAGGTGCCCATGAACCCAAACCATGAGCTTGACGATCATGCTTTTCAAAGGGCAAGCGATCATAGATATGGCTGATAATTTTCCAATTCACCAAATCTTTTGAATGCAAGACCGGAATGCCCGGCATGGTGTTAAAGCTGGAAGCGACCAAGTAAAAGTCATCGCCTACTTTGATAATGTCAGGGTCTGAATAATCAGCAAACAGTACCGGGTTTTTATAATTGCCGTTACCTAAG
This sequence comes from Cellvibrio zantedeschiae, assembly GCF_014652535.1. Lineage (NCBI taxonomy): Bacteria > Pseudomonadati > Pseudomonadota > Gammaproteobacteria > Cellvibrionales > Cellvibrionaceae > Cellvibrio > Cellvibrio zantedeschiae. The sequence continues at coordinate 503,991 of NZ_BMYZ01000003.1, read as the reverse complement.
TCGGGAACCCAAGGTGCAGAATGAGCGAAACACGAAATACATATTGCGAATGCTGCTGTAAGAAATTTCATTTTTAGATGCTCAAATGAATTCAATTAAAAAGGGAATCGTCATCCTCGCGTAGCGGGGATCCAGCAGTTAAAAAAGCTAAAATCAAAAGCTGGATCCCCGCTACGCGAGGATGACGACTCCCTACTTACGCAAACCCCAGATCAGATATATAACTGTGAATTAGATATCAAACTGCTTGCGCATTACCCCAGCCGATTAATACCGTTGAGCTGACTAAAGTGAGGATTCCAAGCCAAACCAGTAATTTGGTATTGCGTGTGGTGCCTTTCCATTCCGAAAGTGCAAACCCCCACAAAGTGGAAAATAAAATGATGGAGGCCATATGCAGGGTCCAGCTTGAAAAGCCGAAGCGACCCATTTGGCTTTCACCCAGGGTGTAAAAGAAAAATTGGAAGTACCACAGGGTTCCACCTAGAGCGGCAAAGAAATAATTAATGCGTAAAGAGGTGGCAGGAAGATTAGTTTTAAAAAATTGCTGCGCAGATTTATTGCTCCATATCAAATAGGAGCACCACAACAGATTCGTGGTAAAACCACCGGCGAGAATCACGCATAAAACTGGCAAACCTTTCCACGAGGGAGAAGTACCCTGTAAAAGCGAAGCAGCGCGAATCGATTCCCCAGCATCCAAACCAAAAGCAAAACAGGAAGACATAACTCCGGAAAATATGGCGATGGCGATACCTTTCTTTAAATTAAATTCGCCTCTATCTGTATCACTACTATTTAATTGTTTTTCTTTTATTTGCTTTTCTTTAGCATGACCAGCCAAAGCAATAATAATAATGCCGAGCAAAACCACGGCAATGCCAACAAAAATAATTTTTCCACTCAGTGTGCTCGCAAGTGTGCCCACAGTGCCACGAAATAAAGGTGGGCCCATAGTACCTATAACAGTTGTTAAACCCAGCGCAACAGCCATACCTAAAGACAAACCCAAATAGCGCATGGTTAAACCAAATGCTAAACCACCCAGGCCCCACATAGCGCCCCAAAAATAACACCAGAGCAAAACATTTGTGGGAGTACTACTTAAGACTTCCCACAGATTATTAGTTTGAATACTTGCAAATAACCAGGGCGCGATAACCCAGGAAAAAAATCCACCGGTCAACCAGAATATTTCCCATGACCAACCGCGAATGCGTTTATAGGGAACATAAAAACTGGCAGAGGCTAAACCGCCTAGCCAGTGAAACAAAACGCCGGTAAGTGGATTGGGTGTCATTTTGTTACCTCGTTATTATTAACTTATTTGCATATAACCCCGTCCCAAACTCCCGTCTACAACGGGTAGGCCGGGAAGAGGGGGAATTAAATTCTATAAATCCGCTCTGCATTTGCAGCAAAAAGTGCATCCTGTTCCTGCACACTCAATTCACACACGATTTGTTTATATACGTCGTAAGCTTGCTTAAAGGAATTAAAGAGTTTGTCGGTTGGAAAATCACTGGCAAACATAACGCGATCCGTTCCAAACCAATCAATTGTTTGGGTTACCAAATCTTTCATACCTTCAAAATTCCAGCGGCGATCAATAAATCCAAAACCGGAAACTTTTACCGAAACATGCGGCAAGCTGCTTAATAACGACATTCCTTGTTGCCATTGTTTTTTGTCTTTATCTACCGGCATACCCATATGATTGATAATCACCGGCACATTGGGATTTGCTTTAGCAAGGTCGTAGGCTTGCCCCATTTGATTGGGATAAATTTGCAGATCAAATGACAGACCAAATTTATTTAGCAGTTTGTACCCGCGTTTGAATACTGGATCTTCCAATAAATTTTTCGGCGTATAGGTTAGGGCTGGATTGGGATGCCAATTAATAATATGGCGAATACCGCGAACATTTTTATTTAAGCAGTGAACCTCTAGCAGAGACTCTACTGCAAGATCATTCAAAGATGCATGAGCCACTATGGCATGTGGAAAGCCGGTTTTATCAGCCAGTGATTGCAACCATAAGGTTTCAGATAGCGCGTCTTCAGCGTTTGCACCGGCCTCAATATGCACAAGCTTTTTTACGTTGATGTTTTGCGCATCAGCAAAATAATTTTCTAATAAATAATCAGAAGCAATGGCTTCAACGCTACCGTTAGGACCATCGCTGGTAAAGGGCGGAGTTAACCAAGGGTAGCGAATATGTTTGAGATCCCACAAATGCACATGGGCATCAACAACACGTGGGATCTTCATAAGGTGCCTCTTATTATTTTAAGCTTTACTAATTCTAATATGTTGTTCTTCCACCCGAAGTATCAAACACCGATGCCGTAGTGAATGAACATTCTTCAGATGCCATAAAGCACACCATAGCCACAGATTCATCAATTAAACCTAAACGTCCCATAGGAATTTTTGAACGCATATAATCAACTTGCGATTGCGGCAATTGTTCCAAGATTGGGCTGTCGAAAGTTGCGGGGGTTAATGCGTTGACGATAATATTTTTTGTCGCCAATTCTTTGCCTAAGGATTTGGTTAAACCAATTACGCCCGCTTTGGATGCGGAATAAGCGCTAGCGTTGGGATTGCCTTCTTTACCCGCTACCGACGCAATATTTACGATGCGCCCATAATTATTATTGAGCATGTGCGGCACCGCACTGCGGCAGCAATAAAATAATCCATTTAAATTGATATCCATTACGCGCAGCCAGGAATCAATGGGGAATTCCCACACAGGTTGGGTGGCGCCTGTAATGCCCGCTGCATTTACAAGCACATCAATTTTACCGAGAAACTCAAGTGATTTTGTAACCGCATTGTTAACAGCTTCTGAGTCAGAAACATCGACTGCTATGACACCTTTAGCACCAGTTTCCACAGCAGCGGCTTGCAGCAAGTTTTCATTCTGATCCCACAAAACTACATTGCCGCCTTCCGCAACAATACGCGCGGCAACGGCTTTGCCAAGCCCAGATGCGCCGCCGGTAATAATGGCGTTGCGATTTTTAAAACGATTTGAAAATATCATTCGATGATTTCCTGATTGGCAAGACTGAATGCGACTACGGTTTGGCGTTGCTCACCTAATTTGGTAACGCCGAGATGAATTTCATCGCCCACATTTAAATAAATAGCCTCAGGTTTTTTACCTTCACCCACGCCCGGTGGAGTACCTGTAATCACCAAATCGCCAGGTTGCAAAGTAATAAAACGTGAAATGTAGCTGATGCATTGCGCCACATTAAAAATCATGGTTTTGGTGTTGCCCGTTTGCATGCGCTGGCCGTTTACATTTAAAAACATATCCAATGCTTGCACATCGCCCACTTCATCGGGCGTTACCAAATAAGGACCAACCGGACAAAAGGTATCGCAACCTTTTCCTTTCACCCATTGGGTGCCGCGTTCTTTTTGGAAGCCGCGTTCGGAAATATCGTTTACTAACGTGTAACCGGCGATGTGTGACAGGGCATTCGCTTCATCTACATAGCGACAGGTTTTACCGATAATAATGCCTAGCTCAACTTCCCAATCCATTTTGGTGGCGTCGCGCGGTTTCATTACAGCGTCATTCGCGCCATTTAATGAAGTAATGGCTTTGGTAAAAAATATCGGCTCGCTTGGCACAGGCAAATTGGATTCGGCGGCGTGATCGGCGTAATTCAAACCTACGGCAATAATTTTTCCAATTCCCGCAACAGGCACACCGAATCTTTGTTCGCCTTCTACGATGGGTAAACTGCTGATGTCCACATCATGCAAAGAATTTAACTTTGATAAACGTACTTGATCAGCATTTAGATCTGGAATGACTGAACTGAGATCACGTAGGCGACCTTGCGCATCAATCACGCCAGGTTTTTCTGAATTTTTTTGGCCGAAGCGGCAGAGTTTCATGTTATGAGTTCCAAAAATCAGTTTTGTTGGGAGCCGTCATCCCCTGCGGGGATGACGGCTCCCTATTACATAAAATCCAAATTTATAAAAAGTCGTTACTTACTTTATTAATTCCGTACGTAAGGCCGACGCAATTTCACTGCCGGATTTAATTCCACACCAAAGCCGGGTTTATCCAACGCGGATACATTCATGCGGCCATTAAAGGGCACAGGTTCGCCTAGCAGTTGTGGATGGAACATGGGCGCAACATGATCGGCTTTGGGAGCCATCATTAGAAATTCTGCGAAGGGTGAATTGTGGCGAGTAATAACAAAGTGATAGCTGTAAACCGATGATCCGTGCGGAACAACCATAATTCCACGCGCATCGGCCATGGCAGAAATTTTTAATAATTCCGTCACGCCACCGCACCAACCTACATCGGGCTGGATTAAATCGCAGCATTCCATTTCCATAAGCATGCGGAAACCCCAACGCGTTGCTTCGTGTTCGCCGGTGGTGACAAGCATGCCGGGTGGCACTTGTTTTTTGAGTTGTTGATAGCCCCAATAATCATCGGGAGAAATGGCTTCTTCAATCCATTTCAATCCGTAGGGCTGACACGCATGCGCAAGACGCGTTGCATAATGGACATCGAGCGCCATCCAACAGTCGTACATCAACCAAAAATCCGGGCCACATTTTTCGCGCATTTCCGCAAGCCAGGCGACGTTTTTCTTGAGGCCTTCATCACCTTCAATGGGGCCGTGCAAGAGGGGTAATTTGCCACCGATAAAACCCATTTCTTTAGCGAGATCAGGGCGTGCACCCGTTGCATAAAATTGCAATTCATTGCGCACCGCGCCGCCGAGCAAACGATACACAGGTTCACCGCGTAAGCGCCCCATTAGATCCCAGAGCGCGAGGTCAACGCCGGAGATAGCATTCACCACCAAGCCTTTGCGGCCGTAGTATTGCGACGCAAAATACATTTGATCCCAAATGGTTTCGTAATCGAAAGGATCGCGGCCTTCTAAAAAGCGTGCGAAGTGATGTTCAACCAAATAAGCAGCAGGCTCGCCGCCGGTAGTCACCGCAAAGCCGACAGTGCCGTCTTCACATTCAATTTCAACCACCAAAGTGCCCAGTACATTAATGCCGAAGCTTTTGCGACTTTGGCGATATTCGGGATATCGCCCCATAGACGTGGCTATATGGTTATCAATCCAATGGCCTTCGCCTTGATCGTGATAATCAGCTCCTCCGCCGCCTTCGCCACCTTTCGCAACGAGTGCACGTACGTGTTTTATTTTTGTTCTTGGGTTCATTGCTTCACCAAGCTAGCTTGAGGGATTAAATAATATTCCACACTATGGGATTAAATCCTACAGAATGGGAAATGTTGCGTCAATGCAATAAGGTCGGGAAAGCGGGCTTTTTTTATAATTTTGTATGAATTTTTTGGGGGCACTTCAATACAACATGAAAAACTTCGTGCAGGTGTTGAGAAATAGTCCTGCACGAAGCAATTTCTTGTTAATCACTTACAAATTTATTTCCACTTTCGAATTTTCATTCAAACCTAGCGGCAAACGAATTTGTTGGGTGGACTCGTCGAATTTCCATGTTGCGGCTTTTCCATTTAGCGATATGTTTTTTGGTGATTTCACTAAAAATACGGTCAATTCGCTAGCATGATTCAACGCGGGAATATCGAGACTGATTTTCTTTTTATCGCGTTGCATGACAAACGACTTTTGCTTGTTGCCATCTAGCAGGTCAACGTAAGTAAATGTCGTATCACCTTTCGCCTGCGCCGGATTTGCAAAAATAGTTAAATGCGACGCTTGGTTGCTCCAGTTACGGTTGCTGCCTTTAAAAGTATCGCCTTGCACAAAAATGGAATTTTCAGCAATAAAGCGTGGCAAGGTATTGAGCGGTGCATTGACCTTTATGGTTTTACCGCCCTCGTAACGCTGTGCAGTATTATCAAAATCAATCCAGTTGCCCTTGGGTAAATAAACACTGCGCGTTTCGCCATCGTGTAAAACCGGTGCAATTAGCAAGGCATTACCCAAATAAAATTCGTCAGCAATTGCGTAGGTGTTTTTATCTAACAGATGGCGGTAAGCGAGCGGTTGCATTAATGCACCCTTTGTTGCACTTGTATTTGCCAGCGAATATAAATAAGGCAAAAATTGCATGCGCTCTTCACAAATTTTGCGGAAAATAGCCTGGAATTTTTCATCGTAGCGCCAGGGCATGCGATCATTTCCAGCACCACCAGCACCATCTAATTTAATTTCAAATAAGCCACTCATGCTGCCCGCTTGCATCCAGCGGATGTAAAGATTTTCTGGAATATAACCATCGCCCTGGTAACCACCCACATCTGTTCCCCACACCGGGAAGCCCATAAATGATGAACGCATAGCGTTGGCGATATTGCTTTGCAAACCTTCCCAACTGGTGCGCGGATCACCGCCCCAAATTGCGCTCAAATAAGGTTGGCTGCGTTGATAAGCGGAACGTGCAAATGTGAGTTGGTCATCCCCCCATTGTTTGCGCAAGGCTTCGTCATGTACTTTCGCCATCAAGTAAGAATATTTATTACGGCGCTCTGGAATCGTCACATTTTTGTCTGCCCAATCTTCTGCGGCGGGAAATACTTCATCAGCGCGATCCATCTTGTGGCCTTTAACACCAAATGCGTGTTGTTTTTCGGCGAGCGCTTTTTGGAAAACATTTACAGTCGCAGCATCACTTAAATCGAGATAAGAAAATCTGCCGGGCAAATGTTTTGCAACGGAATAATCGTTAAAAGTTGCGGTGGCCGTCCAGGTCATAAATTCCAGACCTTCCTGCGTACGCAATTGGTTAATCCACTGCGCAGGATTTGCAAATAATGAATTGAAATTCATTTTTGACCAAGCGTGAGCACCATCGCTGTAAGGGCGATCAACAAACCATGAAGTAAACGGAATTTTTAACTCACGCATTTTCTTAACATCGTCAAGAATTTCTGGCGCACCACCGTTATTTTGATCGCGCCATCCCATTGGCCCCAAGCCCCAGGCGGGTACATGTTTAGGTGCACCGATTAATGCAAAATATTTTTGTTGTATGGCAACGCCGTCGTCACCGGGAAACACATACCAATCCAACTTTCCGGTGTCGTGAGTAATGCGATTTTTTCCATTAATCGCTAAATCGTAGCGGCCGCGCGCAAAGCTATCGAAAAAGGAACCATAACCAAAGCTACTGATATAAAACGCGGAATAGGCAGTCGCGTAATTTTCGTGAAGGTAAGCATCTTCGCTATTGATATCTACGTTAATGCTACTGCCTGTTAAATCAGGTGATACTTGTGCGTCAGGTTGCAAGGGTTCTGACAAACCAAAGAAGTGGTCGCCGAGATAATTAAAATGCAAGGCAGTCGATCTGCCCCAGGCAGGTTCCGCATTTAAACGAAAGCCGCCCGCAACTTTGCTTAGCGTAAGATTAACTGAGCGCGGCTGAGTGTTGGTGACCGGATTATAAAAATCCACATGGGCAGGAAACTCACCTACAAGCGTGATTGAATTTTCTGAGGTGTTTGACAAGGTCCATCGGGACGCAGCTGTATCGTTGAAGCGAATATCATCAAGCGCGATAATTTTTTTGTTTTTGCTGAAAACATCTACCGCTATTTTATTTTTGCTAATTTCTACATTCAGCTTTTGCGTATCGTCTATAAGGCTCGCTTTTTCTTGCGCCGCACTGGATAAACTTATACTGCCAAACAAAATAAACACCGGGAGACTTAAGAAATTCAATATCGCTTTTCTATTCATCATTGCTCTCACTCATAATTTTCATTTATGTTCGGTAAATTTAAAGCTCCTGTAATTTCCGCTCAGCGACACAGGATTATGGATTTATAAATTTACCAAACTGTCACGTTTAATTGTGTTGACCGATGTATTGCCAGAGAGCGCCATTGCAACGCGCATTTCGTTTTTAAAAATATCCAATATTTCCCGCACACCTTTTTTCTGGCGCGCCGCCAAAGCATAAACCCAAGGTCGTCCAATCATTACAAAATTTGCACCGAGTGCGAGTGCACGTACGACATCAAGTCCGCTGCGTACACCGCTGTCTAAAATAATACCGAGGTCATTGCCCACGGCATCAGCAATGTCTGGCAATGCACGAATGGATGACAGGGCGCCATCCAATTGTCGACCACCGTGATTGGAAACAATAATGCCATCTGCGCCTATTGATGCCGCTTGCTTGGCGTCTTCCGAATCCAGAATACCTTTGATAATAAATTTTCCGTCCCACTCTGCGCGAATGCGATCTATATCCGCCCAAGTGACTGTTGGATCAAAATTTTGTGCAAGCCAACTCCAAAATTCATCAATCCCCGCGTTATCACCTAACACGGGCGCAATATTACCGAGCGTGTGCGGACGACCAAACAATCCGACATCCCACGCCCATTGTGGACGCATAAGTACCTGCCGTGCGCGCGTAATTTTACGTTGCAATATAGTGCCGGACGATAAACCGGATCGCATATCGCGGTAGCGTGTTGCAGGCACCGGCATATCAACCGTAAATAACAAAGTATCGGTTCCCGCTGCTTTTGCGCGCGCTAAAATCTCGCGCAAAAATCCGCGATCTTTAATCATGTACAACTGAAACCAGATGGGATTATTTACCGCTGCACGCACTTCATCAATTGCACAGGCCGACACTGTTGAAAGACAAAAAGGTACACCTGCTTCTTCCGCCGCTTGTGCTGCTTGTACTTCACCGCGCCGCGCGTTTAAACCGGCGATACCTATGGGCGATAAACCCAAGGGCATGGCATATTCTTTTCCAAACAAAGTCGTAGCGGTTGATACGGAGGAAACATCGCGCAGCACTCGCTGACGCAAAGCGATAGTTTGCAAATCGGCACTGTTGTTGCGCAACGTAGTTTCACTAAAGGCGCCGCCGTCGATATATTCAAATAAAAAATGCGGCAAGCGTTTGCGTGCGAGTGTTCGGTAATCTTCGATATTGGCCAGGATCATTTGTTGTAGTTTTCTCTCACAAAACTTAGTTTCTAATTTTATTTATCTTTTTTTGCCGTAATCCCCGCAGGGATCTAGTGTCATTGTAAAAAATAAAAATCACTGCAAATTTACAAACATCCCGCCATCTGCAAGTACCGAAGCACCCGTCACATAGTCCGCAAGATCTGATGCTAAAAATACTACTACCTTGGCAATATCTTCTGGCACCCCCAAGCGCCCGAGTGGAATTCGTTTTTCCATATAGGCACGTTTTTCGGGATTACTTAAATCGTCTTTGTTGATGTCAGTTTGGATTGTGCCAGGCATCACCGAGTTGCAGCGTATGCCATATTTTCCCAATGCGATGGCCGTGGATTGCATAAGCGAATGTACGCCTGCTTTGGTTGGTGTGTAGTGGGTTTGCATTTCACCGCCCACCAACGCCGAAATGGAACTGATTGCAATAATAGAACCGCCGCGACCTTGGGAATCTTTACCCTGGCTAACCATTTGTTGCGCGGCAGCCTGGCACATGGTGTAGGCGCCGAGCAGATTTACATCCATAGTGCGGCGCAAGGTCTCGATAGGCATTTCTAAAAAACTGTGGAAGGGGCAAATGCCAGCGTTGGAGACAAACACGTCCACACCATTAAAATTTTTTACGGCCGCTGCAATAAAATCCGTGGCAACTTGGGGATCTGCAACATCACCCGCATGAAAAAATGCGCGGCGGCCCATAGCCTGAATTTCTTGCACAAGGCTGGCAGCAGCGTCACCGTTTTGAAGATCATTAATACCAACATCTGCACCTTGGGCCGCAACCATCAATGCCGTTGCGCGGCCAATACCGTGAGTGCCGCCGGTGACTAAAACTCTTTTGCCTTGCAACAACATTCACAGCCTGCCTTGTTGTATTGATAGATTTATTTAGTGACGGATTTTTCACTCCATCCGTATTCAGCGGAGATGGCTTTCGCCGTAGCAATAACGCTTTCCCTCAGTTCATTCATGCGCTCGTCGTCCATGTACTGGGCCGCCGAGGCAACGCTAATTGAACCAATAATTTTGTCGCCCGCATTGCGAATAGGCGCCGCTACGCAGCGAATGCGGTCTTCGTTTTCTTCCAGGTCAAATGCACAGCCCTGGCGGCTATATGCATCCATCCGCTCCAGCCAGCTTTCCAAATTGGTGTGGTACTGGCTTTGCTCGCGGTTATAAATGGCTTCCAGCTGCGTTTTGGAATGGTCGAGCAACAATGCTTTCCCCAACCCGGTAGAACTGAGCGGCTGGCGCTCGCCAATGCGCGAGCTGATTTCAATGCGGCGCGAACCGGGAATTTTGTCCAGATAGAGCGCGCTGTCATTATCCAACACCCCCAAGTGCACCGTATCGCCAGTAGCGGAGGCGAGGAGTGCGATGTGCTCGTAGGCAACCCGGGGCAAGCTCATTTGCTGGGATGATTTATGCCCAAGCTCAATTAATTTTGCGCCCAGGCTGTAACCAATACGCGGAGTGAAATTCAGAAACCGTTGTTCAACCATGGTGTTGGCAAGCCGGTGCGCGGTTGAGCGCGATAGCCCTAAAGCATTGGCGATATCCTGCAAATTACCGGTGCCATTGGCGACTACCGACAAAATTTCCAAGCCGCGAATGAGAGTTTGCGCCCCTGAAAGGCCCTTTCCCTTAGCTTCTTCACCCGATTCGTTATTGGTTTCATGTTCCTGCATTTGTCTCACCTAAAGGGATTGAGTTTCATATTGTGGAATTTTATGGCCTATGTCAATCAAAAAACGCGCATAGATAATATTCAACGTATAGCATTGACGTATTTTGTTTCAATCTATAGGATTAAATCCCATAGTGTGAAACGACGATTTTTTAGTTTGTGTTCGCCTATAGCGTTAGACACCTAGTGTAGCGCGGTGAAGCGATGACCATAAGAGTAAAAATAAGGCAAGCAGGCGCTCTGCAGCAAAAGCCCCTTAATAACCTGGTCACAGTTCGGTCGGTTCCTCCAGGCTTTACGCGTTTTAGCAGTTGCTCAACCTGACAGATTGCAGCCACGCTCGGCACCAAGCAGGGGCGGCGAGATTAATAACTAATTCAAAGGAAAAGAGAGGCTATGAAAAAGAATCGTTCCAGCTCAGATCACACTAATTTATTGGGAGGCATCGGCGGTTTAAGCGTTCTGTGTGCCTCACTCCTGAGCCCCATTTTGTATGCCGCGCCCAATGGTGAAACTGCCGGCGACGTGCAAGAAGTTGTGGTAACAGGTTCGCGCATCAAGCGCGATGGTTTTGATGCATCCACCCCCGTATCCGTTATCAGCGCCGAGGACATCAAGCTGTCCGGCAAAATCAACGTGGAAGAACAGCTAGCTAAATCGCCCCAGTTTGTGGCTTCCACCAACGGCGGCGCCTCTGCCAATACAGTTCCCGGAGGTACGGCTGACGTCAACTTGCGCGGCTTCGGCGCTACCCGCAATCTCGTGTTGGTCAATGGTCGCCGCTTTGCGATCCATGGGCCGGAACAAGTCACCGACCTGAATACCATTCCTTCCGCATTGATTGAGCGAACCGAGATTGTCACCGGCGGCTCCTCTGCTGTTTACGGCTCCGATGCCATCACCGGTGTGGTCAACTTCATCATGCGTGATGACTTTGAAGGTGTAGAGCTCAATGCACAATACGGTGCAGATAGCCCCACCGGTACCGGCAACTACAGTTTCGATATCACCGCCGGCACTAACTTTGACGAAGGTCGCGGTAACGCGGTTATCTCCATTAACAAGCTCACGCGCGGCGGCATTACCCGTGGCGAGCGCGGTGATTTTGCATTTGATTCGCTCTCTGACGGTTGCGTAGTGAAAGGCAGCGGTACTGATCACAGTGCGGGCGACGTGTTTAACGCATCACTTGCCAGTTGTGTAAGCGCAGGTGGCGAGCTCGGTTTTGTACGCGGCGGCAGTGGTGATATTCCGGCGTCGCGCATTTCCGGTATTCCTTTACCCGGTTCGGCGCAATCCAACGCTGCTTTGAATGCAGCTTATACGGGAGCGGGCATAGGTAACTTTGGCGCCTTCGGTGTGACTTTTGATAACACCGGTAAAACCGCACGCGCAGCTCTGGACCCGCAAGATCGCTTCAACCTCGGGCCAGACAACTACCTGATTATTCCGCAAGAACGTGTAATGGCGAACCTCTTCAGCCATTACGACTTTAGCGAGAAGGCTACCGGTTACCTTGAGTTGCACTACAGCGAAAATACCGTAGACGCACAGCTCGCACCCAGCAACGTAGGCACCACCACCCTGTTAAACGTGAACAATCCTTACCTGTCCGCAGGCATGCAGGAAGTGCTCAACCAACTGGATTTGCGCGAAACCGGCAGCACCAAAGTCACTAGTGGCTCCACCTCGCGCACCACAGTTGCAGGCGACGGTTTGGCGATGGTCACTTTGGGCAAACGTTACAGCGAAGTGGGTAAGCGCCGCTCGGAAACCGAGCGCGATGTATTCCGCGGTGCCTTGGGTATAAAAGGTGAGTTGGGCAGTTACTCCAATAACTTCCTGAGCAACCTCAACTACGACGTTTATTACACCTACGCCAAAACCGACACCACCGAAGATCTGTTCAATGCTTTATCGCGCAGCCAATTACAAGCGGCGCTTCTCAGCAACGGCAGCAACAAGCCCGTGTGTAATGTGTTCGGGTTGAATGTAGATGAAGCCTGTGCGAAGGCCATCAGAATCAGCGCAAAAAATACCACCGAAGCCAGCATGAAAGTATTTGCGGCCAGCATTTCCGGTGATTTATTCCAATTGCCTGCAGGCGCAGTCGGTTTTGCGGTGGGTACAGAATGGCGCAGTACCAGCGCGCAATATTCGCCAGATACTTATTTATCCTCCGGCGATGTCGTGGGCTTTAACGCAGGTTTACCGACCGGCGGCAGCCTGAGCGTTAAAGAGATATTCTCTGAAATGCGCGTACCTCTGGTTAAAGATGTCACGGCCATTAAAAACCTTACCGCCAACGCAGCCTTCCGTTATTCAGATTACAGCTTGTCCGGGATTGGCGGGGCGGCAACTTATTTAGGTGGTTTGGAATGGCAAGTTAATGATGACTTAGCATTCCGCGGCCAATTCCAACGCGCCATACGTGCGCCCAATATGGCTGAATTGTTTGGCGGCTTGCGTCGTTCAGTGGAGACAGCGACAGATCCATGTTCCAGCAAACAACCCGCATCCCAGCAAACTGCCGATGTTCGCGCCGTCTGCGAAGCCACCGGTGTTCCTACATCACAAGTGTTCACAGCGGGCGTGCAGCCCAACACCATTATTCCAGCGGATTTTGGTGGCAACCCCAACGTGGGTGAAGAGACCTCGGACACCAAAACCCTGGGTGTTGTTATTACTCCATCTGCCCTGCCTAACCTGCGCTTGAGCCTGGATTATTTCGATATCACCTTGGACGGTGCTATCGCCACCTTGGGCGGCGGCCTCAACAATACCCTCAACCTCTGTTACAACGTGATCAAGGATGCAAATAGCGAATTCTGTAAAGCGGTTCATCGCGACGGCAACACAGGCGCAATTACCGATAGCAATGCCGTGCAAATTCGCCAGGCCAACACCGGCGCGCTGGAAACCTCTGGTGTGGATTTGGCGATGCGTTACAGCTTTGAACTCAGTAACAGCAAAATCGATGTGGGAACCGATTGGACTTACACCGATGATTTCTCGCTCACACCTGTGCAGGCGTTCCCGAATGTTATCAACCACTGTGTAGGTTCTTACGGGGCAACCTGTGGCGAACCAATCCCGGAATATCGCGGCACCACTCGCATTACCTGGGCCTTGGACAATTACTCATTTAGCCTGCGTCACCGCTATATGAGTGCCGTCACTATAGATACCCATGTATTGCCAACACGCCTCGGCAAAACAGCGCCGGCGCTTAGCACCTTGGTGTATCCAAAATTACCTTCCCAGCAATATCTGGATATTTCTTTCACTGCCAATGTGATGGAAAACATTCAGTTGTATGGCGGTATCAACAACGTCCTCGACAATGATCCACCAGTGGTAGGTAGCGCGCAAATTCGTGCAAATACTTATCCCGCAACTTATGACGTACTCGGGCAAGAGTATTTCATTGGTATCAATGCCAAGTTTTAATTTTTGCTAGACCCCACTTGTAACCCGCTCTAAAAAGCGGGTTACCTTTTTATTCGCGACAAATTTATTATTCGCATTACACTAGGCTTAACTATTTAGTGGATATCGGAATGGCTCCTCAACCCAACGCAAAAAAAAAATCCAGTAGGTGCGAAATCCACTTGGTATTCGCTAGTGTTGCTTTGTATGTTGAGTTGGAATACTAACGCCGATGCCATAAACCGCCAAAAAATTGTGTCTGCTTTTTCACCCGCTGTAAAAAGTGTTGATATGAAAAGCCCTTTCACCTTGGGCAACGGAAAATTTGCATTCACTGCAGACGTAACAGGATTTCAAAGTTTTGGTGATGAATATTTTTCCGCAGGTTTTCCGCTGGAAACCAAAGCGCGCTGGGCGTGGCACAACAAAGGCTCTAATGTGCACCAACTCGCCGAGGCCGATGAAGAATACCAAGCTTACGAGCGCACCATTAAATTCCCCACCCAAACCAATACACCTGCTGCCCAATGGTTACGGCAAAATCCCCACGATTTACCTTTGGGACAAATTAGTCTTTTGTTGGATGGGCAAAAAGTAGATCCCAATAAAATATCCAACATCAATCAGCAATTGGATTTATGGAATGGCAAATTAACCAGCCGTTATGAATTAACTAACCAACCTGTTTTAGTTACAAGCGCAGCTCACGCAAATCGTGATGCCGTTGCTTTCCAACTTAAATCGCCACTGAATAAAAATGCGCGATTGACTGTGCAATTTCGTTTTCCGCGCGGTTATGACTTCGCCGTAAAAAACACCCCGAACATGGATTGGCTTCGCGACGACGAACACAGCACGCGCATAATCAAAGAATCCAAACAACAGCTCGTACTTGAACGCAAAGTAGACGATGAAGTTTTCTCTATAGTCGTCCAGTGGAAAGGCCAGGCAAGTCTAAGACAACTTTCTGCGCACAACATTGAACTCACACCGGCTAGTAATAAAGAGTCGTTTGAATTTACCGTGGAATATGTGGAGTCGGTAAATGCCAAAATAAAATCACTGGCTTTTGCTGACACAGCGCAATCTGCCAAACATTTCTGGCAAGGCTATTGGAAGTCCGGCGCTTTTGTCGATTTAACGCAAAACACAGATTCACAGGCAACAGAATTGCAACGTCGTATTCTGCTATCGCAATATGTGCTTGCAACCCAGGCACGCGCAAACATTCCTACGCAAGAAACCGGCTTAACGGCGAGTTCCTGGTACGGAAAATTTCACACCGAAATGGCATGGCTTAGTTATTCCCATTGGATTCTCTGGAACCGCAGCGAATCTGCACAACCTATTTTTGATTGGTACCTGAAACACTTGGATGTTGCACGCGATATCGCAAAAAAAAGAGGTCTTGAAGGCGCACGCTGGCCAAAAATGGTAGGGCCGGAGGGACGCGAGAGCCCCGGTGGTAACGCCTTAATTATTTGGAATCAACCTCACGCAATTCATCTGGCAGAATTATTGTTTACCAAATCTGGCAATAAAAATTCACGCGATAAAGTGATGCAAAAATACGCCGCGCTAGTAGAAGAAACCGCGCAAGCCATGTCGTCGATGCTGACTTGGGATAAAGTTAAAAATCGTTTCGAATTAAACGCACCTATCTGGATTGCGCAAGAAATTTACACGCCCACCCAAAGCCGCAACCCGACTTATGAATTGGCTTATTGGCGTTACGGACTTGAAATTGCACAAGCGTGGCGTGTACGCCAGGGTTTACCTGTAAATGCGCAATGGCAAAAGCAATTGGAGTTATTATCGGCGCTACCAATTAAAGATGGAAAATATGTTGCCATGGAATCCATTCCGGATACCTTTGATAATGCAGCGAGTCGTGAAGATCATCCCAGCATGCTTGCACCCACCGCATTTTTTAACGATGCTCATGTTGACCAAAAAGTAATGAATAACACTTTGGATGCCGTGTTAAAACATTGGGCATTCGATACAAAAATTTGGGGCTGGGATTATCCTATGTTGGCCATGACCGCCGCGCGTTTAAATCGCCCGGAGCAAGCCGTGCAATTGTTATTGAAAGATAGTAAAAATAATTACTACTTGAACAACGGCCATTGCCCACAAGTGGGCGCAGATCTCGCCGTTTATCTTCCCGCCAACGCATCTTTGTTGAGCGCGGTCGCCATAATGTTGGAAAAAAATCCGCAGACAGGCGACTACACAGGCTTTCCAAAAACCTGGAACATTCGTAGCGAAGGTTTTTAAGAATGATTAAATTGTTGTCGCCATTTTCATAAGTGAAGTGGCGACAATATGAATCTATAGCTTCTGCGTTAAAAATCCCCGCATCATTTAGCTGAACTAGGGTATATTGGTTAGCTTCACGTTTTAGCACATCACGCCTGCCATATTCCCCATGCGCAAAACCAATAGCTTACTGTCAGTGGATTAAGAAATGAGCCTCACCCAAACGGCGCCGCACCAAAATCCATTTACCGGATTCCTGCTGGCTGCATCGGGTTTACTTATGTTTGCCTGTATGGATAGCTGCACTAAATATCTTGCAGCGCACTACAACGTACCTTTCGTAGTCGCTATGCGCTACATCACCCAATGTGTGCTTATGTTTGTTGTGCTGGTACCGCGTCATTCCAGTCACCTTATTAAAACCCAACGCACTGGTCTTGCTATTGTGCGCGCAGTCTCCTTAAGTTTTGCTTCGCTGTTTGTAGGCTTGGCATTGCAGCGTATGCCGCTGGCAGAAACAACCGCCATTAATTTTCTTGCGCCCATGTTAGTGGTGTTACTCGCGAGCCCTTTACTTGGTGAAACAATTGGGCCCATGGGTTGGGTTGCCGCAGTTGGAGGGTTTTTAGGTGTGCTGTTAATTGTGCGACCGGGAAGTGGTTTGGATACCGCGGGAATTTTATTTTCCTTGCTCGCCGTTTGCGCAAACACGACTTACCAGCTGCTATCGCGGGTTCTCGCTAGCACTGAAAAAGCCATCACTCTTTTATTTTACACAGCACTCGTCGGCTCCATTTTTTTTGGCCTTGCCCTGCCATGGTTTTGGGAAAATAAAACGCCCAGCAATCTGGAATTTGGATTATTTTTATTAATGGGTGTGTCGGGCGGCTTAGGGCATTATTTTTTCACCTCAGCTTTTCGCTACGCACCTGCTTCAATGCTTGCGCCTGTCACTTATCTGCAACTGCTGTGGGCGGCGTTACTCGGTTGGATTATTTTCAACAACACGCCTGATCAGATCAGCATACTTGGCATGATCATAGTGGCTGCATCGGGATTGATGATTGCGCTTAAGTCGCGGCGTACCGCATCTTGATAATATTTGATTTAACGTCTGCTAATTGACGACATCAAAAACTGTAAAGAGAAAAACATGGAAAACACGCTTAAAGAACAAGCTGAACAACTACTCGAAAAGGGTGAAGTTGAAGAGCTTTACCAATTGATTGAACCCTTTATTAAGGCCAATGATCCCTACGCCCTTTTTCTTTACTCAAGCTTTAGTTTGGAAAGTTTGAACGAAAGCGACGATGATTTTGAAAAACGTAGTGTTGAGCTGTTGAAAGCTGCTTCAGAAGGCGGGCTTGCAGAAGCCTCTTACCGCTTGGGTGTACTTTATCTCTACAGTGATTTAGCGACTGAGGAAGATCAAAAATCGTCGGTCTATTTTGAACGTGCAATTTCCCAAGGTCATTCACATTCCAAATTTACTTATGGATTTAGTCTTTACTATGAACAAGCAGGGCAAGCTAAAGCTCGCGGTCTTCAACTGCTTAAAGAGGCTGCAGAGGAGGGGATTGAGCTTGCAGCCGAAGAACTTAAAATTATTTATAACGCAAACCACTTGTGAACGAAAATAAAAAAGCGGAGTAGTAATGGAATTTTTGGATCATCCAAAACTTATTTTACTCGTGGCATTTTTGAGTATTCCTCTCTACCTAACCATTGCGCGCGGCTTTTGGGGCGAGAATTTTGAATCGCTGGGTGAGGCCATCAAATACCTTCTCTGGCCAGATTGGTATTCCTTGTATAAAGGAAAGTTTGATGAAGATGCAAACTCCTCAACGATGGTGACCCTATATATTATTCTCTGCGTCGGCTGGGCTTTAGCTGTGACAGAAATAATTTGCCGACATTTTTTAAACTAGTATTTAAAGAAACAGGCGTAGCGTCTAATTATTCATTTTGGGTTAAGTTGCGACAACTACCATACAGTTTCGCAGCAAAACCTTAACAAAGGATTTTTAAAAATGAAAATAGTTACTCTCACCTCTTTGTTGTCGCTTCTCGCCCTTACAGCTTGTTCCTCTGCTTACACCAGTATCACCCAAAACGAAACATCCGGGCTAATTGGCTGCCATCCAAAGGAAATCGCAATCGAACCACATGATTTCTCAGGCCAAACCTGGACAGCAACCTGTAAAAATACCAAATTCTATTGCAGCAAAACCGACAAACTCGTTAATTGCAAAGAAGCCAAATAGTATTAGTACTAAATCATTAGCGATAAATATAATTTCATAAAATTTCACAATTTTTAATTGGGCAGCAGGGAGGCTACCGCCCAAAATCATGGGCCAATAAATAAGGATTCACGCTATGGCCAAATCTTTTAATCGCAGGGCTTTTGTCTCCCTCCTCGTTTTCCTGTTTTTTACGGTTATTCTTGTTACTTCACTTTTGATGTTTATCAGCCCACATACCCCTATGGTGTCTATGGTACATACGGGTATAGGTTTTGTTTTGCTGTTAATACTTGGCTGGCACCTCAAAAATAATTTATCCAGCCTTAAAACCTATTTTACGTTTCGCACGGCAAAATCTGGCACCAACCTTGCAATGCCGGTTGCCCTAGCGCTTAGTATGACCATGTTAGGTTTGGGCCTGATGCAATCTTTGCCTTTCGCATCGCTTTACGCATGGGGTAATAAATTGAGGAGTGCTGAAAAATCAGCAGAACAGCTTCAATTCAGTTATGTAAGAGTTGACCAAACTAATGCTAGTGCACTTGGAAATAAATTAGTTATTGACCTACGTAAAGGTCCCTATTTCAGGTTTCCACAATATGCTATTTGGTTGGAGACCCTCGAGGGAAAATTCATTCAGCCCTTGTATATCACCCAAAAATTGGCGCAAAACAAATTCACCAATAAAGTAACTTTGCGCGATCAAAAGCAGATTTTTACCAGTGATGTCTCGGGCTTTGATGACCAAACCTGGGATAAAACCTTCGCTTCTGAATTGAGCCCCGAAACGGCAAGTAAACGGACGCGGCCTGAATCTTTACCTGTCTTTTTACATCAACTTGCATCGCAGAAATTAACTGATAATCAAAACAACCCAGCTAGCACTATGGATGCTTATGCAGGCGCAACTTTGTTAAATAATTTTTTAATGTCTTCGCGTTCAAATAATGATTTGCCGGAAAAATATAAAATCCGTTTTGAAATAAACCAGTCGTTCGATTTCAACACATTTTATTCCAGTGATCGCTTTCCTGATGATCCTATTTATTCCGGTGATGGTTACAACGGACAACCTTCTGTGATTTATGAAGCCATCATAGATACACAATCTTCACAACAATATTATCCAATGACATTGATCGGGCATGGCCATCATTCAGGGAAAGATGGCAAGGTTCATACAGATATGAATAACCTCACCACGGCAAAAGAATTGGTTGACCGAATAATTATTGAAGTAAAAAGCGATTAAATTTTCAATAACCTAGGCACGCGTAACCATACGCGCGCACAGAGGTACCAAAGTCATCAAACCTGCAAGAATCCAAAATGCGGAAGCCAAGCCAATTGCCTGTGCAACAAAACCAACACAGGCTGGACCGGCCAGAATTCCGGCATAACCCATAGTCGTCATAGCGCCCACCGCCAAAGCAGCTGGCATAGCATTTTGGTTTCCGGCGCGCCGAAACAACACGGGCACAATATTGGATGCGCCTAAACCAATTAATAAAAATCCAGACATCGCGATCAGTGTATTAGGGCCCATCAATAAAAATACAAAACCTGTTACCGCAATAATGCCGCCCCAAAATAAAATACGTTTGTCACCCAAGCGTGCGGTGATTGCATCGCCACTGAAGCGACCAATAATCATGGCAATGGAAAATATCATATAGCCTAAACCGCCTTGTGCTTCGCTAACTTGTCCTTTGCCAATAATTAACAAAGCGCCCCAATCTAGCAAAGCACCTTCCACTAAAAAAGTTGCCGCCGCTAAACCAGCAAGCACTAATACAAATCCTTTCGGCAAAACAAATAAAGGACCATCGCTCGCTTTAACGGCGGTTAACAAACGCGGCCAGGCTAGCAACATTGCGATAACCATAAGCGCAGAACACAATAGTGTGCTGAGAAAAGCATTTACATTTATCGATAATAAAAATGTCATTAAACCTGCGCCGGCAAATGCACCTACGCTAAATAAACCGTGAAAGCCCGACATCAATGGTTTGCCGGAAGCACGCTCCACTTCAACCGCGTGCACATTCATCGCAACATCCAATGAACCAAGCGAGGCACCAAAAACCAACAATGAAAGTCCAAGCATTATTGGCGTATCGACAATCGGCAAAAAAGGCAAAATTGCCAGAAGCCCAAAACCGCTCACCACAATAATCGGCTTGCTTCCATAACGCGACGACAATGGCCCCGTCACCAACATCGCGGCTATAGAGCCTGCACCAATACACAAAAGCAGTAACCCAAGAATGCCGTCATCAACGCCCAAACGTTTTTGCGCAAAAGGTACGAGCGGCGCCCAACAAGCGTAACCAAAACCCGCAACCAAAAAAGCTAAACGAGTGGCTAAACGTGTTGCAGGTTGATCTGGAGATAGCATCGAATAAATTCCGAAGAGAAAGATGGTGGGCAATTTTGGCAGGCCAAGGTAAAAAGGCAATGATTATCAGGATAAAAAGCGTAAAGATGAATACACACCTATAACTTATAAACCCAATGTGTGCTGTACCTAAAGCGTTCCGTCTAACATCTTATTCAACGTCAAATCTTCCTCAAGGGATGAGTTTTATAGCGCTATAGGCTTCAAGAATAGGTTTAGATTCTGAGGGGTTGTTCTGTTCAACTCTGCGATAATGGGAAATTGTTCTGCGTAAATAATCTTCTGCAATCTTACGCTGCGCGGGATCATTACTGTGCCACAACGAAGTGCCCACCGCGCCAATTTTTGATGTTGTATTTTTATTCGTGGTCACCCATAAAATTTCATAATAGCGATTGTTTTCAGCGAGCAAGCATTCAGTTTTCAATCGTAAATCCAATGCTATTAATTGTTGGCGCAAGGTGTAGTTGTGGTGCACCGGACACAATAAAAAATCTATCTCGCAATTTGGATTATTGCGATGAATTGCTGTAACCAAGTCACACATCAAATCACCACCAACACCCGCAATAATCACCAAATGTTTTCCTGAAAATTCAAGCAATGGCAATTTCGATACGTCTAAAGTATGCACTTGCCAACGTGGAATTGATTGCGAATCCTGCGGAAAAAAGCGCGTTAATTTTTCATGCAATTGCTGCATCAACTCGGGTACAACATCCACAAAGTGAATGTGAGGTGCGTTCCTTTGCGCAAGTAGTGCAGCACCTAACAATCCGTGGTCGCAGCAACAATCCCAAATATGATCGTAGTGCGGTGTGACCATGGATTTAATTTGTTCGAGACGCTTACCGAGTTTCAATACTCTATTCCTATCATGCGCAATCTGTACTATTTGCAGGCTCCGCATTAGATATCTTATCCAGATTGGCAATTAGCCTTGTGAGCAAATTAACGAGTTGGCTTGCTTCGGCATCGGAAAAGCCTTTCATAACTTCATCATTTCCCTCAAGCAATGTTTTTATCGCCTCGGGCATAAGCTTTTGCGCTGCACCAGTCAGCACAATGTGACTGCTGCGGCCATCTTCCGGGTGGCGGTTTCGCTCGATTAAACCATCCCGCTCCATACGTGCCAGCATTTGCGCCATGGGCGGCTGCTCAATTCTGGCGAAACGCGCGAGCTCTCGCTGCGTACTCGCGTTGCCATTTTGTAATGCAACCAAAACCGGCAGATGGCCAACACCAAAACCCAGCGGTTTAAGTCGGGACTCAGCAAGCCGGGCAAAGCCGCGCGCAGCAATGCTTATTAGATGACCGGGAGTAGCCAGTACGTTTTCATTCATTTGAGAGGCTTCCAATAAAAATGCGATTTGACAGGGATACATATGCGCATATATATTTATCTTAAATTACATATGTGCATATATATCAGAAAGGTTTACCGCAATCCACCCTTTGGAGGCCCCCATGTCGACCACCCACGTTCAACTCATCCATCGCCTTTATGAATACTTCAATTCAAGAAATATAGAGGGTGTACTTGCAGCACTTACTGAAGACGTTTGTTGGGCCAATGCTATGGACGGAGGTCACGTTCAGGGACATGAGGGTGTTCGCGAATACTGGAGTCGCCAGTGGGCAATGGTCAGCCCTCATGTTGAACCTCTGGCGTTTGAAGAAACTCAAGAAACTGTTACGGTGACTGTCGTTCAGTCTGTTTTCGATCTTAACGGCCAACCGCTAAGCGGACAAACCCACGGCCTCAAGGACAAAACTGTCTTGCATATCTTCCACATTGAGAAGGGCAGGATAAAACGTTTTGATGTTAAGGATTAATCATAACGACGACATATTTTTCAATTTAATGCACGGCAAGAAAATCGCTGACCAGTTTTATTACAAAAAAGAAGCAGGTTGTTTAATTCTGGAAGATTAGAAAATACTCTGGTGCGAACGGGAATTTTTGTGCTTGAAGGAACCATGTATCCCAACACGGAGCAAGCGGATAGTTCTATCACCAAAGAGTTTTTGAAATTTGATAATGCAACTAAAGAATGGAAGCAATTTTTTATCGGCGTTGCGCGTAAATCGGTAAATAAATAACCAATGAGTTTCAATACAAAATCTGCTTCTGCACGCTAATACCTAAGCGCTTTGCCAAGCGTGTCAGGTTAGCTCTGTCTTGTTGCAGGCAACGCGCAGCTTCTGCCCAATTGCCGTGAGTGCGCTCAAGGGTTTGCAAAATTAATGTGCGTTGGAAATTATCAGTCGCTGTTTTTAAATTGGTTTCCAACTCTCGCTCAGCACTCATAACAATTGGCAGCCTTGGTAAATTTGTTTGGCTCAACTCAAGTAAGGCTGCGCTGATACTGACAATACCCGCGCGGCCATTTTGGCCAGCAGCTTTTAATGCCGCACGGCTAAGCACATGCTCCAATTCACGCACATTTCCCGGCCAGTTGTATGACAGCAATGCATCCGCAGCATCTGCCGCAAGCTTTAGCTGACGAATGCCTAACTTGCGACTGATCTGCTCAAGAAAATAACCCGCCAATAGCAATACATCCTGTTGGCGATCCCTCAGGGGTGAAACTGTAAGGGGGTAAACCGCCAAGCGGTGATACAAATCTGCGCGGAAGCGACCCAGCTCTACTTCCTGTTGTAAATCGCGGTTGGTCGCAGCAATGATCCGGACATTCACTTTTTGAACCTCATCCTTGCCCACTGGCTGAATTTCACCGCTTTGCAATACGCGCAATAATTTGGCCTGAATACTGAGGGGTAACTCGCCAACTTCATCCAGAAAAATACTACCGCCATCCGCCAGCAAAAATTTTCCGGGCCGTTCTTTTTCCGCGCCGGTAAAGGCGCCGCGCGCGTGGCCAAACAGTTCGGCTTCCGCCAAACTCTCTGGCAAAGAGGCGCAATTCAAATGGACGAGGGGCGCCGTTTTTCGCGGCGACAATTGATGTAGCGTGCGCGCCACCAGTTCTTTGCCCACGCCAGTTTCACCTTGTACCAGCACCGTAAAATCTGAACTGGCTACCAGCTGTATATCTTTGCGCAAGGCCTGCATGGCTGGGCTTTGGCCAATCAGTTCACCCCCATCCCGCAGCAAAGCTTCCTGCGTCAGTTCTTCTACCAATTGCCGGGCATGTTGTGCGCTCAGGGCCAACTTGGTCATCTCAAAGGCACTTTTTAAGGTGGCCGCAGACAAGGCCGCCATTAGCTCCAGGGTTTTGTCGCTAATGTGATCAAACGCATTGGGCTCGAGGCTATCAATCGTTAACAAACCAATTATTTGATCGTCGGAATAGAGCGGCAAACCCATGCAGGAATGCACGGGAAGGTCGCCACTGCGCGATAGCAATAAACCATCGTAAGGATCGGGCAGGTCACTGTCGGCAGCAAAGCGGTGAGGGCCGGAGCTCTGGCAGAGCTGCTGCAGGCGCGGGTGCTCGCTGAGCAAAAAGCGCCGCCCGATAGTATCGGGTGACAATCCCTGAATGGCGAGCGGGGTTAGCACTTGCTGATGCAGGCCGAGCAGAACTACAGCATCACAGCGAATCGCCTTGCGGATTGAGGTCAATAATCGGTCGAACCGATTTTCATTGTTCAGGCTATTCGCGAGATCTAACGCGACTTCCAGAAGTAGATTAGTGTTTTGCTCAACCATATTAGCTCGCAAAGTCAATTTGACTCTTATAAATCGAAATAACCTCGATAAAGTATAAGTCAAATTGACTCACATCATAAATAAGTAATTTCAACTAATTGAATTTTAAACAAATTTTAAGATGGCACAGCTCCTGCTCTATAGATTTTATCTAGAGACGGACGCACCCCATGCAAATGACAGAACCCCTGTTTAACCCTGCGAATTACCAACGGCTACTCGGCTTTTCCAACTTTTGCTTAAGCCTGTCAGTGCTGGTTTTAGTGACTACCGTGCTGATCTGCTATCCGTTTGCAGAATTCCTATCCATAAGCCAGCTCGTCGCCAGCCACCTATGCCTGATTTGCAGTGCAACGCTGTTAAAACTCAGCTACATCGGGCGGTGTGTTGCCCGTCATGGCTTAAAACTTGAGGTTCTCTGAGATGCAACACAGCTCATCTTCTACACACCCGCTCTTTGCCATGGCCTTCAGGCCCTTTTTTCTCATGAGCGGCATCTGGGCTGTTGTGGTCATTAGCCTTTGGCTTGGGGACTTATCAGGCTGGTGGCCCAACCAGCAGCTATTAACTCCCAGCCTGTGGCATGCCCATGAAATGCTATTTGGTTTTGGCGCATTGGTCGCAGCAGGTTTTTTACTAACCGCAGCACAAAACTGGACTGGCGTACCAGGCGTGAAGGGCAACAAGCTCGTGCTTTTGTGTGCAATCTGGCTAGCCGCCCGTTTAGTGCCCTTCCTATGGCTTTTCCTTTGGGCCGAACAGAAGCAAGGATTAGTACTACTCATCATCTTACAAAGCCTTTGGTGGCTAGGCGTAATTGCTGCGCTCAGCCGTCAGCTGTGGCTCGCCAAAAACCCTGGCAATTACCCGCTGGCCGCGCTCTTACTGGCCATGGCAATTCTCAATGGCAGTTTTCTGTGGTTAAGCCAAAGGCAATACGCACTGGCGGCTCATCTTAGCCACTCCATGATCCTCATGTTCTGCCTGCTGATGGGTCTTATTGGCGGCAGGGTGATTCCGTTTTTCACCGCCCGCGCTACCCAAACCGGGCAAATCAAAACACCGGGGCTGGATAAATTACTGCTGGTTACCGCCCTCTTAGGCACAACACTTTTTATTGGCAGCGGCTTTGTACAGCCTCTATTTTCGCCCGGCTGGTTGATGTTGCTAGCAGGAATATTTCATCTGGTCCGGTTGAAGCGTTGGTTTACGCCAGGGCTATTGCGCCAGCCTTTGCTGTGGTCACTGCATTCGTCCTATCTCGCCATGAGCATAGGCCTGCTATTGATGGGCTTAAGTTTGCTAACCGGATGGGTGAACTTTAAAGACATGCTGCATCTGGTCGCGGTGGGGGCCATGGCCGGAATGATGTTGGCGATGATGGCTCGCGTATCACTCGGTCACACTGGCCGCCCTTTGGCGGTAGGCCAGTGGATAACCACCAGCTTTGTCCTCTTGCTACTGGCTGGCCTATTCCGCGCTTCAGCACTAATCACCGGGCGGCCACATTTACTTTGGCAGCTCAGCGCCGCCCTTTGGCTTATCTCGTTCCTGATTTTTATCCGGGTCTATTGGCCCATTTTAACGGCTCCCCGGCTCGACGGCCGCGCGGATTAGTTGTCCACACCTAGAGGTTGTTATGTTATCTGCTGAACAGATCCAAATCGTCAAAAGTACAGTCCCATTACTTGAAAGCGCTGGCGTCGCCATCACCGAACATTTCTACAAACGCATGTTTAAGGCTAACCCGGAGCTAATGAACATTTTCAATATGAGCAACCAGGTGAATGGCAAACAGCAATTTGCCCTATTCAGCGCCGTAGCCTCCTACGCAAAACATATTGATAACCTTGGCGCTTTGGGCGCCATGGTTGAGCGGGTTGCCCATAAACATGCAAGCTTTATGATCGAGCCCGCCCATTACGATATTGTGGGCCACCACTTGATTGGCACACTCAAGGAACTGGCGCCTCAAGAATTCACCGAACCCGTTGCCGAGGCTTGGACGCAAGCTTACAACATGTTAGCGGGCATTCTGATTGGACGTGAACAGCACCTCTATCAAGACAAGAGCCAAGCCAAAGGGGGCTGGCGTGGTGCGCGCCGTTTTGTGGTGAGCGAGAAAACGGCGGAATCTGAATTGGTATCCAGTTTTGTGTTGACGCCAGAAGATGGCGGAGCGGTTGTCGACTACCAACCCGGCCAATATTTGGGTATCAAGGTCAAGCCTGACCATGCGGACTACGTTGAAATCCGCCAGTATTCCTTGTCAGACCAAGCCAATGGCCGCAGCTACCGCATCAGCGTGAAACGCGAAGAACTGCCGCAAGCTGGCGTGGTATCCAATTATTTACATGACCAGATCCAGGTTGGCGACTCAATAGAAGTCATGCCACCGGGTGGCGATTTTTATTTAAAGTCTTTAACACAACCGACGGTGTTAATTTCTGCAGGTGTAGGGCAAACACCCATGATGGCGATGTTGGAAACGCTGGCCAGCAAACAATCATCCACGCCTATCTGGTACCTGCACGCCTGCGAAAATCCGGCCCAGCATTCATTTGATCAACGCATTCAGGAGTTAAAAGAAAATCACTCTACATTGCATAATCACACCTGGTACAACCAGCCACAACTTAATCACCCATTTAATGGGCTAATGCAACTGGCAGACATCGCCGACGAACTACCTTTGCAAACCGGGCAATTTTATTTATGTGGCCCAACAGGATTTATGAAGTTTGCGAAGGATCAGTTACTGGCGATGGATGTAAAACCCGAATCCATTCATTACGAGGTATTTGGTCCCCATAGTGATTTTTAAAAACAACATGCCATGCGGTTTTCCGCGTGGCATTCTATTGAATGATTTCTTTGCGCAATTGCAACAAACAAAGCCCGTGAAAACGAGATAACAAAAAACTATTCTTAAAAAGAAAAACCGCTGCAATTAGTCACCCTGAGCGGAATTTATTTCTTTGGTAAATTCGTGCAACCCACACCTCAGCAAATCAGCCATTTCATGATGTGCAATAATCTCATTGCAATTCATATTGCTCCCGAGTAAGGGCACAGAAACGCACGCACTCTCAATAATAATGCCCGACATAGTAGTAACAACCTCCCGCAAAGCATCCATAGCAATGTAAGCGCGGGGTGAGGTATTAATGAGCATGATGGGTTTATTAACAAATTCCGGGCCGCTCACCAACCAGTCCAATGCATTTTTTAACACGCCACTTATTCCATGAGCATATTCAGGGCTCGCAATAATCAAACCGTCAGCGGTGGAAAGTAATTTGCGGAGTTCTACAACAGCGGGAATGATTTCCAATTCACGGTCGGGATTAAATAATGGAATTTCATCCAGCAGACCAAAAATAATAATCTCAATATTTTCAGGTGCCAGTCTCTTTAATGCATTGAGCGCAGCGGTGTTGTAAGAGGTCTTCCTTAAGCTGCCTGATATCGCTAAAAAATTCATAAAATTATTCATCCAATGACGTTCAAATATTCATCACAAGACCAACGCGGCCTTAAGCGAAAATAAACTAAACCTTCTACTTATGTTAAACGAAACACAAATTAATTTTCTCGCTTTAGCAGAACGACTAAATATTCCAGCTGTGCGGCAACGTACTGTAATCTATTTGCACAAATCATAGCATTTCTCTCGATGCAATTTTGCATGTACATCAATCGCTAAATGAGGGCTTCACTATGAACTTTATTGTCTGGATTGTCGTAGGGGGTATAATCGGTTGGCTCGCGAGCATAGTTATGAAAACCAATGCGCAGCAGGGCCTTTTTCTAAACGTTGTGGTTGGCATCATCGGTGCGTTTTTAGGTGGCCTGTTTTTAGCGCCATTGTTTGGCACGGGCACTATAAACAGCGATGACTTTAGCTTGTCCGGATTACTCGTTTCGTTTTTAGGCGCAATTATTCTTTTGGCTATTGTTAACCTATTTCGCCGTCGCTCCGCACATTAAAAATGTTGTAATATGCTGCGTTTAAAAAATGGGCTTTTTTAAAAGCCCATTTTTTATGGTGAATTTTGTAAATCACTCGATGACCATATCCCGTTTTAACTACTTCAATACAAAGCCCTATCGAGGATAGCTAATGACCGCCCATTACCAAGCTGTAAACACATTTATCTTCGATATGGACGGAACACTGCTCAACGAGAAACATGAGCTTTCAGAATTAACCATTCGCACACTTAATGAATTGCAGGCACGCAATGCCAATTTGATTATCGCCACCGGCAGGCATATCAACGACATTCGCTGTTACATAGAGCAACTCGGCGGTAGTATCGCAGCCATTACCTGTAATGGCGCTAACATTCATGATATGAATGGCCAACTTGTCGCCAGCCAAAATCTTCCAAGAACAGCAAACGAGGCGTTAATTAACCTCGGCAATCAATTTGATGTATACACCAACCTCTACACACCTGATGAATGGCTTGTCTGCCAGCCTTGCGAAGAAATGCTTAAAGCACACCAGCGCTCAAAATTCTTTTATCGCGAAACCAGTCAGGAAGAAATGTTCGCAGCGCCCGCATTAAAAATTATGTTTTACGGCCAACACAGTGAACTTCTCGCCTTGCGCGAGAAAATAGATCCGGTCATAGCCTCTAGCATGAACGTTACGTTTTCTGACGAAAATTATTTGGAAATTATGCAAAAAAATATTTCCAAAGGTGAAGCACTCAAAGCTCTGCTTCCCACACTGGGAGTTGCGCTAAACCAAACCATGGCATTTGGCGATAGCATGAATGATGTGGAACTCTTCAGAACCGCAGCACACCCAATCCTTATGGAAAACGCAGTCAAAAATTTGAAAGCGCTTTTCCCAATTGCAGAACGCGCGCAAGCAAACTACAAAGATGGCGTGGCGCGTTTTTTAACTGAACACATTTTGTAGCGGTTCAATCACAAGCACAGACGCAAAAATTCTCGTCGCGCTTTAGCCTGGTTACTCGCGCACAAACTTAACAGTTTGCGTTTCCGCATCATACTCGTGAACTAGCCAACCGTGGTTCAGCCAGGCTGTACGGTGGCTCTGGATTTTTGGATACACATTCGTCCACCAGCTCGGCTTTTGCGAAGAAGCAGGCAAGGGCGCGGCAAGAATTTGCTCCGCCTCCGCAAATGTTAAGGTGAGTTTTTTTGCTGAAGCAGGGCGAGTGCGAAACCATTCGTCCAGCGGAAGATATTTAGTAAATTCGGGTTGCTTTGCCACAGTATTCTCCACGTCAGCTTTTTACTGATCACCAGAAGGCATTGCTGATTCATCCATCCACAAAGCTCCCCAAATATGTCCATCGGGATCAGCCATGTCGCGGCAATACATAAAGCCATGATCTTGCACCGGATTAATATCAGCCGTTCCGCCATGCGCAGCTGCCGCTTCGTTCATAGCATCAACAACTTCACGACTTTCGCACGACAAAGAAAATCCTACTTCGCTTGAGGTAGAGGGAGGAATAGGGCGTGTCGTAAAAGTGCGCCACTTTTCGTGCGTAATCAGCATGAGCTTAATAGCCTCACTCCATTCCATACCCGCAGCAGTATCATCCGTAAATTTAGGATTGGGCGTAAAGCCAATGGATTTATAAAAGGCCACAGACGCGTCAAGGTTGGTTACCGGTAAACTTATAAAAATCGTTTTGGTCATGGTTTTTCTCCAGGTTATTGAGGCGACAATTCTTTATTCTGTCTTCTAATAGACGAACGATACACAGCAAATTCGACAGTCACATGGATTATTTTTACAAAACCAACTCAATCCTTTTTTCCCCATGCTGATACGCGTAGATGACAAATAGCCGGCGATACGCCACCCCGAGGCCTCGCCAAAAAATTTGGCGGCGGTTTCAAAATATATTGTGGTTCAAACGTAGAAGGGAATATTTATACGACGAGCCTGGAATATGCAGGGCAGGATTAAGTAGGTCCTCATTCACTAGAGGCAATAGATTTGAGGACCTGTCTTTTTTACGTGGCTGTTTTTTTTGAGTAGCGGTGGTTGGTTACTGCACTACCAATTTGCTGCGCAGCACAGCATCTTTATGTGTAGACGTAGGAAAATCAAAACTACCGTATCCCGCTTTTATAATTGCATCAATAATTGGGCCTTGATTGGAGCTTTTTGGTTCGTTAGGCGTTTTTCGAATCATAAAAAAAGCGGCGCCTTTTTTGTCATCTTTCGGTAAAAATATGCCGCAGTCCCATTTATCGCTCCACGCATTTTCAGGATACTTCGGTGGAACTACACGCATTTCCAAACATTGAGGTGTTAGGCCAATTAAGTAATGTGCCGAAGAATCTTCATAAGCAAGTTTGAAACTACCAGCACTCAGCGTAAAAGTGGCCGATTTTTCTTGAAACTTATAATCCTCTTGCAGCACATAGGTTGTACCATTCTCTACCGTTTTTAAGCTTTTTGGATAAACATGCTTCGCAAACACCACTGATGGTATTAACGATAGAATTAAGATTGATATTAGTTTCACAGACATGTGAAGAAACTCCGGTGCTTTAAATTTTATTTTTGCTTGACCAAGGATCGTAAATCTTTAGCCAATGGATCATCTTTTCGAATTCTTAATTCGTACTGGCCTAACTCCATTTTAATGGCGGCGTTGGTGGCTGCCATTGCAATTGGGCTTGTGCCAATATTAGCTGTTGCATTATTTTTTTGGTCCGCTTGTTTGGAAAGCTTCTCCACTTTTTGCGTCCCGACTACAGTAAATATAACGGCTGGCTGATTAGCGTTACTGGGAACAAAAATGCCACAGTTAGTTGTAGTCCGGTGAAATGCATCAGCTACATCAATTTTAACCATGAAGCAACTTTCAGGCCCCAAGTAATATGTACCTTTTGCATCTTCCTTGGCGGATTCATAAATACCTTTGCGTAAGGTGTATGTTGTAACAGCGCCTGGAATGGTTTCTTTGGCTTCCCTATCCGCATCCAAATAAATGCTTGAAGCTGTTACCGGTGCATTTAATTTTTCTGGATTAACCCCACAGGCTGACAAAGCTATTAGAGGCATCAAACCAAAGCAAGACTTTAGCGTTTTCATTTTATTAGTCCTTATTAACAAAACTGGGCATCGCTGCCCAGTCATTTCTTTAGATGTTAATCAACAATAAATTCAGCTTGCCATTTTTTGTTAGCTTTATCGTAACTAAAAATATTGCCGCCTGGTGCAACACAGAATTGGACTTTATTTTTTTCGTTATGTAAAAGCACGTTGCAGCTGGTTAACCCATCGTAGTCTTTAACCCATTTATTTTTCACAGCATCATAATTGTTAAACTCCGGCGTCGCCGTAAACATACCGGGGCTTATGCGCGTAGCTATACCTTTTGTTTCACTGTCAAAAATAATGTCGTTGATCTGCAATGACGGTGAATCTATTTCTTTCCAGCTTTGGCCTGCATTGGTGGATATGTAGGTATCAGAGAAAGCACCGGCTGCAAGCCAAGCGGTGATGATTTGCGAGTTCGGCGTAACGTGGAATCCGTTGACTTTTTTCTCTTTGGAAATATCCGTTATTTGATTGGTTTTAAGATCAAGACTAAACAAACTCACAGGAACTATAAACACATACTTGTCTTGCAACTGTTCGCCACGGATTTGCAAAATGCCGCCCTGTTGCGAAGCGGGAATATCGTGATTATAAAGTTGCGTGAGGTCATTAAGACCAGCTTGCGTGCCACTATACAAACGCACATTCTTCAGTGGCTTAAA
Organism: Cellvibrio zantedeschiae; assembly: GCF_014652535.1. Classification (NCBI taxonomy): domain Bacteria; kingdom Pseudomonadati; phylum Pseudomonadota; class Gammaproteobacteria; order Cellvibrionales; family Cellvibrionaceae; genus Cellvibrio; species Cellvibrio zantedeschiae. The sequence goes on along the minus strand of NZ_BMYZ01000003.1, from coordinate 471,536 downwards.
CGCCCAGGGGCTTTCTGCATATTGCCCGGTAATGACAATGTTGCGCTCTTTAAGGCAATCAATATCCAAAACAGATTCCGCGCTGCCAAAATCTTTTACTTGCACCCAGGTTGCGCCGCCATCGCGAGACATTTTTAAAATGCCATTGGCATAGCCTGCCACTAAATTATTTCCGCACACTTCCACCGCCGTAACAGGGTAAAGGCTCGCTGTATCCAGGCTGGACCAAACACCCGAAGAGCTTCTAACTCTTACTTGTCCAAAATCAGCGCCGAAGTATAAATTTCCTTTTGCGTCTATTGGTGTTTCATCAGTTGATGGTGCGGAACCGCTTTTGGCTATTTTGAAAAAATCCTGTGGATTTTTTGTAGCAAGCAATTGTTTATTTAGCGAAGGTTTAACGACCTTGCGTTGGTACTCATTCATGATGTCGACAATTAATCCAAGCCCGGTGGAAGGCGCAACTTCTTTCAAAATTGGAGGAACTGTTTGCGGCGCCCAACTAATCGGCTCCGATGTTGCGAGTTGCGCAGAAAATTCACGTAACGGTGCTTGTACAGCCGTTTCAGTTTCTTTGAGCTTAACCGGCAATATCACATATTGATAACCACCTAAGGACATAGGGATGAGGCTACCCAAATCAGTGACTTGGCCGACCTTAACAGTAAATGTTTGATACTCGCCCCATGGAGTGGTGCCCCACTGACTTATTTTATATTCACCCGGCGGCAACCAACGCCCCCAACCATTTGCCTCAGAGCGCGACAAAAGAGTGTAAGTCTCTTTAGTACCAACACGCGCAACCGTTAATTGATTACCAGCACCAGTTTTGGGGAAATAAGCAAATACATAACCTTGGGTTTTAGCAAGAAGATTTGCATCCTGCGTTACGGGCGCGGTTGCGCAACCCAGCAGCATAAGTGTTATAAATAGACCTAAAGCAATTTTTTTCATTATTAATCCTTTTTAAAGTTTTACTGTTATTGATGTTTTCTAGAGCTGGATGGTGTGGTTAATGAATTATTATTTTTTAATCGACCCGAGTATCTTGATTATAACTTCAAGCCTAAAAATTAGGGAGTCGCCATTTTCGCGAAAGCGAGACTAAAGTACCGGGTACTTTGAACAACCAGAGGTTGACGTGAAAGGCGAACAATGTGAGTAATCCAGCGTTACTTCTTACCCTCAATTTCAGCGTTTTGTGAATCATATTGAATCCAGTTAGCCGCTGTATGAATCACTTCATCTAAATTTCGACGTGTTTTCCCTTTTAAAGCGCACTCCCAAATTACTAATACTTTCCAACCAAGCTTCGTAAGCTTTTCAAGGTTAACTTCATCGCGGATTTTATTGGAGTTTATTTTTTCTTTCCAAAACTCTGGCCTACTGGAAGGCCACTTGAATAAATGACAATTATGGACATGCCAAAAGCACCCATTAACAAAAATTACAGAATTAAATTTTGGAAAAACTAAATCTGGCCTTCCTGGTAAATCCTTTCGGTGCAATTGATAACGGAAGCCAAGTTTATATAAGCCTCTACGAATTAATAGCTCGCCTTTGGTATCTTTATTTTTGATACCAGCCATCATTGAAGATCTTTTGGATTTATCTACTATGTCCATAGTCACAATCTTGTGGTTAAGTAAGATATTTTCGTAAAAAGGCCTACATTTATAAGCCGCCCGTCCCTGGAAAAAGATCGAAATCCTGTTATCCTGCACCCTTTCAATTATATTCTACTTTTATAATGTCAACTCAAATCAAAATAATTGATCTTTTCGCAGGTCCGGGCGGGCTCGGAGAAGGCTTTTCTGCATACAAAGATAAAAAAACCGAGAAGCATCCATTTTCTATTGCTATATCTGTTGAAAAGGAAGCCAGTGCTCACAAAACACTACAGCTACGATCTTTCTTTCGCAAGTTTCCTGATGGGCAAGCCCCTCATGAATACTATCAGTATGTAAGTGGAAAAATTTCACGCGAAGAATTATTTGAAGCCTATCCAAAGGAAGCTAAAGCCGCGCAAGAAGAAACTCTTCATGGGCCGCGCGCTTTAGGTGAAGATAATAAATATATTTATGAGCAAATAGAAAATGCTCTAAAAAATCACAAAGGTAAAACAATCGTCATTGGAGGACCACCATGTCAAGCTTATTCGCTTGTAGGCCGTGCCAGAAATATGGGGATTGTTGGTTATGAAGCCAAAAATGATCCTAAACATTTTCTGTATAAAGAATACTTAAGCATTCTTTCATTAGTGAATCCTGAAGTTTTTGTAATGGAAAACGTTAAAGGTATTCTTTCATCAACGGTGGATGGCGAAAAGATATTTCCAAAAATATTGAATGATTTAAAGTGCCCCGGGAAATCCGTGGGGAACAAAACTGGAAATCGATATAAAATTTATTCTTTTGTTAAAGCAGCAGCTGATTCTACTGATCCCACCTATGAGGACAATTCTGATTTTATTATCCGTGCGGAAGACTACGGAATTCCTCAAGCCAGGCACAGAGTAATTCTTTTAGGTGTCAGAGAAGATATTAAAAAAATTCCTGGGCAGTTAGCCACCAAGGATGAAGTAAATATTGAAAAAATCATTGGCGATTTGCCAGTTCTTAGAAGTGGACTCTCAAAAGAAGGTGATAGCCATGAGAAATGGTACGACATAGTCGGTGAAATCGCTAAAAAACTATCATCTAAACTTAAGAAAGAAGGCTGTAAAGAACTCGCCGAAAAAATTCCGCTTTACTCTTCGCAAGATCTAAAAGTGGAAAGTCGTGGCCTAAGAGCAATTCAAATTAACCGTTCTGTTGTAAAGAGTGTGCCACCAGAGTTAAAAGACTGGTACAAAGATGAAAATTTGAAGTATGTTTTAAATCACGAAACTCGCGGACATATTGTAGAAGACTTGGAACGTTATTATTTCTGTTCAAGTTTCGCCATAGCTTTCGCCAACCGTGAAAACCCAAATCCTAAATCGCATGAATTTCCAAAATTTTTAGCTCCCAAACACAAAAACTGGGCGTCAGGAAAATTTTCTGACCGTTTCCGTGTGCAAGCGAAAGGAAGATATGCGACAACAATAACTAGCCATATTTCAAAAGATGGGCACTACTTTATTCATTATGATCCGCTTCAATGTCGCAGCTTGACTGTTCGCGAAGCGGCACGTATCCAAACATTTCCTGATAATTATTTTTTTGAAGGAAATCGCACGCAACAATATGTTCAGGTAGGAAACGCCGTGCCGCCGTTTTTAGCAAATAAGTTGGCTGAAATAGTTTACGATTTATTGTAAAGGATATTAATTTTGTCAAGCTCAGGGAAATGTTATTTACGCAGTTAAATCTGCTTTTCTTCTTTCTAAAATATTGTCAGTTGAAACTAGCTGGCTAAAAAATTTAGGTAATATTTTATTGGTAATTAGCTCGGCAGAATCAGTTAATTGCTTCCAGCAAGCCTCTCTCTTGCACCATTCTGAAATATTTGAAATTCCATGAGGAGGCTTAATGATGATGCCATTTACCGCTTCTGCGATAGTTGATATGGCATTTTCTAGAGCAGCATCAATTTCTTGTTCGTTCCAAATTTTTAAATAATCGATAGACTCTTTTTTACGCTTAGTAATTTCACCAAGCATTGCCAGTGTATAAGCCACGATATTTGCTCGGTATCCTCCGTTATACCAATTTTGGTTGGATACGATTCGTTCGGTGTTTCGAAAAATTATTGCTCGTGCTACCGCTCGCTTATAATAAAATTCATTAAATGAATCGGATGATTTTTCCCACTCCCTGCCAATTCTCTCGGCATATTGTTTGAAATTTTTTTGTGACCCTAAATTTACCCATTTTGGATGGTCATCCCAGATATTCTCATATTTTGCTAGATCAGTTTTAGTAAACATTTGAGGCTTTGGATGTTCAGCCTTGAAGCGGCGTTGTTCAGCGAGACTGAGTTTTGACTGCTGATCCGCATATTGACCACGAGTCCGTTCATAAAACCAACGAGTTTCACGTTGTGATCCAGATTTTGCCGGAGCCCAAAGACGCCTGGAAAATCCCTCCATTCGAACATGAAATGGATGATTTGAAAAAAAGTCGGCTGCATTTACTTTATTCTGCGTGTTTGCATATTCTGAAATCTTTGGTACAACAACATCACTTTGCTGGCTATCTATTACGGATAGCTTCATTTGAACAAATATCTGTGAAAGATCCGCTTTGTCTCGCTTCTTGGTATGGAATAGTGAAGCTGTAGTTTGACCACCATTAACAATCTGAAGATCAACAATTTTTGTAATCACTAGACCGGAATCTGTTACGCTTTTCTCAATACTTTGAGCGGTAGCTGTAATCCCGTTGTTGTAAGCGAAAAACATATAGGGTTCTTTTAAAATCGTTTCTCGTATCCCTTTGTTCACAGTACCTCGCGCCTGCAAGAATGTTCGAACGTTTTGTTCTAACAAACGAGCACCATATTTGTCGTAGAGCACCGCTAGAACATCTGCTGGCATTACCATTAGATATGATTGATAGCTATGAGTTGTTAAATGAGCGGGAAGTGAGGCGATACCTTTGCCAAACATCTGCACGAAATCCAGATCTAACGCTTCTTTATGATTTTTGGAGCTTTGTTGCCTATGTATTCGTGATATGTCCCATATATGGTGAGTTACAGGAATACCGGCAACTAGGGCATTGGGTAGCTCTTGAATTTTCTCGCTCAAAGAGCGTTCAGAAAATAGAAATAAGTTAACTTTGTAAATACTATCTATTCTGTCAGCAATCTGTCTTGCAAGTCCGTATTCTGGAGAGGTAACTTCCAGACTCTGCGCTAATCCTTTATTAGTACTTGCTTCGAGGAAGCTTATAAGGCGTTTGAATAAAACAGCAACTTCGGTTCTGCTTAGTGAGGTAAGTTCTACGCGATTATCAAAATCAGCAATAAATAGAGCTAAATTTCCTTCATCGTCAAACCAGTAACCGTCCACGCGCATCCCACGTTGTGCACGAAAGTGGCAAACTTCAAAGCCCTCGCTAAAACCAGTTTCTATAAGTTCATTTGCGACTTTTTCCATAAATTCCGAAAGAAAAAAACTTCCATTAGCCTCGGCACTTGAAAGTAATTCTTGACGGAAATCGTGAAAAAATTCTTCTTTTGTCTGTTCCATTAGATGCCCTTAAATATCAACCGCTCATCGCACTTATGTGATGCGATATTCTCCAGCTTTAAATAATAACTAACATTGGTGACTCCAGCCGGAAGCTGGGAGCGAATTAAACGAGGAAAATCATTATCAATTTTATATGTGTTTACCTCGCTAATCACAAATCTAGGAAGATCATATTGTGGTATTGGTACATACCCATAAGCTGCTAGTTTTTTATCAAAAGCATCTATTGCCTCAGCGTCTTTAAGTTTTATATATGTGATATTGATCGCCTCATTTAAAGATTTGGCTGCAGGTGACTTTGTTTGTGCGCTAAGCCTATATATACGAAGAAACAAAAAATCGTTTACCGATTCTAACTGATCTTCAGATGATATACACACCACGCCTCGCTCAATACCAGATATGGATTTAACTTCAATACTGGTGTTCCCAAAAATGAAATCATGATGTGATCTCTCCGCACCAAGCCAAGAGGCAACTGCATCATTGCTTGCAATGTCCTGATCAAGTAACTCTGATAAAAAAGTAATTTCTGCAAATAAACCACGTACTTCCTCAACTGAAAGTTGCTGGCTGTGTCCCGCCAAAAACGCCTTCCAGCGGCGAAGATGCGAAAGTGATATGGCTAATGAGGACGCAGAGTCCGTGGCATTCCTTAGAGAAACAATAAGCGCTTTGCAAAGTGCTTCAAAAATATCTCGATCAACTTGTTTTTCGAGAGAAAGTATAATTCGCTGCTGTTCATGCCCTCCTGACCGAAGATCAATGTTGATGCCATTTACTGTAATAAAATCCTTTCTAAATTGAAGCGTATGATCGCCTTCGAGCTCAATTATAAAAAGGCAATTTCCTCTAGGGTCGCGAGCCCAATAGCAAGGTGCAACAGTTCTTTCGGATATTTGACGGACATTAAAATCTTTTTCAGGAATATTGATTTCATCCCATGGTGAGATATTAATCATCATGATCATCCTCGTCAGGATTGTCTGAATATCCCGTCATTTGTTGAAGCCATATTTTGTTTACTACTACATTGATAGTTGTTTTTTGATCTCCATATGGAAAGCTAATTCCGAAAGCCGCAATTGGGCCTTGTACAATATCTCCCTTGGGTGCAAGGCTATGTATCATCAAAAGAGGTTTATTTCGAATCATTCGATAGTGAGTATCTGAGACGGCAATTTTTTCGATTGTGCAATCAAGCTCTTCTTCGCTTCCAGCAGCAGCTTTCTTTCTTGCTTGCTCTATTTGATCGTCGCTAAGTCCTAGCTGCTCATCCCCACGAGAAGCAACTCTACCTTTATTTAAATGCCATCCATTGCCTTTTGGCTGATTAGGGCCAACCGCTCGCTCCTGGTTATTCAACGCAAAAGGCTTCGAACTTTGCGTTCCACGTGCTGGAGAAATTAGTACAACATCCGCTAGCGGATATTTTCCTTTAACCCGGTCGAGATAATCTTTAACGGCTGATTTCGTGGATGAAATAGATGCATGACATTCGAATCGAACTAAAAACTCATTTAGTATCTCGATAGCTACGTCGCGATAAATTGGACCTTTTTTTGTAGATTCTTCCTTGCAGCCACCAAATCTGCCTTGCCAAAGCTCAGTAATCAAAGAGAAATTCTTGGCGTTAACCTCTGGATCAATTGAGACAATATGACTTTCCCATATTCTTCCACTGTAGCTTTGTTCTACTGTAACTTTTTCACCAAACCGCATTTTGTTTGCAGCTGTAATCAGTAAGGTGTCGGGATGTGATCGAACGTATAAACCAAAGTCTTTCGGACTAAGTTTGTCCCTTCTCATTTGTCTAACTTGTTGGATAAGTTCTTCAGCAGCATCAGCAATATGTGAGTACCACTCAATAGAGTCATAAGATAAATGGACGCGACAAAGATCTTCATAACTAGGTCTGTAACCAAACCATCGCCCCATCTGCATTAATGAGTCATACATTTTTGTATTGCGATACATGTAACTTATAGTTAAGCCCTCAATTGTCAATCCGCGCGAAAGGCTGAATCCGCCAACTGCAATTGCAGTTAAGCCAACCCCCTCATTTTCATAACGTTTGAAATCAAGAATTTCATCGCTCTTACTGTTAATTACATATAAATGAAGGTTATCAAAGACACTGTTAAGCGCAGCTTTTACTTCAGGCCAAGTAAATCCAACACTAGCATACTCGTTTTCAAAAACTTGCTTTAATTCCTGCATATACATGTTTTTGGAAGAAATTCCCTCATCCATTGCATAATTAGCAATGACGGCTTGCCGTATCAGTTTTTCTCTGAGGCTTAGAAAGTCTCGCACTGCGTTCTGAATCGGGACAAATCGAGAAACATTGATCATCATTGAGCAATGTTTATTGGCCTGCCCCCGGAGATTCCTAATTGCGCGAGCAATAATAAATTCATTTAGCGCTCGGTAGAGGCTCTGTGGAAGCTCAGAGATAAGATCATCTCGTTTGTGTGAGTATGGAATTAGGTCTTCACAATCATCTATCGGTCTCACTATCCGTGAGCTTGTAGTCTCATTGAGAAAGACCTTTTCTGGACCGAAATAAGTTGTTGGTGCATCGAGACAATAAATGAAGTCACGAGGAAATAGATCTTCACTCACACCTTCACCGTAAGCATCGGGATTTATAAAGATATTAGCGAACGGTGTAGCGGTATATCCTACATAGCATGATTTGGCAAATAGACTCAATATTTCCCTCATCTTTGCATTTGTCTTGGTCGGATCTAGATCTTCTTTATTTGTATTGATTGATGCATTGTCTGCTTCATCATCAATCATTAGCATAGGGATATCACGGATACGACCATCATTGGTTGCGTTTAACTCTTTTAGCCATTTATATAGAGCGGTGAGCGTTGTTACGTTTTTCTTAATTATTAAAATTGTTGGGTTAACTTGATTATTAATTTTCCAGCCACTCTTCGCAGCGGTATTTTTATTGAAGTCTTCGTTAACGTTGGTGAGTGTTGCGGGATGCGGATAGTCAGATGTAAGACCTACACCAATATAGCGACGATCATCGGGATCGCTTGAGCGGCCAATAAATGCTTCGTCGATTCGTTGTTGTGTTTGTTTGCGCAAGTTATTATGAATGCCCGCGATAACAATAATGAACTTATAGCCTGTATCCGCTGCTCTAGCTATTAAACCTGTGTAATTCGCAGTCTTACCCGACTGAACATGGCCGATAACAAGACCGCGTCGACTCCAAGTTGAACCTTCACTTGATGGGTCTTGCAGATGCCCGAGAATACGGTTAGTTACATCGCTTAATGATTGAACCATTTGTGGTGGCCAGCTTTCTTCGCGAAGAAATTGCTCATATGCATGGGTGTAAGTCCACTTGATGTTTTCACGCTTATGAACCCATTGATCATCGTGTTTTGCTGTTACATCGATAAGTGAAACTCCGGCTCCCATACGGGTATCAATCGCTATCATTACTTCTGTGATTATGTTAGTGAGCTCATCTGTGTAATTAAGAAGATCAGCGAGCTGTTTTGCTGTTTCTCTAACTTGTTCTTTTGTCGGTATTTCATTTTTATATTTAGCTGCTAAACCTGATATGAGCGTATTGGTGAAATGCTGTGTTTTAGTCATAAAGTTTCTCAAATAAAAATTTTTCTACAAGTTCCAATTGACTATCGAAAAGATGTGTTGAAAGTACTATCTGAATAAACTCATCAGGATTGCCAGCGCCACTACTATAAATTGTTTCCCACAATTTTTTTAACTTCTCTATAACCAGATGCTCATCTATTTTTTGTCTATTAATTTCTCGAGGGCTAGTCGAATAATCGGAATAAATCATCTCTAATGGTACTGAGGTAGCAATTGCATCAAGCAAAACCTTAAGTGATTCTCTTTCTTTTGGTGCTATTTTTGACTCCAGAGCTGCAATCACAGGATGTTGTTTGTTAATAGCGAAGCGTATGCCGCCATGATCAGCATATCGTTCCCACATTGGGGCTTGGTCTTCTTGAAAAAGCTTCTGTCCGCGACCACGATGTACTGTCACACTTCGATTGACAATCTTGGTAATTATCTGTCGAAGACGTTCGCGTACAATTAATGGAGGGCGAGCACGTGATTTTTTTATATCAATTGTCCACTCTTCATCTAGATTATTAGGAAAATCAATCCGCACTCTTGCCAATTTAGTTGCTTCACCTTTAGGGACCAATCTAAACCAGTCGCCCCATGCCATAAGTCGCCCATTTCTATAAACGTAACCTCCTTGATTAGAAATGAAGTCGCTACGACTTTGATAATAATCATATTCAGATGCAGACAACCGACTATGATGCGGCAAAACATAAGGTTGTATACGAACCTCTGCATCGCCAATACGAATTATTTCTTCGGGCAATAATTGGGTAGCGGGATTTTTTCTGCAAAAAGGATCAAAAGCTTTGAGCGAGTGCCCATTAATAGTTAAGGAGATTTTCGGCTGACCTTTTACTTCCCCGGAAATAAATCTATGGAATACGAGAGATAAATGCCTATTAACTGCTTCCAGTTTTTCATTGACGATTTCATCGCGACGACTTCCTGATTCATCTTCAAATAATCGATCAAGCTCTCTCCAAATAACAGCAGTACCTTGTTTGGTGAGTCGTTCAACGTAAGGTAATGAATTAATATCTGTTTGGTCGAGAATAGATAAAATCCAGTCATCAGCTTTATCAATTCGATCAAGATTCCATTCAGCCCCATTAATCGAAGATTCTTTAGCGCTTACAACAGTTAAAGAGCGACACTGGGAAAATGAGGCAGTTTTTAGGCCTAAACCAAAGCGTCCGAGATCTTTAGGCGAGCGTTTTTGCTGTGGATTAATTGTTCCATGACGCATTGCACTTAACAGTTCTACATGCGTCATTCCCTTTCCGTTGTCTAGAATCACAACAACGGGATCATTTCCAGATATGTCACAAATGATGTCGATTTTATCTGCATTAGCGGAAATACTATTATCGATTAAATCTGCAATTGCAGTTTCAAGAGAATATCCGAGATCTCTCATTGAAGCGGAAAGACAAGCAGCACTTGGTGGGTGTAGGCAGTCACGAGCCATATATTATTCCTGTAAACTACTATTGGCGCAATTTTCCACTATAGCCGAAGATTTAAAATATTACATGCTATTACACGGAGTCCATTTATATAGAGTTAGAAGATCCTCTCTCGCTGTAATTTTGCTCCTAGTTCGTTAGATAGTGAGAAATGCAGCGAGCAGATAAACCAACATAGCAAGAATTGGCATTATTGGTAAATAAAGCATTAGCTTCTTATTGAGCAGAATGCAGGAAATTGCGGGCAGCATGGGGCAATAGGTAATAACTAAATTTTCATTAAAGCTTTTGATTAAACCGGAAGCTTCATTTTCGCTTTTACAAGGCGCCCCACCAAACATATAAATTGTGTTTGATTTGAAGGATTTTCCATTTAGCTCATATTTGTATAGAACATCCAATTTAAAAAGCTTTCTGCGATTTATTTCTAACGCGTGATAATCAGCTTTTTCAAGAAGCCCTTCGACTTGCGGCCAATACGTAGACCAAACTAATATTCCCCACATTACAATTGATGCCACGCTTACCAGTATTAATAAAATTGTAATTAAATTCGTCATTTCTCTTAGCGCTCCAGCTAATTCTATTTTTCGTTATTGGTCTCAGATTTCGATCATATCCATTGTATGCGGGATAATACCTGTGCTTGGAATGTTTCGTCTGGATTTAAGGTCCAAAAGCCAACGAAATTGTCTAGCAAATAAAAATGATTTTTTGCGAGTTTAAATGAACGGCTTTATGGATTATTCGCCGCATATTGCGCAGCAAAAGCGCGCTGGTAGGCGGGCCGAGCTTCGCCGCGTGCGACGTAAGCTGCAAGGTTTGGAAATTCATTTAGGATTGCCGATGGCCTTAATCTTAGTAGTACGGATACCATCATTAAATCGCCGGCGCTGAATGCGCCTTGCAGCCATTCGTTATCGCCAAGGTAATTGGACAGTTGTGTGAGGCGGTTGCGAATGCGCTCTGCTACTAAAGGTATTCGTTCGTTAGCCCATGGCTTATCGCCCTCAAAAATTTTTGCGGTTACTAATTCCAGAATGGGTGGCTCTATGGTGTTGACTGCTGCAAACATCCAACTGATGGAGCGTGCTCGAGTGTTGTCGTTTGGCAGTAAGCCTGCGTAAGTTTGTGCGATGTGTAAAACAATGGCTCCTGTTTCAAACAGGGCAATATCGCCTTCTTCGTAAGTGGGGATTTGGCCAAAGGGTTGCAGCGCAAGGTGCGCGGGTTCTTTCATTGCCTGAAAGGATAAATAGCGAACCTGATATGGCTGGCCCACTTCTTCAAGCGCCCAGCGCACGCGTGTGTCGCGCGCTAAACCTTTGCCGCCGTCGGGTGATTTTTCAAACGCTGTAATGGTGATTGTCATGTCGGTTCCCTCTCGGTTTAACTAAGGATGATCAAATGAACAGCGGGAAAAGTGGAAGCAAAAATAATTAAGCGTGCGAGTGCAATCTAGCCCAATATAATCAACAAATACGGATTAAATCTTTTTTCGCAAATAACCGCGTTGTTTTTAACATCAGCAACGGCGGTTGTTTGTATATGTTTTTATTTAACAAACCATCTGCTGCTTACAGCTATCAATCTTTTGTTGCGACGGGTGTCGCTAACAATTCCATCAACTTGGTAAGGTCAACAGGTTTTACGAAATGCTCGTTAAATCCTGCTTGTGCAGATTTACGTCTGTCTTCATCTTGGCCCCAACCGGTTAGCGCAATAATTAAAATATTTTCTGCCCATGGATGTTTGCGAATTTGTTGGCAGGTTTCAAAGCCATTTAAATTAGGCATGCCTATGTCTAGCAAGATGGCATCCGGGCGTTGCGCATTTGCCACAACAACGGCTTGTTCTCCATCATGCACTACAAAAATTTCATTACCCATTAACCTTAAAAATTCCGCCAGGGTGTTTGCGCTATCGACATTATCATCGGCAATGAGAATGCGTTTTTTTGCCGTGGGTTTTTCTACGTTTTTTGATGCTGCAAGTGTTGGTGCTTCATCAATAACAATTGGCAAACGCACGATAAACTCACTGCCTTTACCTAACCCTTCACTAAAGGCTTCAATGTTGCCGCCGTGGAGTTCAACCAAACGCTTGGTTAAGGTAAGACCAATGCCCAAGCCACTTCGTGATCGCTCCAGGGATTGGTCGACTTGCGAAAATATTTCGAAAATAGTTTTAAGCATCGTGGGAGGAATGCCGATACCGTTGTCTTCTACGGTTATTGTCAGGCTGCGATTATTGGTGTGAACATCCAAACTTATGTGGCCATTTTTGTTGGTGAACTTGCAGGCGTTGACGAGCAAGTTGCTTAGCACTTGGGATAACCGAACCGGATCAGCATTTAAATAAATGGGTTGGCTAGGCAGATTAACGGTAATTTTGTGGCTTGCCGCTTCTGCTAATGGTTTACAAATTTCGAGCGATTGTTGAACCACTGACGACAACTCGATGCGCTCACGGCTCAGTTCAATTTTTCCCTGGCTTATGCGGCTCACGTCGAGCAATTCATCCACGAGTCGCACGAGGTGTGAAAGCTGTCGCTCAATAATGTTGGTTGCCTGTCCCAATACTTCTGGTTTGCTTTGTGCAAATTTTAACATTGACGCGGCGTTGCCAATGGGAGCGAGAGGGTTGCGCAACTCATGAGCCAAGGTTGCGATGAATTCGTCTTTACGTTTATCTGCTTCACGTTCGCGTTGTTCCTGACGGCGCAAATCTTGTAATGCCTTCCACATTAATAAGACTGAACCGCACATCAAGGCCGCTGCGCCTAAGGCCCGGCTCGTGCCAAGATCAAATAAACCGAGCTCGTATCCTTTGACTCGAAGCCAAATGAGCAGCGGAATCATAAGAATCAAAATCGGCAGAACTTTTCTTGCCATTGCACCGGCGCTTGAGCGTTCGATTAATAAAAGCATTGGCTGGTGTTGCGGGGCGCTCATGATCAAACTCACTGCTAGCGTCATTAGCATTGCCGCGCTCGGTAGGGAAATAGCTGAGAGCCAGGGTATAGCGTAAAAATTGCGCGCGCCAAACATGTAACCTAAAAGCGAGAACATCATAAGCAGCACGACAAAAAGAGCGAGACCAGGAACGAGCCGACACAAATTATTTTTACGCGCTCCCAATAACGCTAGTGAGATGCCAATGATGACAAACGATATTGATGCCGGTGGGCCAAAGCGGCCTGGTGCCATGGTAGCGGCGCGACCCCATTCGCGACCAAAGAGCAGCTGATGATTAAAACCAAAATCTGCGTCAACCATGTATTGCAGCAAATTGAGTGCTCCAATAAAGGCAACAAATCCGCCCAGTAAAATGGTGGACTTAAAATATTCATATTGCAGTAACAATACTGCGGCACCAGCTAGCGCGATCAATACAGTTGTATTGGGTTGAATTGAAATACCGTCATTCAGCCAGTCTGTAAGGCGTGGGATATCCAGGGCCCAACCACTGAATGAAATAACACCGGCTATTAATGTGCATAAGCCTAAAGCTGATGTGAATCGTTGCAGCCAACGCAGATCATGTTCAGTCACGCTTCACCCCGCATCTTGCGGTTGGTTAAATATTTGTTTAACAACTTGGAGTTCCGTTTATGAAATCTTGAGGGCCATGCGCACATGGCTAATTAATTTGGTGCCAAAAGCGATCAATCGGCGCAATTATACAAGTAATGATTTGGCTACCCGTGCGACAGACCTTAAAAACGCCGGGCAACCTTGGTTAAATGATAGTGTTGGTTTTTCTATAAGTATTCAAGAATTAAATCCAATTTAGCATTTAGATGAGGATACACGGATAAGATTTGAGAGCTATGTCATTTAAATAAGGGTTGCAGCTTTATCGACATACTTTTGCTGTAAATCGCTTTCACAAGATATTTATAAATATCCCTGTCGATTTCTGGCGCGGATGTTTTATTTAATATTTCGCTGTAGTCCGCTACTGAGTCTGCCGCACCCAAAATGCACCAGTTATCTACCAGTAGGTGTACCTCTCTTTCGTCGTGTTTGCATTGCTCGATAAGCGCTATTGGGCCTTGGTAGGGCCAGGTTTTAAGCGCTAGTGTTGATAAGCCTTGCAAGAGTTTAAGGTTATGGACCACGGCAGATTGTTTGCCCACACAGTAACCTTCGCATTTTTTTAGTTGGTGACTTGTGCATGCTCGCTTGGCAGTTTGTTCAAGGCCAATCACTTGGTAACAAAGTTTATGTTCGTTGCTGATTAACTCCAAACTGTCGCGGGCTTTTTTATTGGAGGGGAATAAGCCGTAGAGTTTTTTTCGCCCTGCGGGTATTTCTGATACCGAGAATATGTGTGGCTTTAAAAGCCCTTCCGCATTTTCTTCCAAATGAACGCTATAAAATTTGCTAACCCTGCGCAGCCTGCGATTATAAATTGGGTTTAACTCTTTTACTTTTTTGGATTCGAGAATTAGCGCGGTTAATTCACCAGCGGTTTTATCAAAAGTGACATGACGTGTTTGTTGGCAAATTTTCATTTCCTTTGATGATTTATGATCGGACGTAAAATGCGACAGAACCCGCTTACGAATATTGATGCTTTTACCAATATACAAAAGCTCTTTGTTTTCGCCCCAAAAATAATACACGCCCGGTGAATTGGGTAATTCATCAATCAAGGTTGCATCGAAGCCTGCGGGAATACTTTCTTTACGGTATTGGTGCGCAATAGCCGATTTGATTTTGTCTTCGCCATGTTCGTCTTCAGCAATTCGCATAAAGGTGTAGGTTGCTTGGGCATCTGCCAATGCGCGATGTCGGTCACTCACGAAAATTTGGTGGCGCTTGATAATTTTCTCAAGACTGTGGCCGTCGCACTCGCTGTAAAGAAAACGCGAAAGTTTTACGGTGCACATTAGTTTTGCTTTATAGGTGTAGGCCAAACGCGCAAATTCATTGCGGATAAATCCATAATCAAAACGCACGTTATGGGCTATAAATAACTTTCCTTGTAATTTTAAAATGATTTCTTTGGCAACTTGTTCAAAGTAAGGCGCTGATTCAACCATAGCATTGGTGATGCCAGTGAGACGCTGGATAGTCTCGGGAACTTTCGTCCTGGGATTAATGAGTGTTGACCATTCCGTAATGCCGTTTTCGGTGACTTCGATAATACCGATTTCGGTAATACGATCATAAGTAACATTGCCGCCCGTTGTTTCTATATCAACAATAACGCAAGGCAAAGGAAAATGTTTAAGCATTGATTACACCTATTAAAGGAAGCCGCGGCTTTTTACCGCTGAGCAAAACTGAAAATGCCCACATACTATTTACACCAGTACGTGGGCACTTCGGTAATGGATCTCAATGTTCCTTTAATATGCGCAACTAATATGCACAACTTTCTTTAACAATTATATGAGCATTTGTCCGATGGGATTTATAGCCTTAATTATTTAAGCGTTCAACGCGAGCTAGCTCATTTACGCGACAATATTTATTTCGCTTCCGCCTTTTTGTTAGCTGCGGCTGAATCTTGAATTGCGTTAGTGATCACATCCAGCTTTTTGGTGTCACTGGCCTTGGTCGTTTTTTCCCAAATAATATAATCCAGATCGTGTGAAACGCTCGATTTAACATTTATATAATTTTTTTGATATGGCGTGAAAGTCAGAGTCGCCTCTTTATTATCAGCACTTATTTTTGCAACGACTGAAGGCGGAGTAGCCGTTATTGTACCGAGAGGAATTATCTCTTTACTTTCACCCAGATGGAAAATTACTTTATTTGTTGTTACTTCTAACCTCATAGCATTCATCATGCTCGTGAGTGCTTGTTTAAAGTCCTCTTCTTGTTCCTTTTTATATTTAGGGCTGTTTTTGGAGTTTTCCAGAGTCTTATCTACGCTCACCGTCCAATTTCCCGTATAGGGTGACATTTCATCTGCGAGAACAGACTGGGTGAGTGATAATAATAAAATGCCTAATGCTGCAATTAATTTCATTTTTTAATCCTTCTAATGAGTAAGTTATTATTAGACACATATGAAAAAGACCCGTTGCTAAATTAACAAAGGGTCTTTTTTTCATTTTCACTAGGCTGAAAATTATTCCACAGTAACCGATTTTGCCAAATTACGAGGCTGATCCACATCTGTGCCCTTAATAATTGCCACGTAGTAACTCAACAACTGCAACGGCAAGGTGTAGAGAATTGGCGCTAACCATGGGTGAATATGCGGCACGTTGATAACGCGCATGGTTTCGTCGGATTCGAATTGTGCGTCTACATCGGCAAACACATACAAGATACCGCCGCGTGCGCGAACTTCTTCTACGTTGGATTTTAATTTTTCCAACAAGTCGTTATTTGGTGCAACTACGATGATGGGCATTTCTGCGTCGATCAATGCGAGTGGGCCGTGTTTTAATTCGCCCGCTGCGTATGCTTCTGCGTGGATGTAAGAAATTTCTTTTAACTTCAATGCACCTTCCATTGCGATTGGGTATTGATCGCCACGGCCCAAGAAAAGTGCATGGTGTTTGTCTGCAAATTCTTCAGCGAGCGCTTCAATGCCTTCTGCAAGCTTCAAAGATTCTTCTAATTTCGCAGGCAAGTTTTTAAGTGCGGCAACCATGTCTTTTTGTTGCTCTGCACTTAAGCCATTATATTTACCAATGGCTAAAACCAACATCGCCAAGCCCACTAATTGCGTGGTAAATGCTTTGGTTGATGCCACACCAATTTCTGCACCGGCGCGTGTCATAAATGCGAGATCTGATTCGCGCACTAATGACGAACCTGCAACGTTACAAATAGAAAGGCTTCCCAAGTAGCCGAGTTCTTTTGCCAAACGCAATGCGGCTAAAGTATCTGCCGTTTCACCAGATTGGCTGATGGTGACTACCATGCTGTTAGGTTGCACGAATGATTTTCTGTAGCGGAATTCGCTGGCGATTTCTACGTTACATGAAATACCCGCGAGAGATTCCAACCAGTAACGCGCAACCATTGCTGAATGGTAGCTGGTGCCGCAAGCCACGATTTGAATGTGTTTTACTTTTTTGAATAATTCAGCAGCGCCGTTGCCGAAAGTTTCATCCATTACGGATTCATTGCTCAAACGACCTTCCAATGTGTTCAACACAGCGTTAGGTTGTTCGTAAATTTCTTTAAGCATGAAGTGGCGATATTGGCCTTTGTCACCAGCGTCGTAACTTGCGGTTGATTCGTGGATTTGACGCTCAACGGCTTTGCCATCTTTGTCGAAAATTTTAATCGTTTGGCGAGTGATTTCTGCAACATCGCCTTCTTCCAAAAAGATAAAGCGGCGCGTTACTGGCAACAATGCAAGTTGATCTGATGCGATAAAGTTTTCGCCAATACCCAAACCAATTACGAGTGGTGACCCAGAACGGGCAACCACTAAACGCGATGAATCGTTTTTATCCATCAACACTGTGCCGTAAGCACCGTGTAAATTTTTAACAGATTTTTGTACGGCTGCTAATAAATTGCCGGTTGCTTTTAATTCTTTTTCTACCAAGTGCGCGATAACTTCTGTGTCTGTATCTGACGTAAATACATAACCTTCTTCTTGCAAAAGGCGACGCAGGTTTGCATGGTTTTCGATAATGCCGTTGTGCACTACCGCGATGTGTTCATTGGAAACGTGTGGATGCGCGTTGCGCTCGCTTGGCTCGCCGTGAGTTGCCCAGCGTGTATGTGCTATGCCAGTGCCGCCTGGTGTTGGTTCTGCTTTTACTGCATCTGACAATTCTTTTACTTTGCCGAGACGACGCAAGCGTTGCAATTCACCGCCATTGCTAATAACGGCAACACCCGCAGAATCATAACCACGGTATTCAAGGCGACGCAGGCCTTCTACCAAAATTTCTACTACATCACGCTGCGCAACTGCGCCTACAATTCCACACATAATTGAGTTCCTTTTTGTCAGGATAAATAAAATTAGTTAACGCGTATTAATGACATGGTGGAGGATTCTTCTTTACCTGCCATCCAATAAACTTCTTCTTTCTTAAAATGATCTTTGTCGATAAAGGTGTATTTCATGCGCACCATATGCGGATCATTTTTGTCTTTCAGATTGGTAATATCCTGAAAGTTAAATTCGATTGTATTTCCAACTAACTTGCTCGCTTTTAAACGCGGCTGGTTACCGCGAGCGCAATAATGTGTTCCCAATAGTTTTTCGCCATCGCGGTGAAAAATCGTTTCTGTCGTTTGGCGCGCTGGATCACCGTAAACTTCTACCAACGCAGAGTCGCGCGAAATAAAGTGGTAGTTGAGTCGAAAATTTTTCTCTTGCTCTGATGCCGGCTCAGTTAATTTCCACATCCCAACAATATTTTCCAAACCTGAAAAATTTCCTGAAGCTGGCTGCGCCTGTGCAATCGTTGATGCAAAGCAAACGATCAGGAATAGGGTTTTCAGGTTATTCATTACTGGTTTCCTGCTACAAGGTTGCGCAAATTACTTGCACACCTTGTTGCTCAATTCTTGTTTTGTCTTGGCTACTAATTCCGTCGTCAGTCACCAATACTTTTACCGCTGACCAGGGCAATTCCAGATTGGGAATTTTGCGGCTGATTTTGTCGGACTCGGCCATCACAATCACTTCGCGCGCAACTTCGGCCATAACGCGGCTCAGGCTGTAAAGCTCATTAAAGGTAGTTGTTCCGCGTGTTAAATCCAGTCCGTCTGCACCTATAAAGAATTGGTCAAAGTTATAGGAGCGCAGTATTTGTTCGGCCAACTGGCCCTGGAAGCCTTCTGATTTTGGGTCCCAAGTGCCGCCGGTCATAAGAATCGTGGGTTCGTTTTCCAGCTCGCGCAGGGCGTTGGCGATGCTGAGGGAATTGGTCATCACCACCAAGCCTTGCTTGCTGGAAAGTTCAGGCAAAAGGGCGGAGGTGGTGGAGCTACCGCTATCCAGAATGATGCGGTTGTGGTCGCGGATAAGCGCAGCAGCGGCTTTAGCAATGGCTTGTTTACGAACTGAAACTTTTTCTTCGGCGGGGTTGGCAATGAGCTCTTGCGGAACTGGAACAGCGCCACCGTAACGGCGCAACAGCAAACCATTGGTTTCTAAAGCGGCAAGATCCTTTCGAATCGTAACTTCTGAGGTCACAAACTGCCCCGCCAAAGCCTCAACACTGACTTCGCCACTGGCGTTAAGCAGGTCAATAATGGCGCGGCGACGCTGTTGAGTGTTACGTTTGGTCATTTAGGCTTGCCTTAAGTTTCGTTTCGAAAGATATTGTAGCTTTTCGAAAGATAAAAGCAAGCCTATTGATTACTAATTGAGCCTAAGTTGCACTTCACCAGCCAGAACACTGGCTTTGGTCTGGCAAGAGCCCGTGCCTTTCCAGCTTGCATTTGCACCTACCAACAGCGAGCGGTCACCTTCGATTTTTTCGCCTGTAGGGGAAATTACATGTGCATCGCCAACTTTGGCGCTGAGCTCTGCCGAGGCAAATTGATTTTCCTTGAGCCTGATATTGAGCTCACCGGCGTTGACTTCGGCAGTGAGGCAGGCGCTGGTGTCGCTAATGCGCAGTTCGCCAGCGCTCAAGTTAACGTCCAATTTTTTATCTTTGGGTACGCCGATTTTCACCTTAAGGGTAATGTGATCGTAACGGGTAATTCCAGCCGGGCTTAAGCTCAACTCGGTGACCGTGCCAGTTTTTTTGCTCCAGCCTAATTCTTTGATCAGCTTGTAACAGTTTTCCTGATTTTCTTTCTGGCAAACTACCGTAACCACTGCAGTTAAACCAGTACCCGCCGTGCCAATGATTTCCACATCACCAGCGGGTATTTCTAACCGCAGGAGCTCCGCCTGAGCAATATCCTCTTGCAAGGTTACTGTTCGTTCACCTTCTGCTGCAAAAGCCATGGCAGAATTGAACGCCACCGCCAAGGTAAGGGCGCTGTAGACGATTTTGTTGCGACTCATGCTAAACATATTGGCCATCCATTAGAGTTAGGTGATGGCAGCCCGAAAGAGCTGCCTTATTATTTATTGATCCTGATTGCGCTGATTCATCTTGTCTCGCTGTTTGTGTCCGATTTCGGAATTAGCAGTTCGTTTTCGGAATAATCCTGCCAATAGATTTACTTCTTAAAATAATTTTCACGCAAATCAACGAGTTAATTTTTTGGCATAGACATTGTAATGCAGTACAGAAATCTACTCGGGTGCTGTGCCTGCAGTTCTCTAGACGTATGTTTGTACCTGTTTGGATTCTTTTTTTAGAAAAATATTTTCAGCAATTCACCATAGACAGGGTTAAAGTAACTCACCGTTTGTTAGCCTGTCGTTATTAAGGAAAAACTTATGAAAGCTTTTCAGATTTTAAGTGCGCTTTTAGTGTCGAACATTTTAGTTTCAAGTAGCGCCTTCGCCCACGACCCCAGCTGGAGCGAGCCTCACGCGCCCTTTCAAATTACCGATCACATCTATTCTGTGGGTACCAAAGGCATAGGTGTTTACCTGATTACCACGCCGGAAGGCCATATATTAGTCGACGGTGCTACTGAGGAAGGTGGGAAGATCGTGGAGGCTAATATAAAAAGCCTGGGCTTTAAGTTAAGCGACGTTAAATATCTTTTGGAAAACCATGCACATTACGATCATGTCGCGGGCCTTGCGCAAATAAAAAAATCTACTGGCGCTAAATTGCTTGCGAGCAAGAACGATGTAAAAGCTTTGGAGAGAGGCGCGCATACTGGCGATAATGAAAACGGCGCAACAAAATTTCCTGCTGTGAAAGTTGATCGCATCATCGCCGATGGTGAGCAAATAAAATTAGGTGGTATTAGTCTGCAAGCGGTATTTACACCGGGCCACACCGAAGGCGCAACCAGTTGGTTAACGCGCGATACAATTAACGGCGAAGATCACAGCGTGTTTTTCTTAAGCAGTATTACTGTGGCGGGAAATCGTTTAATTAATAATAAAGTGAGCCCTAACATCGTTGAGGATTACCGCAAAACTTTTGCGCGCGCCAAGGTGATCCAGGCAGATATTTTATTGATTGGCCATCCGCCTGTTATTAATCACGATGAAAAACACCAAGCGCAAAAAAACGGTAACCCGAATGCGTTTGTTAACCCAAATGAATTAAAGGAATTTGTCACCAAAGCAGAAGCTGCTTTTGACGCTGAATTAGAAAAGCAAAAGCAGAAATGATTGTTGTCTTAATCAAGCCGCAAATTTTAAAACTCTCCCAAACTAGCGATGCGTTTTTCTAACAAGATCTTCGCACCGCTAATGCCGCCTTCTGCAGCGTCGGCGTAATTCCTCCTCATCAACAGAAAAATCCTCAGGCTTGGCGATTGCCCAAGCCCGGGTATTTCTGCGTCAACCTTAATCACAACATAACTGAAAAGCTCATGACGTCTTTAAAGGTGGCGAGCTGACTGTCCACGCAGCGGAAATATTTACAGCCCCCTGAGGTTAGGGAACTTGTTTCCCAGCTCAGGTATCTCTTATGATAATCAGATTAAATATCATATAGAATGATGATTAAGTTTAGTTAAGCGAAATTTTTATCTTATTGATTTTTAAGTAATTATTAAATTTTTGGATTTATTTTCAAACTGACTAGCGGATTTTTTTCGCTAATTCGTCTTAGTATTTTGGGTCAAAACATAATAATCACAGGTCACCTATGTCAAACCGAGAGAATCTTTCGACCCTGTTTATGGGTATCCAGCGGAGTTTGGCCAAGGTCGCATCTACTATTGCACCGCCCAAGGAAATTGAAGACATAGTTCAGGAAACCTACGTCCGGATTTGTGAAATATCCAACGAGGAACCTATAAAAAGCCCTCGTTCGTTTATGTACCGGATTGTGAAAAACCTGGCGCTGGACCATGTCAAACGCGCGGAAAACCGGTTGTCCATCAGCCTTGATGATAGCGAGCATGCCGATATCCAGGAGCTCATTGAGCAGACGGGCGAAGATTCCACCTTCAATACAGTCGCTTCCAAAGAAGAATTTGAATTGTTTTGCAGAGCAGTTCGCGAGCTGCCTATTCAATGCAGACGCGTATTTGTGATGAAGAAAGTTTATGGTTACAGCCAAAAAGAAATTGCCGCTGATTTAAATATCAGTGAGAGCACCGTTGAAAAACATATAGCCTTCGGGATTAAACGATGTTTCCACTACATGAACTTTCAGTTGGAACCACTGCCAGAAACCAGCAGAGAAGATTCCGTCATGGAGGTTCATTGTGAGTAATATTGTGGATTTCCCCAATCAGGAAAAACGTTTTGACGAAGCCAGTTTGTGGATTGCGCGTCTGGATAGAAAATTAACCAAAAGCGAAGAAGCGGAATTACAACACTGGTTAGCGCAAGATGCCGAGAACGGCAAAGTATTAATGCGTTTGGCCCAGCTCTGGGACAAGATGGACAGACTGTCTTTGTTGTCAGAAATTTTTCAGATACAACCGCGAAAAAAATCCTACACCATGCACTACGCCGTGGCGGCATCTTTTTTGTTTGCCTGCCTGGGTGCTTTTTTGTTGATGCCATTTGCCGTGGAAAAAGCTACGCCTGAACTGGCTTACAAAACGTCTGTAGGCGAACAGCGAAAAATTTTGCTCGACGATGGCTCAACGCTGATTTTGAATACCGATAGCCAGGTGAAAGTTGTCTATTCCCCCAAGCAGCGTTTGTTGTTGCTCAGCCGCGGTGAAATTCATGTTGATGTTGCTCACGATACCTCACGGCCTTTACGCGTTGTCGCTAACGACAAAGTCGTTCAAGCAGTGGGCACTGCTTTTGATGTGCGAGTACTGAGTTCGAACAAAGTGAAATTGTGGGTTACCGAAGGGCGCGTGGCTATTGCGGATAACAAACATATTGAAAATCCTGTCGCACTGGAACAAGAGCCGCTGAATAATCCCAACCTATTTATTTCCAAAGGCGAGAAGGCAATTTTATCTGGCGTGATCCAACAGGTAGAAAAAATCAGCGATGGTGAAATGACGGCACAACTAAGCTGGCAACAAGGCACTATCGTATTTCGCGGCGAAACACTGGATGAAGCTGTGTTGGAATTTAACCGCTACAGCGACCAAACTTTTGTGATTCACGACTCCTCCCTTAAACAAATTCGTATTGCCGGTGTATTTAAAATTGGCGATACCCCCAGTTTGCTATCAACCTTGCACAATAATTTTGATATCCAATATGAATACGATAAAGCGAACCAAATCCTGTTAACCATGGATAAATGATTCGGCTAATCGAAGAATAACTTTTTACATAGGAAACTTTTTTATAAAAATAATTTTATGCGGTCAACAATAAACTGGTAAATGAAGCACTCGCAATGGTGGAAAAAGCAATCTCTATCGTCTTATAAGTGTGCAGGCAAAAACCTGTCACCACGTATGGTCGATAAAGTCTTATTCAGCACTTTAGTCGTAGGTTGTCTGGTATTAAATTCACCGGCAACTTTGGCTAGCGCTGAGGTTTTGTCAAAAAAATATGACTTCGACATACCGAGAGAACGAGCTGATCTTGCTCTGACTACCTTTGCCGAACAAGCCAACCTGACGCTGATATTTCCTTACGATAAAGTTAAAGAAATACAAGCTCACAAGTTGTCTGGTCATTATTCTATTGACGACGCTATAGATATTTTATTGCGTAATACCGGTTTAAAAATGGTAGTCGATACCAACGGTCAGCTCATGATTATCCAAAATACTAATAATCAGGAGTCTGAAGAGATGCCAAAAAAAACCAAGTTATCAACCGCTATAGTGGCGATAATATCTTCGGTGTTCACTTCGCAATATGCAGCCGCACAGGACAATGGAACTGCGCCTACTGCTGAAGAAGTTATAGTCACCGGGATTCGCCAATCTTTACAACGCAATATGGATATTAAACGCGATGCTTCCGGAGTTGTGGACGCAATTACCGCTGAAGATATAGGTAAATTTCCCGATTCAAACATTGCAGCATCATTGCAACGTGTTCCTGGTGTTTCAATTCAACGCAGCGGTGCGCGTGGTGAACCTACAGGTATTACCGTGCGTGGTTTTGGTGGCGACTTTAACGAAACATTATTTGATGGCCGCAGAATTTCTACTGCATCCGGCGGCCGCTCGGTTGATTTCAGTACGGTAGGTGCAGATTTTGTTGGCGGTGTTTCCGTCATGAAAACACCTGACGTAACCATGGGCAGCAATTCGATTGGTGCCACCGTTAATATTTCATATCCGAAACCTTTTGATCATCCCGGCCAAAAAGTTGCGCTATCTGCTTCTGGCTCCACGCAAGATCAGTCTGGTGAAATAAAACCAACATTGGGTGCTTTGTACAGCAACACTTTTGCTGACGACACCCTGGGTATTTTGGTGAACCTGATTCAAACCGAACAGGAAACCGAAGCCAACCACGTATTTGTTTCCGGATGGCAAGGCGGAAAAGTTCGCCCCTGCCAATTAACAGCGAATTGTACGAATAGCGAATTAAATGCGCCCGGCTCACTTGTTAGCTGGAGCCAAATTCAATTTGGTGCTGATCAAAATATTACAACCGATGAACGTCTGGACGGACGCATTGCTTTCCAATGGAAACCTAACGATCAATTATTATTAACCATTGACGACAACTATTCGCGCCAGGAAGTTGAAACTTTTAACTATGGTTTTGGTGTATGGTTTGATTTCAACGCGTTTCGTAATGTTAAGCAAGATTCAAACGGCACCATTGTTGATTTCGTTAACCTTGATGACGTAATGAATTTAAACGCGGGCATCAACCGTTCACTGCTCGAAACCAATCAAATTGGCGTGAACGTAAAATATGATCTTAACGATAATCTTTCATATACATTTGATTTAGCACACGCAAAAAGTGAATTAAATCCCGACGGGCAAAATAGTACCGATGGTATGAACCTGGGTTACGGTGGCGCCCTGGGCTGTGATATGGGCGTTGCTGTAACGGGCGATAGCAGCAGTCACTTGCCGGTGATGTCTACCTTTGGTCCTTCTTGCAATGAAAGCAAAGTTGTGCGCGATCCGAGCGTGATTGGTTCGCACGTTATTGTGCGTATGCGTCAGGAAAATACTGACACTATTGACCAAGCGAAATTCGCGGTGAATTGGACGCAAGATAATCTTAAGCTAAGCCTTGGTGCGTCGATTGTTGACGATAATTTCACGCTGCAAAACAGCAATACCTTCGCCAATAATTTCTGGCAAACCTGGTCAGGTTATGGTTTGCCATCTGGCAGAACCACTGGCGTGGTCATTCCAACATCAGTGCCCAGACATTTTGTTAGCACTTCAGATTTTATTCCAGGATTCTCTGGTAATGATGCGTTAATTCCTGAGTTGTTGGCCTACAATCCGTTTGATGTGTACAGCTATCTTGAAGGATTAGGTAATCCGCAAACGAAAAATATTCCAGGCTACAACTATGATTGCTGTGGTACTAACTACACCGGCAAATTGGAGTTGGCGTTAGATCCTGGTAGCGTGCAAGATATTACGGAAACCACAACATCATTATTTTTGAAAATTGCATTTGATACCGAATTAGGTAGCTTACCTTTCCATATCAACGCAGGTGTTAGAGAAGAACAAACCGAAATAGAATCCAAAGGCCAAGGTCGTGTACCCACTCAATTAACTTTGAGCCCCGCCGACCCCACACTTTTGACAACCACTTTCTCTGATTCAAAATCTATTTCAACTTCGCACGATTATGCATTCCTGTTACCCAGCCTGGATTTAAAACTGGAATTAACCGACGAATTGAATTTGCGTTTTGATGCATCACGCACACTCACTCGTCCATCCATTAACTTCCTCACTCCAGTATTAAACGTAGGTTCATTGCCACGCGTAGGGGCCTTAACGGCAACGGGCGGCAATCCGAAATTGGAACCCTTCCTGTCGGACAACATGGACCTTGCGTTGGAATGGTATTACCAGGACAACTCTTATGTTGCCGGTAACTATTTTGTGAAGGATGTAACCAACTTCATCGTGCAAGGTACGCAACGTCAAACCATTAACGACGTGATTGATCCAAGCACCGGCCAAAAAGCCATTTATAACGTGAGCCAACGCGTGAATGGTCCTAAAGCGCGCGTCGATGGACTTGAGCTTGCGTGGCAACATGTATTTGGTGAATCAGGTTTTGGTTTCAATGCCAACGCCACCATCGTAAATACCGACAAACCCTATGACCGCAACGATTTAAGTCAAAGTGGATTTGCAGTGACCGGCCTTGCCGACTCAATGAACTTTGTTGGCTTCTATGATCGTAACGGTTTTGAATTGCGTGTGGCTGTTAACTGGCGCGATGAATACTTGTTGCAATTCGGGCAGGGCCAAAATATTTCTGAATACGGCGCTGAACCTACATTTGTTAACGCAAGTACACAAATCGATGTCAGCGGAAGTTATGCATTTACCGAACAATTAAATGTATTTTTTGAAGCGACCAATATCACCAACGAGACAATGAGTACTCATGGCCGATATGACAACCAGTTGTTAGATGCCTGGGCATATGGCAGCCGTTACAAACTGGGCGTTCGTTACAGATTTTAATTTTGTTGTTGCTTACCCCTTTGGAATCAGCTCTTTGAGCTGGTTCCCTTTTTGTTTTTAGAACGATACTTGTTTAAATAAAAAATAATTACATTATGAAACCCATAAAAAAAATCGTCGTCGTCGGTGGCGGCACAGCCGGCTGGTTAACCGCTTGCATTATCGCAGCGCGGCACAAAGGTCGCGAAGCTTCGGGCTTTAGCGTGACGCTCATTGAATCCGCAAACACTCCAACCATTGGTGTCGGCGAAGGAACCTGGCCAACCATGCGCAGTACTTTATCGCGCATTGGCGTTTCCGAAACAGAATTTTTCCGGCAGTGCGATGCCGCTTTCAAACAAGGCGCGCTATTTTCACGCTGGACCACTGGCCAAGCCAGTGATGCTTATTTTCATCCTCTAATGCTGCCGCAAGGTTTTTCGCACACTAATTTGGTGCCTCATTGGTTGCAGCAAAACTTGCATAAAAGCAGTGAACAAAATTTTTGTGATGCGGTTTGTCCACAAGGTGTCATTTGCCAAAAAGGCCTCGCACCCAAAACGATTAGTCATGCAGAATTCGAAGCTGTCGCTAATTATGCTTACCATCTAGACGCTGGAAAATTTGCCGTTTTTTTACAGCAACACGCCTGCAAACAATTAAATGTCCAGCACCGCATTGCCGACGTCACCCAAGTCAAATTAACCGACTCAGGTGATATTGATAGATTGGTATTGAATGGAGATCAGGAAATTGCCGGTGATTTATTTATTGATTGCACTGGCTTTCGCGCGCTTTTAATTGGCGACGCCATGCAAGTTCCCTTTAAAGATTGCAAAGATATTTTATTTTGCGATACAGCGCTTGCGGTACAAGTGCCTTATGAAAATGAATTTTCCCCGATTGCCACCCATACAATTTCAACTGCACAAAGCGCCGGCTGGATTTGGGATATAGGCCTACCTACGCGGCGCGGCGTAGGGCATGTTTATTCAAGCCAACATATTAGCGATGAACAAGCAGAGCGCGAATTGGCTGCTTATATTGGAAAAGATTCTGTATCGGCTCGAAAAATAAAAATTCGTGCAGGTCATCGCGAAACCTTCTGGAAAAATAATTGTGTTGCTGTGGGTTTATCCGCAGGATTTATGGAGCCGCTTGAAGCCTCTGCGATTGTGATGATTGAGTTATCCGCAAAACTGATTGCCGAACAATTGCCGGTTTGCCGCGAGGTGATGGACATAGTGGCAAAACGTTTTAATGCAACCACGCTTTATCGCTGGGGCAGAATAATCGATTTTCTAAAATTGCATTATGTGTTGACCCAACGCCGCGATTCCGATTTTTGGCGCGACAATCTCGATCCATCTTCCATACCCGACAGGTTAAAAGAATTATTGTTATTGTGGAGTTATCAGTCGCCCTGGTTTCATGATGAGTTCAACCAAGTCGAAGAAATTTTTCCGGCCGCGAGTTATCAATATGTTCTCTACGGTATGAAATTTAAAACTCAGGTTGAAGCGGATACTTTGCAAAACACCGCCAAATACGCCGAACGCTTGTTGCGCGAGAATAGAAACCTGACAGAAAAGCTGGGCTTATCCTTGCCTTATCATCGCGACTTAATCATGAAAATACATGAGCGCGGTTTACAAACTGTTTAACTGATTCCGGAGAAATTCGTGGCCCGTTTTGAATTACTGTCTGCTGACCAACATCAGGATTTGCGTTTGATAGCCCAAGGTGAAACGCCGCATTTTACATCGGTCATTACGAGCGAGTTTTTTGAGGCGGCTAATTCATTGCCCATCATGCTGACCAAAAATTCGGAGACAGGTGAATTTTTTGCCGTTGTAATTTTGAGCATGAAATCTGGTGAGCCACCCATTAAAAATCTTGCGCAACGGGGTGGTTTCGTTCCACTGTCACTGCAATGCCAGGGCTTTTATATTTCCGACCAGCAAATTGCTATAGACAGGGACAATCCCCGTTTTAGTAGCACAGAGGGCGAAGCTTTATTTACGGCAAGCCGTCAACCTGCTGAGTGCCTACGTAAGGTACAACACACGTTAGGCAAATTGCATATCGGACAGGAACAAAACCAGGCGTTTATTAAAGCCATGACAGAAAATCAATTAATTGAACCGGTTGATTTGGATTTTAGTTTTGAGAAGGGCGAGCGGATCTCATTAAAAGGTTTATACAGCATTAGCCTGGATTCACTTCATCAATTAGATGATGCAAAAGTCATTGAATTTTTTCGCTCGGGTTATATGCAGCTGGCTTATTTGGTTGCAGGTTCGCTCAAGCAATTTAATTCGCTCGCGCATATGCGCAATCAGGCTTTGTTAAGTAAAACTGAAACAACCTGATACTAATCGCACTTGAATTATTAGGATAACGCGAAGTTAGTCAGATTAAACCTGTGTGAAAAAAATGGCGCGAAACTCATATTGATTAAGTCACCTCTAAACGATATAAATTAATCCGTTTTGCTAGTCGTTTATTTACGACGTGCTTTAATTGTCGGATTGCAAAATTTTGCCCGAGAATTTACTTCTGGATATTTATCATTGATTAGGAGGGAACATATGGACGCCACAATTAACCAATTTATTCGCTTAATAAAAACTACTGTTGCAGTTACGCTTCTCTACCTGATCAATTCTTCCGCCCATGCCCAATGGTTAGGCGCCGATTACGCCACTTATGGTGTTCCCCAAGTTAACTACGCTGCCAATAGCTTTCTTAACTTTTCGGTGCTGAACAACGCGAGCGGTGAAGCCGCATCTTCAGAAGTATCTACTTTAGCACCGCGCGTTGGTCGCTCCACCACTGCCGCAGATTTGGCAGCGCGCTATCCGGGTGGCGCGCAGGCTCAACTCACGCAAATTTTCACCGAATCGCTAACTAACTTTGAGCAAGTCGCTGCGCGACTTGGCTTACCGAAGGATGATGTAGCCGCAGCACTGGCAGCTTTTCTGGTCGGCAATTACATTGCCATGAAGGACACAGCATTACCAGCTGACGAAGATTTCATCGCATTGACCAAACAATTGCGCGCATCACTCGCCAGTTCGCATAAATTTGCAAAGGCATCGCCATCACAAAAACGCCAAGCCTATGAACAACTGGCAATGATGGGCATGTTTATGACCACTGCCCAGATGGCACTAACGAAGACACCAAATCCGCAAGCGCAGACACATTTCCAAAACCACGCAAAAGCTAATCTGGAACAACTTCTCAAGCGATCAGCAGACACTTTGGAAATCAAGGGGGGTCAATTAAACCTGCACTGATTCTCCGACTAAGCGGAAAATAAAAAGGCGCGATTTAATCGCGCCTTTTTATTTTCTAATGAGCAATGTATCAATATTATTTTTTCTTAACCGGGCGCTCCCAACCCTGGATATTTCGTTGCTTGCCGCGACCAATCGCCAACTCGGCAGCTTCTACATCTTTAGTAATTACCGAACCCGCGCCAATCGTACTGCCTGCGCCTAATTTTACTGGCGCAACTAACGCGGAATTAGAGCCGACAAAAACATTATCGCCAATTTCGGTTTTGGATTTATTCACGCCGTCGTAATTGCAGGTGATGGTGCCCGCTCCCACGTTTACGTTACTACCGACAATTGCGTCACCAACATAAGACAGATGATTTACTTTACTGCCCTTCGCAATTACCGCTTTTTTGGTTTCCACGAAGTTACCGATTTTTACGCCGTCTGCCAAATTTGTACCCGGACGCAAGCGAGCGTAAGGGCCAATATCACAATCTGCAGCGAGTACAGAATCTTCAATGTGTGTGTAAGCTTTGATGTGGCTGCCCGCGCCGATTTTGCTGTTAACAATTACGCAGTTTGGTTCCAGCACTACGCCATCACCCAATTCCACTTCGCCTTCAAATACGCAGTTCACATCAATAACAACATCGCGGCCTACGGTTAAATTGCCGCGAATATCAATACGCGCCGGGTCGAGCAAAGTCACACCAGCAACCATCAAATCATTGGCTTTTTGCTTTTGGTAAAAGCGCTCCAGCGCGGCTTGTTGTTGGCGATTGTTAATGCCTTCTACTTCTTCTACTGCGTTGGGTTGTTCAACATGAATCGCAACACCATCGGCTTTCGCCATGGCAATAATATCGGTGAGATAGTATTCGCCTTGCGCGTTATTGTTCTTCAACGCGGGCAACCACTTTTGTAAATGCTTTGCTTTTACCGCCATGATTCCGGTATTAATTTCAGCAATTTTCTTTTGCTCATCACTCGCGTCTTTGTGTTCAACAATCTCTGTGACTGCGCCGGAAGCATCGCGCACTATGCGGCCATAACCGGTGGGATCTTGCATGTTTACGGTAAGCAAGCCCATTTGGGTTTCGCTCACGCCCGCAATTAATTTTTGCAGGGTTTCAGCGCGGGTGAGCGGAACATCGCCGTAGAGAATTAATACGGTAGCGTCATTACGCAATTGCGGCAGGGCTTGTTGCACCGCGTGACCGGTGCCGAGTTGTTGCGCTTGCAACACAAATTTCACATCAGGCGCGGCCATGCGTTCTTCCACTTTTTCTGCACCATGACCGACAATAATCAGCAGTTGCTCACCGCCCACCTGACGCGCCGTTTCCGCTACGTGTTGCACCAGGGCTTTGCCACCGATAGGGTGCAAGACCTTGGGGAGATCTGAACGCATGCGAGTGCCTTTACCAGCGGCGAGAATGAGAATGTCGAGCATGATGATTCCTTTACGATGAAAAATTTGACTGAGAATAAATGGGAATGCGCGCATTCTAGCGCTTTGCGCGCGGCTGTGCCCAGATTATGAAGTCATGATGACGTTCTTGCGTACGATAAGCTCCAATGATGCTTTTAACCCAAGGTGCCAGCATGTCTTTTCTTATCTGGGCTTACTATAAATCCAGATTCGCGTGCATTCTGCCTATCATTTTTATTGGATGTATTTTTTAGGCTCTTAATTTTTCAGGTGATGAAAACAATAAAATGAGCATGTCATCATCTGCGGAAATAAAAAAGGCGACTCGAAAGTCGCCTTTTTGTTTTACATCTTGCTTATTACTTGCCAGCCTTTTTCTTGATGGCTTGCAAGGTACGCAATTGAGCTGAGGCTTCTGCCAATTGGATGGCAGCGCGCGAGTAATCAAACTCACCGCCTTTGTTCGCCAACTCTTGTTGAGCGTGTTGCTGGGCTTGCAGGGCAGCAGCTTCGTCTACGTCATCGGCGCGCAGGGCAGTGTCTGCCAATACGCTGATATGGTAGGGCTGTACTTCCAGAAAGCCGCCAGACACGTAATAGATTTCCTCGGTACCGTCTTGCTTGATCACGCGAATTGGGCCTGGTTTCAAACCAGTCAACAATGGCGCGTGGCCGTAGGTAATACCAACTTCACCTATGGTGCCTGTAGCAATCAACATTTCGACCAAGCCAGAGAAAATCTCGCGCTCAGCGCTGACGATATTGCATTGAACAGTCATGGCCATATCTGTCTCTCTTGATGAATTTCAAACTCACGGTTAACGGGGCAGGGGAAAAACCTGCCCCATCACATTATTTGAGTTTGCCAGCTTTCTCGATAGCTTCGTCGATTGAACCAACCATGTAGAAAGCTTGTTCTGGAAGGTGATCGTAATCGCCAGCCAACAAGCCTTTGAAACCACGGATGGTTTCTTTCAGTGGAACGTATTTGCCTGGAGAACCAGTGAATACTTCCGCTACGTGGAAAGGCTGAGACAAGAAACGTTCGATTTTACGCGCACGGTTTACGGTTTGTTTGTCTTCTTCAGACAATTCATCCATACCGAGGATCGCGATAATATCTTTCAACTCTTTGTAACGTTGCAGTACGGTTTGTACGCCACGCGCTACAGAGTAGTGTTCCTGGCCAATTACCATTGGGTCCAACTGACGTGAAGTTGAATCCAGTGGATCGATCGCTGGGTAAATACCCTTGGCGGCGATGTCACGGCTCAATACTACAGTTGAGTCCAAGTGGGCGAAGGTGGTAGCAGGAGACGGGTCAGTCAAGTCGTCCGCTGGTA
The DNA here is from genome assembly GCF_014652535.1 of Cellvibrio zantedeschiae. Lineage (NCBI taxonomy): Bacteria > Pseudomonadati > Pseudomonadota > Gammaproteobacteria > Cellvibrionales > Cellvibrionaceae > Cellvibrio > Cellvibrio zantedeschiae. Next base: position 438,619 of record NZ_BMYZ01000003.1, on the reverse strand, counting down.
CGTATACCGCTTGTACAGAAGTAATAGAACCGATTTTGGTAGAAGTAATACGCTCTTGCAGAACGCCCATTTCTTCCGCCAATGTTGGTTGGTAACCTACTGCTGAAGGCATACGACCCAACAACGCAGATACTTCGGTACCGGCCAAGGTGTAACGGTAGATGTTGTCAACGAACAACAATACGTCTTTACCTTCGTCACGGAATTTCTCAGCCATGGTCAAACCAGTCAAAGCTACGCGCAAACGGTTGCCTGGCGGCTCGTTCATTTGGCCGTACACCATCGCTACTTTGTCTACTACGTTAGATTCTTTCATCTCGTGGTAGAAGTCGTTACCTTCACGAGTACGCTCACCTACACCGGCGAATACAGACAAACCGCTGTGCTCTTTCGCGATGTTGTTGATGAGTTCCATCATGTTTACGGTTTTGCCTACACCAGCACCACCGAACAAACCTACTTTACCGCCTTTAGCAAAGGGGCAAACCAGGTCGATTACCTTGATACCAGTTTCAAGCAATTCTTCAGAAGCAGCCAATTCTTCGTACTTAGGAGCGGCGCGGTGAATCTGCATACGCTCTTGTTCGCCGATGGGGCCAGCTTCGTCAATGGGGTTACCCAACACGTCCATAATACGGCCGAGGGTTTGTGAACCCACTGGTACTTTGATAGGCTCGTTGGTATTGGTTACTGTAAGGCCGCGACGCAGACCTTCAGATGAACCGAGTGCAATAGTACGAACAACGCCGTCGCCCAACTGTTGTTGAACTTCAAGGGTCAGATTGCCTTCGGTGATAACCAGTGCGTCATAAACTTTTGGTACTGCATCGCGTGGGAATTCCACGTCGATTACCGCACCAATGATTTGAACTATACGTCCGCTACTCATTTCCGGTTCCTCTTTGTTCCAGAAATATCAGATGCTTTTTCACAAAGTACATCTGAAGGTTAAAAATCAATAAAAACTAATTTTGTCGGTTCGCGTCTTAAGAAACCGCTGCCGCACCACCCACGATCTCGGAGATCTCTTGGGTAATGGCCGCTTGACGCGCCTTGTTGTAAATCAGTTTCAAACTGTTGATCAAATCGCCGGCGTTGTCGGTTGCACTCTTCATTGCAATCATACGCGCGGCTTGTTCGGCAGCGGCGTTTTCAACCACTGCTTGATATACCTGCGATTCAATGAAACGAGTCAACAAGCCTTTCAACAAGAATTCAGCATCGGGTTCATACAAGTAATCCCAGTGATGCTTAAGCTTGCTGTTCTCATCGGCCAACAAAGGTAACAATTGCTGTACACGTGGTGTCTGGGTCATGGTGTTAACGAATTCGTTGCTCACCACAAACAGCTTGTCGATCTTGCCTTCTTCAAACGCGTCCAACATCACCTTTACGCCACCGATCAAATCGGCAATGGCGGGTGCTTCACCTAAATCGCGAGTTGCAGCAACAATGTTGCCACCAAAACTCTTGAAGAAAGCACCGGCTTTTGCGCCTATCAAGCACAAATCCACACCTATGCCTTGATCGGCAAAGGACTTCATGGATTTGATGGCTGCTTTGAACACGTTAACGTTCAAGCCGCCGCAAAGACCGCGATCACTGGACACTATGACAAAACCCACACGCTTCACTGGACGTTCCAGCATAAAACGGTGTTTGTATTCGGGATTGGCGTTAGCCAAGTGCCCGATTACATCGCGCATGCGACTGGCGTAAGGCTTACCCAGCTGCATGCGCTCTTGCGCACGACGCATTTTACTAGCGGCAACCATTTCCATTGCGCTGGTAATTTTCTGCGTGCTTTTGACGCTTGCAATTTGCGTCCGGATTTCTTTAGTGCCTGCCATACTCAAATGCTCTTGAGAGATTGAGACCGCGCTTTCTGCGGCCTCCTGTTAACGGCTATTACCAAGTGCCAGTAGCTTTAAGCTTGGTAACCAGTTCTTTGAACTTGCCTTCCAATTCGCCATTCCAATCGCCAGTTGCGTCGATGTGATTGATCACATCAGCGTATTGCGATTTAGCGAACGAGAGCAAAGCAGCTTCAAAGTCGAGCACTTTGTTAACCGGAATATCTTTCAAGTGACCTTCGTTGGCAGCAAACAATACCAATGCCATTTGCGCTACGCTCAATGGAGCAAATTGCTTTTGCTTCATCAACTCAGTTACGCGTTGACCGTGATCCAACTGAGCTTTAGTAGCTTCGTCGAGGTCAGATGCGAACTGCGAGAACGCAGCCAATTCGCGGTATTGCGCCAAAGCAGTACGGATACCGCCTGACAACTTCTTGATAACTTTAGTTTGTGCAGCACCACCTACACGCGATACCGAAATACCGGCGTTCATCGCAGGACGTACGCCTGAGTTGAACATGGACGATTCCAGGAAGATCTGGCCGTCGGTAATCGAAATTACGTTGGTTGGTACGAATGCAGATACGTCACCTGCTTGGGTTTCAATGATTGGCAATGCGGTCAAAGAACCGGTTTGGCCTTTCACTTCACCCTTGGTGAATTTCTCTACGTAGTCTTCGCTCACGCGAGAAGCACGTTCCAACAGACGGCTGTGGAGATAGAACACGTCGCCTGGGTAAGCTTCACGACCTGGTGGACGACGAAGCAAGAGAGAAATTTGACGGTAAGCCCAAGCTTGTTTGGTCAAGTCGTCATAAATGATCAATGCATCTTGGCCGCGATCGCGGAAGTATTCACCCATGGTGCAACCGGTGAACGCTGCCAAGAATTGCATAGCGGCCGGGTCAGATGCAGTAGCGGCTACCACTACTGTGTGATCCATAGCGCCGTGTTCTTCCAATTTACGAACAACGCTCGCAATAGAAGAGGCTTTTTGGCCGATAGCTACATAAATACACTTAATGCCAGAACCTTTTTGGTTGATGATGGCATCAACAGCAATGGCAGTCTTACCGATTTGACGGTCACCGATGATCAACTCACGTTGACCGCGGCCGATTGGTACCATCGCATCAATTGCTTTCAAACCAATTTGTACTGGTTGGTCTACTGATTTACGCCAAATTACGCCTGGAGCAATTTTTTCAACTGCGTCAGTCATTTTGGTGTTCAATGGACCTTTACCGTCAATTGGGTTACCCAAGGCATCAACCACGCGACCCAACAATTCTGGACCAACAGGTACTTCCAGAATACGACCGGTACACTTACAGGTTTGACCTTCCGCAACGCTGCGGTAGTCGCCAAGGATTACAGCACCTACGGAGTCACGCTCCAGGTTCAGTGCCATACCATATACGCCGCCTTCAAATTCAATCATCTCACCGTACATAACATCGGCGAGACCATGAATGCGGATAATACCGTCGGTTACGGATACGACCGTACCTTCGTTTTGCGCTTCTGTAGAAAATTCAAGGCTCTCAATGCGCTTCTTGATAATTTCACTGATTTCAGAAGGATTCAGTTGCTGCATGCTCTGTTCCTCGATCCTAAAATTAGGATTTCAATGCTTCGGCGAGTTTCGCCAAGCGGCCACGGACTGAACCATCAATTACCATGTCGCCGGTGTGGATAATTGCACCACCCAGCAAGCTCTTATCAACAGAGCCATTTACATTCACTTGACGATCCAACTTGGCGCTCAGGGACTGGGCCAATTTGTTAATTAAGTCAACAGGCAACTCGTAAGCCGCTGTCACCTCAACATCAATAGTTTTTTCTTGCTGCGCTTTCAGGTTGGCAAACAAATCCTTGATGTAAGGAATCAATGCCAAACGCTTATTGCTCGCAAGGGTCTGGATGAAATTTTTGAAATTTGCATCCAACTGCTCACCACAAACTTGTACAAACACAGAAGCTTTCTGCTCGGCAGAAAGACCAGAAGCGGCGAGCGCTTTTTTAACCTGGTCTTGTTCTGCTACTGCGGCTGATACTTCCAATGCTTCAGACCATTGCTGCAATTTACTGGCAGCTTTGGCATATTCAAATGCGGCTTTGGCGTAGGGTCTAGCCAAGGTGGTTAGTTCAGCCATATCTACCTCTTAAAGCTGCGCAGCGAGTTTGTTTACCAACTCGTTGTGAGCATTTTGGTCGATAGAAGATTCGAGAATCTTTTCTGCACCAGCAAGAGCAAGAGTCACTACCTTCGCACGCAATTCTTCACGTGCACGGCTAGCGTTTTGCTCAATTTCAGCTTGGGCAGCGGCTTTCACACGCTCAGCTTCAACAAGGGCTTTTGCTTTTGCTTCTTCAACAATTTCAATTGCACGCTTGTTTGCCAAATCAACAATAGCGGCAGCTTCTTTCTTTGCAGTAGAAAGCTGTTCAACTACTTTTTGCTTGGCTAATTCAAGATCTTTTTCAGCCCTATCCGCAGCCTGAAGGCCATCAGCGATACGCTTGGTACGCTCAGCCATTGCCGCAACAATGGGTGGCCACACAAAACGGCTCGTCAGATAAATAAAGATGACAAACGCCACCATTTGGCCAATTAACGTTGCATTAATGTTCACGTTTAAATGCCTTTGTTAAAGGGTTTAATTATGTTGCGTGGATTAAGAGCCAACAACTGCGAACAGGATGTACAAGCCAATTGCAACACCGATAATTGGCAATGCATCCACCAGACCCATTACAACGAAGAATTGGGTACGCAACATTGGGATCAATTCTGGTTGACGAGCACCGCCTTCCAAAAACTTACCACCCAAAATACCTACACCGATTGCTGCGCCAACTGCACCCAAACCAATTACCAGGGCACCTGCGATATATAAAAAAGCTAATGCTTCAGTCACTGTATTTCTCCTACAAAGTTAAAGTTAAAAAGTTAAAACAAAAAAACAAACCAAAAACAAAAATTAATGCGCTTCGTCGTTTTGATAAGCCAAGCTCATATAAACGATGGTCAACACCATAAAAATTAACGCTTGCAAATAAATAATCAAAAGGTGGAACAGCGCCCAGATAATTTGTACTGCAACGGCTACACCGGCAAACAACCAACCTGCACCGTACATAATCGCAACAAGGATAAAAATAATTTCGCCCGCGTATAAGTTACCGAATAAACGAAGACCCAGTGAAACGGGTTTAGACAAAAGCGTTGGCAATTCCAAAACGAAATTCACCGGAATAAACAAGGTTTGAACAATAGGGTTGCTACTGCTGAAAGGATGCAAAGTTAATTCTTTAATAAAACCCAAAAGACCTTTTTGGGTAATGCTGTACCATAAAATCAATACGAATACACAAAGAGCCATACCCAAAGTAATGTTTGGATCTGCCGATGGAACTACTTTGAAGAAAACTTCGTGCGGATTAGCGCCCAATTGCACGCCGATTTTTTCAGCAATTTGCGGCAACAAATCGATTGCCAACAAATCCATAGAGTTCATGAACAACACCCAGACAAAAATTGTCAGAGCCATAGGTGCGATCATTTTGTTGTGATAGGGGAACATGCTCTTTACGTTGCTTTCAACTAACTCAACGGCACATTCAACGGCGTTTTGTAATCCAGTGGGTGCATCCGAGGTTACTTTTTTGGCAACGCTGCGGAAAATCAAAAAGAACACAAGACCCAGGAAAAGCGACCAACCCATGGTATCCACGTTAATTGCCCAAAAGCCCATTGCTTTGGCTTCTGCGCCGTTAGCAGCAAAACCCCATGAGCCATCTGGCAATTGACCATAGGTCAAATTGGTTAAGTGGTGCTGGATATACTGTGATGACGTGAGCGCCTCGTGGTGCTCAGCTACATGTTCAACGTCTGACATTTGTTAATCCCAAAAGTAAAAATAAAACCAGTAGCATCAACGCCGGCGAGCACTCTTATTTTTTAAGAGTCTGCTGCGAGCCAGCGGATATACAAACGCCATTGACTGGGCAATGACGTAAGCAGCAAACATTAACAGCGCATAGGGCGGCTGTTTGAGAAGCGTCGTTTTTTTGAAAGCGATCAAAAATAACAAGGCTGCAATAATAAACTTTCCAATCTCTGCCACATAAAAGGCAGCCAGCATCTGTCCGGGTGTTTTCCCCAGCGCAGGGCGAAACGCAACAATCGCAAGCCAAAAATTAGCTAACGAACAGATCATTCCACCAGACAGGATTGCAATTGCGGCTTGGTTACTGACGAGGAGCGCAACAAGGCTCAACCCGACACTAACGACAACTTGAGCAGCAACAATCTGCAAAGCAAAAGCACGACCTTTGGGTTCTGCCACGTAAGGCACAGGTCGGGACGAATTGGTTGGACTCGTCAAAGTGCTTTTCTCTTGGATTGTCTCAGGAGCTGTTATTACTTTTAGTAACAATCAGTCTCGTTTATCGCTCAATTTTGGCGCAGGCATTATAGTGACAAAGGTCACGCGCAGCAACCACGCAGGCGCTGCATTTCCAACACTTCTATCGGTAATCCGGACTTATTTTTACCGCCGTTATTGGATATGCCCCAAAATGCCGTCCAGTTCATCCAGCGAGTTATAAGTAATCACTAACTTGCCCTTGCCCTTGGTGCCATGCTGGATTTCAACCGCCGCACCCAATTTTTCCGAAAGACTGTTTTCCAGACGGCGGATATCCGCAGAAGGTTGGTTATCCGGTTTGACCTTTTCGTCTTTCTTGCCTTCCTGATACACGCGAACCAAAGCTTCGGTCTGGCGAACCGATAAACCTTTGGCCACAATCTGACGGGCAATGTCACGCTGGGCAGCGGCTTCCAAGGTCAGGATAGCGCGAGCATGGCCCATTTCCAGGTCGCCATGTTCCAGCAAAGTTTTGACTTCGTCATTGAGCGCAATCAAACGCAAGAGGTTTGTTACAGTCGCACGGGATTTACCCACAGCTTGCGCCACTTCCGCATGCGTTAATTCAAATTCGTCTTGCAGTCGCTTAAGCGCAACGGCCTCTTCGATTGGATTTAAATTTTCGCGCTGGATGTTTTCGATCAGTGCCATAGCGATGGCAGCTTCATCGGGAACATCGCGAATCACCGCCGGGATTTTATCCAGACCGGCTAATTGGGTCGCGCGCCAGCGGCGTTCACCGGCGATAATCTCATAGCGGCCTTCACCAATCGGGCGTACCACAATCGGCTGCATAACGCCCTGAACTTTGATGGACTCGGACAATTCTTCCAAAGCTTCAGGGTGCATATCGCGACGCGGTTGGTATTTTCCGCGCTGGATAATTTCTACCGGTAAATGTGCAAGCTTGCCATCTTTGTATTCGAGTTTTGCATCCTGGTCGCTCGGTACCAGCGGCATTTCCGGCGCCGGCGCGGTTACGCCAAGACCTGCACTCAAAAGTGCATCCAATCCTTTACCCAAGCCTTTACGTTTTGTCGACATCAGAAATAAACCTTATTCAATTTTTAGCTTTATTAAATTTAGTGCGCGGCTTCAGCTGCTGGAGCTGATTTGCTTGCGGCTTCATTGCGACGCAAAATTTCGCCGGCTAATGCAAGGTACGCAATGGCACCTTTGGACTGACGATCAAACGCCAGAACCGGCATACCAAAACTTGGCGCTTCCGCCAGGCGCACATTGCGCGGAATGCAGGTGCGATAAAGTCTATCGCCAAAATGTTGCGTTAATTGTGCTGACACATCGTTGGTCAAACTGTTGCGCGGATCGTACATGGTACGCAACAGGCCTTCGATTTTTAAGTCGGGATTCAACACGCGCTGGATTTGGTTGATGGTATTCACTAAGGCCGACAAACCTTCAAGCGCGTAGTATTCACATTGCATCGCAATGATCACACCGTTGCATGCGGTCATGGCATTCAGCGTGAGCATATTGAGCGATGGAGGGCAGTCAATCAAAATATAATCGAAATCATCTTTCACTTGATTCAATGCATTTTGCAAACGGCGCTCTTTATTATCGAGCGCAAGCATTTCAACTTCCGCAGCTGTCAGGTCACCATTCGCGGGCAGCACTTGATACTTTCCGCTTTCAGAAAGCACTAGACAATCTTTAATAGATTCACGCTCGGTGAGTACATCGTAAATCGATTTTTCAATTTCATTTTTATTCACACCACTGCCCATAGTGGCGTTGCCTTGTGGATCCAAATCCACCAGCAAGACACGCTTTTTGGTCGCAACCAACGAAGCGGCAAGATTCACACAGGTTGTAGTTTTACCCACACCACCTTTCTGATTTGCAATAGCGTATATCTTGGTCAAGTGAAAATCCTTTAACCACAAGGTGGTTTTCAGTATTTGTGAATTCGATTATTTTTTTGTTTGCAGCACTAACAGGTGACGCTCACCATCGGTTTCTGCAACATCTAATTTTATACTTTCCAGTAGTTCAATTTTTTCGGCGATGGGCGTTAATTCATCTTGTGGATACATTCCTTTCATCGCCAAAAACACACCCTCGTTTTCCAGCAAGTGCACACAACCTTCAGTCATATCTTGCAAGCTGGCAAAAGCGCGGCTGATTACAGCGTTAAATTTTTGCGCTGGTTGAAATTCTTCGACACGGCGATTTTCAACACTGACATTTTCTAATTTCAATAAAGTTTTTACATGAAAGAGAAAACGCGTTTTTTTTCCGGCGCTGTCAAGCAGCGTAAATTTTTTTCCGGGAAACATTATGGCTAATGGAATTCCCGGTAAACCGCCGCCTGTACCTACATCAATTACATTTGCAGTTGAATGTTGTGTTTTAAAAAAATAGGGCACCACACTCAAACTATCCAGCAAATGGCGCGCAACCATTTGGCGGATATCGCGAATCGCCGACAAGTTATAGGCCTTGTTCCATTTATCGAATTCGCGGATATAACCAAGCAAATTAGTAATCTGCGACTCGGCCAGCACAATATTCATTTCTTTTGCGCCCTGAACGAGAATTTCACGCAAATCTTTTTCTAAATCACTCACTCGATAAAACTCTTTTAGTCATCATGGCTTGTTAGCAACGCGCCAGTTATCCCGCGAAGCGGAAAATTTTATTTTTCAGGGAGTCGTCATCCTCGCGTAGCGGGGATCCAGCTCTTGATTTTTGTTTCTTTAATTCCAAGGTGATATTTGCATTCATGTCTGTAAGCGTCTTGCAAATATCATCAAGAATTTCCAAGAGTTGTCTTAGCTTCAATAATTTTAAAGCTGGATCCCCGCTACGCGAGGATGACGACTCCCTATTAAAACTATTTACGATGCTTGCTGTTCGGCAGCATCTGACGCTTTCATACGCTTCAACATGCCATGCTTTTTCAAGTACATGAGCAATTGTGAAATCGCCGCCGGTGTAATACCAGAAATTCGCTGTGCACGCGCCAGCGTTTGCGGCCGCGCAGCGGACAATTTTTGTTTCACTTCGTTGGAAAGACCTTCTACCAAACTGTAATCAAAATCATCCGGCAAAATCGTATTTTCATAAGCGCGCAAGCGATCAATTTCTTCTTGCTGGCGATCGATATAACCAGAATACTTCGCTTCGATTTCAATTTGCTCGGCAACGAATTCATCATTGACTGCTTCACCTTTTAAAGTGGCTACTTGATCGTAGGTTAATTCGGGGCGCTTCAACAAATCGTGCAAGCTGTATTCGCGAATTAATTTGGTGTTGATGATGGCTTCAACTTTTTCAGCTTCCGGTGACCCGGCTTGAATCCAGGTGGATTTCAAACGCTCTTGTTCGCGCGCAATATTTTCGCGTTTCTCGCAGAAAGCTTGCCATTGTTCATCGCCAATCAAACCTAATTCGCGTCCTTTTTCGGTCAAACGCAAATCAGCATTGTCTTCGCGCAACAACAAACGATATTCCGCGCGGCTGGTAAACATGCGGTAAGGTTCTTTGGTACCGAGGGTAATCAAGTCATCAACCAATACACCCACATAGGCTTGATCGCGATTCGGACACCAAGCTTCTTTTTCTTGCGCGCGCAGCGCAGCGTTTATGCCCGCAAGCAAACCTTGCGCACCCGCTTCTTCATAACCGGTGGTGCCGTTAATTTGGCCGGCGAAAAATAATCCACCGATCACGCGGGTTTCCAAACTGTGTTTTAAATCTTGTGGATTGAAAAAATCGTATTCGATTGCATAACCAGGACGAAGGATATGTGCGTTTTCAAAACCTTTCATGGAGCGCACGATTTCCAACTGCACATCGAACGGTAAGCTGGTGGAAATTCCGTTGGGATAAAGTTCGTGCGTCGTCAAACCTTCGGGCTCGATAAACACCTGATGGGAATCTTTGTCCGCGAAGCGGTGAATTTTATCTTCGATGCTTGGGCAGTAACGCGGACCAATACCTTCGATCACACCAGAGTACATGGGCGAGCGGTCAAGGTTACGACGAATTACATCGTGGGTTTTTTCGTTGGTGTGCGTCATGTAGCAGCAAATTTGGCGCGGATGCATAGCGCGATTGCCACGCACGGACATTACCGGCACAGGCGTATCGCCCCATTGTTTTTCGAGACCGTCGAAATTTACGGTGCGCGCATCAATGCGCGGCGGCGTTCCGGTCTTCAAACGGTCAACACGCAGCGGCAATTCACGCAAGCGTTTTGAAAGTGCGATTGACGGTGGATCGCCCGCGCGACCGCCCGAATAATTTTGCAAACCAATGTGGATCAAACCGCCCAGGAAAGTACCCGCAGTTAATACAACTTGATTAGCGAAAAATTTCAAACCCATTTGGGTCACAACACCACGAATCTCGTCGTTCTCAACAATCACGTCATCTGCCGCTTGCTGGAAAATCCACAAGTTAGGTTGGTTTTCGAGAGTTTCGCGAATCGCGGCTTTATAGAGAATTCGATCAGCTTGCGCGCGGGTCGCACGCACCGCTGGGCCTTTGCGGGCATTGAGCACGCGGAACTGGATTCCGCCTTTATCGGTCGCGAGCGCCATAGCGCCGCCGAGGGCATCAATTTCTTTTACCAGATGGCTTTTGCCGATACCGCCAATCGCCGGGTTGCAGGACATTTGGCCAAGGGTTTCGATGTTATGGGTCAGCAATAGGGTTTTGCAGCCCATGCGCGCTGCAGCCAAACAGGCCTCAGTCCCAGCGTGGCCGCCGCCTATCACAATTACATCAAAACGTTCCGGAAAAATCATCGAGCAACAACCTTGCAGCGCAGCTGCGTGTTAATACGTTGGGCACTATCCAAGAAACCGCAAAAACGGCTTTTTGGAAAAGGGCACGCATTATAGAGCGAGTTGAGCAATTGCACAAAACATGTACAGGGTTTAATCAGCTTATTTTTTGCACGAAAACTTATTCTGTTACAACAGAGGAAAATATTTAAATAAATATATATAGAGATATTTAGAAGGTTAAAAGATGTTGTAATTAATATGCGAAAGGAAATCTGTGGATAAGGATAATATTTATATATTTTTCAATGGCATATTAGAAGGAAAACCCTTAGGGAAAGATGCTCAAAAGCTACTGCTAAGTTGAAAATAAGCTGTCAATGAAAGCCTAAGTTATACAAGCGACGCCAGAGATCTGAGTTATCCCCAAAAGTATCGCAAGCTTTTATGCAGAGACCCCACAGAATTACACACACAAATGTGAATAATTATTAAAACCCCAGTAAAAACAGTTATTTATGGCGTAAATCTCTATTTTTTTGTGGATAACCTGTGTAAGTGTGTGGAAAAACATGAAAATAACTTTGTATAAACATGTCTGTTACTGGAATGTTTTGGTTTTTAGATCAGGATTTACCATCTATAAAGCTGCTGTCTAAATCCCGGAAAATAAACTAAAAAATTTATTTAAGAGGCTTATTTAAGAAACGTTAGAAAGCGAATGAATGGATTTTTGATCTGTTTGTGAATCCAATAAGTCTGCAGAAAACCCTTGTGCGTCTAACCAACGCAATAATAAATCCCAATCCTGACGATCGCGTGCATGGCTTTGTTGTGAATAATCGCTAATTCCACAGCCTTCGCTATAGGCTTTTATATAGTTCTGGGTGTCACGCAGAGTCGCTGGATAAGGAATGTTGAGGCTCAGCAAAAATTTTTGCAGACGTTGCCATGCGTGAGTTTGGTGTTTAACACGATTGGCAATCACAGCGATTGGGCGGCGCTGTTTACGCATGGCCTGGGTTAGCAACATATTGCCGATAAATTTGGCACCGGCGCGTATATCAATATCAGAAGGTAAAACAGGCACCAGGATCAAATCATGGTTTTGGATAATGTCATTTAAGGCGATATCCGATAATCCCGGTGGAGCATCGGTAATTAACCAGCGCGTGGATTTTGGTGCACGCCACTGGAAACTCAATGTGGTGCGGGTGTTGTGTGCGATCTTTACACCGTGAATTTTGGGCAAATCTGGCGAACGTGAGGCCAGCCAATAACTGGCTGAAGCTTGAGGATCTGCATCCACCAACACTGTAGTTTGCCCCCGTTGTGCTAACCAGGCGGCGAGATTGGTGCTGAGTGTGGTTTTGCCGCTACCTCCTTTTCCATTGATCACTAATATGCGACATGCTGATAAAAGTTGGATGGCGACTAGCGGCTCGCTATCTGTTTTAACTTTATTGATGAAGGGAGATTTATTCATAGTTGTGTACAATTAACTGCTTAATTATTAAGCAGTATAGACACAGAATAGGAAATTGAGCTTTATTGCGCGAGATGGTGACTTGTTCGCGTTTTTTAGCGGCTTATTTACCGATACAAAAGCTACTGAAGATACGGCCAAGTAAATTGTCGGGTGTAAATTCACCGGTTATTTCACTCAGGGCATTTTGCGCCTGGCGCAAGTCTTCAGCGAGTAGCTCTCCGGCGGCATAACCATGTAATTGAGCTTTGCCGAGTGCAAGGAAAGATTGGGCTCGTTCCAGTGCATCCAAATGACGGCGGCGAGCGGTAAATCCACCTTCACCACTGTTACTGAAACCCATAATATCTTTGAGATGTTGCTTTAAATCATCCACACCAACACCGGTTGCGGCACTTATACCTATATAAGAAGCACCATTGGCGAGTTGGATAAGACCAGCTGACTCACCACTTACATCAATTTTGTTGCGAACAAGCGTAATTTTGGTTGGATCGAGCTTATTGACAAATTCTGGCCAAATCTTGTCGGCTTCTAATTCCTGCGTACTGCCGCTATCAACCAATAGAAGAACTCGATCTGCTTGCTGGATTTCTTGCCAGGCGCGCTGGATACCAATTTGTTCAACTTCGTCCGGGCTATCACGCAAGCCTGCAGTATCAATGATATGCAGCGGCATACCATCAATATGAATATGTTCGCGCAGTACATCACGCGTTGTACCTTCAATACTGGTGACGATTGCGGATTCACGGCCACTTAATGCATTTAATAAACTGGATTTTCCGGCATTGGGACGACCGGCAATAACCACGCGCATACCATCGCGTACTAAAACACCTTGTTTGGCTTCTTTAAAAACCTGGGAGAGCTTTTGTTCGATACTGGCTAAATCGCTGGCGACTTTACCATCAGTGAGAAAATCAATTTCTTCTTCGGGGAAGTCGATAGAAGCTTCGACATAGATCCGTAGACTAATCAGCGCTTCAACCAATTCATGGATGCGAACCGAGAAAGCACCTTGCAAGGAGTGAAGCGCATTTTTTGCCGCTTGCTCGTTTGTGGCATCGATCAAATCGGCAATAGCTTCGGCTTGGGCAAGATCCAGCTTATCGTTTAAAAATGCGCGTTCAGAGAATTCGCCCGGTCTGGCTAGACGAATGCCAAGTTGGGTAATTTCACGCAACAGTAAATCGAGAATAACCGGGCCGCCATGGCCTTGAAGTTCAAGGACATCTTCACCAGTAAAGGAATTGGGGCCGGGAAAAAATAAGGCGAGGCCTTGATCGAGAATTTCACCTTGGTTGGAATAAAACGGAGTGTAATGCGCAAAACGCGGCTGAAGTGGTATTTTTAATAGATGTTCGGCAACTTTAACAGCTTTATTGCCGGAGATGCGAACTATACCGACACCACCGCGACCTGTCGCAGTGGCGATAGCAGCGATGGTGTCTGTATTTGGATTCATAATTAAGCTTTACTGGTATCTGCGTTTTCAATTTGCTTGGTAATTACATACTGCTGGGCAATGGTCAAAATGTTGTTGGTTACCCAATACAACACCAAGCCTGCAGGGAACCACAAGAACATAAAGGTGAACACCAAAGGCAACATTTGCATTACGCGTGCTTGCATTGGATCAGTCGGTTGTGGATTGAGTTTTTGCATAAACCACATGGTTACACCGTAGATCAGTGGCAATACATAGTAAGGATCCATTACCGATAAATCCTGAATCCAGCCGTAGAAAGGTGCGTGGCGAAGTTCTACGGATTCCATCAACACCCAATACAAGGCTAAAAATACCGGCATTTGGATAAGCATGGGCAAGCAACCACCGAGTGGATTTACTTTTTCGTCTTTGTAGAGCTTCATCATCTCTTGCGACATCTTTTGGCGGTCATCGCCATAACGCTCTTTCATTTCAGCCATTTTCGGGGCTAACTTCTTCATTTTCGCCATAGATCTGTAGCTGGCGGCAGAGAGATGGAAGAACAAAGCTTTTACAATGACGGTTAAACCAATAATGGCCAGACCCCAGTTGCCTAGGAACGCATGTATATGTTTTAGCAACCAGAACAGGGGTTCACCGATCATCCAGAGGAAACCATAATCAACAGTTAAATCCAAATGGGGAGAAATTTTTTCAAGCGCATCTGTATCTTTCGGGCCCGCATAGAAATTTGCTTTGACGCTGCCTTGCGCACCAGGCGCTACTTCAACCGGGCTGCCAATAAAACTGAACAGGAAAACATCGTTTGTCCCTTGTTGGCTCAGCTTGAAAGTATTGGTGGTGGCTGGATCTGGAATCCAGGCACTGATGAAGTAATGTTGGATCAAAGAAACCCAGCCGCCTTGTTCGGTGGTTTCGAAGGGCGCTTTTCTCAAATCATCAAACTTAACTTTTTTGTAATTTTCTTCTTTGGTTGTGACCGCACCACCAAGGTAGGCGCTCATCATCATGGCATTGGTTTTGGCGAAGTCTTTACTGTCGCGTTTGATTTGGCCGTAGAGTTGGCCGTTCCATTTGTTCGCACTTTGGTTATCAATTAAATACTCAACGCCTACAACATATTGGCCGCGAGTAAAGGTAAAGCGTTTGGTAATTTTCACCTGATCCTGTTGCAGGCTTAAATCAACGGTCAAAGTATCCTTGCCGTTTTCCAACGCGTATTCAGATTTTTCTACGCTGTAGGTTGGGCGACCTTGGGCGGTATCAGTTGCATTGGCACCCACTAAACCACTTTGGATGCGGTAGAGGTGATCGGGTGTGTTATCAATCAACACGAAAGGCGAATCCGGATTTTTAATATCAATCAAATGACGCGGTAGAGCCACGCGAACAATATCGCCACCCACTGGATCAATATTTACCAACAAACTGTCAGTCGCTACTTTAATTACACTGGTTGAAACTGCAGCTGGCACATTGGTTGGTGCACTTGCGTTGGCTGTAGCGGCAGGGATATCGCTGGATTTAGCCGCTGCTGCTGGAATTTCGGTAGTAGAAACCGGAGCAACTAGGGGCGCGTGTAATTCTTGATAAGTATTCCAGCGAATTGCCAGCATAAAAAGAACGGCCAGAATTGCCGCGATCAGTATATTTTTTTGCCAATCCATCTTATTGACTGCCATCTGTAGGTTGTTGAAATGAATTTGTATTTTTATGTAGTTCGGGTTTGATCACAGGATCTAATCCACCCGGGTGCCAAGGGTGGCATTTTAGTAGGCGACGCAAGGTTAAATAACCCCCTTTTGTCACCCCAAAAGTATTAATTGCCTCTTCCGCATAATGCGAGCAAGTCGGATAAAAACGACATTGGTTACCAATCCAGGGACTCAATAAGAAGCGATAGCCATGAATGCATTTTATGGCTAGATGGCTTGGGCTTATTGCCTTCATGATTGTTGTTCCGACTTGGCTTTTTGAAACTTGCGAATCAAACGTTGCCACTGCGCGTTGAGTTGTTCAATCAAGACTGCATTGGTCGAGTCATGCATGCCTTTGCGCGCGAGCACGATAACATCTATACCCGCTAATTGTTGCTGTTTTACACGAAAAGTTTCGCGAATCAGACGTTTCATCCGATTTCTATCAACTGCGTGGCGAATGTGTTTTTTAGCAATGACTAAACCCAAGCGCGGACAATCGAGCTGGTTTTGGCGAGCGAGAAATAGGAAGTGTTGGTGCGAGGTGCGAAGCGGTGCGTCATCAAAGACGCTTTGAAAATCGCTAGAGTTGAGCAGGCGCATCGATTTGGTAAATGCTTGACCAGATTTCCGGTCACCTTGCCATTCGATGGTAATGGCCTGCTTCACTCTAGAGATCCATCAAATACGGGAGACTATTAAACAGTTAACTCTTTACGACCTTTAGCGCGGCGACGAGCCAATACCAAACGGCCGTTTTTAGTAGCCATGCGAGCACGGAAGCCGTGGTTGCGAGCGCGTTTAAGAGTACTTGGTTGGAATGTTCTTTTCATGAAACTAAACCTGTTGTAGAGACAAATAAATCACACGGTGTGTGAAAGACGCGGGATTCTAATGAAGTTGTGCTTATAAAGCAAACAGTTTTCACTTAAATGCCCTATTTACTCGCAGAGTGTTAATAATCACTGCTTACACTCAGTTTATCCATACTATATCAACAGGTTTATCCACAGTTTATAGGTGATAAGGATTTTTAGTTTATTTTTTAAGCAAATCATAAGTTGTTGAATTTTTAGCACTTTGAATAGTCATTAAAAATTATTGCAGAGATTTATAGTCTAACTGTGGATAACTTTATAGGTTGGGAGTACACTGCCTTTTCTTAAAAATTCATTCCCTAAAAACCTCTGTATAACCCATTTTATGTGGCGTTTTTGGCTATTTTTTGGCCTGCGTACATAGATGTAGGTTTGCAGTCCTATATATAGATAAGATCGTCGGGAGTTTCACCTTTGTCGCAGTCAGTTTGGAAATTATGCGCATCCAGTTTGCAGGATGAATTGCCTTCGCAGCAGTTCAACACCTGGATTAAACCCTTGCAAATTGACGAAGTGGCAAGCCCCAATGAATTGCGTTTGTTGGCCCCTAACCGTTTTATCAGCAATTGGGTGGAAGAGAAGTTTTTAACCCGTATTAAAGAATTAGTTGCTCATTTTCAGGAAGGCTCACATTTATCGGTGGTTATTGCTGTAGGTGCAAAACCCCAAGCGGCCTTTGAGCAAGTTCGCTCACCAATCAGTGTGGCGCCCTCGAATTCGGTAAATTCACTTGCTTCTTCTATATCTACTATAAAGGAAGCAACACCCGCTGCTCCTTATATAGAACCCAAGCCAGAAGAGGTGCCTGAAAAATCCCGACGCTCCAACGATGACTCCCAGCGAGTTGCCCAAGAGGCAGAAGTTGAAGGCGGTTTAAAACACAGCAACTATTTAAATGCTGCATCTACCTTTGCAACTTTCGTAGAAGGTAAGTCCAACCAGTTAGGTTTGGCTGCGGCCCGCCAGGTGGCAGAAAATCCCGGCGGTGCCTACAACCCCCTCTTTATATATGGCGGCGTAGGTTTGGGTAAGACCCACTTGATGCAAGCCGTGGGTAATGCGCTGGTTGCGAAAAATCCCAATGCCAAAGTGGTGTATCTCCATTCCGAGCGTTTTGTGGCGGATATGGTGAAAGCGCTGCAATTAAATGCGATCAACGATTTCAAACGCTATTACCGTTCCATGGACGCACTCCTTATCGATGACATCCAGTTCTTCGCCGGTAAAGAGCGTTCGCAAGAAGAATTCTTCCATACCTTCAATTCACTGCTGGAAGGTGGTCGCCAAATTATTCTCACTTGTGATCGCTTCCCCAAAGAAATTAATGGTTTGGAAGAGCGCTTAAAATCGCGCTTCGGTTGGGGTTTGACGGTTGCGGTAGAACCGCCTGAACTGGAAACTCGTGTGGCGATTTTGATGAAGAAGGCCGAGCAGGTAAATATAGAGTTACCACACGATGCCGCCTTCTTTATTGCGCAACGAATTCGCGCTAATGTACGTGACCTTGAAGGCGCTCTGAAACGTGTAATCGCGAGTGCGAATTTTACTGGTCGTGCGATTGATGTCGAACTGGTACGCGAAGCACTAAAAGACTTATTAGCGTTGCAGGATAAACAAGTCGGTATCGACAATATCCAGAAAGTCGTTTGTGAGTATTACAAAATAAAAATGAACGATATGGTGTCCAAACGTCGTAGTCGTTCGGTAGCTCGACCGCGCCAGGTTGCTATGGCGTTGGCGAAAGAATTAACGAATCACAGCTTGCCCGAAATCGGCGAAGCCTTTGGTGGACGCGACCATACCACTGTATTACACGCTTGCCGAAAAATTAAAGAATTGCAGGAAGAAACCGCGGATATTCGCGAAGATATGAAAAACTTGCTGCGGTCGCTAACAACTTGATTTATAAAAGAGGCTTTCGCACGAATACTGCGCTCGATAGAACTGTGTTAAAAATCATTTAAAAATGCTCACTTACTTCGTGTAAGCTCCGCTTTTTAAATGATTTTTGCCTTTTTCTACCATCGCTCGCTACTTCGTGCAAAAGCCTCTTAGGCTGTGTTGATTTTTTAATAAAACCTTTAGATCCCGGACGATAACAAAAGAGACCATCACATGAAATTTGTCGTATCCCGCGAGGCGCTACTTAAACCCTTACAATTGGTTGCAGGTGTGGTGGAGCGTCGTCAAACGCTGCCCGTTTTGTCTAATGTGTTAATCGTATTAAATGGTGATCAACTTTCCTTAACGGGTACGGATCTTGAGGTCGAAATTATTGGTCGTGTTCATTTGGAGCAAGCCGGCGACTCAGGTGAAATCACTGTGCCAGCACGTAAGTTGGTAGATATCTGCAGATCGCTACCAGATGGCTCTAAGTTGGAGTTTATCCAGGAAGATCAACGCATAATTCTAAAATCAGGACGTAGCCGTTTTACTTTATCGACTTTGCCAGCTTCAGACTTCCCCAATGTGGAAGATTCACCCGGCAATTTGCGTTTCAGCTGCGCGCAGCAAGAAGTTAAACGTCTTATCGAGCGCACTGCATTTGCCATGGCGCAACAAGATGTTCGTTATTATTTAAACGGTATGTTGTGGGAAGTTCGCCAGGATCAATTGCGTGTAGTCGCAACCGACGGTCACCGCATGGCCATGTGTACGCGTGCAATTGCAGTTGATACTGCCGATGTAACCCAGGCAATTTTGCCGCGCAAAGGCGTGTTGGAATTATCCCGTCTTTTGGATGATTCAACGGCGCAAGTTGAAGTGACTTTAAGTGGTAACCATATTCGTGTTACTTCTGTGGATTACACCTTCACCTCTAAATTGGTAGACGGTAAATTCCCGGAATACGAGCGTGTACTTCCACGCGGTGGCAACAAAACTATTATTGGTTCGCGTATTGAATTGAAACAGGCCTTTGGCCGTACCGCGATTTTGTCGAACGAAAAATACCGTGGCGTGCGTCTTTTGTTGTCGGATGGTTTGCTAACAATCGTTGCAAACAACCCGGAACAGGAAGAAGCCGAAGAACAAGTTGTTGTGGATTATGCTGGTGATAGTTTGGAAGTAGGCTTCAATGTAAGTTACTTGCAAGACGTTACTAACGTTATCCAAAACGAAAATGTAAAAATTACTTTGTCAGATGCTAACTCCAGTGCGCTTTTGGAAGAGCCAGAGAACAGTGATTCATTGTATGTTGTTATGCCAATGCGCTTGTAAGAGCGCATTTTGTTTAGTTCCAATATTATCCTTTCTCTCTTGCTGTTGGTCGTATGACCTTAAAACGTCTCTTTATCCAGAACCTTCGCAACCTTAACTCGGTGGATGTACAACCATCCCACCGGGTTAATCTCATTTATGGCGAGAATGGTTCTGGTAAAACCAGCGTTTTGGAAGCGATTAATGTGCTCGCTTTAGGGAGATCTTTCCGCAGCCACAAGCACAAACCGCTTATTTCCAATGGCCAAAATGCGTTTACGATCTTCGGCAAAGTACTTGCTGATGACCATGCAGAAGTTCCAATCGGTATAAACCGGCAATTGGATGGAACTGCCAGCTTTAAGGCTAATGGAAATTTGGTAGGTTCGGCTGCCGTATTGGCTTCTTATCTTCCAGTACAGACGATTAATTCAGATACTTTTTTGCTGTTAGAAGGTAGTCCAAAGGTACGTAGGCAGTTCATCGATTGGCTAGTGTTCCACGTGGAACATAAATTCTTTCAAACCTGGAAAGATTGCCAGCGTTGTTTGAAACACCGCAACAGTCTGCTGCGGCATGATAGAATAGATCCCTTTGAGTTATCGACCTGGGATCAAGAGCTGGTGCAGCTTACAGAGCAGCTTCACCTCTATAGAGCCGAGTGTTTTGAGATATTTAAAACAACGTTTTACGAATTACTACAAGAATTTATCAGTGTTGATGGTATTGCTATTGGCTACTATCGAGGCTGGGATAAAGAAAAATCCTATGCTGATGTACTGGCAGCAGGCATAGATCGCGATCGTCAACAAGGTTATACCCATATGGGTAGCCACAGGGCAGACTTGCGCATTACTGTAAACGGCCAAAACGCGGCAGAAATACTGAGCCGGGGCCAACAAAAACTACTGGTATGTGCCCTTAAGATTGCCCAAGGTTATGTGTTTTCACGCATGACTGGCCGTAAAACTGTGTATTTGATTGATGATTTACCGGCTGAGCTGGACGAGAAGCATCGTGAATTGCTGACTCGTTGGCTTGATGCCATGGCTACCCAAGTGTTTATCACCGGGGTAGAGCAGGATAGTTTGCTGTCATCCTGGCACAACAAGCCTGAAACAGAGATAAAAATGTTCCACGTGGAACAAGGTTGCGTGACTGAACATAGTCCGTGATCGACTAAAGGGACAGCTTTTAATAGAAGCCAAGCCTTAAAAAGAGATCAATTTTAAGAATTTATACACGACTTAAACCCTCTTAACAGACGCGAGTGGGTTCACCGAATAAAAAGTGGAGATAGCTATGTCAGAAGAGAACACTTACGACTCGTCCAGTATTCAGGTTCTTAAGGGCCTGGATGCAGTACGTAAGCGCCCAGGGATGTACATTGGTGATACCGATGATGGCTCGGGCTTGCACCACATGGTGTTTGAAGTGGTCGATAACTCTATCGATGAAGCCTTGGCTGGCCACTGTTCTGAGATTAAAGTGGTGATTCACCCCGATGAAACCATTTCTGTAGCCGATAATGGCCGTGGTATCCCAACGGATATGCACGAAGAAGGTGTATCGGCGGCAGAAGTTATCATGACTATCCTCCATGCGGGTGGTAAGTTTGACGATAACACCTATAAGATTTCCGGCGGTTTGCACGGTGTGGGTGTATCGGTTGTGAACGCGCTGTCTGAGTATTTGAAGCTGACGATTCGTCGCGGTGGCAAGATTCACGAACAAATCTACCGTCACGGTGTGCCTGATGAACCGCTAAAAGTCGTGGGTGACACCACAACTACCGGTACTGAGACTCACTTTAAGCCTTCGGCTGAGACCTTTACCAACATTGAATTCCACTACGAAATCCTCGCCAAGCGCTTGCGTGAGCTGTCGTTCCTGAACTCCGGCGTGCGTATTGTGTTGAAGGATGAGCGCAGCGGCAAAGAAGAAGTCTTCCAATATGAAGGCGGTCTGCGTGCATTCGTGGATCATCTCAACAAAAATAAAACTCCTATCAATAAGATGGTTCACTTTGTTTCCCTGACTCGCGCTGACGGTATAGGCGTAGAAGTAGCCTTGCAGTGGAACGATTCCTATCAGGAAAACCTCCTGTGCTACACCAACAACATTCCCCAGCGTGATGGCGGTACCCACTTAGCCGGTTTCCGCGCTGCCTTGACCCGTGGTTTGAACAACTATATTGACAAAGAAGGCTTGGGTAAGACTGCCAAAGTGGCCACTACCGGTGATGACGCTCGTGAAGGCCTGACTGCCATCATTTCAGTAAAAGTTCCAGATCCTAAGTTCTCCAGCCAAACCAAAGACAAGTTGGTATCTTCTGAGGTGAAAGCCGCAGTAGAGCAGGAGATGGGTGAACATTTCGGTAACTATCTGCTGGAAAACCCGGGTGAAGCCAAGGCGATTGTGGGCAAGATGATCGACGCCGCCCGCGCCCGCGAAGCTGCGCGTAAAGCGCGTGAAATGACTCGCCGTAAAGGCGCGCTCGATATCGCTGGTCTGCCCGGTAAGTTGGCGGACTGCCAAGAAAAAGATCCAGCATTATCAGAAGTTTACCTGGTAGAGGGTGATTCGGCGGGTGGTTCAGCCAAACAAGGCCGCGCCCGTAAGACACAAGCAATTCTGCCGCTGAAAGGTAAGATCCTGAACGTAGAAAAAGCGCGTTTCGACAAGATGTTATCCAGCGCTGAAGTCGGCACTTTGATTACTGCCCTCGGCTGCGGTATCGGTAAAGAGGATTACAACCCGGATAAACTGCGCTACCACAGCATCATTATCATGACCGACGCCGACGTGGATGGATCGCACATCCGCACCCTGCTGTTGACCTTCTTCTTCCGCCAAATGCGCGAGTTGGTTGAACGCGGCCATATTTATATCGCCCAGCCACCACTCTACAAAATCAGTAAAGGTAAGCAAGAGCAGTATTTGAAAGACGAAGCGGCCATGACAGAGTTCTTGACTCAGGCAGCTTTGGAAGGCGCGAGTCTTCATGTAAATGCTGATGCGCCCGGCATTGCCGGTGAAGCCTTGGAAAAACTGGTTCAACAATACCGCAAGGTAATGGCAACTATCGATCGCCTATCGCGTTTGTATCCGGCAATTGTGTTGGAGAAGTTGATTTACATGCCAGCACTGCGTGCAGAGCACTTAACGGATCAAGGCCATATACAGCAATGGTGTGACCAGATGCTCGCCCGCTTCGCTTTGGACGCGCGTGCAGGTAGCCAGAAGTACAACATCGTTGTGCGCGAAGACACCGAACGTCATTTGTTCTTGCCGGTAGTGGAAATTATCGCCCACGGTATTTCTAACTACTTCCCGTTCAACCAGGACTTCTTCGGTTCAGGTGAGTACGCATCGATAGTGTCGCTCGGCCAAAACCTTGAAAATCTGATTGAGGAAGGCGCCTATATTCAACGCGGCGAACGTAAGCAACCACTAACTAGCTTCGCCGACGGCTTGGAGTGGTTGATGAAAGAATCGCGCAAAGGCTACAACATCCAGCGCTATAAAGGTCTGGGTGAGATGAACCCTGAGCAATTGTGGGAAACCACCATGAATCCGGAAACTCGCCGTATGCTACGCGTGACCATTCAGGATGCGATTGCAGCTGATCAAATTTTCACCACATTAATGGGTGACCAAGTTGAACCGCGCAGGGATTTCATTGAAACCAACGCGCTGGCGGTAGCAAACCTTGACGTTTAATCGATCTTGATAATGTGTACACCCCTTAAAGGCCATAATTTCACGATTATGGCCTTTAACATTTCTTATCTGACCCTACCCGCTAAAGCTATTGAGTTATAGTCAAAACAACTATATTTTTTATCGAATAAGTTTAATAAAGACTCAAAGGTGATCATTATGCGCGCAGGATATGTGTCATTGTCGGTAGCGGCTATAGCTGCTTGTCTGGTTTCTTGTCAGGCTGCGGATTCTTCTAAAACATCTTCTCGAGCGAGCACTGCTGCGGCCTGCAGCCTACCTGCGTTGCCTGATTTCGCGCAGCTGCCAGTTATTTCCGAATTGCCCAACCCCTTCGTAGGGCTGAATGGCAAAACCATCAAATCCAAAAAGGATTGGGCCTGTCGTCGGGCGGAAATCGGTGCTCAGGCACAAGCGTACGAATTGGGTACTAAGCCTGCTGCGCCCGAGCGCATAACAGCCGAATTGCAAGGCGAGAATTTGATTGTGAGTGTCGCCGACAAGGGCAAAACCATTTCGTTTACCGCCAAAATCACCTATCCCAAAACCGGCAAGGCACCGTATCCTGCGGTGATCGGTATGGGAGGCTCCTGGTTAAACAATGAGGAACTGGCGAAGCAGGGCGTTGCGGTTATCCAATTTCCTAATAATGACGTTGCAGAGCAGTTGAATGGCAGTTCGCGCGGCAAGGGCAAATTTTTTGAGTTGTATGGCGCAGATCATTCCGCCGGGGCGCTGATTGCCTGGGCTTGGGGCGTGAGCCGCTTGATTGATGGGCTGGAAGCAACGCCGGCCAGCCGAATTAATGCAAGCCGTTTGGGAATTACCGGCTGCTCGCGCAACGGTAAGGGCGCATTGGTTGCGGGCGCCTTTGACGAGCGTATCAAACTGACTATTCCCCAGGAATCAGGTTCTGGTGGTTCCGCAAGCTGGCGTGTTTCCGATGACCAAAAAGCGGCTGGCCAAAATGTACAAACTCTGGCGCAAATCGTGACTGAAAACGTTTGGTTTACCGATAGCTTCAAACGCTTTGGGCAATCGGCGAATCGTCTGCCCATAGACCAACACAGCATAATGGGCATGGTTGCTCCACGTGGATTATTGGTGATTGAAAACACATCCATGGAGTGGCTGGGCAATCGCAGTGCTTACACTGCTGTTCTAGGCGCCCGTGAAATATGGCGTGCTCATGGCATAGAAACTGACTTTGGCTTTTCGCAATTGGGCGGCCACAACCACTGCCAACTTCCGGCTGCCCAAGTTCCTGAAGTAAACGCTTTTGTGCAAAAGTTTTTGTTAGATGCAGTTAAGACCGATACTGCAATCTTTAAAAGCGACCAGGAATTCGACCTCAATAAAGACCGTTGGATTAATTGGAAGACACCGCAACTTAAGTAATTCAATGGGCTGGGGTTTCATGGATAGTGACAGGTTTTTATAGCAAAACACTGTTAAAAATTACAATTTTTTGCCCGGTACTTTGAAAAGCCTGAGCTATAATCAGGTCGTGCTTATGTTTAGCGCGAAGTATTTACTAACAGCAAATGGATTCCTAGAAAATGAGTGAGAAAAAAGCAGTAAAGGTGTTGCTCAGCCAGCTTGAGGAAGCGTTGGAAGAACGCCAGAGCAATGATCGTCGTAAGCAACAAACGCCGGTGACCGAGAGCAGTGATCGCCGCAAACAAGATAGAAGAACAGGCAGCAAAGCCTGATTCAGGACTGAACGTCTTTCAGGATAGATCTGGAAGGCGTTCCAGCCAAGCCTCCCCCCACACCACACTTTCGTTAGATTTACAGGACCGGCAAAGCAGTTCCATTTACGGCCGACTTCAACACAAACGACGAATGCACGCCGCTTACGCCTTCAATACGCGTTAACTTTTGCAGTAAAAATTGCTGGTAACCATCCATATCCTTCACGATCACTTTTAACAAATAGTCGGCAGACTGGCCAGTAATCAAATGGCACTCCAAGACTTCGGGATAGGAACCCACGGTTTTCTCGAAGGCGTCGAAGCGCTCGGGCGTGTGCTTATCCATGCTGATCTGGATAAACGCCATCAAGGTCAGCCCCAACTTGCGCGCATTGAGCAGGGCAACATAGCCATCGATTAAGCCGGCCTCTTCCAATTGGCGAACACGGCGCAGGCAGGGGGAGGGCGAAAGACTGATGGCGTCGGCCAGCTCCTGGTTAGTGATGCGGCCATTGTGCTGCAATTGTTCGAGGATCAGTCGATCGTAGCGGTCAAGTTCAATAGACATGCTAGATTCTCATTTAAGAGCATTAATTTTCAATAAAGATATCATTTGAAGCATATTATTGCTCAAAATTTACCATAGAGACAATCTTAGCAATCATCTGCCAGTCGCTTCTACCTATACTTTGTCAACCTGATAGCAGTGCCTTTATGTTTATCTAAACCAAAGGTGCGGAGTTAACGCCAAAAGCCAATGCTTGGGCAGAAGGGTAAAAAGCCCACCAAGGCTTTTTTAATACCGCTTCCGTCGTCATCGCCAACCCGCAATGACTTGCAAGTATTCTCCTCAGGTGAAACCACAGTTTTTTTTGATACGCACACGGAGTTCGCCATGATTGCCAATCCATCCACCAAGTACCAACGCTTTGTCGGCGTGAGTTTGCCCGACCGCCAATGGCCCAATAATTTTATTGTGAAGCCTCCTATTTGGATGAGCACAGATTTACGTGATGGCAACCAGGCACTCATCGACCCCATGTCGGTGGCAACCAAGCTGCGTATGTTTAAAGAATTAGTGGCGATTGGTTTTAAAGAAATTGAAATTGGCTTTACGTCGGCGAGCGAAATCGACTACAACTTTGCGCGTATGTTGATTGAAGAAAATTTAATTCCCGATGACGTTACCATCGAAGTTTTGGTGCAAGCGCGTTTTGATTTAATTGAAAAAACCGTACAAAGTTTACGTGGTGCAAAAAAGGCGATTTTGCATATGTACAATCCACTTGCGCCAGCGTTTAGAAAAATCGTGTACAACACCGACAAAGAAGGTGTAAAAAATATTGCGATTCAAGGCACCAAGTGGTGCAAACAATTAACAGAAACTGCACCGGAAGTAGATTGGACTTATCAATATTCGCCGGAAGTTTTTTCCAGCACCGAAATTGATTTTGTTAAAGAAGTTTGCGATGCAGTGGTTGATGTTTGGCAACCCACGCCGCAGAAAAAATTGATTTTGAATTTGCCTGCAACCGTTGAGATGAATACGCCAAATACTTACGCAGATCAAATAGAATGGATGCACCGCAATATCAACAAACGCGATTCGATTATTATCAGCGTCCATCCGCACAATGATCGCGGCACTGCAGTTGCCGCAGCAGAATTAGCAGTAATGGCCGGTGCAGATCGCGTTGAAGGTTGTTTGTTTGGCAACGGTGAACGTACAGGTAATGTGGATTTGGTGACGCTTGCGTTGAATTTATATTCGCAGGGCATTCACCCCGGTTTGGATTTTTCTGATATCGACAAAGTGAGAAAATTACACGAAGAATGCACGCAATTGCCGGTGCATCCACGTCATCCTTATGCGGGCGAATTAGTGTTTACCGCTTTCTCGGGTTCACATCAGGATGCCATCAAAAAAGGTTTTGCGGTTCAGAAAAAAGATACTCTGTGGGAAGTGCCTTATTTGCCTATCGACCCTGCTGATTTAAATCGCAGTTACGATGCGGTTGTGCGTGTGAATGCGCAATCGGGTAAAGGCGGAATCAGTTTCTTGTTGCAACAGGAAGCTGGTTTGCAATTGCCGCGTCGCTTGCAAATTGAATTCAGCGCAGCGGTGCAAAAAGTGAGTGACACCACCGGCAAAGAAGTGAAGAGCAGCGATATCGTTAAAATTTTTAACGACGAATATTTTGCCGTGAATTCACCCATTGCCTATCAGTCGAGTAAGTTTACCGAGCAAGATGATACGCACCAGGTTGATATAGTGATCCACGCGCAACACAAAAATGAAACCGTACAAATCAGCGGCAGCGGCAACGGCCCCATCGATGCAACAGCTCATGCGATTAGCCAATTTATCGACCAAGAAGTACATGTCATCGACTACCATGAGCATTCTGTAGGCGAAGGTTCGGATGTAGCGGCAGTAACTTACGTAGAAGTAAAGGTAAACGGCAAATCGGTTTACGGCGTAGGGCAAGATCGCAACATTATTACCTCGGCGGTGAAGGCGTTGATTAATGGTGTTAACCGCAGTGGGGCGATTGCTTAATCATCACGCTATACAGCGTTAATCTTTCGCCCTGCTTAGACCTTTGTTGCAAAACGGCTGATAACCCCGGTTATCAGCCGTTTTTTTTTAGCTGCAAGCCGGGGGTCTAAGATATGTTCTATATACCTTCCTACAACAAACCCAAACCCCCGATTTACCAAATAAACCTTCCGCAAGTGAATCTAAAACTGAGTTGTTAGCGTCAAAGTCGATATACAACCTAAGCCATTGAATTTTAAGCGCTGACACTTGTCATGACTTTGTTAATGAAAGTAAAAAAGTCAGCCAGATTTTAAATAGTGATTAAGCTTGGTTAGGTGAAAACCCGTGCACCTGGAGGATGAGAGATCCATGATTAAACTGCATAACATCCACAAATACTATCACTCCGGCGAACAGCCGCTACATGTACTTAAGGGTATAGACCTGCATATTCGCGAAGGCGAGTTAGTGTCAATCATGGGTTCCTCGGGCTCCGGTAAATCCACCCTGCTAAATATTCTGGGGATTTTGGATAACCATGACCAGGGCGATTATTTCCTGGCTGGCCGTGAAATTAAAAATCTCAAAGAAAAAACCGCAGCGCATTTGCGCAATGAATTGCTTGGTTTTGTATTCCAGTCTTTCAACCTGTTGCCTTTCAAAAACGCTACCGAAAATGTTGCCTTACCCCTCTACTATCAAGGCGTCGGTCGTAAAGAGCGTAACTATCGCGCTGCGCAATATTTGGAAATGGTGGGATTAGATCATCGCGCGAATTTTATGCCCAACGAATTATCGGGTGGACAAAAGCAGCGCGTGGCGATTGCGCGCGCGTTGGTTACCAAACCAAAAGTTATTTTAGCGGACGAGCCAACCGGTGCGCTGGATAGCCAAACCACGCAAGAAGTTATGTCCCTGATGAAAGACATTCATCAACTCGGCAACACCATTGTGATTGTGACGCACGAACAAGATATTGCCGATCAAACACAGCGCCAAATTATTTTGAAAGATGGTTTGATTGTGGCTGGCAAACATCATCATTCACATATCGCTGACGACCAAGCCGAACAGGACGAAGAAGAAATTCTGGGTTAATTATTATGTTGGATGGTTTACAAGAAATTTTATTTACCCTGCGCCAAAATAAATTGCGCACACTGCTCACTGCCTTCGGTGTGTTCTGGGGTATTTTCATGTTGATCCTTATGCTGGGTGCGGGCAGAGGAATGCAAAATGGTGTTTACGATGGCTTCGGTGGCGAAGTTATGGATTTTATTATCGTTTACACAGGCGCAACATCAGTTGCCTATAACGGCATGGGTTTAGGTCGTTACGTGCAATTAAACCAGGAAGATATACAGGCAATTAAACAGCAAATTCCCAATGTGCGTTTTATTGCTTCAGAAAACCAGACAAATGGCGCAACTATTACCTACGAGAAAAAAATCGGTAATTTCGCGGTCCATGGTATTCCTGATGACTATTTCAAAATTAAAGAATCAGTGCCCTTTAATTTAGGCAGAAAAATAAATCCGTTTGATCAGCAGGACAATCGCAAAATTTGTGAATTGGGCTCTGCTGTTGTTGAAAAACTATTCGGTAAAGATTTTGATCCGGTTGGTAAAGAGGTTCGCGTAAATGGTGTGGTTCTAAAAGTCGTGGGTGTTTTTCACGATAAAGCAAATCGTGGCCGCGACTCAGAACGCATTTATATTCCAGACACAACTTATCGCAAAGTGTTTGGTAGCGGTAACACTGTGCAAACTATTTGGTTGCGCCCAACCCAGGGTGTGGATGGTTTTGCTTTTGAGAAAAAAGTTATTGAATTACTGCAACGCCGCCACACAGTATCGCCAGAAGACAAACGTGCCGTTCGCTCATTCAACATGGCCGAACCGGCAAAAATGGTGAAGGGATTATTTTTGGGAATTAATGCCATTATCTGGTTTGTTGGTTTGGGCACTTTAGCGGCGGGTATTGTTGGTATTAGCAATATTATGATCATCACCGTAAAAGAGCGCACCCGCGAAATTGGAATTCGTAAAGCCTTGGGCGCGACGCCAAAAAATATTGTGGGCACCTTGTTAATGGAATCCATATTAGTAACCAGTATTGCGGGTTACATGGGAATGGTTTTAGGTGTTGCGCTCCTGGAGTTAGTTGCTTTTGGTTTGCGTAGCTCCGGTGCAAAATTGGAATTTTTCCAAAATCCGGAAGTAGATTTTCAAGTCGCCATTACGGCCATTATTTTATTAGTTGTTGTGGGTGCTTTAGCAGGGCTTGTGCCCGCATTAAAAGCGGCGCGCATCATGCCAATTGAAGCCATGCGAGCAGACTAAAGGACAACTTCATGTTTATTGATATTGAAAAATGGCGAGAAATATTTAGCACTCTTGGCCAACACAAATTGCGCACAACACTCACTGCATTCGGTGTTTTTTGGGGCATTTTTATGCTCACGATTTTATTGGGTGCCGGTAAGGGTTTGGAGAACGGTGTTATTGAAGATTTTAAAACCGTGCCTCCCACAGCGTGGATTTGGTCGCAAAGTAAAACGCAAATTCCCTACCAGGGAATGCCGGTTGGCCGCACCATTGGTTTAAAGGCAGAAGATGTAGAAGGCATTCGCAATAATGTGCCGAGCGTGGGAAGAATTTATGCACAGAACAGCGTAGGCATTTGGGGCGGCTCACCTGCCTATACAGTTTACAAAGATCGTAACGGAAGTTTTTCTATCCAGGGCACACATGCTGGCATGGCGAATATTCACCAGCAAACCATAGAAGAAGGCCGTTATATTAATGAAATTGACGATGAGAAGCATCGCAAGGTTGCAATCATTGGTGCGCGTGTAAAAACCCAACTATTTAAGCCGGGCGAGAAGGTAATTGGCTCAGATATTACGATTTCCGGCATCAGCTTTCAGGTGGTTGGCGTTTATAAAACCAGCGACACCAACCCTGGCAGTACAGAAGAAGAAAAAGTCTATATTCCAAACGACACTTTGCGTTACGCCTTTAATCAGGTGAGCTGGGTCGGTAGTTTTGTTGTTATTCCTAAACCTGGCATCCACGCCTCTGTAGCAGAGCAAGATGTAAAAAATTACTTGGCGGAAAAAAATAAAGTAGATCCAAAAGACCTTGGCGTATTTGGCAGTTTTAATTTGCAAAATGAATTCGACAAAATTTACGGATTATTTACCGGCATTAAATTATTCAGTTGGATTGTAGCTATTGGCACCATTATGGCGGGTGCGATTGGTGTGGGAAATATTATGCTGATTGTGGTGAAAGAGCGTACGCGGGAAATCGGTTTACGCAAAGCACTGGGCGCAACACCGCGCGCAATTATTACCATGATCATGCAAGAGTCGGTATTTATTACCGCCGTTGCGGGGTACTGCGGTTTGGTTGTCAGCGTGTTTTTATTGGAAGGTGTCAGCGCAATTATGGCTGCTAACGGAGGCAAAGCCGGAATGTTTCGACATCCCGAAGTAGATTTTAAAACCGCGATTATGGCACTCATTGTATTGATAGTAGCAGGCGTGCTGGCATCCTTATTACCAGCAGCAAAAGCAGCGAGTGTTAATCCCATTGTTGCATTGCAAGATGAATAATCTTTAAACCATATCAACTATTTCAACCTAGAAATTTCCATTTAGTAATTTATATAAAGGTAAGAAGGGAAAAATGAAAAAAATCATTATGTTTGGCGTACTGGGTTTGGTGGCAATAATTTTTATTGGCACCATCGTGTTCTTGTACAAAAAATCTCAGCAACCCCCGGTCGTCTATACACTTGATAGCCCTACAACTACCACGATTATTAAAAAGACAGTGGCTATTGGTAAGGTTATTCCACGCCGTGAAATCGAAGTTAAATCGCAAGTGTCTGGTGTGGTAGAAAAGGTTTATGTTGTTGCAGGCCAAACTGTGAAGAAGGGCGATATTCTCGCAAAAATTACTTTGCGTCCCAATATGCTTAATGTGAACTCTGCGGAGTCACAAGTACAAAGCGCAAAAATTAATTTGCAAAATTCCGAGACAGAATACAACCGCCAAAAACGACTCTTTGGTCAAAAGTTAATTTCAGAATCTGAATACAATAAATTTTTAGTGTCGTACAACTTGCAGCGTGAAGCTTTGGCTAACGCAGAAAACGCATTGCTCTTGTTGAAATCTGGCGCAACTAAAAATTCTGACAAGGTTTCTAACCTAATTCCTGCTACCGTTGATGGCATGGTGTTGGATGTACCTAACAAAGAAGGTGCGTTTATTGTTGAATCGAGTACCTTCCAATCGGGTACATCATTAGCAACTTTGGCTGATATGACCGATATGATTTTTGAAGGTTTAGTGGATGAATCTGAAGTTGGTAAATTGAAAGAAGGCATGGAGCTAGTGTTGAACATTGGTGCCCTGCAAGGCAAACCTTTCACTGCGGTGTTGGAATATATTTCACCAAAAGGTGTCACTGACCAAGGCACAATTAAATTTACTATTCGCGCCGCGGTAAGATTAAACAAAGATTTATTCTTGCGTTCAAACTACAGCGCTAATGCCGATATAGTTTTGGAGAAGAAAGAAAAAGTATTAGCGATTAATGAAGGCAATTTAATTATTGAAGATAAAGCCAGCTTTGTTGAAGTGGAAACTACGCCGCAAAAGTTTGAAAAACGCGAAGTTAAAACAGGTTTGTCTGACGGTATCAATATCGAAATTGTTTCAGGCTTGAAAGCGAGCGATAAAATTAAACACCGCTAATGCGTATTATTGCGACACCCAAAGCATCGGCTGACTACCGATGCTTTTTTTATGGGCAAGGCTCCGCTATCATACGGAACCGCTGAAAAATTACCTTACTTGCCCTGACTGCGTTAAATTCAAGTAGAAAAATGCTCATTTACATTGTGTAAACTCCGCTTTTTCTACTTAAATTTGCCTTGTCATGTCTGCGCCGCAAACATTTTTCAGCGGTTCCGAGAGGCAAACTCAGCAACTTACTGTTATTAACTAATAGGAATGCTCATGAAAAAGTTATGCGTACTCGCGCTTGGCCTTTTGGCTTTACCCGCATTTGCCGACAATGAACGCGGCTTTTATTTGGGAGCGGGTGTTGCCAGCATTGACGATACCCAGGACGGCGTAGATAACGTCAGCCAAATACGTGCAGTAGAATTTTTTGGTGGTTACAAATACAACGCTGCGCTTGGTGTTGAGTTGCGCTTGGGTAATGGCCAAACCACCGGCACCAGCAATCGCTATTTTGATGCTCAAGGTCAATTGCAAACTGGCACCATTGAGCGCGATATTGGCAGTTATCAAAGTATCTATTACAAGCCGGAATTAGTGAACGATGAAGCCAAGCTTTATGCGCTACTTGGTTATACTCACGTAAACAGTTCAGGCAGAATTCTGGACGCTACTGGTAAATTGGTTAGCAGTTCCGATGGTTCTGAATCCGGTTATTCTTACGGTATAGGCGTTGGCTTTGTGATTAATGAACACTTCAACGTTAACCTGGAATACAAAAATATTTGCGAGGAAATCAGCGGCAAGCCAAATCTGGCCAGCCTGAATATTGATTACCGCTTCTAATAAAAATCGATTGCTCCCATCAGCCAGCAAGTTTTATCTTGCTGGCTGCTCACAAAAGATTACAGATTTGCCCGAGGTTTGGCGGTATAACTAGCGAGTTATGCGTAAAAGGGCTAAGCCATGATCATTGTTAAATCACGTTTTCACCGCACATTTCTCGCTTTTGTAGCGCTCCTGATACTTAATCTAAGTATTATTGCGCAGTCATGGGCGGCTGAAGATGAATCGCGCTGGCAGTTCAGTATCGGATTAGGTCTCGGCGTTCGCACAAATCCCGTCATGGATAATGACGATATTCCGCTGGTTATTCTTCCGCAATTTAGCTATCAGGGCGAACGTTTTTTCATCCAGAATTTGGATCTTGGGTACAATCTTTTTCAAAATAATAAACAAGAATTAAATATATTGTTAACACCCAGTTACGATCAAATTTTTTTCAATGAGTGGGATATTAGTAATTTTGTTGATCGCTCCAACCTTGCAAGTATGGCCGGCGGCGCCAAAGATAGTCCTTCGCTAGAAGCTAACAATCGCGCTATAGATAAGAGCCGTTTACACGATCGCCATGTGGCCGCATTAGCAGGCGTAGAATATAGCCACACTATTTATGATGTAGATATTCAAGTCCAGCTTTTGCAGGAAGCCACCGGTTATTACGATGGCAATGAAGCGCGCCTTGCCATAAGTAAAAGTATTAATGTGGGCAAACACGACGTTAAATTAACGCTCGGCGCTAATTGGCAAAACGCAGCCACGATAAATTATTTTTACGGTTTGCCCGAGCGCGAGTCACCGGGAAATTTTGCTTATGAGCCAAACGCTGGACTAACCAGTTTGTTGCGTTTCGATTGGGCATACCAATTGGACGAGCATTGGAGTCTAAGGTTTTTTACCAGCTATCGTCACTTGAGTCATTCTATTTCCAACAGCCCTTTGGTCACAGAGAATAATGTGGTAACAGCTTTTGCTGGGGGGGTGTATCATTTTTAAGGAAAAATCGCTCGCCATAATAAGCATAATAAGTTGTTCGGTTTTGCTCAATCAACCTTGCCACGCAGAAGAAAATGCACCCCTAATTCAATTGGTGATGAAGCCAAATATTTGTGTGTTATCTGAAGCTGAATCCCAGTGCCAGGATTTATTAATTGCGGAATGGAAGGCACAAAATAACAAAACATATTCGTTGTGTTTATACCAAAGCCCTAACAAAACACCGATTGAATGTTGGCAAAATGTTAACAATGGAAAAACGGAATTTACACAAGCGATTGCTAAAACAACAGTGTTTGAGTTGCGCGATATGAATAACCAAAACCTGCTTGGTCAAGAGGCGTTTCAGGTTATTAACGCACAGAAAAAATATCAGCGTTCACGTCGCAATCCGTGGAGCTTTTTTTAGCGAGAACCGAGATGAAAAATCATATCCTGTTGGTTGAAGATGATCGTCGCTTGGCAGATTTAGTTAAAGACTATCTTGAAAACAACGAATTTATTGTCACCATTGAAGGCAATGGCAATCGTGTCTTGCGACAGTGCCAACAATTAAATCCTACGCTTGTTATTTTGGATTTAATGCTTCCCGGCAAAGACGGTTTGACGATTTGTCAGGAATTACGCCCTCAGTATCGCGGCCCAATTTTAATGTTAACGGCACGCAATGAGGATATCGACCAAGTATTGGGTTTGGAGTTTGGCGCCGACGATTACGTGATAAAACCAGTTGAGCCAAGGGTTTTGCTGGCGCGTGTCCGTGCGCTTATGCGCCGTTATTATCAGCAAGACAGCACCGAACAAGAAAATATGGTGTTCGATAAATTAATAATCCAGCCCACCGCGCGCAAAGTTCAGCTGGACGGTGAGGACATTAATTTATCCAGCCATGAGTTTGATTTGTTGGTTGCCCTCGCAAAACATGCAGGTCAGGTAATCGGGCGCGAATATTTGTTCAACCAAATTTATAATCGCGAATACGACGGCTTGGATCGTACTATTGATGTACGGATTTCCCAGCTTCGTAAAAAATTATTAGATAATTCTGAAAATCCGACCCGCATTAAAACAATCTGGGGTAAAGGTTACCTGTTCGTCGCAAACGCGTGGAGCTAGGGCGATGAATCGCGCCTTTGTATCTCTGTATTTAATTATCGTTTTATCCATTTTACTCTTGGGGTTAGTGCTCAACAAATTTTGGGACGATATTAATCCACCGCAAGCAGTTGATACGGCTGTAGTAGATTTATTCAGCTTAATTGAACAATCCCTCGAAGCAGACTCTGGTAAAGATAAACAAGCGCTGCTTCATAAAGCGATTGCCCAACTCAAATATAAAGTGAGCTTAATCTCTGTCACCGATTTCTCCCGCACAACAATGGCAGAAAAAATTAAACGCGGCGAAATCGTTAGCGCCACAGATGAGCACACCAATTATTTTTATAAGCGTGTAGCTAACACTGACGACGTTTTAATGTTGTCCTACCCATCTGAATTAAATAAACGCAGTGAATTTTATATTGCGTTCATCTTATTGTTTTACGCCGCCATCGCCGGAGTTGTATTTTTATGGGTATGGCCGCTAACGCGGGATCTTGCGCGCTTAAGTCAGCATGCGCAACAAATGGGCGGTGAAGGCCAAGCGACAACGATTGCAATTTCTTCGCGCTCGGTGCTCTATCCGTTTGCAAAAGTTTTTAACGCCATGGCCAAAAGGCTCGATGAAATTTTGCGTTCGCAAAAAGAAATGACGCTCGCTGTTTCGCACGAATTAAGAACGCCCTTGGCGCGCATGAAATTCGCTCTGGCGATTACGGAAGAACAAAATTTACCAGCAAATCTAGCGCGCCAACTTTCCAGCATTAATCGCGACATACTGGAAATGGAATCGCTTATAAATTCGTTTTTAGCCTACGCTGCGTTTGATCAACAATCACAGCGATTAAATCAGCGTGAAGGTCATATACAAGATTTAGTGCAAGATATTATTCATCGCCTCGCTAATCATTTGGATGATCAGGTCCGCATTGAGGTTGTTGATAAAACTGAAGGCGCCGCTATGAAGTGTGAGTGGTCCTTAATGCAAACAGCGATTCAAAATTTAATTCATAACGCGTCGGGTTATGCGAAATCAATAATCCGCATCACCTTACAGGTGAACTCGAACGATTTTGTGATTGCGGTAGAAGACGATGGTCCTGGTGTGCCTGAAGATCAACGCAACAGAATTTTTGAATCATTTGTACGTATCTACAGTGAGTTACCGAACAGAAGCGGTTTCGGGCTAGGCCTAGCATTGGTCAAGCGCATTATGGATTGGCACCTAGGATCTGCAGTATGTAGTCACTCAGACTTGGGTGGTGCAAAATTCCTGCTTAAATGGCCGCGTTAAAATCCCCAAGTACCTATGATGTATCTATATTGATGCGACGCTAAATGCCACATTTTTGGGCAAAATAGCATTTTATTGAATAAAGATGTAGGTATATATACCCAGTTGCTTGGAAATACCGCACAGTTATAGTCCAAAGTTGTAACTGAAAATATTAGGCTAATTTATATGCCAAATATTTAAGTGGAAACCTTGGGTTAGGCTTAAATAGCGCTTTTCATGGTGTTTAAGAGCGGCTACTATAGCCCCGTTTTTTAGGGGGGTAGCGTGTCTACCTGTGCATAAACCAAAAATAACCTAAAAAATTGTCAGAGTTTGTTAATAAGGTTTCTTAGCCAGTGAATCTAGCTATACTTGCTAGCCACTAAGGCCAGGTGCTTTAGGCGCTTACTCCGTGAGATTGTGGATACAACTGCCAGAATATTGGATTTGTTTGTACTGCGATGTCATTTTTTGCAGGTGAAATTCAGAAGGTGGCAGCTAAGTTATGTCATATCACGCCAAAAAAAGTGCAGGACAGCGTACTACAGGTATTATTATTGTAGTCGTCTTCCATGTGCTTCTAATCTACGGTCTGGCCGCAGGTCTTGATCGCGAAGCAGTTAAGAATGTTATTGAAATCCTTAAGGCAGATGTAAAAGAGGAAGAGATCGTTAAAGAGGAACTTCCGCCTCCACCTCCGCCAGAAGTAAAACCACCACCACCAGATTTTGTACCGCCTCCAATGCTTGACTTTGTTCCTGATGCACCAGCTCCAGCAGCTATTCAAAACGTGCAAAGAACAGAGAAGAAAGTTGAAGCTCCAGTAAACCAAACCAAGGCTAAACCAGCTGGTAAAGGTTTAAGTCGTCCGGAATATCCAGCTGCTTCTATTCGTTTGGGTGAAGCGGGAACTACAGGTTTGAACCTGTATATTGGTGAAGACGGCCGTGTATCTGATGCCCAGATTTCTTCTTCAAGTGGTTCCGCGCGCTTGGATGAGGCTGCACAAAAACATGCTATTCGCTCTTGGAAATTTGTTCCTTGCATGGTTGGCGATAAGCCAGTGGCATGTTGGCTTCCAATTAAATTCACATGGAAGATTGAAGACGCTAAGAACTAAGTATTTGCTTGGCTCTTTTGTCACTCAATCAAAAAAATAGATCTTTAAATTTACGTTAACTGCAGGGTTTGAAAAATGTTAAAAAAACTTTCATCTGTTTTAATTTTAGCGTTGGCTTTAGGTGGTCAGCATTTCGTAGTAAGTTCAGCTTTCGCTCAAGACACCGCTGCGCCAGCTGCAGATTCAGCAGCTCCAGCTACCGACGCTGCAGCTCCAGCGGCAGATGCTGCTGCGCCAGCTGCAGAAGCAGCTTCTTCTGAAGGTGCTGCCAGTGCAATTGATGCTGCTAACGACGATACCGCTAAGTCTGAAGAATACGGTATGGGCAAATTGTGGAACGAAGGTGACGCGGTAACTAAAACCGTATTGATCCTCTTGATCCTCATGTCAGCTGCTACCTGGTACATTGCAGCTATCAAATTGATGGTTCAATCAAAATTGTTTAGCCAAGCTAACGAAGCTCGTAAAGTATGGGATTCAAAAAGCTTGCAAGATGGTGTTAACAACCTCAAAGCAGACAGCGCTTTCCGTGCGGTTGCTGAAGATGGTTTGAAAGCACTTAAGCATCACGATGGCAAATTGACCGACAAGATCGATTTGGAATCTTGGGTAAGCTTGTCAGTTAACCGTTCAGTAGCAAATATCACTAACGATTTGCAAACTGGTATGGCTGTATTGGCTACCGTAGCATCTTCATCTCCATTCGTAGGTTTGTTCGGTACTGTATGGGGTATTTACCACGCGTTGATCGTAATTGCACAAACTGGTCAGCCTTCAATTGATAAGGTAGCGGGTCCAGTAGGTGAAGCTTTGATCATGACTGCAATCGGTTTGGGTGTAGCGGTACCTGCAGTATTCCTTTACAACTGGTTGGTTCGTCGTAACAAAGTTGCAAGCGAATCTTTGAATGCCTTTGCTTCTGACGTTCACGCATACCTCATCGTAGGTGTTCATGGCGGTGACAAGTAATTTTACATTAACGGTTTAATACCTGATGCCTAACTCAAGCATGGCGATTGCCAATGTTAGAGTTAGGTATAAGTAAAAACTTGTAACACGAAGGTATCTAAAAATGGGCATGAATATTTCCGAAGGCGGCGATAATACAGAACTGAACTCCACGATTAACACAACTCCATTGGTTGATGTTATGTTGGTACTTCTAATCGTATTCTTGATCGCTGTACCGGTGGTTCTAAAAACTGTACCGGTTCAACTTCCAAACGTTTCAAATATTCCAACACAATCCAAGCCTGAAAATATCGTTATTGCGGTAGACGCAGCTGGCGAAACCTATTGGAACAACGTTCCAGTGACTAAGGAAGATTTGTTGGCTAACTTACGTGCTAAAGCTCCTATTAAGCCTCAGCCAGAAGTACATATCCGCGGCGATTTGAATTCTCGCTACGAGCCAGTAGGCCGCGTAGTAGCTTATTGCCAAAAAGCAGGTATTGTCCGTGTGGGCTTCATCACTTCACCTGAACATCATTAAGTTGATGGTTCCACAATAAAGGTAATTCATCATGGGTATGAATGTTGGGAGTGGAAGCGCAGAACCCGATGTAATGGTGGAATTGAATACCACACCATTGATCGATTTGATGCTTGTACTCATTGTAATGTTAATTATGTCTCTCCCGCCGCAGACCCATGCGGTTAAGTTGGACATGCCAGTAACAACTCCTCCAGAAAATCCGGAAAAACCGCCAGTGATAGATATCGTAGTAGATTTTGACGGTACTATTTATTGGAACTCGGAAGTGATTTCAGGTGGAGATCAATTGAAAAGTTATTTAAGCCAAGCTGCACATGCTGAACCTCGTCCAGAGATTCACCTGAAACCTAACAAGTTAGCAAAATACGATTATGTTGCTAAAGTGTTGGCCACCGCACAGCGCTTGGGCGTAAAAAACATCGGTATATTGGGTAATGAAGCGCTGGAGTAATCTCCAGCGTTTTTTTCGCATTTGTGCTTAACATTGCTGTAATCAGTAAACGTATTGGTAAACATAGTTATGTGTGTTAAAAAAAATTTATTTGGAATCGCAAAATCAGTTTCATTTGTAGTGGCTTTAACAACCGGCATAACGACTGTTTCAGCAGTGTTTGCACCAGCTGTTA
The DNA here is from genome assembly GCF_014652535.1 of Cellvibrio zantedeschiae. Lineage (NCBI taxonomy): Bacteria > Pseudomonadati > Pseudomonadota > Gammaproteobacteria > Cellvibrionales > Cellvibrionaceae > Cellvibrio > Cellvibrio zantedeschiae. Next base: position 398,700 of record NZ_BMYZ01000003.1, on the reverse strand, counting down.
TGGCGGCGGAAAAAGCTCAACAACTTAGCGCTAAAATGAAGCCTCTGGGCGAAGCCCAAAAATTAATGGCTGAGAAGAAGTGGAAAGAAGCCTTAGCTGTTATTAACGAAAAAGTTGTTCCTGTCTCTGGCAAAAACGCCTACGAAGAACAAGTTACTAACGAATTCAAAGCTGCTTGCTTGGTGCAATTGAAAGATTACGCTGGTGTAGCAAAAGTGTATGAAGCAATGCTTGCTGCAAACCAAGTTCCTGCTGATCAAGTTGGTCAACGTTTAAATACCCTCGCAGAACTTTATTTGTCTCTGGGTGATTATTCAAAAGGTATCGAAGCTTACGAAAGATACTTGAAAAATAATCCTGCAACTATCGAAGTTACCACCGGTATGATGCAAGCCTATTTCAAAAAAGGTGATTACAAAAACTCTGCTGAATACGCTCAAAAATTAATTAAGCAAGCAGAAGCGGCTAAAAAGCCAGTTGATAAAAACTGGTTACAAATTTTAGGCTACAGCTATTCAAAATTGGGTAATAACTCGGCATATATAGACGTTTTATCGAAACTGCTTGAGCTTTATCCATCCCCTGAGTACTGGAATGATATTTTGAAATTTACTCGTAACGAAGTGAATTTTTCAGACAGGGAAAAAATTGAGTATTACCGCTTGAAAAAAGCCGTAGGCGCAATGACTGCGGAAGACTACAACGACATGGCTGAATTGTCTTTGTCTATGTTGGATTCTGGTGATGCAAAATCTGCTATCGAAGCTGGTCTTGCTGCAGGTGTAGTTCCAAGTTCAGAGCGTACTACCAAACTCTTAAACCGCGCTAAAGCCGATGCTGCGACTGACCTCGCTACATTGGATGCAACTGCGAAAGAAGCTTCAACCAAACCAAACGGCGAGCCTTTGGCAAAAATCGGTGCTGCTTATTTGGGTCACGGTTTGAACGATAAAGCCATCAGCACTATTCAAAGTGCTATTGCTAAAGGTGGTTTGAAAGCTATCGACGAATCTTATGTACGTTTAGGCGTTGCATATTTGAACTCTGGTAAGAAAGCTGAAGCAATTAAAGCTTTCCAATCCGTATCAGATAAATCCAATTTGGGACGTGTTGCCAAGCTTTGGATCATGTACGCTAAAAAGTAATAGAATAGTGTTTAAATGAATGCCCGCATTAGCGGGCATTTTTTTTGGGCGCGAATTCAACCGGTGGAAGTGCGCCAGAAATCACTAGCCTGTGTATAATGGGCGTCCGTTTTTCGCCCTAGCGGGCGGCCTCTCGATTTCAATATAGGTAGCCTTGTGAATTTTATTCAGTTTTTGATACAAGAATGGATTTTAACCAGTCTGTTAGCGGTTCTGATTATTGTTTATGTTATGCGCGAGCGCGTGAAAAGTGGTGTACCGGTAACCAACAATCAGCTGACGGCCCTGGTTAACAGTGATAAGGCAGTGATTCTGGATATTCGCCCCAGTGCTGAATTCAAAGCAGGTCATTTGGTTGATGCTATTAATATTCCCTATGAGCGCATCAATAGTGATTTGGCTACTCTTGAAAAATACAAAAGCAAGACCATTATCATAGTAGACAAGATGGGGCAGTATGCAGGAGTTGCAGGTCGCCAATTGGCTAAAGAAGGTTTTGAGGTTCGTAGACTTTCAGGCGGTATCAGCGAGTGGCAAAACCAGAATTTGCCGCTAGTTAAAGGCAAGTAAAAGCAGAGATTTATATGGCGCGAGTTTTGATGTACACCACAGCGATTTGTCCTTACTGCGTTAATGCTAAAAAGCTATTGGCGCAAAAAGGCGTTAGCGTGGAAGAAATTCGTGTTGACCAAAATCCCCAGCTGCGTACAGAAATGATGCAGAAAAGCGGGCAACGAACAGTGCCACAAATCTGGATTGGTGAGCTTCACGTAGGTGGCTTTACTGATCTTTGGGCGCTGGACAAACAAGGTAAGCTCGACGGGCTTTTACAAAATAACTAAAGTGACATTAAGAGAATTATTATGAGTGAAGAAAACACCCAGGCTGCGGCAGCTCAAGAACAAGAAATTCCGCAAGCAGGTTTTGCAATCCAAAAAATTTATTTGAAAGATATTTCTTTTGAAACCCCAAGCGGTCTTGATGCTTTTACTAAAGCCTGGAAGCCTAACGTACAACAAGATTTAAACATTCAGGTAACTCCGCTTGAAGAAGGCTTGTTTGAAGTCTTATTGCTGTTAACCATTACCGCTCGTATTGATAACAAAGTTGTTTTTCTTGTTGAAGTAAAACAAGGCGGTTTGTTTGTGATTAATGGTTTGGATGGCATTCAACTGAGCCATGCAATTAACACCTTGTGCCCTCAAATTCTTTTCCCTTACGCACGCGAAACTATCGACAGTTTGTTAACGCGCGGCGGCTTCCCACCATTGATGTTGGCACCTATTAATTTTGATGCTGTATTCGCGCAAGCAGTTATGCAAGCGCAGCAACAAGCAGAGGCAAATGCGGCCGCTGCAGCACCAGCAGAAACAGCACTGAATTAATAACCACAATTTGCCCGACTTTTGTCGGGCAAATTTTTTTATCAGGTGTAAAAGTCGATGTTCAACCTTTCTCGCCTCGATCGTTCCAACACCAGTCACATAGCCGCTATTGACTTGGGCTCCAACAGTTTTCATATGATCATTGCCAAATGGGATAACGACCAATTGGTGGTGCTTGATCGTTTGCGTGATCCGGTACGTATGGGTTGGGGTTTGGGGAGTGACGGTTCGCTCAGTGAAGATGCGCGTATTCGCGCCTTAAATTGTCTTGAAAAATTTGGCGAACGCTTGCGTGAATATCCATCGCGCAGTGTACGTATTGTCGGCACAAAAACTCTCCGAAGTATTAGCGACTCCAGTCAATTTTTGGCAGATGCGCAACAACGCCTTGGTCATCCTGTTGAAATTATTTCCGGTGATGAAGAAGCCCGTTTAATTTATTTAGGTGTTGCACATTGCATAGCGCCTAAAGATGGCAAACGTTTGGTGATGGACATTGGCGGTGGCAGTACAGAAATTATTGTCGGCGAGGGTATGTCGCCGCTGATTAAAGAAAGTTTGAACATGGGTTGTGTTGCCATCACCAAAAGATTTTTTTTGGATGGAAAAGTCAACGACAAAAATGCAAACAAAGCTTTTATTGCCTGTATGCAGGAATTAACGCCGGTTGCGGAAGAATTTATTCAGCAAGGGTGGAACCAGGTTCTCGGAGCGTCCGGCACCATCAAAGCAGTTGCGAAAGTTTGCGCAGCGGCGGGTTGGAGCAACGGCATTGTTCGCTTGATGGATTTGGAAAAAATTGTGCGGCTGTATTGTCAGCACGGTAATACAGATTTAAAAATTCCAGGATTGTCGGAAGATCGGCAACCGGTTTTTTTAGGTGGTGTTATTGTATTAAGAGCCTTATTTGAAAGCTTGCAAATAGCTGAGATGATGGCGGCGGATTGGGCCCTGCGTGAAGGTTTGTTATTCGATTTAAAAGGTCGTTTAGAAAATCATGATATACGCCAAGGGAGTGTCGATGCTTTAGCATCACGATTTCACGTCAATATGGAAAAGGCTCAGGCGGTAGCCGCAACCGCATTAAATCTTTTGGCACAAGTTGCTGACGATTGGGATTTGAACCACACCGAAGCAGGTAAACTTTTAAGCTGGGCCGCGCGTTTATATTCTGTCGGCCTGGACATTGCGCACAACGATTATCACAAGCACAGTGCTTACGTTGTTCAGCACGTAGATTTAGCAGGTTGCTCGCGTGTTGAGCAAAGTCATCTCTCGGTGTTGGTGCTAGCGCATCGCAAACGTTTTCCCATTAAACATTTTCCACCGGGCAATGAAGAGCTTATTCATCTGGCGATACTTCTACGCATGGCGGTGATTTTTCATCGTGGAAAAAAAGTGGAAGGCTTACCGCCTATTAACTTATCCGCAAGCAAAAAGAAAATAAAACTGCAAATATCTGCTGCGTGGTTAGAAGAGCATCCATTAACCTTTGCAGATTTGGAAACAGAAATGCGCCACCTGGATGATATTGGCTACACCTTGGATATTGTTTAAATCACGATTATAAAAAAGGCCGATCAATGATCGGCCTTTTTTATGCGCTGAAATTGTTAATGTCGCGATGTCCAGCGATCCAATAAGATTCCCTGGGCATCAATTTCGATTTCATCACCTTTTGGTGCGAGCAATTGATAATTTCCCTCAGCATCCAAAATCCAGGCGTGGGTATTGTCTGAAAGATAAAGATTTAAATCTTCGATCATACGGTCGCGAATTTTTTTATGCTTGATAGGAAAACAAGTTTCCACACGATGAAACATATTGCGTGTCATCCAGTCCGCACTTGAGCATAACAATTCCGGATTACCATTGTTTTCAAAATAGAAAACGCGGTGATGTTCCAGAAAACGGCCGATGATTGAACGCACGCGAATATTTTCCGAGAGCCCGGGAATACCGGGACGCAACTGGCAAACACCGCGTACAATCAAATCAATCTGCACACCAGCTTTGGACGCGGCATAAAGTTCATTTACCAATTCTTCATCGTAAAGCGCATTCATCTTCGCAATAATGCGTGACGGCTTGCCATGTTCAGCGTGTTCTTTTTCGCTGCGAATACGACGCACTATGCCTCTGTGTAAGGTGAAAGGCGCATACAAAAGCGCTTCCATTTTGGATGCTTTACCCATACTGCTTAACTGCAAGAAAATTCGGTAAACGTCGTCACCAATATCTTTGTCAGAGGTCATCAAACCATAGTCGGTATAAAGCTTACTGGTTTTGGGATGATAATTACCTGTGCCCAAATGCACGTAGTAATGCAATTTGCCTTCTTCACGGCGCGCGATGAGCAACATTTTGGCGTGAGTTTTAAAGCCCACCACACCGTAAATAACGTGGATACCAAAACGTTGCAAGCGCTCGGCGAGGGCTACGTTTTGTTCTTCGTCGAAACGTGCGCGCAGCTCAACAATAGCGGTAACTTCTTTGCCAGCTTTGGCAGCGGCAACCAAGGCATCAACAATCGGTGAATTTGAACCTGTGCGATAAAGCGTTTGCTTAATGGCGAGTACGTGAGGATCTGCAGCGGCCTCCCGTAAAAAATCAACTACACCCTGGAACGAATCGAATGGGTGATGTAATAAAATGTCCTGCTTCTGCAAAACTTCAAAATAGCTGTTGGTGCGCTTTGAAAGTTTTGGCATTGCCTGCACAAAAGGCTGAAAAAATAATTCTTTATTTTTGATGAGTTCAAACAAATCGCTGTAGCGATTTAAATTCACCGGACCGTTAATTTTATAAAGATCGCGCTCTTTAATTTCACAGCGCTGCAATAAAAAATCTACCAGCTCGTCCGGACAGGTGTCAGAAATTTCCAAACGCACTTCATCGCCGTATTGGCGATAGGCAAGTTCACCTTGCACGGCGCGCAGTAAGTCTTCGGTTTCTTCTTCGTCCAGAAAAATATCGGAGTTGCGTGTAAGACGGAATTGGAAGCTATCAATTACCGTCATGCCGACAAAAATTTCCGCCATAAAGAAATGGATGATGGAAGAAATAAATACAAATTCACGGCATTGGGTTGTTAGCTCAATGGGCAACTCGATGATATGCGAAAGCGAGCGCGGAACTTGCACAATAGCGCGCCCGGAGCTGCGCCCAAAGGCATCTTTGCCATCAAGCTTTACAATAAAGTTTAAACTTTTATTCAGGATGCGCGGAAAAGGGTGAGCAGGGTCCAGGCCGATGGGGCTGAGCACCGGCAAAACCTCTGACATAAAATAATTTTTGAGATACTGGATTTGTTCCGGCGTCCATTCGTTGCGGCGCAAGACACGTATGCCCGCTTCGCGCAGACTGGGGACGATTTCAGTATTTAAAATCTTGTACTGTTCTTCAACCAGCAAATGCGCACGTTCCGAAATTTGTTCCAGTGTCTGGATTTCGGTAAGGCCATCGGGGCCGAGCGGCGTTTTAGTGGGTAACTCCAGGCGTTCAACCAGACCGCCAACGCGCACCTCAAAAAATTCATCGAGATTGGTGGAGAAAATACACAGGAAACGTAAACGTTCCATCAGTGGTAGCGCCCTGTTATAGGCCTGATAGAGCACGCGTTTGTTGAATTCAAGCAAGCTAAGCTCGCGATTGAAATAGGCGCTGGACACAGTAAACCTCAGTGTTTAAAGCAAATCAACAGCAGAATATGGCACTTAAATATGACGAGAAAAAGACAGGTAAACTAACCTTAGCAAACAATCCGGCGCCTGCACACATTTCACTTTGTTGAATTTAATGCCAGCAGCATAGTAGCTGCTGGCGAAAAACATTATTTATTGCATTTGTAAACGTTAAAGCTCTGCTTACCGTTTTCGATAGTAGAGCTGGGCACAATGGTATCGCCACCCAATCCGGCAGCTTCGTTGCGTGCCAGGTTAGCAAGTTCAGTGGCAACCTTATCGGCATCACGCTTATAAAATCCTACTTTGCTCGTCACGCTCACGGTAACTTCACTCAAGTTTTTGCAACCGCGCACATTTACAGAATTCGCAACGGCGACGCTGCTGGCAGTTTCGCTAACTTTTACCCAGGTACAGCTGCTGGTCATTGCGGCCACGGCGATCAAGGTGAGTGTTAATTTTTTCATGGTGTGATCCTCAAGCATGTTGATGGTGCGACATAGGATTAATTAAAAAATCCCTGGCGCTGTAAAGAAATAAACAGCGGCTACACTAATCGCATGAATCATGAGATGCAACCAATGCCGGGAGTTTTGGGCATTAAATAACAATACTGCGCGAGAATACCAAGAAAGCAGCTTAAAACGACGTGAAACTCTGGTTTGCTGGTGTTCAGGTGGTTATGATGCGGTGCAAACCTTAAGGTTTATTTTGAGGCCAATCTTGGCCTACAGGGAAGTAACGACCTGCCAACTAGTTTTAATAATAAATTGCGCAACTCACCAATGTGTCATCTGTAAACGGGAATTTCTCAGGAGTCCACCATGTTTATCATCAAAGCGATTGTCGGTTTGTTTCACTGGATTCGCCGTAATTTTCGCACCCTTTTAAAATTCAAAATCGTTTTTGCAATTATTCTGCTGGTGATTCTCGCGGCGGGAAAAACCTATCAGCGCTGGGACGATGATCCCGAGCGTGGTGCTATAGCGGTGACTAATGGCGCTAACGGTGAAAATTATTCCACTCCCGTTTACCTTGATCAGGGTTGGAGCGAAGCAGATAGTTTGTGGTTCTACAACACCACCCAGGGTTCGGGCTTGCTGCCCTACGACTTCTACCTCGCGCTTGAGCAAGTGGATTCCACAGAATTGCTGCGTGCAAACAACAACATCGACAAATTCCGTTATTTGCCGCAAAAGCCAACTTTCTTTAATCCTGACGGCTTGGCCGTCGGATTCGTAAAAGAAACCTATCAGGGCAATGACTACATGGGTTACACCTGTGCCGCTTGTCATACCGGCCAAGTGAATTACAAAGGTAAGGCAATTCGTATCGATGGCGGCCCGGCAATGGCAGATATGGTGGGCTTCCTCACTGCCATGGAGAAAAGCCTGGAGCAAACCCAAACCGATCCGCAAAAACGCGAGCGTTTCGTAAAAGCGGTATTGGCGTTAAAAAATAATTACTCCAGCGAAGAGCAAATTCTCAAAGACCTCAAAAAGTGGGGCGATACCATTGAGCTCTACAATACGGTGAACCATAGCCATCTCGATTACGGCTATGCTCGTCTGGATGCTTTTGGCCGCATTTATAACCGCGTGCTTGAGCACATGATTAACAAAGCCCAATTGAAGTTGGCGCTTATGCAAATCACTACGCCTGAAGACAAGCGCATGCTCAACGAAGAGCAAGTGGATGCGATTCTTGAAGGCATTAATGAAACCATCATCGGTGACGTGCAATTTGCGCTAATCATGGAGCGCCTGGGTTCAACAAAGGGCAAGTTACCGGGCCTAAACCAGCGCGACCAGTTGCGCGTGCGTGAAGTTATTTTCAACGAGCCTAACGCTCCAGTTAGCTACCCTTTCCTGTGGGATATCACTCACTCGGATTACGTGCAGTGGAATGCCTTGGCCGCTAACGCAGGAGTGGGTCCTTTGGGGCGCAACACTGGCGAAGTCATTGGTGTATTCGGCATTCTCGATTGGAAAGCACAGGAGTCACGCTTTAGCCTCTCTGCACTTATCACTGGCGAGAAAGCTAAAAAACATACGATTGATTTTAAATCTTCTATCGACCTGACCAATTTGGGTCGCATTGAATCGCATTTGAATAGTTTGCAGTCGCCGGTGTGGCCACAAGAAATTTTGGGCAAGGTGGATCGTGAAACGGCAAAACGCGGTGAGCTGGTTTACAACGAATACTGCGCGTCTTGCCATCAGGTTATTGAACGCGACAATTGGGATCGTTTAGTAGTGGCCAATATGTCGAGTATCGATGTGGTTGGCACTGACCCGACAATGGCGACTAACAGTGTGGCTTACACAGGCTATGCGGGTAATTTTGAGTCGGTTTACCAGGAGACTGACGTAGGCTCGGTAGTCGTTCAAAAACGCGCGCCGGTTGTTCAAGTCCTGACCGCAGCAACCAAAGGCGCAGTAGCGACACCCGATGCTGACAAGTGGGTAGTGCGCCGCGTTGCCGATTGGGCGTACATGTTGGGTAAATCCTTCTTTGATAATGAGATAAGACCCAGTGTAAAATCCGGTAACTACAAACCGGACACCACTGCGAACCCTTATCAATCACTCTTGTCATATAAAGCGCGCTCATTAAACGGTATTTGGGCGACTGCACCCTACTTGCACAACGGCTCTGTTCCCAATCTGTGGACTTTGCTTTTGCCAGTGGAGGAACGCCCCACGGAGTTCTGCGTGGGTAACCGCGAGTTTGACCCGGTGAATGTTGGCTTCAATGCGGATGGTTGCGATAAAACTGATCCTAAAGATAAGCGGAGATTCATTGTTGAACCGCTTGGCAATCACAATACCGGCCACGAATACGGCACAGGTAAAGATGGCAAGGAAAAACTTACTGAGCAGGAGCGTTGGGATTTAATTGAATATATTAAAACGCTGTAAGCTTTAAAAATATTTATGATGTTCAGGAAACCTTTGAACGATTATTGCGCTTGTTCGCCACATCGTACAAAGGTTTCTTTTTATTGCTAAGAATTAAAAAGAACAGCATAAATTTTTGCGAATTTTATTCAGCGTTCTTTGCCGATGGTTGTGCATAAGACGTTATGAAAAAATTGAAAGAAAATGTTCCACTTATAAACCTGCCAGGATTTTTTGCGCGATACTTTTTTAAGTTTGTCGCCTTGTGCACACTGATGTCTGTTGCTCAGGTAAATGCGCAAAATGAAAAACAAATTTCTTACCCTGTAGCGATTCAAGCTGAGCGTGCAGCTGCAAGCAGCGCCCCGGCCGCGCCTGTGTATAAAGCACCCGAACCTGTGATTCGCCCGCTTGATGAAGCATCCACAACACCACCGGTTGCGCGCAAAAAAACGGCTGCAAAAACCACGCAAGAAAAACCGGCAGAGAAAATCACTAAAACTGGTGCTGAGAAAAAAACCGCCAAATCCACAGCAACAAAAAAAGCTGTAGCCAACAAATCAGAAAAGAAAGTTGTTAGTAAAAAGCCCGCACCAACGATTGCCAAAACATCCGCTAAAAACCAGCGAGCTCCTGCTAAAGCACCTGCAACAGCCAGCGTAAAAAAAAACCTGACCGCAACAGACACAAAACAGGACGTGGAAAAATTAGCACCGCCCATGGTTGCGGCAGTGGGAGCTGGATCTGGTACCGAGGCACAACCACTATCCTCGGCCATGAAGATGGCGATTGCTCCGGTAGCGGCAGCAACTTTGGTTAAACCTGAATTAGCGGATGAAGAAGATCAACTCACAGAAGGCACTTTGGATGATGAAGATTTTTCCGGTGGCCCAGAGCCTATCAATGATGTAAAACCCGTCGCAGCAACCGCGTCTTCTGTCGCCGCTTCAACTGCAACTGGCGCAATAAAAAATTCACCGCTACCCGTTGCAAGCCCGCGTGAAAAATTTGTTCTGGATTTTAAAAATTACGTTGAAACAAAACTTGTTCCGCGTGTGCCTGGTCTTGCAGTCGCCATTATCGCCGACGGAAAAGTAAAAGTGCTGCAAGCTTACGGTGTTAAAAAAGTTGGCACTAATGACCTGATTAATACGGATACAGCATTTCGTTTAGCTTCTGTGTCAAAAACTATTGCGGGCACTACAGCGGGCGTATTAGTGAACGACGGTCTTATTAATTGGGATACACCAATTACCTCGGTTTTGCCAAACGTTGAGTTTAGTAATCCGCGTTATGGCAATCAGCTGACTTTGCGCAATATCATGTCGCAATCAACCGGATTGCCAACCCACGCCGGCGATAATTATATTGAAGAGGGTTTGCCCTTTGATGCGGTGATGCAAAAATTTAAAACGGTAAATTTTGTATGTCCGCCGGGTAAATGTTACAGCTACCAAAATGTAACCATGAGTTTGCTGGCTAATATTGTGTTGAAAAAAACTGGCAAGCCTTATGAACAGTATGTGAAAGAAAAATTATTTACACCCTTGGGGATGCGCTCGGCTTCAATTGGCCTGGAAGGTTTGCTGGCCACCAAAAATTACGCGTTGCCACACGAAGTAAGTGGACGCGGCAAATGGTATACCAAAGAAATTACGCAACATTATTATCGGTTAAATCCCGCTGCTGGCGGCAATGCCAGTATCAATGATATGGCGCGTTGGGTGTTGGCACATATGGGTCACAATCCTGAAGTTTTGTCGCCCGCAACCTTACAGGCGGTTCACGCCAAGGTAACAAAAAATACTGCGGCGCAATCTCATTATGGCGCGCGTGAAGGTGTTACAGATACGCATTACGGAATGGGCTGGCGAACCTTTGATTACCGCGGCGATAAAAACTTTTTGCACCACGGCGGCTATGTATTTGGTTCACGCTCGGAAATGGTATTTAACCCTGAGTTGCAAATTGGCATGGTGATTCTCAGCAATTGCAACAAATTACCGGGCTCGGTTGTGTTTGAATTTTTGGATGCATACGAAGATGAAAAGCGCGGTGAAAAACGTCCCTCACTGGTTCAGCCAGTAAAAAAGAAAGCCAAACCCAAATAAAAAAGCCCGTCGAATGACGGGCTTTTTTATTTAACTCATTCTTAATATCAACAGTTAAATTTAAAAAATTCCGTGATCTTCAGCTGCAGGATCTTTTAAAGCGAGTACTTGCAAAATTCGGCGTCCTTCCATTTGTTTAATCTCAAAGATAAAACCGGAGATACTAATGGTCTCGCCTACAACTGGAATATGTTGGAGCTGTTCTAACAAGAGACCTGCGAGCGTGAAGTAATCGCCTTCTTCGCGGACAAGTTCTGTTTCCAACAATTCTTCGAGCTGCTCCAGTGAAATACTGGCGTCCAGTAGCCAACCATTTTCCTGTTCGACCACTAAGGGAGCTTCGTTACTATCTGCCAATTCACCGGCAATTGCGGCGAGCAAATCGCTGGTGGTGACCACGCCTTTAATGCTGCCGTATTCGTCGATCACAATTGCGAGAGGTACGGCTTGTTGGCGCAACATTTCCAATACGTTTAAGGCGCTGGTTCCTTCAGGAACTGCAAGTGGCTCTACGGCCAATGCCGCAAGGTCGAGTGGTTGATTGCTGAGTGCGGCGGCAAGCAAGTCGCGACTTTGCACAACACCGTGCAAATTATCCAATTCATCGCGCGCAACTAATAATCGTGTTTGCGGCGTAGTTTTAAGAACGTTAAGTAATTCTTCCGGCGTTGCGTTCACGTCTACCCAAATGATATCGGGGCGTGGTGTCATAAGTGATTGCACGGAGCGATCAGTAAGTTGCAGCACTGAGCGAATCATTTGGCGTTCGCTGTTTTCAAATACCAGCTCTTCGCCTTGTGGATGAGCCATAGCAACTATGTCATCGCCCACTTCATCAGCGTCGCTGCGGCCGCCCAGGAGTTTCAATACCGCTTCTGCCGTGCGGTCGCGCAGGGGTCGCTCGCCGATAAGGTGGCGAGTGCGATTTGAGCGTGCGAGTTGGTTAAAGAATTCAATTAATACCGAGAAGGCGATAGCGCCATAGAGGTAGCCTTTGGGTATGTGAATACCTGCGCCCTCGGCAACCAAACTGAAGCCAATCATCAACAGGAAACCCAGGCAGAGCATAACGACCGTAGGGTGTTTGTTAACGAAATCGGTCAGGGCCTTGCTGGCGATAATCATCATGCCCATGGCAAAGATGACTGCAAGCATCATGACCGGAAGGTGGTTGGTGATACCTATGGCAGTAATGACTGCATCCAGGGAGAAAACCGCATCCAACACAACTATTTGGGTAATTACGGCCCAAAAGGCGGCGTGCACCCGGGAACCACGTTGCGTGTTGACCTTGCCTTCCACCCGCTCATGCAGCTCGATGGTGGCTTTGAAAAGTAAGAACAGTCCGCCAAAAATCAGGATTAGATCACGCCCTGAAAGGTCCTGACCCAATACCGTAAATAGCGTCGTGGTAAGGCTCACCATCCAGGAAATACCGGCGAGCAGACCGAGGCGCAACACTAGCGCTAAACTCAAACCGATCATACGTGCGCGATCACGCTGATGTTTGGGGAGTTTGTTGGCGAGTACGGCGACGAAAATAAGGTTATCTATGCCGAGAACGATCTCGAGCACGATGAGTGTGAGCAAGCCCAGCCAGGCTGTGGGGTCAAAAATCCATTCCACCGCTAATACCTCACCAACAAGTTAAGGAGCGAGGGCGTAGATGCAGAGCAGGTTTTACGCGGGTATAGACTGTGACACTGACATTCAGGGTCGGGTTCTGCGCTTGGCATTGAAAATCCAGAGTGACCAAAGGAAGGGCGATTCTACTGTAAGCATGCCAAGAATGACCAGTCTTGCCTTAGACAGTGTCTTAATATGTCGCGAAAGGGCGCTGCACGAGCATTGTTTGCTTGCTCCTTATTTGGTTGCCTTAATTGATTACGCCTTAGGGTAGAATCGGCCCATGCAAATTACCTTTATTTCTCAAATAGCCGAGATTGGCGCTGAGCGTTGGAATGCGTTATGCGCTGAAGATTACCCTTTCGTGCGCTATGAATTTTTGCACGCGCTGGAAACCAGTGGCAGTGTGGGCGCCGGTACAGGTTGGCAAGCGCAGCATTTGGTTGCGTATGAGGGCGACGAATTAATCGCCGCTATGCCGCTCTATAAAAAAACGCATTCATACGGTGAATATGTTTTTGATTGGAGCTGGGCCGATGCCTATAAACGCTATGGCCTTAATTATTATCCAAAACTAATTAATGCCATTCCTTTTACACCTTGCTCGGGTACGCGGCTTTTATCAAAGAACACGAAGCGAGAGGCAGAACTTTTGCCCGCAATTGTGGCAGCAATAAAAAACCAGGCGCTAAACATAAATGCATCCAGCTGGCATTGTTTATTTCCATCAGCAGAGTTGTCGGCGCTCTTGGTTGAACAGAATATTTCGCAACGTTTAGGCGCACAGTTTCATTGGTTTAATCGCGACTATAAAAACTGGGATGATTTTGTTGCGACCATGACTTCGCGCAAGCGAAAAAATATTAATAAAGAGCGGCGTATAGTAGCAGAGCAGGGCATTGATTTTATCGCTAGCAGGGCACAAGAAATTAACAAAGAAGATTGGAAATTATTTTACCAATTTTATTGCAACACCTATTTAAAGCGCAGTGGCCATACAGGTTATTTAACAGAAACTTTTTTCGAATTACTACGCGAAAATCTTGCCGAGCATTGTTTAATGATAATTGCGCGCAAAGCCAATCAGCCTATAGCGGCGGCATTATTTTTTGTCGATAGCAAAACTATTTATGGTCGCTATTGGGGGTGTTTGGCGGAATATGATTTTTTGCATTTTGAAACTTGTTATTACCAGGGCATTGAATACGCCATTAAACATGGCTTACAGCGTTTTGATGGTGGTGCGCAGGGCGAGCATAAAATACAACGCGGATTTGAACCTATAGCAACCTATTCAAATCATTTTTTAGTGCGTGAAGATTTTCAACAGGCGATTAATCGTTTTCTGGAATCTGAAAAACCGTCAGTTGAACTTTATATTCAGGATGCAAAAACCTATTTGCCCTTTAGTGAACTAAGAGTCATAAAACAATAAAGAGAAAATAATGCTAGAAAAACTCCACCCTAAAAATATTTTGGTTGTGCTCGACGACATTGATGCGCAGTCACCTTCCTATTCAATGAATCGCCCGCAAGCATTACGCCGCGTGTTTGCCGTACTCGCCTGCGTCTCCGTCTGTTTGCTGTTTATGCATTACGGAAAATTTTCCGATAACTTGCTGTCGTTGTTGCGTTCAGTTGCAGAATGGAAAAACCTGCCGAGCAATTATTACGTTGAGCCCTTAGTGCGCGCCGGTGTGTGGGAATTGTGTGGCTATGTGTGGTGGACGAGTGTATTGGCGATTGGCTATGTGTTAGTGCCCGCGCTTTTGATTCGCTACCACTTTAAAGTGCGCATGCGCGATTTTGGTTGGCAGCTTAATCAAGCGCCGCAACATTGGCGCGGTTATTTATTGCTGCTGAGCCCGATTTTGCTTTTTGTGTATTTGGTCAGTTTGGGTAAGGATTTCGTCAACCATTATCCTTTTTATTCGCAGGCAGGCAGAAGCTGGGCTGATTTAATTGCCTGGGAATTTTTGTATCTCACGCAGTTTATTTGTCTGGAATTTTTCTTTCGTGGATTTATCCTCAATGCCTTACGCCCTGCAGTAGGTGCCAATGCAATTTGGATAATGTGCGTTCCCTATTTAATGATTCACTTCCCTAAACTCTGGCTTGAGGCAACAGGCGCAATTTTGTTTGGCCTGTTCCTTGGCATATTGGCGCTGCGCTCGCGTTCTATCTGGGGCGGTGTTTTGGTACATGCCGGTGTTGCACTCAGCATGGATATTAGTGCGCTTCTCCGTAAGCAAAATTTGCCGCAACATTTTTGGCCGTTTTGAATTTTGTTGTTTACAAATTCCCCAGCAATGATTTCTAAAAGCACATGGTTCCCTTCCCTCCTCAAATTAAGGTATTTACCCTAGAAATTGTGGCACCTCATTAGTCATTTGAGGTCTATACAAATTTTTTTTGGCGTCCAAGGAGTCTTGGCGGTTGGCGCATAAAATTGCTACGATTTTTTTGCGGTAATGATTTTCAAGCGGGATTTTTTTTGGAGGCTTTTATGAATAAGTATTTCATGTTCAAAGCGTTCCTCATGTCAGCTCTGCTCGGGATAACGCTTAATAGCTATGCAACTTTAGTGACTTGTACCGGGGCTAATACCCTGAGCCTGGTTGAACATGCGAGTGCCTGCCAGCGCAGCACCGAATTCCAGGACTACCTTAGCGACCCCATGACGGTAAATACCGAGGGGTTTTTTGGCAGCAGTGATTGGGTTTATTTTGATAAAAAGGATGACCCGGCAGGGGATGGCCAGAGTGGCACTTGGTCCCTGACAAATAATGAATGGAGCACCTATGCCAACATCATGCTTGTTTTTAAGAATGGCGAAGGTACAACTTTATTGGGCTACCTTTTAACGCCCACCTTTACCAGTGGTGATTGGTATTCCCCTTTCAGGGCCGATGACGAGTTCCCTAACCTCTGTGTACACCATGATGCCAAAGGCAATAAACCAGCCTACGACGATTGCAGCAAAGTTAAAAATGTATCTCACATTACCTACTATGGCCGCAGTACCCCAGCGGGTGAGGATCCACCACCAACACAGGTAACAGAACCAGGAACATTGGTGTTGGTAGTATTTGGTTTGGCCAGCCTGGCGTTTGCTCGTCGTCGTCAAACAATCTAACTTTTTGTGCGTTCGTGAACCCCTCGCTATGAGGGGTTTTTTATGTGCGGATTTCCCGTTGTCACCCCCGGTGCCGTCATTGTGTACAAAGGTGTCAGGTGAGCGTGCCGCTGTGCGATTTTTAAAAGTGAACCCTCCCATGTTGCTGGTAATCGTCAATCTGGGACGATGCCTTGAGCCGTCACGCATAGTCTGATCAGGTAACCTTCAGTGCCTGGTCGAGAGAGTTGAGGACGCAGTTTTAACAGGGGGGACGAAGTTTTAAAAAGGGGATTGGCGCGCTGGGTGTTCGTATCTAACAATAACGAGGACACTCCCAAAATGTTAAAAATAAAACCCGTTTTATTATTGTTGACTACGCTCGGCGTGGCGCAATACAGCAGTGCGGCCCTAACAACCTACGGCGCCGGCAACATTAGCGACAGTGCAAACCCAGCTGGCTACAAGTGCGCGGTTGACCACGGTAACTGGATTTTCAGTGCTGGTGTGGTCGCTCCCGGTGTGAGCAGCTGCAGCCCAATTGGCACTCCAACGCCGATCTACCCACAAAAAGTAGCTCCTGCTACTAGCAAACCGACTATGACTCACCGTTGGTGGGGTTCGATTTCGTTTTTTGGCGAAATGAAAGTAGGTGATTCTGCAGGTGCGGCCTACATTACTCCCGATCCAATGACCGCGCGCATTACTGATCGCGGCGCACGTATTCTGGGTATCCCCGGCGGCCTGCGCACCAGCGCGACCCAAACCGCTTACTCTATTCCTGATCCGTTCAGCGAAGTCTTTGATGGCTTGGCAATTGGAAACACCAATTACGCCAACATGGAAGCTTACTTGAAAGATTACAGCGACGGCTCAGTAACTGTTCAATGGAACAGCGGCAGCACGCCAGTGATGGAAGCGACCTTTGTACACGGCTCGCCCTATGCTTATTTCACAGCATTGCAGGGCAACATTGTTATCCGTACCAAAGCGGCGGATAGCGGTGAAAAAGGGGTCTTCTACCAAAGCGGCAATAGCCTGGGTGTGTGGACCGATGTTGCGGGCGATCGCAATAACTTCCTCATTACCGGACACGATGCCACCACCTTCAGCAACGTAAATAGCGCAGCGATTGGTGTTGCTAACAGCAGCAAGCGCGTCACTATTACCTTGCTGCCACAAGTAACAGGTACACCTGACAGCGCCATGATTTCAGCCTTCGCCCAATACGCTCCGCAGCGTGTGGACAAGGTGAACATCAACTATGCGGTAGACCGCAACACCAACAAAGTGACCGTTAGCCATCAGTACCAATTCAATGGCTCAAACGTAACTACTATGGTGGGTATGTTGCCTTTGGCCTGGAAAAACTCCAGCCAAGCGGTAACCAGCTACAAAATCCGCAGTGCACGTGGCGTGACCAAATTCGCCACCACTAACGGCTTTAGCTACACCATTCCTTACGTAGGTGTGTTGCCAACCCTGCCTGCGGGCATTGGCGATTACAACCTGACTCAATTGAAAGCCTTCGTGACCGAGTTTATCAACCAGGGTTCTGCTAACTGGAACACCGCAACTGATACCTACTGGGCTGGTAAAAACTACGGCAAAGTGGCGGAATTGGCAGCTATCGCTCGCGGTATCGGCATGAATACCGAAGCTGACCAGCTGATCAATTGGTTGAAAGGCGAATTGCAAGACTGGTTCCGCGCCAATACTAACGGTGGTTTGGATACAACCAAGTACTTCGCTTACGACAACAACTGGAACACCTTGCTCGGTTTCGATGAGTCATTCGGCGCGCAACAACAGTTGAATGACCACCACTTCCACTACGGCTACTTTGTGCGTGCTGCTGCGGAAATCTGCCGTGTAGATGCAAGCTGGTGTGGTTCTAGCAAATACGGTCCTATGGTTGAGTTGTTGATTCGTGACTACGCGGCTGATCGCAACGATGCCATGTTCCCTTACTTGCGCAACTTCGACCCGGCTTATGGTTTCTCATGGGCATCTGGCCACGCTAACTTCGTGTTGGGTAACAACAACGAATCAACTTCAGAAGCGGCTAACGCTTACGGTGCAATGGTTCTTTACGGCCAAATCACTGGCAACAACAGCATTACCGAGCGCGGTATGTACCTGCATGCGTCTTCTACCTCTGCCTACTGGGAATACTGGAACAACTACGACCGCTACCGTGGTCTGACTGGCGATTACGATAACTTCGATGCGTCTTACCCAAAAATGACCACCTCTATTATCTGGGGCAACGGCCATGTATTTGGTACCTGGTTCAGCGGCGCTTATGCGCACATCCTCGGCATTCAGGGCTTGCCTTTGAGCCCGTTGGTATTGCATATCGGCCAGCGTCCGGACTATTTGGCTAACTACGTGACTTTGGGTATGACCGAGTCTAGCAACGGTAAACCTTCTGGTTTACCAAACGGCCAATGGCGCGATGTATGGTGGAATATCTGGGCTATGACTAACGGTCAAGCTGCTGTAAACGATATGACTACTTACGGTTTCAACTACACGCCAGAAGAGGGCGAAACCAAAGCTCACACCTATCAATGGATTTACACCCTTAAGCAATTGGGTACGCTTGCAACGGGTACTGGTGCGTTGACTGCTAACAGCCCAGCAGCGGTAGCCTTTGAGAAATCCGGTGTGAAAACTTACCTCGCCTACAACTTTGGTTGCACAGCGCAATACGTAAGCTATTCAGACGGCATGAAACTCGCTGTACCTGCGAACAGCTTCCGTATGAAGAAGAGTGGTGACGCGGTAGATGCTAACCCAGGCACCACCACTTGCTCTGGTTCAAGCAGCTCAGCGGCTAGCTCCAGTTCAAGTTCAGTAGCCAGCAGCGTTGCCAGCACTTCAAGCAGCAAAGCAAGCTCTAGCGCTTCTTCTGCAGCAACAGGCAATGGCCACACGGTATTGAGTAGCACAAGCGTTCAGTTCTACTCGAACAACGCACCATGGGCTGATATTCACTACACCATTAACGGCGGTGCACAGCAAAACGTGCGCATGACCCACAATGCGGATAACAGCAACACCTTAACGGTGACAGGAATTCCAGCGGGCGCAACCGTAAGATATTTCTACACCGTAGGTTTGGCAGCTGGGGGTGCAACTGATACCGCATGGGTACAATTCACCATGAGTGGTACGGCGTCTTCTGCGGCCAGTTCATCTAGCAGCAGCAAAAGTTCAGCAGCTAGCAGCGCATCCAGTTCTATGCCAGCAACTGGCAATGGCTACCAAGTGCTGAGTACCACTAGCGTGAAGTTCTACGCGAATGCTGCACCTTGGGCTGATATTCACTACACCATTAACAATGGTGCGCAACAAAACGTGCGCATGACTCACAATGCAGATAACACTAATGTTTTAACGGTAACGGGCATTCCAGCTGGTGCGGTGGTGAAATATTTCTACACTATTGGCCAAGCAACTGGCGCGACTGATACCGCATGGGCACAAGTGGTTTGGTAAGTTAGACTTTTACTAAATCCGAAAATAAAAAAACCTCAACCATGAAAGTGGTTGAGGTTTTTTTATTCTGGTGAAATTTTTATTCGCTCATCCTAGCCGGCATGTCCTGAGCGAAGCAGTCGAAGGATTTTGGTAAGCACACTTCGACAAGCTCAGTGTGAGCGGGAAAGATTTAAGTAGGGAATCGTCATCCTCGCGTAGCGGGGATCCACCGGGCTGGCGTTCCAGCTTTTGATTTTACATAGCTCTTTTTAAGAGCTGGATCCCCGCTTCGCGAGGATGACGATTCCCCATTGAATTACATTATGAATAACTAACGATTTAATTTATTCAACAACAATGCCCGCAACTTACGCGATTGCATTTCATCAATTTCACCTAAAGAACCACGCGCTGCTTCTGGCAAATGTTCTCCCGCATGTTTTGAATCACCAAAAATATAGTAATCAAAAATATGTTTCCACGCGGCTTTTTCGTGTTCAGGTAAATCGCGAATGCTTAAAATGGCGTGGTTAAGTACAGTGACTGCTTGCCCCATATATTTGGGTGCAAGCCGCCACCAATAATTCACGAGCATATTAAAACTGCTTAAGCCTTCCACGTGGTGCCACCACATAGTTGGTATTAATAAAGCATCACCCGGTTCCATGTCGGCAACCAGTGCGCTTTCCAGTGCAGTTTTAAAGCGCGGAAATTTTTCGTAATCGGGATTGTGAAAATCAACCACGCTGACCACTTGGCCTGCGGGTGTAAAATCTAATGGGCCGGGGTAAAGATTTTCAATTTGGTTAGGTGGAAATAAAGTGAAGCGACGTTTGCCAATCACTACGCAGGCAATATTTTCGGGTGCATCGTAATGCGCTGGAACGCGAGTTTGATTGCCAACCCAAATACTCACCAATGGATTTAAATCATTCATGTTTAAATCATTTTCAGCGCGCATGCCGGGCAAGCAGGCATCGAGGGTAGTGGAACCTACGTAAATCGATGGTGGCAGTGTGTCGTTTTTATGTTCAAAGATTTTATCCAATACCATATCAAGTGTTGCGGTATGGGTAGCAAAATTCATTTGCGAGAAATCGTCGTTATAAAAAAAACGGCCGCGATTCTCTGGCACATTGGTAGAAACGGTTACCGGATAGCCCTGGTAAAATTTGCGCAAATAATCGCGTGCTTCTTCATCTGAACGCAAACCGGCTTGCACCAGCGGCCAGTCTTTTACCAATCCTTTTAATAGCAATGGCTCGGTAGAATTTAAAACCTCGGCAGGTAGTGACTGCGGTGAACAGCCTTCAATTTCTTTTACCTTTTGAGTGATATTCAATAAAGCCGGGTTAGCCATGGGATTCCTGTGCGCTGGGCGTTAGCAAGTGTGTTCTGGTGATTAGCTGTTTATGAAGACTTGGGCGAGAGATCAGTATACGTAAAGGGTAGGAGTGAGGAAACAAGGCAATTTGCAAATTTGCTGATGTAAAACAAAGCGCGAGGCAATAAAAAAAAGCCGCTGCTTGCAGCGGCTTCTCCAATCTATTTTTGATCTGACAGAGACTTTGGCAGCGCTAACATCTGGTCATAAGTTGCACGAGACTTGGCAACGTGGCCGAGATGTTTTGGTAAGACTATATGAATAAATCATACATACCAATCGCCGAATTTCTTTTACTTCATCCTGAACGCGAGATGATTGCTCACGCGCGGTGCGGATAAACTTGTCAGACATTTTATAAGCTAACTGTTTTTGTAAATGGAGAGTACTGCTATTTATATTTTCCAATCCATGTGCGCCTGATTTAAAAAAACAACAATCGTTTTTAAACGGAGCTTCCGTTTTTTACAGCAAAACGGTTTTCCTTTTGCTGACATTCTTCTGTAGCAATATTTTTTTGCATTCAAAAGACAGCGCTGTCAACTTTCTCATGTGCACTTTTTTTACGCAATACTTTTTACATTAAAGTGAGTTTTTTTGTTCGCCTTAAAGTGTTCGCAGTAGAAACTCGCAGGTGTTCAACGCAAAAAAATTAGCGAAGTTCAAACCTGTTTGCTGGAATTTTTTCTAAAAAAAATGCCTGAAAAGGTTCTGTTGATGTTTTTCCGCCTATTCGAACGCGCAAAAAAAATGAGAAATGCGCGTTAATTAAACTGAACTTTTTTCGCAAAAATTTCATAACTTGTTGATTTGCATAACAAAGCAACATTCCCACCTAAATGAAATTTAAGTGAACTTCCCACGTTAGGTAAAAAATCGATAGTGGGACGAAGAGATTCCTCGAAATCGTGACCATAGCCCGCGGTTAGATGCCAGATGTCTATCCGAATGATAAGACCAGTGTGGTAACTGGCAGGAAGGATTGCGGCAATCCCAAGAGCGCGGCACCAACTCGCAGTTACGATAACAATAACGGTTTGAGGAATTACTCCATGCAAAAAACAGTTAGCTTTAAAAAGAAAATCATCGCTAGTGCCATAGCTTCAATAGCGGGCTTCAGCGGTGTAGCTTTTGCGCAAGACGACGCAGAAGAAATTGTAGTTACCGGTATCAAGGCTTCTTTGCAAGCGTCGATGGAAATCAAGCGTCAGGCAGTCGGTGTAGTTGATGCAATTTCTGCGGAAGATATCGGCAAGATGCCAGATACCAACCTTGCAGAATCTCTCCAACGTATCACCGGTGTGTCGATTGACCGCGCGGGTGGTGAAGGTTCTAAAGTAACCGTTCGTGGTTTCGGTGCGGATTACAACCTGGTTACCTTGAACGGTCGCATGATGCCATCGTCAGGTTTTGACTCTCGTTCATTCGAGTTTGCTGATTTGGCTTCTGAAAGCGTAAGTGGTTTGGAAGTGTACAAAACCGGTCGTGCGGGTGTAGCCAGCGGTGGTATTGGTGCAACCATTAACATCAAAACCTTGCGTCCATTGGATAGCCCAGGCTTGAAAGCGAGCATTGGTGCCAAAGGCGTACACGACACTACCGTACGTGAAGGTTCTTCTATTACTCCGGAAGTTTCTGGTCTGTTCAGCAACACCTTCGCTGACGACACCATTGGTGTTGCTTTGACTGGTAGCTACCAAAAACGTGACCAGGGCAACTCAGGCGCTTACAGCCAACAATGGAATACCGGTGTTTGGAACTCAGCTAAAGGCAATGACAACTTCAGTACCTACCAAGGTAAAGGTGTTGTAACCAATGCTCCAAAAGACGGCGATTTGTTCTCAACGCCAATTGACTTCCGTTTGACCCTGGGCGACCAGGAGCGTGAGCGTACCAACGGCCAGTTGACCTTCCAATACAAGCCAAATGACAACATCAAAGCAACTTTGGATTACACCTATTCCGAGTTGGATTGGCACCAGGATCGTATCGAGCAATCAGTATGGTTCGTAGGCTCTCGCTCTGCGGTTACCTTTGACAACGACATTGTTAAAACGCCAGTGTTGTTCACTGAATATATCGATTCTCCAAAAGACATCAGCTTTGCACGCCAAGTGCAAGGTAACCACCGCGAGAACAACGCTGTTGGCTTCAACCTTGAGTTCAACCCAACAGATGATTTGAGCCTGACTTTCGACTACTTCAAAGCTAAAGCTGAAACTCGCGAATACGATCCACGCGGTAACTTGAACTTGTCAGTAGCGGCTAACGTTGTTAAGCAACAAAGCATGAACTGGAACCCGGCTCTGCCAATCATGACCGTATCTATTGACGATAAAGTATTCGGCAATGGCAATGGCAAGTTGGACGCTGGCGACATGACCACCACTGCTGGTACTACCAACTACAACTGGGTAGGCGATGACATTGAGCAAATCCGTTTAGACGGTAGCTATAAGTTTGA
Source organism: Cellvibrio zantedeschiae (assembly GCF_014652535.1). Taxonomy (NCBI): domain Bacteria; kingdom Pseudomonadati; phylum Pseudomonadota; class Gammaproteobacteria; order Cellvibrionales; family Cellvibrionaceae; genus Cellvibrio; species Cellvibrio zantedeschiae. The sequence goes on along the minus strand of NZ_BMYZ01000003.1, from coordinate 375,401 downwards.
AGACAGCAGCCTGGATTTCGGTATCGAATCACGCTCTAACGATTACCTCGGCCGTAGCCGTGGTGACTGCTGTATCGTATTCGGTGACTGGGGTGGTACAGACGCGAAGAACGTACCAGATTCATTCTGGACTCCACGTAACTTCCTGGCTGACTTCGAAGGTTACAACCTCGGTACTTCATTCACCGGCGGTATGGACTGGGACTTCAACGAAGTTGCTGCATGGGTTGAGAGCCAAAACGGCAAGTTGCCAAACTTCCGTGACTTCCCGCCAAGTGGCAAGTTCGAAGCTAAACCACGTGTATCTACCTACCGCGGTATCGTAGAAGACGTTCAAGCAGCTTACTTGCAATACAAGTTGAGCGGCGAATTGGGCGGTAAGGCTTACCACTTATTGGCTGGCGTACGTTACGAGAAAACCGACATCACCTCTAGCACCAAAGCGGCGAACCCAACTCGCATCCGTTGGACTGGTGACGACGACTTCGTATCTGATGCTTCTGCCGATCTGCAAGCATTTAGCCGTGACGCAAGCTACAACCACACCTTGCCAAGCGTGGACTTCGACATCGACTTGACCGAAAACCTGAAAGGCCGTTTGTCTGCGAGCAAAACTATTGCGCGTCCAACTTACGGTAACTTGAGAGCGGATATAGGTGTAGGCGATTTCAGAACTTACACTGCTGACCAAGGTAACCCAGGTCTGTTGCCACTTGAATCTACCAACTTCGATGCGTCCATCGAATGGTACTACTCAGATTCAAGCTACGTTTCTCTCGGTCTGTACCGTAAAGACGTAGACAACTTCAACTCTACTCAAGCTGTTGACGGTACTTTGTTCGGCTTGCGTGACGTGACCAAAGGTCCACGTGCTGAAGCTGCCAAAGCTCAATTGATTGCCAAGGGCAACACTGCTCCTAGCAAGCAAGAGATCTATGACCAGGTATTGGCTAACCAGGGCGACAAAGGTCCAAACGGTAACGTAATTCCTAACGATCAAGACCCGGTTGCTGTTTGGCACATCAACACGCCAATCAACAACAAGAGCGCAACTATCGACGGTGCTGAATTCGCGGTTCAACACATGTTCGGTGAGTCTGGCTTTGGTGTTTCTGCGAACTACACCACCGTTAACGGCGACATCGCTTACGACAACAAAAAATTGGGTACCCAATTTGCGTTGGTGGGTATGAGTGATTCTGCAAACGGATCTGTGTTCTACGACAAAGACGGTTTGCAAGCGCGTATTGCTTACAACTGGCGTGACAAGTTCCTCGATACCGCTAACCAATACAACAACGAACCTGGCTACACTGAAGCCTTTGAAACTTGGGATGCAAGCATCAGCTACCAAGTTAGCGAAGAACTCAGCGTATCTTTAGAAGGTTTGAACTTGTTGGGTGAAGACAAGCGTCGTCACGGTCGTACACAAGTGCAATTGTGGAACCTTGAAATCCTCGGCCCACGTTACACTGTTGGTGCTCGTTACACCTTCTAATTTCAAACCTGTTAATTTGAAATTTGGAAGTGAAAAAAGGCCGCTGGAAACAGCGGCTTTTTTTATAAGCGATGGCTATCAAAATAAAGTTCAAAACCCTATTCTTTTGCCTCTCCAAAAAACCAGCGAAAGCAAGACTGGGAATACAACGAAAAATAAGTGAGTTATTCGATGGAAAAGCGCATAAAGCAAATTGTTATTGTCGGCGGCGGTTCCGCAGGTTGGTTAACCGCAGGTCTTCTGGCGGCACAACATAGCACTAACACCGAAACCGGATTGCAAATCACCTTGGTGGAATCACCCGATGTTAATACCATAGGTGTAGGTGAGGGCACTTGGCCTTCCATGCGCAAAACATTGCAGACTATTGGCCTTTCCGAAACAGAATTTATTCGCGAATGCAGTGCTGCGTTTAAGCAGGGCTCAAAATTTGTCGGCTGGAAAAATGGCCGCAGCGATGATTTTTATTATCACCCCTTCACCTTGCCCAATGGTTATACACAATTCAATTTAGTGAGCGCGTGGCAAGCAGGTTTTGCAAATATTCCTTTCGCTGATGCCATGTGCGAGCAGAGTCATGTGTGCGAAGCGGGCCGCGCGCCCAAACAATTCAATACACCGGAATACGCCGGTGTTGCCAACTACGGCTATCATTTGGATGCCGGAAAATTTGGCATGATGTTGCAAAAACATTGCACGCAAAAATTAGGCGTAAAACATGTGCTCGATCATGTTACGCATATTAATTCCGCTGAAGATGGTGATATTGAATCCATCGCCACAAAAAATAGCGGTGACATTGCCGGCGATTTATTTATCGATTGTTCCGGCCTAGGTTGCTTGCTCATTGGCCAGCATTTCCAAATTCCGTTTGTAGAAAAAAAACAATTTTCACTTAATGATTCTGCCATCGCAATCCAAGCACCTTATGCAGAAGAAAATTCACCTATTGCATCGCCCACTATCGCCACCGCGCAAGACGCGGGTTGGATTTGGGATATTGGTTTAAGCTCGCGCCGCGGCACGGGCCATGTTTATTCAAGCGCGCATATTTCAGATGAACAAGCAGAAAAAACTTTGCGTGCTTATATTGCTAAAGCCATTGGCGAGAAAAAAGCCGAAGAATTAGGTTGCAGGAAATTATCCATTCGCGCGGGCCACCGCCAAAAATTCTGGCACAAAAACTGTGTGGCTGTAGGTATGTCGGCGGGCTTTATCGAACCACTGGAAGCTTCTGCCCTCGCGTTGGTAGAGTTGTCTGTCAATATAATCAGCAGTGAAATGCCAGCAACCCGCGAAGTGATGCATATTGTTGAAAAACGTTTTAACGAGGTTTTTGAATATCGTTGGTCGCGCGTTATTGAATTCCTCAAATTACATTATGTATTAACGCAGCGCACTGACACTGATTACTGGCGCGATGCAGCGAGTCCGGCATCCACGCCAGACGGCTTGAAAGAATTACTGACCCTGTGGCGTCACCGCGCACCTTATTACAACGACTTTATCCACAACGAAGAAGTCTTTCCTTCTGCAAGTTACCAATATGTACTTTACGGAATGGGCTTTGAAACCCTGGCCCAGCCTTATCCAAAAATGTTGGAAAACGTGGATGGCGGTATAAAAAATATCAATGCCACGCTCAATAAAGTGTCCAAATATATCGCCGGTTTACCCTCAAACCGCGAACTGCTGGAACACGTCATTAAAAATGGAATGTATCGAGGCTAGCAGTGAATCTGCTAGCCGTTTTAAAACCCGGCGGATTAGCCCGAGTTTGTTTTCTATTTTTCGAGCTACAACATCCCAAACAATATTATTAAGAACTGAAATTACTTTAAGCTTTAGAGTATTTATGTTTTGGTTATTAAATACTGCAGGTTCTAGCAAAGTTATTTGTTCAAACGCTTATTCGAACCCTCCGCAAAAAAGTGAACAGCCCCACCTTACAAGAATTTTGAAAGTGGGACGACACCTTAATCAAATCTCCGCAATATTCGCCTCACGGTAAAGCTTTTTTACCAACCAGTTTTTGTTTCGGCGTTGTCATAACTCGATAAGTCCAGCGCCAAAACACCGAACCTAGATACGGGTCAGGCCGTATTTGGGCGTTAGCAAGTCTGTCAGGAGTTTTTGTACGTCAAGCCGACCCCTTTCCATTCTTGTTAGCTCTCCTTGCATAGCCCCCGGTTTCGGGGGCTTTTTTGCGCAAACAAAATTTATGAATTGTGGATGCCTTATGGCGCACTCCATAAAAAATAAACGCTCCTTATCTGGAGACACGTTTTAAAAAAGTCACTATCAAAAATGAATCTATAAGGTGCGCCAGAGTACATCACCTGTGTATAGGGTTAGGAATAATACCGGGAGTCACTTGCAGTAAACGAGATCAATACGTAAAGCCAAGCCAGGTATGAGCTATTTCGTACCTGTTCAATAATAAAACGCGAAACATCGGAGAACACCCAATGAAAAAACTACTTTTACTTAACGCAATTGCATTAACCATGGTCGCCTGTGGCGGAGGTGGTAGTGGCAAATCTGATACTCCTCCGGCTAGCTCGTCTGCGTCTACATCAAGCAGCTCAGTGGCCAGCAGTGAAGCGCCATCATCGTCAAGTTCTTCATCCTCAAGCACACCGGCAAATTCAAATACCTGGGAGCTGGTGTGGAACGATGAGTTCGATGGTTCTGCTATAGATACCACCAAATGGTCATTTGAAAAAAATTGCACCGGCGGCGGCAACAATGAATTGCAGTGCTACACAGATCGTGCAGATAACGCATTCGTTGCAGATGGCAAATTGCACATAGTGGCGAAAAAAGAAAGTTTTAGCGGTCAGGCAAAAGTAGACGACGACCCGGGTTATAACGCTGGTGATACCTCTGTTAAACGCGATTACACATCGGCGCGTTTGCGTTCCAAAAATAAAGGTGACTGGACTTATGGTCGCATGGAAATTCGTGCGAAATTGCCGCAAGGCCAAGGCATATGGCCAGCAATCTGGATGCTGCCAACGGAATGGAAATATGGCGGTTGGCCGCTAAGTGGTGAAATCGACATCATGGAAGCAGTGAACTCTGGTTCAGCAGCATACGGTAATAAAGTGCATGGCACTTTGCATTACGGCGATGTGTGGCCAAACAATAAATATGAAGGGACTTTCTACATACCGCCAAAAAATGTGTGGGAGGAATATCACACCTACACCATTGAATGGGAAGAGGGCGAAATTCGTTGGTACGTGGATAACAAACATTTCCAAACAGAAAATAAAAAAGGTTGGTTCACCAAAGGATCAACAAATGAGAACGCACCTTTTGATCAAAAATTCCATATGTTGTTGAACCTTGCTGTTGGCGGCAACTGGCCGGGCAATCCAGACGGCACTACAACATTCCCGCAAGAAATGTTGGTTGATTCTGTAAAAGTTTATCGCTGCCCTGCGAACCCAACGACAGGGAAAGGCTGTGCAACAAATGTTGATTCTGCAATCAAACCACTAACAGGCCACCCAAGAATTACCGGTGAATTTGCTGCGCCACCATTGTTCACTATGTATGACGATGCCTTGGCGACGGGTTTGAAATTTGATTCATACAATCCAAACGGCGCAATTTCCTATTCGCAAATTGCCGAGGCTGATCACGGTACTGTATTAAATGTGGTGAAAACTGGCGCAACAGGGAATGTTTATTTCAACATCCCGGCAGGTTCAGCAAATTTGAGCACATGGGGAACGGGCGGCGAATTGGTATTTAATTTAAAAGTTAACAGCATGGCCGAGGGCGCAAAACTGCTAATTAAAATGGATAGCGGCTGGCCAAGCGTGAGTGATGTAGCGGCAACGCTTCCCGCAACAGGTGTATGGGGCGAATACCGAATCAACGTGTCAGATTTAATTGCAAAAGGTAATTCAATTCAAAGCGGTATTGCTAATTTATCCTCAATCTCCAACATTTTTGTAATCGAGCCAACGGCTGCAATGAATGTCAGCTTCGATAACATACGTTTAGTAAAACCTTAATTAATAACGCCCACTCAATAATTTGTGTGGGCGTTATTTTTTTGTTCTAGTTTTTCCTGAAAAAAATAATGTTGAAAATCTATTAAACAATGGGATCTGTGTATGGAATACAAAATAGTTAAGCGATTCATTATTAGTTCAATTCTTCTGGCGCCCGTGTGCTACGCGCAAATATCCGGTGATACTGGCGGAGCTGCACCACAATTAGGTGGCGCATCAGCTATGCCTGCAGATGGGCGTATAGAAGATTGGAAAAAGTTACTAGAGCAAAAAGAGTTAGACAAAACGGCAGCTCGCCCGGCGTTTTATGCAATTTTTAAATCCGCGCAATCAGATTTAATGGCAAACAAATTACCCAAAGCTAAAAAGAATATTGATCGCCTGCACGAAATGCAGGAAACAACGGATTATGAAAAATCCCGAATTTATTTGTTAGATTATTGGTATGCAGGAAAAACTGGCGATAAACAAAACGAAACCGCAGCAATGGAAGCGCTAATTCCCATTGGTGCAGGCAACGTAGATTCACAAGTATTTATCGAAGCAGGCATTCGTCTTTTCAAACGCCAATACAACGCTAAAGATTATGGCGGCGCGCTGGATACAGTAAACCATTTACGTAAAGACCCCACATCAGTTTCAGAGCTAAACAATCTTGCAATGCTCACCAGCAAACTGGAAGATCTCGCGTCGGGAACACAAAATGTCAGCCACGATGTTAAAACCGATAAAAGCGGTTTATGGAGCACTACTCTTTTAAGACGTTATTTTTATTTAACGAATATTGCAGGCGAAGTAAAAACCATAGATTTCAAATGCGAAAACAAAACTACATCAATTCCCTATAAAGCCGACAGCGTAATGGCCGCACCAGAAGCCTGGGGGAAATGCTCCATTAATATAACCGCAACACCAGAAGCGACTTACAACCTAATCCAGTTGACCAACAAACCCTCCTAGATTCTTCCTCAACTTATGGCCACCAAGCCATGCTTCGCGCAGCGAGTTAACTCGCTGCGCTTTTTTCTTTACGCCTTTTGAGCCTGCTTCCTAAACTCTGTAGGTGAAACTCCCACCAACCGGTTAAAAAATCTGTGGAACGCCGATTTACTGTTAAAGCCGGCTTGCAACAAAATATCCAGTACTGTCATTTCTGCGCATTTCTCATCCAGCAATAAACGTTTGGCTTCCTCTACTCGATACTTATTCATAAACTCAAAAAAGTTGGTGCCGTAATGTTTGTTGATAACGGCTGATACGTCTTTGATGGGCAATTCAATGCGTTTGGAAAATTCTTCGATATTTAAATTGTGTTTTAAATAGAGTTTTTGAATCTCCATGCCCGTCTGTACTTTTGCTATAGCTTGGCTGGTGACTTTTTCGTCGGTTTTTTCTTCTTTAATGACTTCCGGTTTTGTCGCGAGTAATTGGTGGGCGTATACCACGCTGTAGGTAAAGAGGGCGTTAATTAAAATAAAACCTACATAGTTGTCGGTAATGCCGAAGGTATCGGAAATAGAAGGGTCTGCAAATTCTGCGATTATGTGAACGAGCAGGGTGAGGCTCCAGCTAAATAAAAATCCGTAGGTCAAAACACTGAGCCAGCCCGGTTCGGTAGGAGAAAAATGTGAATATTGGTTTTCTAATTGGGTGACATATTTGCGCACTTTCCATACGGCTGCGATTACGTAGGCGAGCGGTACAATTTTGATTGCGCCCCACAAAATATCGACGGCCCATTTATTGGGAAGGGGATTGGCTGAATCGCGGAACCACACCAATGAATGCGTATCAATTTTAAAAATCACCAGCCAAAGTATTCCAATCGCGACGGGTATGAGGTGGCCCAATTTTTTGGAATCGATTGCGAAGGATTCCTGGGTAATAGCACGCACGTACAAATAGAGCGCAGCGCCTTTCAGCAATAGTGAGCTTGTTAAAAAATAAGGTAAGAGCGTGTGATCGAATAATGCGAAGAAGCGTACATTGTTATTCCACAGCATAAGCACACAGGTTGCACTTACGGCTACCGATAATAAAAATATCGTAAGTAAAATGCTGGAGGCCTTATTTTTGGCGGGTAAAACAGCTTGAAAAATGGCGAGTAAAATACACTCGGCTGCTGTCATGAGCAAAATAACATCGTGGATGTTAAAGATATGATCTTTCATGAGACACTCGGTTGATTGCACGTTGCCGCTCTGTAGTGGAGCCACGGCGGCTAACGAGTCAGGCGGTTAATTATTATATGGAGAGATTATAGTTGAGGCTGACTGCGCTGTCGCCAAGTCCAAGTGTAAAACTATCGTCAGCGCGGCAAGACTAGGTTAAATTAACTTCAATAATCCTCGCCACGACTTATATTCATTGTGACTAGAAACTGGTTTAATTCAGCCTCAACCCGCGTTAATAATTGAAGTTACCACTATGACACTCAGCCTACAGGATTTGCGCGAACTTGCCCGGCAGTTGCCTGAGTTGGAATTTTCGCCAGCCAAAGATTGCGATTGGCCGCAAACAGATCTTGTACAAGCCTACCTCAATGACTACGACATAAATTTCGCGAATGAATTTGCTCAGGTTTCCCACGGCTTTGGGTGCGTAAATGTTGCTGGATTCAAAATAGCCACACATTATTGGTTGCCAGAAAACGCGCAGGGCACAATGCTTGTTGTGCATGGCTATTACGATCATGTTGGAGTTTTTGATCATCCCATTCGGTTTGCGCTGCAACATAATTTTGCAGTGCTCGCTTTTGATTTGCCCGGCCATGGATTAAGTAGTGGCGAGCCAGCGGCAATTGATTCGTTTAATCAATACGGCGACGTGCTCGCCGAAATTTTGCAACAAAGTGCCATCATAATGCCGCAACCTTTATACGCATTGGGCCAGAGTACAGGTTGCGCGGTCTTGTTGAATTATTTGTGGCGTTACGCAATCGCGCAGGATTCCCTAGCTTGTCTAGAAAAGGAGCGTTTTGAAAAAATTGCACTGTGTAGCCCCTTGGTGTTACCACGCGGCTGGCGCGGTGTTCATATGGGGCGTTATGTGTATGCAGTGCTGCGCCACTTTATTCGCCAAATTTCGCGCACTTTTTCCAAAAGTTCGCATGATCTCGAGTTTAATCAATTCCTGAAAGATCAGGATTTATTGCAGGCACGAATACTATCGCTCAGCTGGGTAGGCGCTATGAAGGCCTGGCACGAAATGGTTTTGCACTTTGCTCCTTTGCAAAACGAATGTTTAATCGTGCAAGGCACCGACGATATGACCGTGGATTGGCGATACAATTTACCCTTGTTACAGCAGAAATTACCCAATGCTAAAATTGCCTTAATTGCCGATGCAGGCCATCAATTGGTCAACGAAAGCGATCTGTACCGATCACAAGTTTTCGCAGCTATAAAACAATATTTTTTTAATTAATTATTTTTTCACTCTTTTTAACTATTTCGTGTAAGGATTTTCCGTGGAATTTATTCAGTTGGTTATAAGTTTTATTTTGCACATTGATGTCCATTTGTCTGAGCTTTTCAGTCAATACGGTTTATGGATTTATGGCATTTTATTCTTGATTATATTTTGTGAGACAGGCTTGGTCGTAACACCTTTTTTACCCGGCGATTCACTGTTGTTTGCAACAGGTGCGCTGGTTGCCATAAGCGCCAGCAGCGGGCTTGATATCAATGTGATGGCGGCAATTGTTGTTACCGCAGCTGTGTTGGGGAATATTGTTAACTACACGATTGGTCGTTTTTTTGGTGCACAATTATTTCGTAACCCCAATTCAAAAGTGTTCCGGCAAGATTATTTAAACAAGGCGCGCGATTTTTACGATAAGCACGGCGGTGTAGCCATTATCATGACGCGCTTTATTCCCATCATCCGCACCTTCGCACCTTTTGTAGCAGGTATGAGCGGAATGAAATATCCCAAATTTATTGCATACAATATTATCGGCGCGCTTTTGTGGGTGGGTATCTTTTTGTATCTGGGTTATTTCTTTGGCAATCAGCCAGTGGTGAGAAAAAACTTCACCTTGTTAATTTTTGGAATTTTAGTTGTATCTGTACTGCCTATTTTTTATGAGGCCTGGAAAGCGCATAAAGCAGCGAAATCGCCAGTCAAATAACTAAATCAATTTTTTGAATTTAAAAACCGCTGCTTTGTGCAGCGGTTTTGCTTTCTAGATAGATGAAATGCTGCGCCCGCATTAGCCTTGGACTCCAGAGGATGTTAATATGGATATAATAATACAAAAAAGGAGTCCTCATCGTGCGATATTTTTCTTTTCTTCATGCTCCAGCCTCATCCAAATTGATTTTCACCGGGCTGCTATTAGTGCTCTCATATTCCGGTGCAAATGCGGCTGTGGAGACTTCAGCTTGCGGTGATTTGCTGCAGCACAAATTTCCCGCTGCCATGAAGCTCGAACTTCAAACCACCAAATTGAATGAAGCCGATGCGTTTTGCCAGATCAATGGCGTGGTTAACGCGCGGACTGGTATTGATGGCAAACATTACGCTATCGGATTTGAAATGCGTTTGCCTTTGTCATGGAATGGACGCTTTGTTTACCAAATGAATGGTGGCAATGATGGTGCTGTGGTTCCTGCGGAAGGTGACATGTTTGAGGGACGATCTGCGCGTTCGCGAGGTTTTGCTGTTCTGAGCACTAATGCCGGTCACGATGGCAGCGCGGCAGAGAATCAACAATACGGTTTGGCGGCAGGTAATCGTTTTGGTTTGGATCCGCAGGCGCGCGAGGATTATGGTTACCAGGCAACTGCAACCATGGCCCCTATAGCCCACGCGATTATCAAAACTTTTTACACCAAAGAAGCTGAATATTCTTATTTATCTGGGTGTTCCAACGGCGGTCGCCACGGCATGGTTGCGGCGAGTCGTTACGGTGATCAGTTCGACGGAATTTTAGTGGGCGCTCCCGGTTTTAATTTACCCAAAGCCGCAGTGCAGCACGCATGGGACGTACAAAGCACGCAACAAGTTGATCCAAAATTACATAACGCGTTTAGCCGCGCTGATATGCAATTAATCGTTAATAAAATTACCGATGCTTGCGATGGGCTTGATGGCGCCAAAGACGGGTTGGTCAACAATATTCGTCAGTGCCAAAAAACCTTCGATATAAATAGTTTGCGTTGTTCGGGCGAAAAAAATGCGAGCTGTTTAAGCGATGTGCAAACCAAATCCTTCGCGCGCCTAATGAGTGGCCCACATAACAGCAAAGGTAAGCAACTTTATAATCACTGGTGGTACGACACAGGTATTGCCGATGAAGGTTGGCGCTTCTGGAAATTTGAAAGCCCTATACCGCCTTGGAACAACAATCCTTTAATTGCCACCATGGGTGCGGGTTCGCTTGCCTATGTATTTACGACACCAGCAACCCAAGTGGAAGGTTCACCAGATAAGTTGTTGCAATTTTTAAGCGAATTTGATTTTGATCGCGATGCACCCAAAATTTTTGCAACGCAAGGCGAATTCAAAAAATCTGCCATGGAGTTTATGACTCCACCGGATGTAAACAATCCCTATTTAAAAACCTTTTATAAAAACAAAGGCAAACTGATTATTTACCAAGGCCAAAGTGACCCGGTATTTTCTACAGTAGACCTTGTGGATTGGTATGAAAAATTAAATAAAAATTATCGCGGCAAAGCGCAAGATTTTGCGCGTTTGTTTGTTGTGCCCGGTATGAACCATTGCAACGGCGGTCCGTCGACAGATCAATTCGATGGGCTTGGCGCATTGGTTAATTGGGTTGAAAAAGGGCAAGCACCCGACACTATTGCGGCCAAGGTGAATCCTGCAAATAAATCACTGCCTGCTAATTGGAGCAAAACTCGTTCAAGAAATTTGTGCCCCTGGCCGAGTATTGCAACTTATAAATCGGGTGATATTGAATCTGCAGCAAGTTTTGCCTGCGTAACGGAGTAACTGATGATGAAAAAAATAATCTTGTGTTTGATGATAGCCGCTACCGCAAATTTCACTTTTGCCGCCGATAAAAAACCAGCGGATACGAAAGACCTAACCGCAAAAAAAGAACAGATATTTACCACCAAACATATTTGGGATGCAAAAGTGTTAATTGGTGAGGGTGTCGAGTTAGGTAAAACAAAATATGGCACGCGCAGAATGATCCCTATCACTGGCGGTACCTTTAAAGGTGCAGATATTGAAGGCACTGTATTGCCAACGGGTGCCGATTTCCAAGTGACACGCGCCGATGGCGATACCGAATTTAACGCGCGCTATATGTTAAAAACCAATGATGGGGTTTTGATTCAGGTTATTAACCGCGCTCTCTACTCGCCGCCATCAGATAAAAAAGGCGCACCCTATATGCGTTCTGTATTGGAGCTGGAAGCTCCAAGCGATAGCCGCTACGCCTATCTTAACCACGCGATATTTTTAGGTACTTTGGACGTTCCGCCATTAAAAGAGGGTGAAAAACCTTACGTAGTTATTGGTGTACATCAGTTGTTGTAATCAGTTTGTGTTCACTCGGTTTGTAGAGAAAATAAAACCCTTCGATAGACTCAGGGTGAACGAGGTGTTGAAAATAAATGCATAAAATGGGAGTCGTCATCCTCGCGCAGCGGGGATCCAGCTCTTAAAAATTTAATAATAAATGGTGTATTGTCTATAAAAAATATGCCATAAAAAACTAAAAATTAATCTGATTGCGAACATTGAAAAAGCTGGATCCCCGCTGCGCGAGGATGGCGACTCCTAATTAATGATATTTAGCGTGATTGTTATTTAAGCATCTACATCATAAAGCCCAAATTCTTTAGGCTGTAATTAGAAATATTCGGCAACACAGTTGTCAATTCTGAATTGCTCACCCCAAACCATGTCGCCAGTGTTGCGCCTAATTGATCAACAGAAATTCCCGGTAATAATCTTCCTTGCCCAACATCATCCGGGCCATTGTTAGCGATAGCAGGTGGTGTGCCGTAATAATTTTTTCCATTCACTGCACCGCCCAATACAAAGTGCATGCTACCCCAACCGTGATCGGAACCATCGCCATCAGTAGTGAGCGTGCGGCCAAAATCGGATGCAGTAAATGCAGTAACTTTGTCAGAAATTCCCAACTCAACCATGGTTGAATGAAATGCATTTAATGCGGTACCAACTTTAGTCATGAGCACCGGGTGATCGGTGAGAATATTATCGTGTGTATCAAAACCTCCGAGCGATACAAAAAATACCTGACGCTTTGCACTGAGTGCATTTCGCCCTGCAATCATTTTCGCCACCATTTTTAATTGCGAGGCCAAACTGTTTCCGCTCGGGTAAACCGTTGTGAATTCACTGACACTTGCTAGCGCCGCTTTTAATTGTACGTCGGCATCAATCGAACGTTTGGTTATGGTGGCGAGTTCTGCTTCGTAAATATGATTACTGTTTGCAGTGATGGATGCCCGTAAAGCATTTGCGCACGCTGTCGAACCGAAGAGTGTGGATTTAATTCCATTGATTGCAATAGAACCGCTCGTGGAAACTTGATAGGGAATTGCCGTGTTACCTGCGAGATAAACCGCATTGCCCGCCGCGCTCACGCAAGTAAATGTTGCGTTGCCGTTACTCGCGGCAAATAAATCACCCATGCGGCCGCCCCAGCCTTTGGTTGAACCTTCGGGCGATGAAGATTGCCACACCGATTGTTGATCGTTATGTGAAAATAATTTTGGCGGCAAGGGAACGCTTTTAGCGTTGTATTCGGTTTTTGTTGTTGGTTGAATCAAGGTTCCAACATTTAATAACACGCCCATTTGCCCCGCGTTAAAAATCGGTACCAAATCTTTCAATTCCGGAGCGAGTGCATATTGGCGTGAATTCGCTAAAGACAATGCGGGATTCAATACAGTTGCGGTGAGGCTATCGCGCGCAGTTGCAATGGCAGGGCGCAAACCGCTGTAGAGGTTGTAGCTCGCCGTATCATAAGGTACCAGTGTATTGGCGTAATCATTTCCACCGTACAAAAACACGCACACCATAGCTTTGTAATCTGTCGCCGTTGCAGCAGCGGCTTCACCAATAGCGGCGAGGTTTAATGCAAAAGGTGCGGCGATTCCCGTCATTGAGAGTGCGCTGGCACGCTTCAAAAATTCGCGGCGCGATAATTCTGAACTCATAATTGGCTCCTGTTTTTATCGGCCATTTATTTTTGTGTGAGATATTCGGGGCAAGACATAACCAGCAAAATCGCTGCGTAAATACGATTGTTTTGTCCCGTTGTAGTAGTGGCCGCAATGCTGTCGAGCGCCGTTTTGAAATTAGTGATGGTTGTGGCAGAGAGCTGATTTGCAGCCAAACTGGTATTTAATTCTGCGAGTAATTTATTTGAATCTGTCGCGAGCGGCACAAGTTTGCTGTAATCGGCTTTGATGCTGGCAATGCCGTTGCTAATAACGTTCTGCATAAAATTGATGTAACCCGCCACCGAGGTTTCGGTAGTGATTTGAAATTCCGGCGCGGTGCGCTGGCCGATAAACGAGCTGGGCGGAATGTAGCCGGGCCGAAAAAAATTGAACACAGATGATGAACGCAATGGACTTTGCCCGAGGCGCGATGCAGGATCAGAGGTATCGCCAATATTCCAATTGTCAGCGGGATCTGTGTAGCCAAAATTGCGCGCCCAGTGCACAAAACGCAAAACAGGTTCGCGCAATTTTCCAAAAGTCACGTTGCTTAAACGGCTGGCAGAACGTGCTTCGGTATCTAACAACACGGCTTTAATAACGGCAGCCAAATCACCTCTTACGCCTTTGCCGTTATCGTTAAAAATTCCTGCGACGCGTGCGACATAACTAATGCTCGGATTGCTCGTCACCAAACGCTGAATTAATTGCCGGCTGATAAAAGGTGCAATGTTTGAATGGGCCATTAAAGTATTGAGCGCAGTTTGCAAACTGGCTTCGCCACTTGTGTTAGCGGGAATTGTTGTGCCTAAAAAAGTTTTTGTTCCAGTCTCATGATATTTGGCGATTTGTACCATGGGGCGATAAACCGCATCGGGCGTATCGTTGGTGCCTGTGCTGGTGTCCAAATCCCAACCGGTAAACACGCGAGCGAGTTGGCTCACATCATCTTGCGTGTAAGTTTCTTTGGGTTTTCCGTTGAAAAGTTTAACTGTGCCGTCGATATTTAATTCGTAAACACCAATGGTGAACAGCTGCATAATTTCGCGCGCGTAATTTTCATCGGGCAAACTATTGCCTGATGCTTTACGGTTACCTTTGAAGGTGAGCCAGGTACCCATGGCGGGTGATTTGGAAATTTGTTCGAGTAGATCGCGATAATTTCCAAAGGCATTTAACTCAAGCGTGTCCCAATAGTAGGCCATGGCAAATTGACGAAAACGAATGCCTTCAATACCCAGGCTAACCACAACAATTTCAGAGAGTGCTAAAGCAACACGCTGGCGCAATACATCGCTGCTGTTGATTAATCGCCGCCACATCATGCTATCGGCGCCGGTTAGACTATTTTTGTTGGCAACATCCGCCAAACCTTTTTGCATCAAGATCGCTACGTTTTTACTGCCGAAAGGTTTTTTCATTTCATCGTCAATCCAGCCTTCGTAACCCAAAGACTGCACGCGTGCAATTTCAAGATCAGTGCTGGATAAACTCGCTTGCGCCAAAAAAGCCACTGCTTGTGCATTGCTAATATTGGCAGCGGAAGAGCTGGATGAAGATGACGAAGAACTTTGTGTTGATGAGCTCGATGACGAACTTGGCGCTGAGCTTGAAGACGAACTCGATGAACTTGAAGAAGATGAAGGCGCAGAACTGGATGAAGAGCTTGAGGAAGAACTGGAAACCGAACTGGATGAAACTGAAGAAGAACTTTTAGACGATGAAAGCAAGCTTGAGCTGGATGAAGATTTTGATGATGTAACTGAACTGGCCACACTGCTGGAACTAACCGCCGCTGAACTCGCAGCAGACGACAGCGTAAAACCGCCGCCGCCAGCGCCACCCGCTGCACCGCCACCGCAGGCGGTCAGGGTCGCAGAAGCTAGTGCTATGCCTAATCCTGTTTTGGTTGAGTTTTTACTTTCTGGAACATCGCTTTCTAGAGCGTCAATGTCATCCAAGTGGTTGGCTTGCATAGCGCGGCCTTTAAAAAAGAATTATTAGATGAACCAAAGTGTAAAAGACAATTCAGCAAGCACCTGTGAACGAATGCCAGCTTTTGCGCCAAAAAGCGCGCGATTTTCCAAGCTTGTGAACTGGTTTGTATTGGGGTTACAGGAGATATAACGCAGAAAACAAAAAACCGCTGACAAGGCAGCGGTTTTTATTTTTGGAGCAGAGGTAAAACTAAATGAATTAGAACAACACGCGGCAACGGATGGTGCCTTCAATGCTCTTCAATTGTTCCAGTGCAACTTCATCGTAAGGTGAATTGATATCTACCACCACATAGCCAACCTTGTCGTTAGTTTGCAGGTATTGCGATGCAATGTTGATGTGGCGATCAGAGAAGATGTTGTTGATCTTGGACAAAATACCGGGAACGTTGGCGTGTACGTGCAGCAAACGATGTGCGTCCGGGTGGCCGGGCAAGGCAACTTCGGGAAAGTTAACCGAGCTGATGGTGGTGCCGTTGTCGGAATACTTGATTAGCTTTTCTGCCACTTCAATACCGATGTTAGCTTGTGCTTCCATGGTCGAACCGCCGATGTGCGGAGTCAAAATCACGTTGTCCAAACCGCGCAATGCCGATACGAATTCGTCGTCGTTTGCTTTGGGTTCTTCCGGGAAAACGTCAATCGCAGCGCCAGACAAATTGCCTGCTTTAATTGCAGCGGCGAGCGCATCAATATCTACCACTGTACCGCGCGAGGCGTTGATCAGGATTGCGCCTTTTTTCATCAAACCAATTTCGCGTGCGCCAATCATATCTTGAGTCGCTGCAGTTTCTGGTACGTGCAGGCTGACAATGTCAGATGTTGCCAACAACTCATCCAACTCGCGAATTTGGTTGGCGTTGCCTAAGGGCAATTTGGTGATGGTGTCGTAGAACTGAACGTTCATACCCAAAGATTCTGCGAGCACAGAAGTTTGGCTGCCAATAGAACCGTAGCCAATCAAACCTAAAGTTTTGCCGCGAATTTCGTAAGAGCCTACAGCTGATTTATCCCAACCGCCGCGATGGCAAATGGCGTTCTTTTGCGGAACATTGCGCAACAACAAAATTGCTTCAGCAATTACCAACTCGGCTACTGAACGAGTATTCGAATAAGGTGCGTTGAATACCGCAACACCGTGTTCTTGTGCGGCTTTCAAATCCACTTGGTTAGTACCAATGCAGAAGCAACCAGCGGCGATTAGGCGCGGGGCGTTTTCAAATACACGGCGAGTCAATTGGGTGCGTGAACGCAGGCCAACGAAATGCGCATCCTGGATTTTCTCGATGAGCGCGTCTTCATCCAAAGCGGTTTTCAGGTATTCGATATTGGTGTAACCCTGATCATTCAGGACTTGCACGGCAGATTGGTGCACACCTTCCAGTAATAAAAACTTGATCTTGCTTTTGTCTAAGGACGTTTTGCTCATGGCAACCTCGGAGTAGTGGATTCGCAGGGCTGGGGGTAACCGGCACGCTGGAATGGGGAGCTGGGGAAAATTTGGGCGGCATGATAGCACAAAGGTGCGCCTCGACGACTGCCTTTAACCCCCTCCCAGCCTCCCGTTCATAAACCACATCCTTGTGGTTTCCCCTTCGGGTGGCGTTGCCATGCAAATTGCTCCTGCAATTTGTGAAAAGGGGGAAGGCTGGGTAGGGGTGCTTTTAAAACGAAAAAAATATCCGCTATACACACTTGCCAACTGTGTATATCCGTGCATATACTGTGCATATCGTATATATACAGTTTGAGGTGTGCGTGACCGACGAGTTGTTTCTCTCGCAAAACGATAGCCGCCCCATGTACTTGCAAATCATGGCGCAAATTAAACAAAAGGTTCGTGTGGGCGATTGGCCTGCAGGTCACCCCCTGCCTTCCATTCGCGAATTGAGCGCAGCGACCAAAGTCAGTGTGATTACGGTTAAGCGCGCTTACACCGAACTGGAAGCTGAAGGTGTGATTGTGACGCAACCGGGGCGCGGTTCTTTTGTAGCCGATGGCGATGGCCTGCATAGCAATCTCGCTCGCCTTGAGCTGAACAAACATTTAAATGGATTGATTGAGAGCGCTGACGCGGCGGGGTTGAATGAGGGCGAGTTGATCGCGCTGGTTCAAGCAGCAATTGCCGCGCGCAAGCAGCCCTAACGATTTCTTTGAGGCATGAATATGCAAAATGCGATTGAACTTGAGCAGGTATCCAAGCGTTATTCCAGTTTTTATCTGGAGCATCTCAGCTTGCAAATGCCCGCTGGCCAAATTATGGGTTTGGTGGGAGTGAATGGTGCGGGTAAATCCACCATCTTGCGTATGCTGATGGGTTTAATCCAACCCGATACCGGCAGCGTGAATGTGTTGGGTTATCGTTTGCCCGAGCAACAGGTTCTGGCCAAAGAAAATATCGGTTTTGCCTCTGAAGATATGCGTCTCTACAAAAGCGAAAACTTGCGTTGGCACATGCAATTTATTCAATCCATTTTCCCCTCCTGGGATTACAAGTACGCAGAACACTTATTAAAAATATTTGATTTGAATGCCGAGCAAAAACTCAAAGGTTTTTCACACGGCCAGCGCGTGAAAGCCTGCTTATTATTAATTTTGGCGAGAAAGCCCAAGCTGCTGATTTTGGATGAGCCCACTACAGGTTTAGACCCGGTTGCACGTTACGAAGTCTTGAGCGAGCTCGCTGAAGTGTTACGTGATGAAGATCGCAGCGTTTTATTTTCATCGCACAACACCCAGGACGTAGAACAACTTTCTGATTCCATTACCTTTTTGCACAAAGGGAAATTATTGGCCTCGCAAGATAAAGAAAGCTATTTGGAATCCTGGCGACGCATTGTGTGTTCCGGTGATATTAACGGCAGAAAAATTGAATTGCCGGGCTTGGCTATGCAGAAAAGTAACGGTTCGCTACATGAATTAAAAGTGAAATCTTTTAATGAGTTTTCACTTGGAAAATTGCAGGCCCAAGGCTTGGAAGTATCGCAAGTTGAACCTATGTCGCTGGAACAAATTTTTGTGGCCAGTGTGAAGGAGGTGGCTTAATCATGACATTGAATCAACCTATGATTAAAAAATTGATTGCCAAAGACTGGCATCTCACGCGAAAAATAAATGCACTCTATTTGGCCGGTGGAATTTTCGCTTTGAGTTTTATCAGCTTGGGTGAATGGCAATTTTATATCGGCAGTGTTTTTCTAATAACGGTATTGATTGGTTTAGGAAATCATCAAATCGCAATAACAATTGTTCAAGAGCGAAAAGAGCAAACGCTTCCTTTTATTATGACGTTGCCGATTTCGCCCATGGATTACATCATCGCAAAAATGATTGCAAACATGACAATATTTATTGTGCCCTGGTTAATTATTTTGGCAGGAATGGTTGTTGTTTTTATAGCTACGCCAATTCCTGATGGCCTTCTGCCGTTTTCCATCATTCTTTGCCTGTTAATGTTAGTGAATTATTGCATCACCTGGAGTGTTGGTACGGCACTGGCAACTGAAGGTGCAACTATATTTGTGATGATTGTGCTTAATTGTTTGGTTAACCCGGCTATGTATTTGCTGGGTAAAACACCCGAGATCGGAAGCCACACTAAAGACGCCTATATGGTGTGGAATAGTACAGCTACAGGTATCGTGCTCGCCGAAGTCCTAATTGCTGTACTTGCGTTAATTGTTGCCGTTTGTATTCAAGCGCGAAAGAAAGTTTTTCTCTAACCAACCTGCCAACTTTAAGCCCCGAATTTTTCGGGGCATTTTTTCCATATTATTCTTGAGGTGGTTGCTATGAACTCCACGGTTGAGTCACGCCCGTACGAAGTACCCGTTGCAGATGCACTGATGTCTGATACACGTTTGCATTACATGGATAACCTGCGCGCTATTGCCATGTTGGCAGGCGTTCTATTTCATGCTGCGCTTGCACACAGTGTTTTACTGCATAATGTATGGTTGCCTGCAAATGCAGAGCAATCGCAATGGGTAGATGTATTCGCCTGGTTTTCCCATTTATTTCGCATGCCTTTATTTTTTGTCATCGCCGGATTTTTTGCAGCGCTCCTGGTGCAAAAGCGCGGTGTCGGCAGGATGTTAAAAAACCGGGCAGTGCGAATTTTATTGCCACTGGTTATTTTTCTACCGCTTTGTATGTGGGCAGTTATTGCCGGGCTGTTTGATGCACTTGCCCATGTGCAAAATAAATCGCCGGTACTGTTGATGATTGCAAATGCGGCACCAGGTACTCCGCCCCCGCCACCGACAACTCTGCATTTGTGGTTCTTATACAATCTGTTATTTTTCTATTTAATAACCTGGATTCTATGTCAGTTCCAATGGGGAAAATTGAGCGAATTTTTTAAGCGTGTAAAACCCTGGCAATTTATTTGCGTGTTTCCATTGATAATGGTGCCGGCGCTAAGTTCAGTTAACGTCCCCATGCCTGCCCCAGACAGCTTTTTCCCGCAGCTGTGGTCGTTTGGATTTTTTGGAATATTCTTCCTGCTGGGCTATTGGATATTTAGCGCTGAAAACTTCATTGAAAAATTTCAGCCCTACTGGAAACTTCTTTTGGTATTGAGTCTGGTTGCCTACGGAATTTTTTATACCTTAATCCCTAAAGAATTTTCAATGGTGCCAGCACCAATGGTGTTATGGAAAAAAATCATTGTGAGTTTATGTGAAGCTTATGTTGCGGTTTGGATGACCCTGGTGTGTTTAACTCTTGGTAAAACCTGGTTGAATTCGCACAGCAAATTTATGCGGCTAATTGCCGATAGTTCCTATTGGATTTATATCATCCACTTACCCTTGCTATTTGCATTGCAATATCAGTTGATGGATAAGAACTGGAGCTTGTTCGCTAAATTTAGCGTTGCATCGGGAGTGACTTTGGCAATAGGGTTTGTCACTTATTTGTTGCTGGTGCGCTGGACACCTATAGGTTGGATGCTCAACGGTCGCCGAAAATAAACCCGTCTTTATAGATCTCTAAAGAAACCGCTTTTAGCGGTTTTTTTGTACATATTCAGGTGGGCTTATGATCTTTAAGACTATGGTAGCTTTAAACCACATGGTGTAGTTTTTCTTGGCTATTCTTGTTAAATCGAACTACAGGAATGGACAGCCGTTGATAAATTTTCTGCGTCGCATACTAAGTGCACCCGGCTTACTTTTGGTAATGCTCATTACCGCAACCGTGGGCGGCGTGCTATGGGTAGTAAAAGTCACCATCGTCCAACAAGACGAACTCTTTATTGTGCATTCGCAGGAAATGGTGGCATCTGGCATGGAGCAACGCCGCCAACAATTAGTGGGTGCCTTGCGCGAATACTCAATGTGGGATGGCATGGCAGAAAACGCCAATCGCGGGTCGGTCAATAGCGAGTGGCTCAGGGCCAATATGTCGGGCTCGGCCTACATTAACCAAAGCATTAATATTGAAGCGATTGTAGATCGCCAACAGCAAATCAATTACTTGCTAGTTGATGGCAAGTTCGTTCCCTCGGACACCAAATCAGCAACCCTTAAGCGCTTGATTGCCGACCTTTACCCGATTGCGAAATTTTATAATCCCTACGTTAAAACGCCTTCGCCCATGGGTTACGTGAGAGTCATTGAGCAGGGCAAGAGTGTTTATTATCTGGTGATTATGGAGCCCATTGTTTCCGAGAGCGGTACCCAGGTTCCGGTGAATGGGCGCTTGCTGTTATTTGCGTCTGCGCTGGATGATCAATGGCTCGGCACCCTGGGCGAAAACTTCAAATTGCGCGCTCCTGAAATTCGCGAACGCGCTTCCAAAACCGAACCTAATTTACCGCTTAAAAATCCTCAGGGTGTGGTGCAGGGCTATCTGGTTTGGGGTTTGGACATGCCGGGCCACACTATTTTTTCCGCCATCATGCCTTACGTGTTGGTGCTCTTGGGTGTGGTGGTTACCATCGCCGTTTTGCTGGGGCGGCTTGCTTCACATTTGCAATCCAGCCAACTGGCGCAAGCGGTGCGCTTGGCGGCTCAGGGCGATGCACTGCGCAGCCTGGCGCTGAGTAAAGATGCTATTCCCACCTCTGAAGCCTATGCAGAAGAGGCGGCCGCATTGGCGCGCGGAACCCTGCAATTACCGCATTTATCCGTGTGGGAATTAAGTGATGATCGCCAGTCGCTAAAAAATAAGGCCCTGGTTGAACAGCCGCGTGGGCTTTCGGTATTTGGCCAAAGTATCGAGCGCGCCCATGCACCCTGGCTGTTTGATTTACTTGATCGCAAAGTCGGTTTGGTTGTCCCCCGTGTGTCGCGTACAGATAATCCGGGTTACTGGGTCAATATCGGCGGAGCTGGTGCTTTGCTCGCCATGCCCACATTGGTACGTGACCAGGCAATTGGTTTGGTGCTGGCGATGAGCCCCTGGCCGCGTCAATGGCGGCCAGACGAAACCAATTTCTTAGCATCAATTGCAGATATGCTCGCGCTCTCCATTGAATCCCAGGCACGCAAACGCGCAGAGCAAGAATTGGCGCAACGGATTTATTTTGATCAGCTGACTGAATTGCCCAATCGCGTTTACCTTGATCAAAAAGTACAGGAATTATTAACCAATCCCCAAGCTAATAATCAGTATGTTTGTACGCTCGTAAATGTTGAAGGCTTGGTACTTATCAACGATAAATATGGTGTAGCAACGGGTGATCAACTATTGGTGAGCGTAGCCAAAAGGCTGGCGCATTTTTGCGGCGCAAACGAATTGGTTGGGCGCGTTGGCGACAACCGTTTTGCACTAGTGCTGGATTTGGAGCGCGGCGTTAACTTGCCGCAACGCATGGACATGTTGTTCGGATTTTTTTCCAGCCCAATTAAAGCCCGCGATACTTCTCTGCCTGTGCGTTTAAACATAGGCGTAAGTTACGTACAAGGTGGCGCTGATTGGGCGAAAGCATTACATAACGCAGAAATTGCGTTGCACAGTTTGCATCGCGCCAATCGCGAAAATGCCTGGGTGGAATACAGCATTGAACATCATGCGGCTGAACAACAGGAACAGGCTCTGCGCGAAGATTTGCAGCAAGCGCTAGAGCGCGACGAATTCTTTTTACTTTATCAACCGATTATTAATTTGATATCAGGTGAAGTGTGCGGCGCAGAGGCACTCATCCGCTGGCAGCATCCTTTGCGCGGTTTGATCAATCCCGCTACATTTATTCCACTTGCAGAAGCTACCGGCAGCATTTATTACATTGGCTTGTGGGTACTCAAAGAATCTTTGCATCAAATAAAAATTTGGCAAGCTGCAACCAACAATAAACTTACGGTGTCGGTGAATGTTTCCATGATTCAATTGGAGCACCGCGGTTTTGCAGAAGATGTGAGCCGCATACTGCAAGAGGAGGAAGTGGACGCGAGTATGCTGGAACTGGAAGTTACCGAAGGTATTGCGCTAAGCGCAGCGCCGGAAGTGGAAGAAAATCTAGCGCATTTGCGCGCGCAAAAAATTGGCCTGGCGATTGACGACTTTGGAACGGGCTACGCATCTTTCAGTTATTTGCGTCGTTTTGAAGTGGGCAAATTAAAAATTGATCGTCTGTTTTTGGAAGGTGTTCCCGACAAAAGACGCAGCGCAAATTTAGTCAAAATGATTATTGCTATGGCTCACACACTCAACGCCAAGGTAACCGGTGAAGGTATAGAAACTCCTCAGCAAGCTGCATTTTTACGCAGCACAGGTTGCGAGTTTGGCCAAGGCTATCATTTTGGTAAACCGCTTGCCGTTGCCGATTTTACACAGCAATTAAACAAAATTTATCGCGTGCCGGAGTAATTGTTATTATGATTTAAATCATTGGCGTTGCAAGAAGCACGGGATTTTCTATAGCACTTTTGAAGGATTCATTATTTATAAATGGCCAAAATTCAATTTCTCCGGATGTCAAAAATTCATGCTGCTTATTATGTCGATTTAATAGTCTGCCTAAAAAGTTGTATTTGATTGGACGAACCCCGGGAGAACTAATTTTAGGCCATTTATATTCTTCATTAGAATACAAAAATAACAACCATCGCATCATCAAAGCTTTTGTTTCTTCTGGAATGGATTTAAGTGTGTGTTCTTCAAAATCGTCGTAGAAACACCAAAGAGTATCTTCTATAGCATAAAGTGCTGGATCATCGGACGAAGGAAAGCAGTTTTCGAATTCAAAGTTAGAAAATTGGCCCGCAATGAAACGCCGAGTTACCTCTGCCGCTTTTTTTCTTGCTTCAATGTCAATCATGTTTATCTTAATCGTCCAA
Organism: Cellvibrio zantedeschiae; assembly: GCF_014652535.1. Taxonomy (NCBI): domain Bacteria; kingdom Pseudomonadati; phylum Pseudomonadota; class Gammaproteobacteria; order Cellvibrionales; family Cellvibrionaceae; genus Cellvibrio; species Cellvibrio zantedeschiae. The sequence continues at coordinate 351,419 of NZ_BMYZ01000003.1, read as the reverse complement.
TTTGTGGTGGGCTTTAAGTAAATAACGTGAACCGCTATAACAAAAAATAAAGCCAAATATAAAAAGTGCACTGCCGGCAATATACGTAGCAATTTTTTCGTCGACTAACGTGAAAAATAAAGCAATTATATCAAATTGAGGCGGCATAAAAATCGGCCATTTCCCAGAACTAAAAGAAACGAAAGCGCCCATCAGGAAATATGCGCCAAACAATATTAGCAAGATGGCTGTTGCTGAATGATTGCGAGACTTGCTTTTATTATTGGATTTTAATTTGATCATAGATATTCTATTTCTTGGTATTTCCTTTCCATTATTTTACAGAGCGAGGTAGTTAAAGCTGAATCCTATTAAATTCAGTGTTCATGATATCGCTTGTGCATATCGCAGTGATGTCTTAAAAAACGTACATCAACAGCGATCCCTAACGAAATGAGGCGAAGCTAATGATAGCTTCGCCTCATAGCGGTTACTTCATAAGATCAATAAAATGCTCAAACGTTGGTGTTGCCATTTCGTTGTGGGTTTCCTTTAGCTCGATATTTTTTATGTCGAGCGTCGGGTTATTTAAGCTTTGTACGCGCTTAACAAAATCTAAATTGGGAATGTAATTTCCCTGGCGCGTGCCGGAGGTAAAAATCGAAATGGTTTCTGATTTCGGTTGCGTTAAAGCAACGTTAAGTTGTTGCTGAATTTCCGGTGGGTTTGCCCAGAAAGCACCATCGCTTAATGCATAGGTACTAAAATAAGGTTTCTTACCGGTTTCCTGGCTCAACAAAATTTCGCCGACAGTAGCGCCCAGTGATGCACCCCAAAAAAGTCGATTTGAATTGGTGCGATATTTCTTTTCAATGTGCGGAATAATTTCCTCTTTCAGGAAGCGAATATAAGGTAAGGCACCGGGCAACTTATAATCTACCATGCGACGATCTTCCGGGCCTTGCTCGATAGCAACAACAATAAAATCTTTATGATGCGCTTCTACGGCTTTGTGGAATTCTTTCACCCATTGGCCATCGGTTAAATAAAGCACAGGATATGTTTTCTTTGAGGTTTCATAGTTTGGTGGCAAATAAACTGAGTAAGGGTATTCGATTTTGGTGTGCTTTGATTTGTACTTTAAGCCGTCCGTAAACTTGCCTTGAACTTTATAGTCGGCCACCGGTATCCAGCGTGAACTCATAAACATGCCGCTCGCTTTAAACGCGCCGTTACCAACGTTCACTTCAAACTTGCCAAAATAAAATTGGTCAAAATGCAATTGAATTTCAAACGGTGTATCACCATGCACCAGGCCTTGAATGCGCTTATTAAACGTATCCACTGCAATCAATTGATAATTTTTTATTTCAAAGTCTTTGTTGTCCAACGTGTATTTTGCATTGGTGGAATCACTGAAGCTCAAGGTAATTTTGGACCCGGGTTTTATGCCCATGTTTTTTTCATTGGCGCTGATGTCTTGAAAGGTGAGATCCAGATTAGAGTAAGCTAATCCTTTCGACATCATATCCAGCTTGGTGTCGATAGGATGAAATGTACCTTCATGTCGATAATGAACACTACCGGCAAGACTGTGGGTTTGGTTTACGTCTAATTGGAAGGTGCCTGAGTTTGGTGTTGTATAGGTTAATTGGGTTTTAACTGTTATATCCACCGTTGCGTTGTTGTCTGGAAATTTCATGGCCTGGACAATTTCGGCATGATCACCTTTGGTGGAATATTTATATTCCGAACTCCATGAAGAGCCGTTGTAATCGCGCCCATCACTAAACATGCGGTCGGCATAAAAATAATTTTTTAAAGTGCCGTCATGGAAAAGACGTTGTTCTTGGCCGCTAACAAGTTCAGTCTTGCTGATATCAAATGCAAGCGCGCTTCCTTGTAAACTGACAGGTGCGCTAATAGTTGCACTTTGATTAGCAGTAGTTGGTTTTTTATTGGAATCGGCGTTATTGCTGGTGCAGCTCGACAATAAACATAAAAAAACACTGGCTAGCAAACCAAAGCGGTATTTATGAATTAATTTATTCACGATATCTCCATTAAGTGTGATATTAAAAATGCTGAGCTGTATAGCCCGAGTTTAGTCTAAAGTAGGAACGCTATTTCTTTGCTGAATTGGTTGCAGGGTTAGTTGTACCCTGGTGTTAGATGCATTTATGTAAGGAACAGATTCAGCCCGGCAAAAAAAATCCCGCTAGATGCGGGATTCTTCACAACACACAAGTGCACTAATAGCACTTAACGCTTATTTTCCTTCAACATCACGTCGCGGAAATGTTTACCCGATAGCGTAGGTGTGTAATTCCAGTCGGAAATTAATTGTGGTGACCAATCCGGGTCAAAGCACCAGGCAGTCCAGCTGATGCCTTTGCTAGCCATGTAGTTGGTAATGCGTGGGCCGTAACTGCCATCGTCGATCACGGGAATATGTGCGCCTTTATCGGTTGCTAACTGGTAACCAATTTCGGTGGTGATGACAGGATATTTATCGGCAACATAACCCCAATCACGATCCCAATTTTTTTCAAATGGCGCTTTGACTTTCATGGGGTAGGGGTGGCTTACGTAAGCGACATTTTCTTTTTCGATAGGCGCTGTTGCAATAGGTGTTAAATCGTAGGCCCAGTTAAAACCGGCAACCAATGAAATTGCGTTAGGGTTATGCGCTTGAATAATGGTGATGGCTTCTTCGTTAATGGCTTTCCAATCTGCCCAGCTCAATACACCTAACTGGCCGCCATAAACTGTTGGCTCGTTAAAAATTTCATACATAGCTACTGAGTTTACAAATTTATAGCGCGCGGAAACTGTGCGGAAAAAATCAAAAGTCTCTGGTTTGGTCGTGTAATAACTTGGGGTTTGGTACATCTCGGATTTCAAATTACCGATGGAATGCCAGTCGATAATCACGTACATGCCTAATTCATTTGCCCATTGGATGCTTTGGTCGAGTAACGGCAAATAGCCTTTCTTGCCGCGCTTTTGCCAGGCCGATGGATGCACGGGAACGCGCACAACGTTCGCACCCCAACTTTTTATCGCTTCAAAATGTTTGCGGTTGAAATGACCCTGGGTTTCAAGTTTATCCGGGTCGGCAATATTCACGCCGCGAAAGATAACTGTGTTGCCTTTGTCGTCGACAAATTTATTACCTTGCACTTTTACCAGTGGCAGCTGCTTGGTAATTTTGCTGCTATCAAATGCGGGAATGTCAGTGGCGTTCCACCAGCCTTGTTTGTTTTGCCAGGCGTCGGTGTGTTCGTCGGCAGCCGTTGCGAAACTGGCGATGCAGCTTAGGAGAAGAAGCGAAAAATAGTGTTGGAGGCTTTTCATTTTATTGGCTCTCATGTGGATGGGCACCCATAAGCATAGATAAGTGGCCGCCCGAGTGAGCCAGGTTTAACCCTAATTTACATAGCGGGCGGGAGCTTGTTGATGCTGGTGACCACTATGTACGGAGCGCTTTCACTGGCGGGATACTGCCATTGCACATCCACATCTAACAACTTCATTCCATAGACGCGCTCGGGCTCTGGTTGCTGGTATTGCGGGCGCGGGTCTTGTTGCAGAACTTGGCGGATAAGTGTTTCAAGGTTTATTTGAGTTTTTTGACGATGTTCGCTGCAAATGGCGTTGGCTTCGCTGCTAAATTCCACAGGAATTAGCTTGGGCGGAGCATCGGCAAAGCTGTTGGTGGCTTCTGGAACCAAATCGACATAGGGAACATAGGGTTTGATATCGAGTACGGGGGTGCCGTCCAGCAAATCTATGCCGCTAAGATTGAGCAGTAACTTTCCGTCTACTTCTTCGATAGATTCCAGCTTCACCACCGAGAGCCCAATAGGTGCTGGGCGTGTGGGCGAGCGGGTGGCGAATACGCCGAGGCTTTTGTTTCCACCCAAGCGTGGCGGCTTCACTTTGGGTTTCCACGCTTCGCGCTTGTTGGCGTGGAAGACAAATTGAATCCAGATGTGGCTACAGCCGTCCAAGCCGTTCAGTGCATCCCAATCGTTATAGGGCGGCAGCAGCTCGAGTTGTGCGGTCGCTAAAGGCGCTAAACCCGGCTGGCGAGGAATGCCAAACTTCTCTTTGAAGCATGAATGGATAATGCCGATGGCCGGGAAGCTGAAGTTCATGGATTAATCGCCTTGTTATTCATGCGCTTAGTGTACTTCATGTGTTGAAAATCTCTGCGAAAAGGTGACAGCGCTGTCGGTTTAATTTACACTTTTGTGTGATGTAGTTATCATTTTTTGGGTGATGTCCTTCCACGGTAAGGACTTATAAGGCTCGGCACAAAACCTGCATTTAAACGTCAGGTTCTATTCTTCATTAAAAAAGGTTCTGATATGCCTGTTAAATACATTAAAAGAATCGCTGCACTGAGCTTGGTAGCAGCGTCTGTAGGTGCAAGTGCAACTCCATTAAATGATTACAACCTTATTCTTAGCGGCGATTTGAATGTATCTGGCGGCAGCGGCCATATTGAAGGCAAAGCCTTTATTGGCGGCAATGTGCTTAAGGGTTCGGTATTTGCGCAACACGTAAACAAAAGCTCCACTGCTGATACTGTAAAAGTGGTTGGTAACTTCACCAGCAATAACGCCATGCACGTAGAAGCGGGTTATGTGGCTTACCAAGGCACTTTTTCGGGTCCAACCAACATTTGTAATGGCAATGGTATGGGCCAAAGCGGTTGCTTGAAGAAGGTGAACGATAATTCCCTGACCACCGAAAAAAATGCCCTTTTGGCCGAATTGACCAGCGAAACTAACTATTTCAAAAGCCTCGCGACTTCTGCGAACTTCGCTATCACTGGTGATAGCCAGAACAAAACCTTCAAATACACTGGCGCTGCAACCGATTTGGCGGTGTTCAACATTGCGGCGGCCGATCTTGCCAACCTGAACTGGGGTGTGGATTTTGGTTCGGCGGTAAATGTATTGATTAACGTAAGCGGTACCACTTTCAACGCGGGCAACGCCCACGTGAACGGTTTCCAAAACAAGGCTAACAATGTTTTGTGGAACTTTGCCGATGCTACCGCATTGAACTTTGGTGATTCCTGGTACGGCTCGATTTTGGCTCTCAACGCTACCATTAATACCAACTCCAATTTGAACGGTGCCATAGCTGCCAAGTCTTACATCGGCAATGGCGAGATTCACGATTATCACTGGAACTACACTCCGCCGAAGCCACCAAAGCCACCGGTTAAAGTATCTGAGCCATCAACCTTGTTATTGAGCTTGTTAGGTCTGGGTTTGATTCTGGTTGGCCGCGCACGTCGCAAGTAAGCGCTGGCATTATCATGTTCTAAACAAAAACCCCGGCTTTTGGCCGGGGTTTTTGTTTAAGGTCGCAACTCATCAGCAACTGTCCCTAGACGCTTTTCATCCCTAAAGCTTTCAATCCTGGAAGCCTTTTGCCCTGAATGTCTTAACCGTAAAAACTTTTACGGCGCAGGGTGAATATACCCAGCAAGCCAATCGCCAATAAAAACATACTGCTGGATTCCGATACCTGCGTCTTGGTAGTGACGCTTACCAGGTTCACGCCCCACCATTCGTCAGTAGGTGGTTGTCCCCAGCCGGTATAAGAAAATACCAGTTCATTGGCACCGAGTAACAAGTTAATGGGAAGCGCAATTTGGGTTAGGCCACCCGCCCAGGTTACTTGATGTGAGTTGTGGATATCGTCAGTTGCGCCGTAAGTCGTCGTAACTGCGGTTCCCCCATTTGGATTGAACAATATGGTGTTCCAACCGCCTCCACCCATATTGAATGATCCCGTAAAGATTTCAGTCCCGTTTAACCATAAATGGAAAATATCGGTGTAATTGTTGTTGTAACCATCCAGGCTGCGGTAACCAGCAAGATCAAAGGCAAGGCTGGCGGGGCCGCTTGGTGCCCAGAGAGTCCAATTGATTTGCCCTGGGCTGGTGCGGGTGCCCGCAACACTGAGATCATCCGTGATAACCAAGGCAAAACTGGCAGTTGAAAACAGTGCCATTATGGAAAAAAACGCAACAGCGACCTTACTAAAGACACGTTTCATATTTCATCCTCGAATTGAATGTTGAGATTCGCAAGCGCTCTCTTTCGTGGCCAAATCCAATGTCCCGCGGGGCATTTAGCCTGCTGGCTACCTCGCACGGATAAAGGATGAGGGGGCCAACGTCGAAAGGTTAGCTAGAGTCTCACCAGCCTCTTATCGCTTCGGTACGCTGAGCAACACAGGCACCTAAATACTTTTGGGATGAAATACTAAAAACTATTAATTAAAGGGAAGCTATTAATAAAAGAGAAGCTATTCATAAAAGAAAAACTAGGCGAACTTAAGAACTTTGGTCGTTTGCATCATGCGCAAGGCAATCTGGTTTTGCTGCTTTGCGCTCAGCGCCAGGCGTGAGATAGATTCGTCCGTTTGGTTAACTGCATTAACCATTTCCGCCAGACGGAAGCGCATGGTTTCCGCCCGGGCAGACTCACCTTGCGCTTGGCGAGTGAGGGCGCTGGTGATTTTTTGGATATCTACCACGGCTTGTTGAATGCTTAGCAGGGCTGACTCTGCTGCTTCGGATTCTGCAAGGCATTGTGCGGCGCTTTCCTGTTCGCGGTTGAGGCCTTCGGCTGTTTGATCGACAGTTTGTCGCAGGTTATTGATCAACTCCTGGATTTCACCAGTTGCTACCTGGGTATCTGCAGACAGGCGGCGCACTTCATCGGCTACCACTGCAAAGCCGCGCCCATGCTGCCCGGCACGCGCAGCTTCAATAGCGGCGTTGAGTGCAAGCAGGTTGGTCTGTTCGGCAACGCTTTGGATGGTATCCAACACTTTGGTAATTTTATCGGCTGCGGCGCGTAGCGCGGCCATGCTCTCGCAGGACTCAGTCACCTGACCCGAGAGCAAACGCATATTTTCTGCTACTGCAATCACACGGCCTTTACCCCTTGCAGCGGTTTCAGCGGCCTGCTCAACCTGTACAGCGACTACATCCAATTGCCCGGTCATGTGATTGAAGGCTATTACCATCTTGGTGGTTTCACTATCCACAACGGTAACTTCATGGCGTTGGCGTTCAGTTTCGATACGGCATTGCTCGCTGGTGGCGGCGTTTTCGCTCGCGCTGGAAACTGAGTTATGCGATGCGGTCGTAACTTCCGCCAACATCATGCGCAACTCTGTGAAGAGCCCGTTAAGTGCCTGGCTAATCTTGCCAACTTCGTCTTTGTGCTCCACGGTAAATTCAACGCTTAAGTCTTTATGGTCGCCCACGCGCTGGATTTGCTGCGCCAGCCGTGTGATCGGCTGGGTGATATGGCGAGAGAAGAAATAGGCAATAACCGCAGCAACCGCAGTCAGCATGAGCGCAGCAATAATCAGGTTGCGCCAAACATGTAGTTCGAGTGTGTTAATGGTGCTGAATACTTCATCCGGCGTCTGCTGGGTGATGAGTGCGAATTGCTGGTTGCCAATGTGTAGGGGGCGCCAGGCTGTAAGCATATTGCGACCCAAATAATCGATGTGCTCACCCATCCCGGCCGTTCCGGCCAGCGCCTGTTTTACCGGCGCAGTGGTAATAGGCATCCAACCTGCGGCAGTTTGGTTGCGTTCTATCTCATTAACGGTGGGCGTTTCTTTGCCTAACCGGGTAATAAATTCCTTACTGTTTTCGTGCATGGGGCGCAGTTCAGTAATTAAGTTGCCGTTGCTAGCAACCAAATAGGCCTCGCCGGTTTTACCCAAACCTAATGACGCCCAATTAAAGCCGCCGGTCATGATGTCGGAAAAACGGCTGGCCGGAATTTCGGCAATCAAAAAACTCACGGGTTTGTCTTTGCTGAAGAGGTCGTAAAATACCGGCACGCCCAGGTAAATTACTTGCTGCTCAAATTGAAACGGGCTGCGGCTGAATTCCGAAATGACCAGGTCACTTCCAGGGTTTAGCGCGAGGCTTTGCGCCGTGGCCGCTAGTTGGGTGTTTTTAAAAGCACCGTCTTTAAGCGAACTGATTAGCTGTGGGCCTTTTTTAACGGAGTAGATGACGGTGAGGGTTTGGCTATCTACCAGCATCAAATCGTTAAAGCCAAAACGTTTTACCAAATCGTGAAAGCTGCTGTGATAGCGCTTGTATTGCTGGCCGTAAATGGTGCCGTCAGCTGCATCTTCCAGCTCGGCCATGGCGCTCACGCTTTTGCTACGCGCCATATAGTTGGTTTGAATTAGCCGAGCATCTACCGATAGGGAGGCCAGCCAATCATCCACCGGCGCGTTTAAACCGTGGGTTTGCTGTTGATAGGCAGGAGCGTATTCCTGTTGATACCACTGGCTGAGCTGGGAGCGCAGTTCTTCGGTTGCGGGGGCAGTGACTTCATAGTGGTAACTGCTAAAGGCGCGCACTAAACCATAGCCCGCTTCTTGCGTCATACGGTTGTGGGCAAGCGATTGCAGGAGATCTTTGTAACTTTCAAACTGTGCGCGCAAGGCATTTTCACGCCCCACGGCGACGGCTTCAAACTGTTGCTCAATCGCGGTTTCAACCGCATCTGCGCTATCGGAAATAGCAATCCAACCGGTGGTTCCGGCGGCGAGGATAACCACAGTGGCGGTGAGCGTGACGGCCCCAATCATTAATCGTGCAGCAATATTCATTATCAAAATCCCAACTGGCCAGGAATAAATCAGCAGTTCAGCTTATGGGATTGATGTGACAGGATGGAGACAGAGTGCGCCAGAAAGGGTGTAAGGCAAGGAGTGTCGAACAGGAAAGCCATCCCCAATACTGCAGGGATGGCGTCAGGTATTAATGATTAAAATGAGTAATCTGGCGCTCCAGCTCGCGCGCCACGCTGTTAAGTTCGGTGGCAACATGAGTGGATTTTTGTGCGTTGTTCGCTGCGCTTTCCACCAGGTTCACCACCCGTACCACGTTTTTATTGATCTCTTCTGCCGCGTAGCTTTGTTCCTCGGCAGCTGTGGCGATTTGTGTATTCATCATATGGATACGCGCTACAGCTTCGGTGATTGAAGAAATTGCCTGACCGGCCTGACCCGCCATTTCGCTGGTGTTTTGGGTTTTGGTTTGGCTGACTTTCATGGCGTTCATTGCCTTGCTCGCTCCCTGCTGTACGGCTTGGATAATATGTTGAATCTCGGCAGTGGATTCCTGCGTACGCTTGGCAAGTGCCCGCACTTCGTCTGCAACTACCGCAAAGCCACGCCCCTGTTCTCCAGCGCGCGCTGCTTCAATCGCCGCATTTAACGCAAGTAAGTTAGTTTGCTCGGCAACGTTTTTAATCACATCTAGCACCCCGCCAATACGCCCAGTCTCGGTCTCCAACTGGGTCATAGCGGTGCTTACGTTGTCCACTTCCTCGCTCAACTGCTGAATGGAGGCTATGGTGCTATCCATAATCTCAACACCTTTGCGCGCGTGCTCATCGGCTTCCTGCGCAGCATTGGCCGCACCTGAGGCATTATTCGCAACCTCCTGCACGGTCGATGTCATTTCATTAATCGCCGCTGCAACCTGATCGGTGGATTTATGGCTGTTGTCGGTATCGACAGAAATAGCCCGTGCTACATCAGTAATTTTTTGCGATGAGTTGTTCAAGGTATTTGAAGATTGCTTTACGGCATTAATCACACTGATAAGCGAATCCTGCATACGGTCAATATTGTGGTTAAGCTCGCCCAATTCGCCCTGCTGGTTTAAATGCAGGCGTGTTTTAAAATTGCCTTGAGCCAGCAATTCAATATGCTTGATTACTGCCAACAAGGGCGTGACAAAACTGTTTTTCAGGGTAATTAACACCAGTGCAATAATCGCTATGCCAAAAAGAGCTACCAATAACTGCGACCAAAACACCACAGTCGCACTGCCAGATTCAATTTTGGTGTTGGTTTCTGTGCCGATCTTATGGATAAAAGTCGCGCAGTCACTCAGCATTTTGCTCGGCTCGCGGTCTATGCCGGTAACAGCTTTATCACCCGCAGCCGGATCAAAGTCCGCCGCTTTAAAGGCGTTTAAACCTGATTCATATTTTGGATAAGCTGCCGCGTGGGCACGCAAAAAATCCTGCAATAATTTTTTGCTGTCATCGTTAGGCAATTTACTGCCTAAGCTCTCACCTTTAGCCTGAATTTCTTTTTGCAGCGCAGAAAATTGATCCCAGTATTTTTGGAGTTTTTCGGAATCTTTTCCGCGCAACAACACGTTTTTCCATTCCTGAATTTGCGTTTTATACGACAAGTTCAGCTCACTAATGCCGCGCTCAAACTCAACACTGTGGGAGATTAATTGGTGATATTCATTGAGGTGGGATTTCAACTGAAATACCGCAACACTCGCCACTAATAAAAGCACGCCAATCCCGCCACCTACCAAAACTGTAAGACGCGATTGCACGCTGGAAAATAAACCGTTCATAGCAATACCTTAAACCGTGAAAACTGCTTGGAGTATAGTCAGGATTGCTGGAGTTTCAGAATAAAAGGGAAAAAACTGGCGAGAAGGGAAAATAGACTAAGCGGTTGTAATACAAGCGTAACAAAAGCAGATCCGAGGCCGAATCTGCTTTCTTTAAATGCTAGAGAGCCTTAATAGTTTTTACGCCATCAGCGGTTCCCAGCAATAAAACATCTGCAGGTTTGGCGGCAAATAAACCATTGGTAACTACGCCAGTAATTTGGTTGATAGCGTTTTCCAATCCAACCGGATCAATTATTTGCAGGTTGTGCACGTCCAGAATAACGTTGCCGTTATCGGTCACAACACCTTCGCGGTACACTGGCGCGCCACCGAGTTTTACCAACTCGCGCGCTACGTAAGAGCGTGCCATTGGAATCACTTCAACTGGCAAGGGAAATTTACCCAATACATCCACCCATTTGCTGCCATCGGCAATGCAAACAAATTCTTTGGAAATCGCACGCACAATTTTCTCGCGTGTTAGCGCTGCGCCACCACCCTTAATCAAATGCAAATATGCGTTACTTTCATCGGCGCCATCTACATAAACAACCAACTCGCTCACCGAATTGCAATCCAGCACATCAATACCCAACTTTTTTAAGCGCTCGGCAGAAGCATCCGAACTTGCCACGGCGCCCGCAAAACGGGTTTTGATATCGGCTAGATAATCGATAAAAAAATTCGCAGTAGAGCCAGTGCCCACACCGATAATCGAATCGTTAAATAATTTGGGGGTGATGTATTCAACCGCTGCACGGGCAACAGCTTTTTTAAGCTCGTCTTGGGTCATTGCCGAATCCTCTGTTGTTTTTAACCCCCATCCTCCCTTTGGAAAGGGGGACGGGCCGACTCCCTATTTAGTTATTGCGGAGTGCAATCAGTCCCCTCCTCTTTTCACGGGGAGGGTTAGGGTGGGGTTTTCGTGCGCGCATTATACGGAAAATCATACCTAAAGCGCGTTTTGAGTACCCCAGATGCGCGCAAATTGTTTACTATGCGGATCACATTTATTTCATTCCAAAAGTTTGTATTCCTATGCCTGAATCCTACATAAAACGCATCCTCAATGCCCGCATCTACGATCTTGCGGTAGAAACCCCGCTTGACGAAGCGCGTCTGCTATCTGCCCGTACCGGCAACAAAGTCTTGCTCAAGCGCGAAGATTTGCAGCCGGTATTCTCATTTAAATTGCGCGGTGCCTATAACAAGCTGCTGCAATTGACGGAAGCAGAGCGCAATCGTGGTGTGATTTGTGCCTCTGCCGGTAATCACGCACAGGGTGTTGCACTCGGCTCGCAACACCTCGGGATTAAAGCCACCATCGTTATGCCACGCACCACACCCAACATTAAAGTGGATGCGGTAAAAGCGCGCGGCGCAAAAGTTGTGCTGCATGGCGACAGTTACGATGAAGCTTCTGCACACGCGAAAAAGCTCACCGAAGAAAAAGGCTTAACCTATATTCATCCCTTTGATGACCCGGACGTAATTGCAGGCCAAGGCACCATCGCAATGGAAATTTTGCGTCAGCATCCCGGTAAAATCGACGCGATTTTTATCGCAGTCGGCGGCGGTGGTTTGGCAGCGGGCATAGGCGCGTACATTAAATTCGTACGCCCCGAGACAAAAATTATTGCCGTGGAATCTGATGAGTCAGCGTGCCTCTATGCTGCCATGGATAAAAAGAAACGCGTAGTACTTCCGCAAGTTGGAATTTTTGCCGATGGTATTGCAGTAGCGCAAATTGGTGAAGAAACGTTCCGCGTACTGCGCAAAGTAGTGGACGAATGCATCACCGTCACCACCGATGAAATTTGCGCGGGCATTAAAGATATTTTTGAAGATACGCGTTCAATCGCAGAACCTGCGGGCGCAACGGGTGTTGCAGGCTTGAAAAAATATGTGGCGCAACACGGCATCACTGGCCAAACGCTGGTGGCCATTGATTGCGGCGCAAATATTAATTTTGATCGCCTGCGTTACATTAGCGAACGCACAGAAATTGGCGAACAGCGCGAAGCAATTTTGGCGGTAACAATTCCAGAGCGCCCCGGTGCCTACAAAGAATTTTGCAAAGCACTCGGTAAACGCAATATCACTGAATTTAATTATCGCTACGCAGATGCAAAATCGGCCAAAATTTTTGTCGGTATTCAAGTTGCTGCTGGCGGAAAAGATCGTGCAGATTTAGTGAGCGAATTGCGTGAGCAAGGTTATGACTTGGTAGATATGACTGAAAACGAATTGGCGAAATTACATATCCGCCATTTGGTAGGCGGCCACGCACCGCAGGCGACAGATGAAGTTCTGTATCGCTTTGAGTTCCCCGAACGCCCCGGTGCCTTAATGACTTTCCTAACCAAAGTTGCAGGCCGCTGGAATATTTCTCTGTTCCATTACCGCAACCACGGTTCGGCATCTGCGCGGGTGTTGGTGGGAATGCAGGTTCCTAAAAAAGATTACGCGGAATTAAAAGTGTTCCTAAATGATTTGAATTATCCATACTGGGATGAAACCAAAAATGAAGCTTATAAGTTCTTTTTAGGGTAAGTGATTGATGGAAAGGCGCAACGGAAGTTGCGCCTTTTTTAGTTGCGATTACGGTAAGGTATTGTAGATTTCCTTACTTCAACATCTATAAATCCATTATCACGCAAAAAATCTTTAATAATGTCAATCGGTGTTGGGTGGTTGGGCCCTAATACAATTTCTTGAAATATTCCAGCTTCTAAATAAGGAAGGTTAAAAACGCGGTATGGTGTTAAGACGTCGTTTCTTTCTTTATATTTAATTTTTGTGTTTATCGAAGGTAGATATAAATAATCAAATAATCGCCATTCTTTTTCTTGATAAAAACAAGAAGACTTTATGGAATGTATTTTTTGTATTAAATATAGTGATAAAAATAAGAATTTTTTTTGTTCATCTGAATTAAAAAGTTTAGATAAATCTGAGTTGTCCATATCACGTAAATCGTGAGTAGCACTATGATTAAAACCATTGATGATTTCATCTGTTAGCAAACGATATAACTTTTCAATTAGAGGGCGAATTTCATTTTGGACGTTATCTTCATAGAAAACTTCTGTAAAAAATAAGCTTTTTGGATCTACATTTAGAATATCAGTGGATATTTTTTGTAGATAGTCTAGTGAAAAGCCTATGGCTACTCCTTTTCCACCGTTGCCATATTCTCTCCATTGACTTAATAAATCGTCATGTCCTGAAAGGCAAAATCCTAAACTTCTAAATTGAATTTCAAATACTTCAAACAGTTTTACTAAAAAATCACTCTTCTCCGAAGATATGTTCTGTTCGGTACCAAAATCTTTTATTGTTTTGGTAATTATCTTACCCTCCGTATCATCATTTGATAGAGAAAGAAGCGAAAGATAGATAGATCTAGTTTCAATAATGGAACGAAATGTAGGTGTGCTGCAATAATGATACAGGATGTTAGGCTTTTGATTTTTTAGTTCTACTTCCATTGCTTTGTTCCATCCGACTTTATCGTTAAGCATAGTTTTTATGCATATTAGCAATTGTTGGAACTTTAAAATAGACTTAGAATTCGCCCCTTGGCGAGTCACTTTTCGTTGCTTGCCCAACGAAAAGTAACCAAAAGGAAGGGCACCCATCTCGTTCGTGTTTCCTGTGCGCTTCAGAAAATGGCTGTCGTTCCGGTGCGACATCCATGTCGCATCGTCACTAAAACAAACATCCTGTTTGTTTTCCACCAATTTTCCTCCAGTGCTCGGCGAACTCGCATGGGAAGTTGGTGCCAATAGATGTTAAATAGGGAGTCGTCATCCTCGCGTAGCGGGACTAAAGCACAAAGTGCTTTGAACAACCATAGGTTGGCCCGAAGGGCGAGCGTAGCGAGTAATCCAGTGTGGTTGCTTTATAAGTAGATCTCTTTCACCAAGAGGCGAAATAAAAATAATTTAAGATCACAAAACCATTCGGCAATGGCTCAATTAATACCACCACAATAACATTAACTGGTTGGTGTAATTAGCTATGAAAAAATTGAAAGCATTACTCATAAAAATTATTTGTTGTTCTGCTCTATTGAGTGGATGCAACTTTTCCTTTGCAGAATCAGCCAGCAAAGCATCCGTTCTATCCACCATGAAAAAATCCACTCATTTTATGATGGATAAAGTGAGTTATCAGGGTGGCTTCGTTTGGTCATATCTTCCTGATTTCTCCCGCCAATGGGGTGAACTTGAAGCGCGTCGCTCAATGATTTGGTTGCAGCCGCCCGGTACAGCAACAGTTGGTCATGTGCTATTAGATGCATATCACGCAACAAAGGACGAATATTATTATCGCGCAGCTGAACAAGTTGCTTCAGCAATTATGCGTGCACAATTACCCAGTGGTGGTTGGAATTATGTAGCTGATTTTTCTGGTGAAGATTCGCTGCGTGAGTGGTATAGCACTGTGGGGAAAAACGCCTGGCGCCTGGAGGAGTTCCAGTATTATTCCAATAACGCCACTTTTGATGATGGTGGCACTATGGAAGCTGCTACCTTTTTGTTGCGGCTTTATCTTGAGAAGCATAATAAAAAATATCGACCTGCACTAACCAAGGCAATTGATTTTGTATTGCAAAGCCAATACCCGATTGGTGGATGGCCGCAGCGTTATCCGCTGAGTAAATCGCAGCCACATAAAGGTGTGGCGAATTACGCTTCTTTTATTACCTTTAATGACGATGTTGCCGATAAAAATCTGGAATTTTTATTGATGTGCTATCAGTCGCTTGGCGAAACACGTGTGCTTGGTGCTATAGAGCGTGGAATGAATGCCTATGTTCTCTTGCAATTAAAACAACCGCAACCCGGTTGGGCATTGCAATATAACGCGGATTTGTTGCCTGATGGCGCTCGTTCATTTGAACCAAAATCTGTTTCAACGAGCACAACCCTAGATAATATTTACCAGCTACTAAAATTTTATAAGTTAACCGGTGATAAGAAATTTATTGCGCGAATTCCAGAGGCACTGGATTGGCTGGAAACGAAAAAACTGCCGCCAGAGGCGATAAAAAATAACCGTACTTATGCAGGTAATGTGGAGCTTGGTACCGGCCGTTTTTTATTTACCCACAGGCGTGGCTCTAATGTAGTGAATGGCGAATATTATGCGGATTACAACCCGGAAAAAACGCTGGCGCATTATGGTTCTGCTCGTCACATTGAAATAGATGCGTTGGGTGCAGCTTATGCAGATGTCCTGGGTTTATCGTCCGATGAGCTCGCCAAACAGTCGCCATTTAAATCCCTCAAACGCATTCCTCTGCCAGCTTATTTTAGTTTTAAACAGGGAAATAATTCCGATCTTAATTTGCGCGGCAGAAATTCCATGGACAGCGAGCGACACTTGCAAGAAATTCTTACTACACTTAATTCTCAAGGTTATTGGTCAACGACTTTAGTGATGACCAGCAATCCCTACAGAGGCGAGCCACCGGCAACGGGCTTATCGAAGGATACACGCTATGCTGAAACTATGGTGGGTGACGAGTGGGATACCTCGCCTTATATTTCTGAAGCGCCGGTGGAAGGTATTTCAACCGGTGTTTATGTGAAAAATATGGGTGCCTTGATTCGTTATTTAATAGACAATAAAAATCTGTAACACTTTTGGAATAAGAACTGGATGAATATTTCCCTAAAACGTTTGGCTGTGCCCGTGATTGTGATTTTGCTGTTGGCAGCTTGCGCGCAATTTTTTCTGTTGCGCGATGCTAGCGCCGCAAGTTCACCAGGCGAATTAATTGATATTGGCGATATAAAAATATACGTAGAGCAGCATGGTAAAAAAGATGACAAAGCTGTGCCGATTATTTTTTTGCACGGCGGTTTGGGTAGTGCTCGTTCGTGGGGGCATCAGGTCAATTATTTTTCAAAAAATTATCCTGTGATTACACCGGAAAGTCGCGGGCAAGGGCGCTCTACAGATAATGATGCAACCTTGACCTATCACTTGATGGCAGAAGATATGGTGCGCTTGATGGATAAATTAAAAATACCGTCGGCTTATATTGTAGGTTGGAGTGATGGTGGGAATATCGGCATTGATATGGCGATTCATCATCCGTCACGCGTAAAAAAAGTGGTAGCTTACGGTGCTAATATTAATCCTGCGGGTTTGCAAAATCATTTTCTGGATTACTTGCGCACAGTCACGCCGGAAAAAATGCAGCGCGATAGCGGCGGTGATTTTTTGGCCTTATCTGCCCATCCTGAAAAATTGCCGATTATTGTCGAAAAAATTAGAAAGATGTGGTTGACCGAACCGCAATTCACGCCTGCGCAGCTAGCGGGAATTACAACCCCAATTTTGATCATGGATGGTCAACAAGAAGAATTAATTCGCCCGGATCACGCACCGGAAATTGCTGCAGCAATTCCAAATGCCAAACTGGTGATGTTACCGGATGTTGGTCACTACGCGACTTTTAAAACGGCGAAGCTTTGGAATGAAACGGTGGAGAGTTTTTTAAAATCGAATTAGCTTTCGTTGATCCATTCATTGGAAAGCATAGCACCCCCGTTATTTGAATATGTTCTTTGCGTGCTGCAGCTATGTATTGCTGAGTTGCTCGCCGTTTCCTGAAAGGTTAATTTTTGTTCCGCCCCTAGCGTTTCAGGAATTATTGTGTATTCTTGGACAACGTTGTCTTTAGCGTCGACTAAACTGCACCCGTAGAAGCGATTAGCTGTAAATGGCTAGATGGCTAGGCGAAATTAAGACAGATCAAATGACCACATACGAGAGAGTCTAATAATGAAATCAACCCTCGGCATGGCTCTGCTATGCACATCTTTAGTCAGCGCTATGAGCTTTGCCCAGGCTCCCAAAAGCCTGACTCAGCAGGAATTAACCCAATTTGGCCAAAAAACCGAACTTCGGCTTGGGGTAATTACCAATTTTGGTCGCGAGGGTATGCAGGCGCATTTGGTTCTGAACAACCATTCTTCTGTGGCTTTGCCAGCGGGCGAGGGTAATTGGCGAATTTATTTCCACTCGGTGCGCAACATCCATGCGAAGGAAGTTGGTGGCCTGCGTCTTAAACGCATTAATGGCGATTTGAACGAAATTGCGCCTACCAAGGATTTTGCGGGTTTGGCAGCGGGTGCCAGTCTGGAGTTTTTATATGGTTCGGGTGAATGGGCGGTCAGTTACACCGACTTTATGCCCCGTGCCTTTATTGCCCAACAGGATCTGACGCCAGTAATTTTTGCCAATACGGATACCGAAGATCTGCCCCGTTTTGTCGATGCCTTTGAGAAACCGGAGCAGCAACAGCGTTTTGGTGGCAATGGCAAAAGCGATCTCTATCCCGTAGCGACTGCGGCTTCGCGCTATCAGGATAATCTTGCATTAAACCAGGTAAACGCTAAGGCGCAGCTCATTATTCCCACCCCAAAATCGCTTAAGTTGGGTAAAGGCAGTATTAAGCTCGATAACACTTGGCAGATCCGTTATGCCGGTCGTTTAACCCAAGAGGCGCTCTATCTCCAGCAGCAGTTAAAAGCTGCTGGTCTTAGTCTCGATTCCCAACCAGATAATGTCCCTGCAACAGGAAATATTATTTTATTAGGCGTTGATGAAACTGCAAATGTCCAACCGAAAGATAGCGTCAAGTTCAGTGAAGAAAGTTACCAATTATCAGTAGATACCAACAAAATTACGCTAAACGGGGCTGATAACACCGGTACTTTCTATGCTATTCAAAGCTTGTTGAGCCTGCTACCTGCGGGTACAGCAAATCAGTTTGAAATTCCCAAGCTCAGTGTTGCGGATAGCCCACGTTTTAGCTGGCGTGGTATGCACTATGACATGGGCCGCAACTTTCACGGCAAGGCAGTTACCCTGCGGTTGATTGAGCAAATGGGCCGCTACAAACTCAATAAGTTGCATTTGCATTTGACGGAAGACGAGGGCTGGCGCATTCAGATTCCGGGTTTACCAGAATTGACTGACGTAGGCGGAGCGCGTTGTTTCGATCTAACGGAAACCCAATGTGTGCTCACCCAATTAGGCACCGGGCCAAGCAAATCGGGTTCTGGCAATGGCTATTACACCCGTGAGGATTTTGTAGAAATCCTTAAATTCGCGGCTGCTCGCCATATTGATGTTATTCCCGAAATTGATATGCCTGGCCACGCGCGTGCGGCAATCAAATCCATGCAAGCGCGCTACAAAAAACTGCTCGCGGCTGGCCAAAAAGAAGCTGCCGAACAGTATTTGCTGAGTGATCCGGCGGATAAGTCGCAATATATGAGCGTACAAAATTACACGGATAACGCCATTAACGTTTGCTTGCCATCAACCTATGCCTTTGCTGAAAAAGTAATTTACGAGCTACAGCAAATGTACCGCACTGCGGGTTTGAAATTGACTACCTTCCACATGGGTGGCGATGAAGTTGGAAAAGGCGCCTGGGAGCAATCGCCCGCCTGTAGAGCGCTCTTCGCAAAAGGCGAAAAAGGCGTTACTGGCGTGGCGGATTTGAAGCCTTATTTTGTGAGTAAAATTGCCGATATCACCCATTCGCGCGGCCTGAATTTGGCCGGTTGGGAAGATGGTTTGATGTACGACACCACCAACACCTTTAACCGCAAACAATTCGCCAATGACAAAGTTTTCGCCAACGCCTGGGACAATATTTGGGAGTGGGGCGTTGCCGACCGCGCTTATCGCTTGGCGAACGCGGGCTATCAGGTGATTTTGTCGCCCGGCTCGCACCTGTATTTCGATCACCCTTATGAAGCCAACTCAGAGGAGCGCGGCTACTACTGGGCGACCCGTTATTCAGATACCGCCAAGGTGTTTGGTTTCATGCCAGACAACTATTACGCCAACGCCGATAAAACTCGTGAAGGCGTGCCCATTACCAATCTGGAAGCCTTAATTGGACGTGAGTTGCCCAAGCTTCGCAAACCCGAAAATCTGGCGGGGATTCAGGGGCAGCTCTGGAGTGAAACGGTTCGTACACCGGAGCAGTTGGAACAAATGATTTATCCGCGTGTGATTGCTCTGGCGGAGCGCGCGTGGCACAAGGCGGATTGGGAAGCGGATAAGCCAAATACCCAGGCGCGCTTGCAAGAATGGGCAAATTTTTCTGCGGCTCTCGTCGCCAAAGATTTGCCCAAAATGGCTGCCGCAGGTTCTTCGTTTTATTTGCCTCCACCTGGGGCCATCATCCAAAACGGGCAACTTTTAGTTAACACGGGTTACGCTGGATTGGGAGCAGACTACAGCTTGGATCAAGGCGCGACATGGCAAGCTTATACGGCTCCGGTCGCGGTAAGCATCAAATCGGTGCAGGTGCGCAGTCGCGTGGGTGATCATTACAGCCGTGTGACAAAAACAGAATAATTGAAGCGACAAGGACGTCTTAAGTGTTGTTTTTGGCATATAAAATGAGCTTTAGTGCACAAAAACGATGCAATTTCGTTATTTATCTATGAAATTCGCGTTTCGCCTGTATCTTTTTTAAACAGCTGTACTATGCTGTTCTTCTCACCACAGTTTTAGTTGTTGTTGTGGCTGACGTCGGAGTGGTTAATAACCCTCTAAAAATAACGATGCGTCAAAGGTGAACCATGAAACTCGATGTTATTTCGGTCGTTGTAATGGTGTTTTGTCTCTGCGTTTGCGTCACTTTAGCGTCTGAGGCCAAAACCCTTTTTAGCACCAAGACTTCAGAAGTCGTTGTTGCTAAAGCGCCCTAGCTTAAGTCCTCGTTGCCAAGGAGTTGGCAACCCACGACCTCACTTCTTACCCGCCAATATCAACTCTTTATCAGTCACTATTCCGAACAGCGGAATATCCCAATCGGCCATTTCCAAACTATCTACTTCCTGGCACGCGTGCGCCATACCTAACAAATAGGGTTTAGTCTGCTTTCCTTTATGAAACGCAAAAGTCCTGTCATAAAAACCACCGCCCATACCCAGGCGACCACCTTTGCGGTCAAACCCGACCAAAGGCAAAAGCACGACATCCAATAAGTTAGCCGCAAATTTCCGCTCAAGGCGATGGTCAGGTTCGGGAATGCCAAAGCGATTAGGTTTGAGTTCGGTAGTGGGGGTGTACTCCACAAACCAAAGCTGGCCTTCAATCCGTGGATGCAAAACCGGCAGGTAACAATGCTTGCCCATCTTCCAGAGCTGCTCTGCTACAGGATGCGGATTCAACTCGCCGTCAGCCGCTATATATAAGGCGACATGCTGGGCGCGTAAAAACTTTGGCGACTTCATTAAATGGCGCAAAGCCCAGGCCGCTGCTGCTTCTTGTTGCGTTGGATTCAAAGCGTTGCGCCGCGCACGCAGTTCTTTGCGCAAGGCCTGTCGGGGATCAGGAGTCGTCATAAGAAAATAAGCGTGTTATTGAACATCCCGTCATTGTAGAGATGAACCAGCAAAAAGAGGAGAAAAGCACAAAAATTGACTCGACAAGCAGTCAGGGCAAGATTTTTTTACACGAGGAAACTACTACGAAGCACCAGCGATACAGGAAGTATCGCCCATTTGCCACCGGCAAATGCGAGCTTAAGACTACAAGCAAACCCACGTGTTTGCGCCAGTAATCGCAAAACGACGCTTTAAAAGTCGCCAAGGATGGCATTTTTAAAACATGGTAATAGGAAACCCCGAAAATGCCGCTACCAAGCTGGCCTTGAACCCATAGGTTCAAGGAGGTAGCACCTGTGGTTTTTAAGGCTTTCCGTCAAGCGGACATGCACACCAAACACAACGAGACACCACCAGTTTTGTGGAAATCGGCTCAAGGACTTGTCGGTTTGCAAACATTCCAGGGCTGGGGCCCAGTATAACCCAGAGTCTATAACCCATCGCAAATGATATTAAGCTTGGGTCTTATAACCATTTAGACAAAATCAGTCTTATAAACTGCTGGACAGGCACTGAAAGTTAGAGTTTCGCATGCACAAAAACCAAAATGGTAAACTTGTGAACAAATTGATTAAAAGCATCGCACAATTATTTAGCGCTTTTCTTCCATCAGCCCGACTAAATTTCCATCGGGGTCGCGCAAAAAACCAATCCAGAGTTCGTGGTCAGGCATTTTCGCTGCCAGCTGCGGCGCTCGTTCACTTACTGCTCCACGCGCGACTTTATCGGCGTAAACAGCTTCCACATTTTCGGCTTTAAAATAAAGCGTTGAATTTGCGCCAACTGAGCCTGCCCCTTGGGGTGTGCTCAGCATAATGCGGATGTTGCCTGCTTTTAGAAATGCGAGGTTTGGGCCTGCGCTAAATAGAAACTCCAGCCCGAGGATATCGCGGTAGAACGCCAAGGCTTTTTCTACATCGCTCACGGTAATGGCAATTTGCCCAATTTCGGATAGTTTTGTGTCCACAGCTTTCTCCTTGGCAATCTATAAATAAAAACGCCTGCACAAGGCAGGCGTTAGTGTGTGGCGCTTGGGATTAGTTACCCGCTAGCACTCGTTCAATTTTATCGCTTAAACGCTGCAGGTCGGCTTTGTCAGTCGCCACGCCAACAGGTGCTGGGCTATCAGATTTAGCTTGCAAGAGTTCATGGCTTAAATTCAGTGCGGCCATAACTGCGATACGCTCCAAACCTATCACTGCACCTGAACCGCGAATCGCTTTCATGCGCTCGTCCAGCAGTTGGGCAGACTCCATAAGTGCCTGGCGTTCTTCGCGTGGGCAGGCGACTTGATATTCTTTATCGAGGATTTTTACAAAAACAGTTTCGTTAGCCACGGTAAGTTCTCTTGTAATTATTCAGTATCTAGACTTTTCAGGTGCGTGATCATGGCTTCCACGCGGCTGCGCGCAAGCTCATTCTTTTCAATCAAGCGCACACGCTCTTGCTGCCAGGCGCTTTCACGCGCTTTTAACTCGGCATTTTCCTGCTGCAACCGGCTGGTGAGCAGAATCAAGCGGTCGAGCTTGGTTTCTAAAGAGAGTAAGAGTTCGTCAGACATGTTTGGTGACCAATAACAAGGCAAATGTACTTAAGCTAGCCACTATATTGCGGGACTTGGCGAGGGTCAATCGCCCTAATGCTTTAGCGGGCAGATTTAAAGTGAATTCGAGGACTGATCGAAAATTCGCCGACATCGAATGTGCGTTTTGCAAATGCCACTTGCGACAGAAAAGTGCGGATTAGCGCATGCATCGTGATAGCATTCTCTTTCTATTTATTGAACGGCTTTTAGCACTCATGACTGAACAATCGCTCTCCACTGAAACCTCTATTTTTAACTTCGACGACTTCTGCAACTTGATCGCGCCACTTGGCGCTATTAATAGTCCCTCTGAATTACATGGTTTGCTCTGTGGCAAATTTAGCGGTGGCGCCGAATTGAGCGAAATTCGCTGGCTGCTGGATGCCGTAGAGTTTTTGGATTTTACCCAAGCCCCTGATGAGCGCGTTCGCGAAGCCTTAACGAATCTCTACCACTCCAGCTTGCAACAGTTGCGTGATGGTTTTGGCCTGACACTCTTATTGCCTGATGACGATACGGATCTTAGCCAGCGTACAGCTACACTGGGTCAATGGTGTTACGGATTTTTAACCGGCTTTGGTTCCGCAGGAAAAACTGATCGCGTATTAACAGAAGAAGCCGAAGACGGTTTGCGTGATCTCGCCGCCATTTCGCAAATTGCGATTGAAGATGGTGATGAATCCGACGAAGCAGATTATATGGAAGTGACTGAATACGTCCGTCAGCTCGCCGCCTCCTTGTTTTTGGAATACGGGGCACAAACTAATAAAGCATCCAGTGACGCTATAGCTGCACCGGCGTCTGATCAGATTCATTAAATACATCAGCGTTAATGATTAAGAGAATGTTATGAGAATCAGCAAACAGGAATTCGCGCGTCGTCGCAAAGCATTAATGGCAATGATGGAGCCGAACAGCATTGCAATTGTACCGGCAGCGCCGGAGCGCACACGCAGCCGCGATACTGAGCATCACTATCGCCAAGATAGCGATTTGTTTTATCTCTCCGGTTTTCCTGAACCACAAGCTGTGCTCGTATTAATTCCTGGCCGCGAACATGGCGAATATGTTTTGTTTGTGCGCGAGCGTAATCGCGAACGCGAAATTTGGGATGGCTATCGCGCAGGCCCCGATGGTGCATGCAGTGAATACGAAGCAGACGACGCATTTCCTATTGATGACATCGACGATATTTTGCCCGGCTTAATCGAAGGCCGCGAGCGTGTTTACTATGCAATGGGTAAAGACAGCGAGTTCGATAAGCAAGTCATGGATTGGGTAAATACAATTCGTGCAAAAGTTCGTTCAGGTGCAACACCACCGGGCGAATTTTTAGATCTCAGTCATTTCCTGAATGAATTGCGTTTATTCAAAAGCGCCGCTGAATTGCGCGTGATGAAAGAAGCGGGCGAAATTTCTGCACGTGCGCATGTGCGTGCAATGAAATTTTCCAAACCCGGTGTTATGGAATATCAGCTCGAAGCAGAAATCATGCACGAGTTCCAAATGGCCGGCGCACGTTTTCCGGCGTACAACACCATTGTCGGCGGCGGCAAAAACGGTTGTATCCTGCATTACATTGAAAACTCCGCGCCGCTAAAAAATGGCGATTTGGTATTAATTGATGCTGGATGCGAATTGGAATCTTACGCTGCCGATATCACTAGAACATTCCCCGTAAATGGAAAATTTTCACCCGAGCAAAAAGCGCTCTACGAAATTTGTTTGCAGGCACAATTAGAAGCCATCGCCGTTGCTAAACCAGGCAACCATTGGAATGATCCGCATGAAATGACAGTAAAAGTGATCACCGAAGGTTTGGTAAAAATTGGTTTACTCGAAGGCGATGTCAACGAATTAATTAAAACCGAAGCTTACAAAGAATTTTACATGCATCGCGCTGGTCACTGGTTAGGTATGGACGTGCACGACGTAGGCGATTACAAAGTCGGCGGCGAATGGCGCGTACTCGAGCCCGGAATGGTAATGACCGTAGAGCCAGGAATTTACGTAGCGCCCGACAATGAACGCGTTGCAAAAAAATGGCGTGGCATAGGTATTCGTATTGAAGATGACGTTGTGATTACCAAAGATGGCAACGAAGTTCTGACGAAAGATGTACCCAAGACTGTTGCAGAAATTGAAGCGCTAATGGCCTAAGCTAACTACCTTTTTCTCTCCTTATCAGGAGAGAGGCTAACTCCCGTCTGAATTGGGAGCGAGATGTTTGAATGAATGAATTAGGAAATTTTGATATCGCCATTATCGGCGGCGGCATGGTGGGCGCTAGCCTTGCGCTTTTGCTTGCGCAGCAAAAGCCGGACTGGAAAATTGTTTTGCTGGAGGCACAAAATTTTTCTGATTCAGATCAATCGCAATTCGAAAATAGTTTTGATGCCCGTTCCACTGCTATAGCCCAGGGCAGTGTAGAAATTTTGCAAGACCTTGGTGTATGGGAAAAGCTTTCACAAGAGGCGACCGCCATTTCACAAGTACATGTGAGTGACGCGGGACATTTTATGGGCGGTTTAATTGATGCCAGCGCTTATCAGCTGGACGCAGTAGGTTATGTAATTCCCAATGCGTGGATTGGCCGGGTATTGCTTGATCAATTGCGCACGCAAAAAAATATCCAATTCATTGCTCCCATTCGTGTTGAAAAGTTAAAACCACAACAGCAAGGCGCGCTCTTGCAAGTTCAAGCGCAGGGCGAAAGCTTTGAGCTAAATTGTAAACTTGCAGTAGTTGCCGATGGTGGTGATTCACCCTTGCGCAAATCTTTGGGAATTGATTCCCACATTAAAGATTACAATCAAACTGCACTTATCGCGAATGTTGCTTATAGTGAACCGCACAAAGGTGTGGCTTACGAGCGCTTTACCGCTCAAGGCCCCTTGGCGCTCTTACCCTTAGGCAACAAACTTACCGCAAAAGAATCTGCTTTGGTGCTGACGTTACCACGCGATCAGGCGAATGACATCGCGCGATTAAATGACGAAGATTTTTTGCAGCATTTGCAAACGCGTTTTGGCAATCGTTTGGGAAAGTTTTTGCGTGTCGGCAAGCGTCATAAGTACGAATTAAAACTGGTTACGGCCAGCGAGCAAATTCGTTCACATATTGTATTGGTTGGCAACGCTGCGCACTTTCTTCACCCTGTCGCTGGCCAGGGCTTTAATTTATCGCTGCGCGATTGCGTATGTTTGGTAGATGCTTTGGTTAACGGCGATGCTACAGACAAACACTTGGGCGAGTTGGGCACACTACAAGATTATTTACATCGCCAGGAATTAGACCAAACTCTTACAATAGAATTTAGCGACAAGCTTGTTCGTTTATTTTCCAGTTCATCTTTACCTTTAATCGCATTGCGTCATTTAGGGTTTGTGGGGCTGGATTTAATGCCCGCTGCAAAAATTCGTTTTGCGAACCAGACAATGGGAATCGCGGGCGAAAAATATTTATCTCGAATTAAATAAAGCTCGAATAGGAAAAAATAATGGCTGAAGATACCGATGAGAAATTCTATAACCGTGCTGATGCACACATAAACCTGGCCAATGAGCAATTAGCAGAGGCGGCACGCGGTAAAGTGAGTGGTTCACTCATGTTTGCAGCTGCGCGTTACAATGCATGGATAAGTGCGACTGATTTGCAATCCAGCAAAGAATTACAAAATCGTCGTGACGGTTTGGTGGAATTCTTTTTAAACCAATATAAATCTATGTTGGAACACAATCTGGACAACTATATTGCCAATTACGACGATTACGTGAACTCGAAAAAATCCTGACCCTATGACAACCCTTACCGCACAGTATGATCTGATTATTGTTGGCGCTGGCCTGGTGGGGGCGAGTCTTGCTTGTGCTATTGCCCAACAAGAAAACGCGAGCACTTTGCAAATCGCATTGATTGAAGCATCTAACGAAGCACAGGATTTCGCAGGCGAAAATTTCGATCCGCGCGTGGTGGCACTTACGCAAGCATCGCAAAATTTATTAAATAACCTGGGTGTGTGGGAGGATGTTGTTCAAGCGCGTGCTTGTGCTTACAGCGATATGCATGTGTGGGATGGCGAAGGCACGGCTGCTATTCATTTCAATTGCGCAGATGTAAGGGCAAATCATCTTGGCCACATTGTTGAGAATTCCGTTGTGTTAAATGCATTGCGAAAAAAAATATCGCAGCACCAACAAATTAGGGTAATTCAACCGGCACGCGTGGCAGGTTTAAAAAATGGCAGCGGCGTTGAAGTTCAGTTAGGTGATGGTTCGGTTCTTGTTGCAAAATTAATTATAGCTGCCGATGGCGCGCAATCTAAAGTGCGCGAATTAACTGAATTTGAAACGCGCGAGTGGGATTATGGCCACAAAGCAATTATTACTACGGTGCAAACTGAATTGCCGAACCAGGCAACGGCGTGGCAGCGTTTTATGCGCACAGGTCCGCTTGCATTTCTGCCTTTACCAAGCATTAACGATAAACATTTTTGTTCAATTGTTTGGTCGGCAGAAACTGAATTGGCCGAAGAATTAATGCAATTAAACGATGCTGAATTTTCCAAGCGTTTGGGTGTTGCCTTTGAACATAAGCTCGGAAAAATTTTACATACAGCGGAGCGTCACGCAATTCCTTTGCGGCAGCGCCACGCGAAAACTTATATTCAACCCCACATTGTTTTAGTGGGTGATGCCGCGCACAACATACATCCCTTGGCAGGCCAAGGCGTGAATTTAGGTTTGCTTGATGTTGCTGCACTCGCGCAAGAAATTGAGCGCGCGCTATTGCGCAAAATTCCGCTTAATGATTTTTCAATATTGCGCCGATACCAGCGCCAAAGGTTGGCCAGCAATTTGGTGATGATGAGTGCAATGGAAGCTTTCAAGCGTTTGTTTGGTAGCAATTCACTAATGCTTACCTGGTTACGAAATACTGGCATGCGCCAACTGGATTCCATCACTGAACTGAAAAAAATTATTGTCAAAGCGGCAATGGGGATTCATTAATTTAAAGTGCAGGTTTTACAATGACATTTGCAGAAATTATTTCTATTGAGCCTTTTGAATGGCGCGCGGTGCTGACCTCACTCGCTTGCGGTGGCATCATTGGTCTTGAACGGCAGTTGCGTGGAAAGCCCGTTGGTATTCGCACCTCGGCATTAATTGTGTTGGGTACTTATATTTTTATTGCCGCTTCTATGCTGGTGTCGGCATCCAACGCAGCGACTGATCCCTCGCGCATCATCGGCCAGGTAATTACGGGCATAGGCTTTTTGGGTGCGGGGGTGATGCTTGCGCGTGATGGTATGGTGTGGGGTGTCACTTCAGCGGCAACCATTTGGTCGCTCGCCTCCATAGGTGTTTGCATTGCGATTGGCTACGATTTGATTGCTATCAAACTCTCGCTCGTTGTGGTTTTTGTGCTGGTCGGTGTGGATACCATGGAAGATTATTCCCAAGCATTGACCCGTGGTGTACACAAAAAATATCAGGATTGGTTTGAAAAACCCCGTAGCGAAGATAAGCCGCAATAATTTTGGTGTAAAAAAGTAACACTTAATTTAGGTCACAAACAAATGTCAAAAACTTACCAGGTCGCAAAGTTTTTAAATTGGGTTCTATTGTTATTGCTGGTCTTGTCGGTGGCCGGGTTTTTATCATTTAAAAATATTTATGGATTATTTTTGGCGTCTGTTACCGCATTAATCGCTTTTGGAGTCTATAAAAATAATGCTTTGGGTTATTTTTCAGCGGCCGCATGGGGTTTAGCGGCTTATCAGCTAGCTAAACAGGGTTATGAGTTTCAGGACATTAAGCGTTACGTAATGATGGCCGGCTTTATTGTTATACCCGTTGCACTCTTTTTGCACGAAATTCTGGCAAAGAAAAAAGATAAAAATGCGCAAAAAAGTGTCAAAAATGAAACAGATAGCCGCAATATGCCGCAGTAAATTGTGTGTTCCTTACACATCTTTGTGAAATTTGGCGATATTCCTTAAATTAGCTCATAACTGCTTGAACTCACCTTTCACAAGTGCTTTAATTTTGAACTGCTGCAGATTGAGATTCGCCCGAAGATCCGCTTTTGTAAGACAACCGCTTGCACAAGACACTTGGACGTACCACGACCTGAGCAATAGCTTTATTAACAAGCTATTTCACTCTGGCTTTTAGTAAAGTCGGTTTTTTTGTTCGGTCAGCTTCGCTGACGTTTTATAGTAAGACGAGGAAAGTATGTCAGATTTAGTCTCTGGTGTTGTTAAGTGGTTCAACGACGATAAAGGCTACGGTTTTATCGAGCGTGAAGGCGGTGCAGACGTATTTGTTCACTTCCGTGCAATTAACGGCAGCGGTCGTAAAACCTTGAAAGAAGGTCAAAAAGTGACTTTCGAAGTGACCGCAGGTCAAAAAGGTCCGCAAGCGGAAAACGTAACTCCTCTGTAATAAGAAGAGTTCCGCAACAAAGGGCGATTGAGCAATCAATCGCCCTTTGTTGTTTTCAGATTAGTCATTTCTGAAATCGTTAGTGTTAAACAGTCTTTCTGGTTGTACTTGAAGTCCTGCACTAATCCCCCAACTCTATATTTCCCATAAGGCCAATAAGTCACGTCCATGTATTTTGATATTAGTTCTATCCTCTGGCTCACTGCGTTTGCAACGGTTGTGTTTTATTGGATCCACGCAATGCGTACCAAAGAAATTGCGGTTAAAGCTGCGGAAAAACATTGCGAGTTCATGCAGGTACAATTTCTTGATCAAACGGTATTCCTGAAGAAGCTTAGTTTTAAACGCAATGCTGGCGGGCATTTAGGATTTATGCGTGAATACTATTTTGAGTTTACGGTGAGCGGGGAAGATCGCTATTTCGGTCGCGTGTTTATGCTAGGCAACCGCATTGAAAGCGTAAATCTTGATCCTCATCGCATTCACTAAATCGCATTCATTAATTGGTTGAGCATCCAATGGAATTCCTTAATAAAGTTATTTTCGTTTCCAAAAAGCTAATCATGGAAGACGGAAAAGTCTATTTCGATAATTATTTTGTCACTGTGAAAGCTATTAATGATGAGGCTTTAGTTGTAGTAAAGCCCAATGGCGAAGAAGAAAATTTGCCAAAAGGGGAAGACTTTTATGACGAGGCTGATGAAGGCTTGTACGAGCTGGATGACGGTACTAGCTATGAAGATCCGGATTATATTGGCGAGTTCCTCATTTTTGAAAACGATGTCGCCTACGAAAAGTTTAAAGACGAACACTAATTGAGCTGGAAGATGACTGAGCAAAAATATCCGATTGAAAAAATAGGCGGCTGGAAAACTAAAAACTCTAAAGTCGCCTATGAAAATCCCTGGCTAAAAATATCGCATGAAGAAGTCATCACACCTAAAGGTACCGATGGGATTTATGGGGTGGTGCATTTTAAAAACACCGCTATAGGTATTGTTCCTATTGATGATGAAGGAAATACCTGGCTGGTAAAACAAAGCCGGTACACGCTCAATCAATATACCTGGGAAATTCCAGAGGGTGGCTGCCCACATGGGGAAGAGCCATTAGATGCCGCGAAGCGTGAATTGGAAGAAGAAGTTGGTTTGCAGGCGCGCGAATGGCAACAATTAATGACTATGCATTTATCCAATTCAGTAACGGATGAATTTTGTGTGGTTTTCCTCGCGCGCGGTTTGTTTGCGGGCAAACAAGAATTGGAATCTACGGAAGATATTGAATATAAAAAATTACCGCTTATCGAAGCCATTGAAATGGTAAAGCGTGGTGACATTACCGATGGTATTTCAGTCGCTGCTTTGCTGCGTGTAGCGCTGATGCTCAAAGAATAAATCCGTATGACGAGCAATCAAAAAAATCTTTATGAAGCATTTGCCAATCATATCAGTGAATATGTTCAAGCCAATCTTGATAAAGAAATTGTCATTGATGATTTATCGAATAGAGTGGGCGTTTCCAAGTATCATTTAAACCGTTTGTTTCAAGCCACCACAGGTTTTCAGCTGGGTGAATTTATCCAGCGTCGCCGACTGCAACATGCTTATTCGCTGCTGGCGTCGGGTGAATCGTCTGTGATAGACGCAAGCCTGGCCGCGGGCTACGAATCCCACTCGGCATTTTCGCGCGCATTTTTCAAAGCTTTTGGTTGCAAGCCCAATGAAGTAAAGCTGGGAACTGAATGTGAATGGAAAACACCTAATACGCTAAAAAATGTTTCCAGACGCGACCTCGAATTGCAACCAGACATTGTGGATCTACCCGCGCGAACCTGTTTTGGTCTTTATGGCAGAGGATTCAGAGACAACAGCTTTAAAAGCTTGGGTGAAAGTTTGTTTGCTGAATTGGGGCAGCGTTTTCAAAGGATAAATTACACAGATTATTTTTCGTCAGCGGTAGGTGTCGCATTGGAAAGCCCCTGGCAAGGCGATCAAACAGCCAGCCGATTTTTTGCAGGTGTTTTGCGCGCAGACTTACCTGCGAACCTCGGATTGGATGAATATTTCTGGGCTGAGGGAAAGTGGGCGAGGTTTCGGTACAAAGGATCTTACAGTCTCATGTGGCAAACCATATCGCGCATCTATGCTGGCTGGGTCATACCGGAAGCTATCAGCTTGAAAGATGACGCAATTGTGCAGGTCTATTTAAATAACCCGAAAAATACGCCTGAATCTGAATTGCTGACGGAAATCTATTTTCCCCTGCTTTAATCTCACTTGTCCTAATGAATTTATCAAATCGCACTTTCTGCACAGTAGTGCTGATCATCCTTTATTAAACTAATATCCAGTGACTAACAAAGACCAAAATTTCGCCTTTTGGAGATCTTAATGAATTACCTGGTTCGTGCCTTACTGCTTATAGCATCGTGTGCTGCCCTTTCCCTAGCGGTGCATGCTGATAATACTTCGGTCCCTGTTGCCAAACATGTGGTTGATCTCGGTGAATTACCTTCGGGACGCCCGGCAAAAATTACGCTTTGGTTTCCCGAAGGAAAGTGTGCCTCCAATCAACCGCATTGTTTGGCCGAATCAGCAATTACCGACAGAACTCTCGTATTTAGTCACGGCGCTATGGGTGCCGCGGATAATTATAATTGGCTTGGCGAAGCTATGGCCGCAGCTGGTTACATTGTGGTTGGTATTAACCATTACGGTGAATCCTGGCTTTATGGTCAGGACACGCAAGATGTGCGCGCTACGGCAATGGTTTGGCAACGGCCTACGGATATTTCCGATATTTATACCGCCTTGTCGAATCGCGAGTTGTTTCAAAAATCTGTTAACTGGTCAAATATAATCGCGCTTGGTCATTCATCGGGCGGACAAACAGTCGCCATGCTTGCAGGTGTTCAATACGATTTATTAAACATGATGGATTTTTGCAAAACCCCTGCAGCAGCACAGGATCACTCCTGTGATTATGGAATTCGCAACTCACCAGCTCCGGGTGAATCTTTCCTGAAAAAATTTGGCGGCAACTATGCTGATAGTCGCGTCAAAAAAATCATCTTGCTTGATGCAACACTTGGCTATGGAGCAAGCCCTCAAAGCTTGGCAAATGTAAAACTTCCAGTGTTGGTTGTAGGTGCACAACACAATGATTTCCTGCCATGGGAAAATCACGGTGCGCGCTACATCAAGGGATTTCTGAATGCAAAATCGTTTCTGCTAAGTGGACAGGAAGGGCATTTTACTTTTCTCGATTCGTGCAATAACGACATACGAGTCATGGGCGTTTCATTATGTCAGGATCGCGCTGGGGTTGACCGGGTTGCAACACACGCGTCACTCATACCCATCATCCGCGAATTTGTAGCAGAAGATAATATAGTGATTGATGCATCCCAAAAATTTGTTGAGCGCGAAAGAACTGTAATAAAAATGGAAGCAATAACACAGGTTTTGATGTACACACCGCGATGGGTATTTGGACTCTTGGCAGGGTTGGTGATTTTGGGTTTAACACAAGTGCGCACACGCAAAATTCCAGTTCAGGTAGCCTTTATTATGCCTGTCGCCATGATGTTAATGTCGTTGATAGGTACTTTGATGGATTTGGGTTTTAATGGCGTAGTGATTTTGTGTTGGTTGTTGGGAGCAAGTTCCGCTACTCTGATATTTACTAAACTTCTTAGCAACAATTCCGCGAGTTATGATCAGGTTACGCGTAAATTACTGTTGCAAGGCAGCTGGATTCCGCTGTGTGTTATTTTAACGATTTTTTGCGTACGTTATGCGTTGGGAATGGCGCTGGGTATGAAATTAGACATAGTGCAAAAATTCTATTTCGCACCCGGATTCAGTTTAATTTTAGGTTCATTAAGCGGCTATTTTATCGCACAGGGTGTTCGCTATTTAAATCTTGTACGCAGTCGGGATTTAGTGGCGGCTGTTTAACGTGTCTCTGCTTCAAGTTAAAAAATAATCTTGAAGCAGATGCTTCACACTATCTCACTTTGGCTCAAACTGCTTAATCAGTTGAGCCATTTTTGTCTTGCCAATGTTTTCCAGCGCCGCAATAACAGATGCGCGATCCTGCGCCGGGCGATTTTGGCTGAGTTTCCATTTTCCCTTTAGCTCTTTAATTTCAATTTCAAAGCCAATAATCGCCTTGGATAAACGCGCTATAAATTCATCTGGCGCATCACTTACTTTCCACGGATGCGCAAATGATTTTTCATGGTGATCGCTTAACGCGTTTAAATGCGTGAGAAGCCAATCGGTTTCCTGAATGAAACGAATCGAGCCGCGCACATGCACCGCAATAAAATCCCAAGTGGGTACTACCTTGCCATTCTCCGGTTTGGTGGCATACCAACCGGGCGAAATATAAGCGTTCTCGCCTTGGAAAATAGCCAATACATCTTTGGCGCAGTTGTGCTTTTCCCATAGAGCATTTGGGCGTGGAATATGGCCAGTTAAATAATCTTTTCCGTCGCGCGTTTCCAGCAACATGGGAAAATGATTAACCTCGGGAAAACCATCTGCATCAGTGATCAAGGTAGCGAAAGGATAATCGACCATCAGTTCATGAAGGACGGTCTTTTCGGTTATTTCATAAAGCGATTGCGTAAACATAATTAATTCCCTGTAAAAAAGCTGCTTATTCTAAAGCTCTAGCGACATGTGGTGCGACGTTAATTTCATTTTTTTACGCAGGTATAGACGATGCGCGTCGTGTCGCGCGTAACCTGTATCAAGGTGCACAGCTTTGCATCCCTGTTCCCTGGCGTAATTGATAACCCAATCCATCAACATATCGGCGTAACCCTTACTACGCGCGCTAGATAAAGTAGCTAAATCATCTATATAAACAATTTTCCCCCAGGCTAAAAATTCACCCATACGAAAACCTGCAACACTTTTTACCGAATCGTTTTCGCGCAACAATAAGAGCTGGTAACCCTGTGCTTGTTGACGTCTAATTTGCGGTAAAAAAAGTTCTGGTTCCAAATGTGGACGCAGCTCTTTAAAAACCGAGAAACTGCCTTCAATTTCTTTATCTGTTTGAGCGATTAATAAGGATATAGTCATGGCTTTTATTCAAAGTTTGTATCAAGTCGTATTGCTTGCAGAAATTAATCGTGAAAACTTTATTATGAATACCCTTGGCAATTAGGCATCGGTTTTGACAAATTCAAATGTGGGCTTAGTTTCATTGCTAACCTGTACGCTAAATCCGCAGTCGGTGGAATAGATGCCGTTTATTGGCTTACAACTATAATGTAAAACCCACTTTCCTGGTGTAGTGCCGTACCGGGCGTAGTAGTTAAAAACAATTAAGGACAGCTGATACTTTTCTATATCAATTGCCCGCTCTTTTATTAGATAGGCCTGTGTTTGCTCAAGAACAGCTTCTGGTTTAAGCACGGGTTTAAATATTTCCAGTGCCACTGAAGCATTACACCAACTAAATAGAAATAAAATGAAAAAATATTTTTTCATCGACTGTCTCCAATAAATAAGCTTTGGCAAATAATAATATTTAGGTTTTTGTCGCTATCAACACACCACTTCCTAAGATAACACTGCCAGCAGTGATATTAAGTGTTGTATTTGTTTTAGCATTTTTAAATATTGTGCTGGCTTTACTAGCGGTATAGGCATAAGCAGCCATTACCGAGCCTACGGCCAAGGTTGCCAGTAATAATAATTTACCAATCTCAACAGGCGTAACTTGTTGCACATTCACAAACGCAGGAAAGAAGCTTGCATAAAAAAGAATAGCTTTGGGATTGCTCAGCGTTGTAACCAAGCCGGCCGTAAAGTTGGCAAAAAATGATAATTCATGTACGGGTTTAA
This sequence comes from Cellvibrio zantedeschiae, assembly GCF_014652535.1. NCBI lineage: Bacteria > Pseudomonadati > Pseudomonadota > Gammaproteobacteria > Cellvibrionales > Cellvibrionaceae > Cellvibrio > Cellvibrio zantedeschiae. The sequence continues at coordinate 316,611 of NZ_BMYZ01000003.1, read as the reverse complement.
CTTCCATGGTATCAGGCTTGGCTAAAAGCAATTTTAACCCTAACCAAATAAGGTAAGCTGCGCCGGCATATTTTATAAAGGTAAATAAACCGCCCATAGTCGTTGCTAAAGCAGACAAGCCGTAAAGTGAAAGCAGTATAAAAACATAATCACCGAACACAATACCAAAAACCGTTATCAGGCCATGGGCGAACCCTGACGCAATAGAACGGGCTACTACGGTGAATACACCGGGGCCAGGAATTGCCGCTAGAATAACTAAAGCAACAAATAGCGAAAGCATAGTAGCTAAAGACATAATATTTCCTTTTAAAGGTGGAGCAAAAGCTAGTCATTTTTACGCGGTGCAATCAAATACCGCAACCAATTCCAAATAGAGTTTTTGCCAAGCACGTAGCGATCCAATTGATCTTGATTATAAAAATAATGCTCGGCATCTTTAAATAATAGTTCGCGCTTTAACATTCGCCGATTCGGATTAATTGATTTAATAATCCGCGCCGGATTGCCAGCAGCAATTGAGTTTGGCGGAATATCTTTAGTCACTACTGAGCCTGCGCCTACCACGGAATTCTCTCCAATAGTTACGCCTTTATTAACAATAACACTTTCGCCGAGCCAAACATTATTTTCAAGTATGACCGGTTTAGTACACCGGAAGGGACGAATGCGGTTGTAAATCCCGTGCCAGTCACTATCGCTGATGTAGACGTTAGCTGCAATCATACAATTGTCACCAATGCGAATGGATTGCGCTGCTGAAATTCTTACGCCTGGCGAAATCAGGCAATAATTTCCAATAGATATTTCGCCTGAATATTGCTTGCCCGGCCAAGTGGTTAAACGAATACAATTATCGGGTGCTGCAATGATTTGGGCGTAATTGCCGATATGAATATTGTGCCCAAAAATCACGAGATGGCGCGGATGCCCTATATCCAAACCAGCGCCCACACTATCGAATTGTGGTGCAATAAAGCGTTTTACATAAAAACGGTTTATTGCAGTGCAAATACGTTTAACGAAATAGGGTGTGTTATTACGGCGCATGAAAGGATTCGCAACAAGTCTGTTATGTGTAAGTCTGGTAGAATAGCGGCTTCATTATGCTTGAGACTCGCCATGCTGCCAAATTCTGTAGATCTGCCGCTGGATATCAATTCAGTGAAAGGCTTTTTAGATGATGATGAAGCAAAAGCACTTTATCAGCATGCAATTGCGGCCGCGCAGCGAGGGCCAATTTTGGAGGTAGGCAGTTATTGCGGAAAATCCACGGTCTATTTAGGCGCGGCGTGCAAGCAACACAATAGTGTTTTATTTGCAGTGGATCATCATCGTGGTAGCGAAGAACATCAATTGGGTGAGGAATATCACGATCCAGATTTATATGATGTACGCTTCAAAAAAATGGATAGCTTTCCAGAATTCCGCCACACACTTGCACGTGCAAATTTGGAAGAAGTAGTCGTACCGATTGTTGCGCCTTCTGTACTGGCTGCGCGTTTTTGGTCGACTCCATTGGCTATGGTTTTTATTGATGGTGGCCACAGTATGGAGGCTGCGTTAAATGATTATCGCTGTTGGTCTGGGCATGTAATGCGCGGTGGCTTGTTGGTAATTCACGATGTATTTCCCAATCCCGCAGACGGTGGCAGGCCACCTTATGAAATTTGGAAGCTTGCGCAAGAGTCAGGTTTGTTTGAAGCATTGCCACTGGTAAAAAGTTTAGGCGTTTTAAAACGCCTTTGATTTTCGCTTTTAGGTTTTTGAATTTAAATTCCACTTATGGCTTCGCCGAGCACTGGAAGAAAATTGCCGTCAAACAAACAGGAAGTTTGTTTGAGTGACTACGCGGCATGGATGCCGCGTCGGAACGACGGCTATTTTCTGAAGCGTGGAGGAGAAACGAAGCCATGGGGTGCATTTTCTTTTGGTTCCTTTTCTTTGGGCAAGCAAAGAAAAGGAACTCGCCAAGAGGCGAAAAACTTAGTATCCGGATTGTTAAATGTTTTTAAATTTATTATGTATGTCTGCAGCAGGCCTCACTTTTCTTTCATGAAAGCCATCCATAGCTTTCACCCTAGCGGGCAGCTTCGCTGTGCAAAATTACTTTCCTGTAATTTTGTGCTCACGCCAAAGAAAAGTAACCAAAAGAAAAGATACCCTGCGCCTTCCTGTTTGTTTGACGGCTATTTTCTTCCAGTGCTCGGAGAAGCCACAAGGGATCGCTTCGGTGCCAAATTCGAAGTTTTCGTTTTTTTATTTAGAAAATTATTTATATTGAGTTATTTATGACAGCAACAAACTTTTCATCTCTTTTTCTTTCCGCCGAAATGCTTAGCAATTTGGAATCCCTCGGCTATAACGAGATGACACCTATTCAAGCGCAAAGCTTGCCGATTATTTTGCAGGGCCAAGATATTATCGCCAAAGCAAAAACCGGTAGCGGAAAAACAGCGGCATTTGGAATTGGTTTGCTCGCACAGCTCGATGTAAAAAAATTTGCAATTCAATCTTTAGTCTTGTGCCCAACTCGTGAGCTTGCAGATCAAGTGGCGAAAGAAATTCGCCGTATCGCACGTGCTACTCATAACGTAAAAGTGCTCACCCTGTGTGGAGGTGTTTCTATTGGCCCGCAGTTGGGTTCGCTTGAACATGGCGCGCATATTATTGTGGGAACTCCGGGACGCATTGTTGATCATATTGAAAAAGGTTCGCTTAAACTCGAAAATGTAAAACAGCTTGTGCTTGACGAGGCTGACCGCATGTTGGACATGGGGTTTGCAGATGCATTAAAGGTGGTTCTCGACGCTTGCCCGAGCGAGCGCCAGACATTGCTCTTCTCAGCTACCTACCCGGATGAAATAAAAAAAATCAGTGCGCATTGCCAAAAAAATCCGCAAGAAATTCATGTTGAATCTGTTCATAGCGATGCCCATATTGAACAGCATTTTTATGAGCTGCGTGAGGGCGATCAGAAAGATGTTGCAGTGCAAAAATTATTGGCGCACTTCAAGCCGCAATCTTCAATTGTATTCTGCAACACTAAAATTCAATGTCAGGAAGTGTGTGATCTTTTGCGCGCGCAGCGAATCAATGCACTGGCATTACACGGTGATCTTGAACAAAAAGAGCGTGATCAGGTATTGGTGCGTTTTGCGAATAGAAGTTGTTCAGTGTTAATTGCAACTGATGTAGCTGCGCGCGGTATTGATGTTAAGGGTTTGGATGCGGTGATTAACGTTGAGCTTGCACACGATAGTGAAGTGCATGTGCATCGAATTGGTCGTACGGGCCGCGCGGGTGAAAATGGTTTGGCATTAAGTTTAATTGCACCAAAGGAACTGGGTCGGTTAAATCGACTGGAAGATTATTTGCAAAAACCAATTACGCTGGAAAATTTGCCAGAGAATGATGGAAATATTGGGATAATGCCGGAGATGGTGACCCTGCATATTGATGGCGGCAAAAAAGATAAGGTGCGCCCTGGCGATATTATTGGTGCTTTAACCAAAGAGGCTGGTTTGGAATTTGAAAAAATTGGCAAAATAGATATTTTTGAATTTTCGGCTTATGTGGCTGTGCATCAATCAATTGCAAAGCAGGCATTGCAGCATTTGCAGGATGGAAAAATTAAAGGCCGTAAGTTTCGCGCGCGTAAATTGTAATAAATGATTGCAGCGGAGATGAGATCTATGAAAAATCCTAGATGTTTGATGGTTATTATTGTTGGTGTGATCAGCTTGGTCTGTTCAGTTTCGCTATTCGCGAGCACATCTTCTTCAGTTACGTCCAGTTCCGCAAAATCCAGCCGAAGCAATAGCGGCATCTCACAGGGCACGGCAATTACTAATGAAGCTGAATATGCGGAATTTGTGCGTAAGAGAGAAGGAAGCAGTCAGCGCAGCTCGACTAAATCGGTGCGCGCCTCCAGCAGTTCATCTACTTCCTCCGCGCATAATTTGCACTCAGTGTAAAACACTGCCACCCAGCAATTTGCGTACATCTTCGGGACTGAAGTGATAATGTTGATTGCAGAATTGACAGTCGATGTTGATGCTGCCTTTTTCAATGAGCAATTCTTCCACTTCACTTTTACCCAAGGCTAGCAATGCGCTTTCGCTGCGTTCACGCGAACAGCTACAGGCGAATTTTACCTGGGTTGGGTCAAACACTCGGACGGGTTGTTCGTGGAATAAACGATAAAGGATTTGCTCGTGGTCTAGTTGTAACAATTCTTCCGGCGTAATCGTATCTGCAAGCGTCTCAATGGTTTCCCAGTGATCTTTATTTTCTTCAGCATTGGTTTTTAATTGATTGGGCAAGGATTGAATTAAAAATCCGCTGGCGTGTTGGCTATCGGCTGCAAACCAAAAACGTGTGGCTAGTTGTTCTGATTGTTGAAAATAATCTTCCAAACAGCCCGCCAATGTTTCGCGTTCAAGCGGAACAATACCTTGGTAGCGTTCCAGTTTTCCACCGAAGTTCTCAGCGCGCTTGGGTTCAATAGTGATCACTAAAACACCATTGCCTAACAAGTCTTGCATGCTGCCATTTTGTGCTAGTTGTTCATTCAGTTCTGCGTCTTCTTTTAAACGAACTATGCCGCGAATATTATTGTGGTGATTGCATTCGGCCATGATGGTGGAAATGGCACCATCACCGCGCGCTTGAAGAATAATCATGCCGTCAAATTTTAATGTAGATGACATAAGACTGATGGCTGCCAAAAATTCGCCCAAAAGTTTTTGAATAGCAGGCGGATATTCGTTGTGCGAAAGAATTTCGCGATAGCTTTCACCCAAGGTGACGAGCTCACCGCGAATGTCGCAGTCGTCAAAAATAAAACGGTTTAATAAATCATTGCTGGGCATAGTGTAAGTCTTTTAAAAAATTAATCTTCTGGAAATAAATTGATGCGTTGGAATCTGTGAATATGGCGGCGCTCACGTTTGTCGGGCTTGTGATCGCTAGCGATAAAACTTCCCATTCCAGCTTTGCGTTCGGCGGCGCGTTTTTCGCGCAGGGCTTTGCTCTCTTCGGTTTCCTCGTATAACAAAACTGCTTCTGGTGAGCCTCGTCTTTGGTCAGAGAGCATTTTTACGACGACAACTTTTTCATCCAAATCCTGACGGATGCTTAGAGTGATTCCCACGCTAATTTCTTTTGCTGCTTTTACGCGTTGGCCATCGCAATGAACCTTGCCACCTTCAATTGCTTGCTTGGCGAGGTTGCGGGTTTTAAAAAAACGTGCCGCCCAAAGCCATTTGTCGAGGCGAACTTTTGAATCCAAATAGGGTTTAAACATGAGTGTGTCAGCAAAAAATGTTTCAATAATTGTCGGCTAAGCGGGCGGCATAATCTCATCAAAATGATGAATGGCAGGAAAAGCGTCCATAGTGCGCGCTTTTTGACTGTCGGGCTGATGAATGCCAATCAAGTGCCGAATGCCGAAGGTTTGTGCTGATTGTAAGATGCGGGCGGTATCATCAATAAACAAGGTGCGCTCGGGATCAAAATGTTCACGGGCCTGTAATGCGTGCCAAAACTCTTGCGCTTCTTTAGGTTGGTTGAATTCATGGGACGAGATAATGATATCCAAATCTTTATCAATTTCAGTGACTTCGAGTTTTAACGACAGGCTTTGCGGATGGGCATTGGTGACCAACAAACATTTTTTGTGATGCTTGCGCAGGCGTGACAAAAATTCTTTAACATGCGGACGAATCTGGATTTTATGTTTGATTTCCACTTTAAGGCTGCGAATGTCTACATCCATTTGGCGCGACCAGAATTCCAGGCAATACCATTGCAAAGTGCCTTCATATTGTTTGATATTTTCAGTCAAACGTTGTGTAGCTGTGGCAAAATCCACCTTGTGAATTTCAGCGTAGCGTTTGGGCAAATGTTCCAACCAAAAGAAGTTGTCGAAATGGAGGTCCAGTAGGGTGCCATCCATATCCAAAAGCACCGTGTCTATCTGGTCCCAATCAACGAGCTGTGCGGCCATAGAAATTGTCATGAATAAATAGGATTCGTCATCAGTAAAGAGGGCAGTATGCCGACAAAACCCGAGATATTAAAGCGCGAAACTGTGATGCGCAGTCGCCTGTTTCGCGCCGATCAAGTGCATTTGCGCTTTAGTAATGGCGAAGAGCGCCACTATGAAAAGTTGGTGGGCGGCGGCAGCGGCGCGGTTTTGATTGTTCCTGTGCTGGACGACAATACGTTTCTTCTGGTTAAAGAGTATGCCGTTGGTTTAGAGGACTATCACCTCGCTTGCCCTAAGGGCGCAATCGATCAGGGTGAAAATATATTAGACGCCGCCAATCGCGAATTAAAAGAAGAAGTAGGCTATGGCGCGCGCAAGCTGACCTTTTTGAAGAAGGTGCATCTGTCGCCTTCGTACATGGAGCATGGCATTAATATCGTGATTGCCCAGGATTTATACCCTGAGCGCTTGCAAGGTGATGAACCTGAGCCCATAGAAGTACACCAGCTCCCCGTTGCTGACTTAGCGGACTTTTGTTTGCGTGCCGACGTTTGCGAAGGGCGAAGTATCGCTGCCCTGTTTTTGGTGCGTGAATGGCTCGCTAAGCCAGAGAATCTTTTATGACCATGGAATTAACGTCAACTTTGTCCCTGGATCATACTTTTACATCCCGGTTAATCGACATTACGCGCGCTGCGGGCGCTGCGATTCTTGCGATATATAACGCACCTGAAACTGCCAATATCCAAACCAAAAATGATGACTCGCCGCTAACCGCAGCAGATTTGGCGGCTCATCAACTTATCGTTCGTGAGCTTCCCGGGTTGCTTGATGTTCCTGTCATTTCTGAAGAATCTGCTTTGCCCTCCTTGGCCGAACGCCAAGCGTGGTCTACCTATTGGCTGGTTGATCCATTAGATGGCACCAAGGAATTTATCGCTCGCAATGGGCAATTCACCGTCAACATCGCCCTGATTGTGAACACTGTGCCCTTATTGGGAGTTGTCCATGTTCCGGTTACCGATGAAACCTATCTTGGCGTTGATAAATCTCTTGCCGAAGATGAACTGACCCGTGCAGAAAAATATGTAAATGGTATTTTTGCAAGCGAGATAAAAACACAATCCGTTGGAAAAAAACTCGCGGAAAATCGGCCTTTAAATGTACTTATGAGCTTGCGCCATGGCTCCCGCGAGCAAACGGAACTTGTGGCCAGGTTGCAATCGCGCTGGCCAGTACCTTTGAATCCGTTAAATGTAGGCAGCTCGCTTAAATTCTGCTGGATCGCAGAAGGGCGCGCCGATTTTTACCCGCGGCTTGGCCCCACTTCTGAATGGGATACTGCGGCTGCACAGGCGGTGCTCACCGCAGCAGGTGGCATGGTTGTGGAAGCAAATGGTTTTAGGCCCTTGCGCTGCAATACCCGCGAAACTGTTCTTAATCCCTTTTTTCTCGCCATGGGTGACGCCAGTTTTGATTGGCAATCCCTATTGGTCTGAGCTTCATAATTGTCTGTCGCTTAAAATTTCATATTTGATGGGAATTTTTTGTCCCTCTTCTGGTAAACATACCGATCTGAACTAGCCTTTAAAATTGGACGGCGTGTTTTTTCAAAAAGGCCAAGTTAATTCTTGGACGTCGTTCAGGGCAGGGGATCAGCGACGCCGCTGAGGGACTTCCCGGGAAATTAGGCCATTGTCAGCCACGCTGCCAAAATCTTTTAGCCATAGAAATTATGACTGACGGGCGCGACCAAGATTCTCAGAACAAGGAAGCGCTGGAGCAACGTATCCAGCAGCTTGAAGGTGAGGTGAAACGCCTCGAGGAACGCCTGCGCCATTCAAAAGCCAATACCATTGGCACCCGTTCGCCAGAAGGCGGTTTGATCAAAAATTCCTGGCTCATTCCCTTCGGCCAATATCTTCTTATCGAATCCGATAAAGCCAATATCAACGATGCGCTGAAGAAGCTTGGGCAATTGTTTGAAGTGGTTGATTGCAGCCTGTGGCGTATGACGGCAGTTCCGCAGACACCTAGTACAATCACAACGTCCGCCTGGCATTGTCTGGGGCGATGGCAACCCAAAGCGACTCCCAAGTTACAAGAAGCGGATTGGCTTACCGGCATTTGGCAGCGCGATTCGCAAGTGGCAGAGAGTTTAAATAAAGGCAAACCGGTCGCTTTATTGGCTGCTGATCCTGAGCTCGCGGCGGCCACTGCACCTTTGCGTAAAGCGAATGTGTTTAGCTCGCTGCTGGTGCCAGTGTTGCGCTACAACTTGCTCGAAGGCTTTGTAGTATTGCACCGCGACAACCCGCGCGGTTGGTACACGCGCGATCTTGATCGGTTGATGTTTATTGCAACAGCACTTTTCAACTTATACGACCGACAAACACTACTCACTAAATTGAGCGACCGCGACACGCGTTTTAATTACGCCATTGAAGCGAGTAACGATGGTTTGTGGGATTGGAATATTCTCTCCGGCAAAATTTATTTCAGTCGCAGTTATTTGCGCATGCTGGGTTACTACTATGAAGATTTGCCCGGCAATTTAACGACCTTACAAGATTATTTTTTATATAGCGAAGATGCCGAAAAAGTAATGAACCGCCTCTATGCCGCCATAGAGGAAGGTGAAACCTATGTAGATTTGCAATTTCGCATGCAGCATCAAAACGGCAAAGTCATTTGGGTGCATTCCAAAATGAAATTTTGCGAACATGATGTGTCTGGAAAACCGACTCGCTGCGTGGGAATCAATAACAACATTAACGACTTTATTCTCGCACGCGAAGATCTGCTTGCTGCAAAAACCCAGGCGGATATGGCTAACAAAACCAAAAGCGAATTTCTTGCGCGCATGAGCCATGAAATACGCACACCTATGAATGCCATTATTGGTTTGGGCTATTTGCTCAAAGATACGCAATTGGATGAGCAGCAAAAAAGTTATCTGGGTAGTTTAAATTCCGCGTCAGATTCGCTGCTGCATATCATTAATGAGGTTCTGGATTTTTCCAAAATTGATAGTGGAAAAATCATCCTTGAGCACTCGCATTTTGATCTGGACCAGCTTTTCGAAAAAATCTCGCGCCTGTTTGAAATTAGCAGTAGCAACAAAACTATTCGCATTATTTACGATATTAAAGCTGATGTGCCGCGCTTTTTACGTGGCGACGCTGCGCGTTTAAGTCAAATTATCGACCAGCTAATCACCAATGCCCAGCAATTTTCAGACACTACAGAAGTCATCGTCGGTGTAAAACTTTGCGAAGCCAATGTTAAATTTGTGGAGCTTGAATTTAGCGTTACTGATTTAGGCTCTGGCATGAGTGTGGATCGTTTGGCGCGGATCAACGAGAGCTTGAAAAACCACATTACCATAAGCGATTCAGGAAATCTGCGTTTTGGTTTGGGCATTTGCGATCATCTGGTGCACTTGATGAATGGCAAGATGAGTATTCAAAGTTCACCCGGTAAAGGTTGTAAAGTCACTTTCAATGCGCGCTTTGATCACAGCCATTTGGGCTCGCGTCTTTTGGGAAAACATTCGCGCGAATTAAAAAATATCCGCGCGTTGATTGTGGATGATAATTTTATTGCCCGCACCGTTATGGCAAGTACTGCAAAAAGTATAGGCTTATCAGTAGAAAATGTAGAAAACGCCGAGCAGGCGCTAGCGAAAATCACGGCGGCCAGCGCAGCGAATAATCCATTTCACTTTGTGCTTATGGATTACCGCATGCCGACTATGGATGGTATTGAAGCTGCTGCCGCGATTAAACAAATTGCAGATTTAACTTTTGTTCCCCACGTTATTTTGGTGTCTGCCTACCATCGCGATGAAATATCCAGCGCTGATAATTGTACGCTCAATGTGGACGAATTTTTGAGCAAGCCTGTGAGCGAAGCGCGCTTGCTGGAGACTATCAGCAATATCGTTAGCAGCGATGTGCATTTGCAATCCATTAGCTCCATCAACAACGAAACCTCCGAGCAAGACGCCTTTTTGCAACACAAACATGTGCTGGTGGCAGAGGATAATCTCGTCAACCAACAAGTTGTACGTGGCGTATTGAAAAAGAAATTTATGCAAGTCACCGTGGTAAACAATGGGCTTGAAGCTATAGAAGCAGTTAGTAAAAATGGTGATGCATTTGATTTGATTTTAATGGATTTGGAAATGCCCGAAATGGACGGTATAGTTGCGACGCAAAAAATTCGCAGCGGCGAATGCTCAAATAAAATTCCTATTATTGCTTTGACCGCACAAGCTATGCGCGGTGATCGCGAGCGCTGCATTGCAGCGGGCATGAATGCTTATTTATCTAAACCTATTAATCCCGAGCTACTTTACAAAACCATCGCTGAGCAGCTTAAAGCGCAATCGCTGGAAAGTGGCCGTGAAAGTTCACATTAATTATTCCTTGTTGACCCTTCAATTTGCGCCCAACTATGACCAATGACAATCAAATCGATTTTGAGGGAATAGATCGCAAGCAGTTAAGTAAAATAAAGCAGCATTTTATTCAGCTGAACCAAACGCGCTACCAGCGCACGCTTGGTGCGCTCTCAGAGCGCCAGCAACAATTTTTAATCCTCTTGCCCTTATTGTTTCACGTAAACCACCCGATGTTACCCGGATATATCAGTCACCTTACGCCATCGGGTGTGCAGGCATACACACCGAGTAAGGATGATATTCGTGTCGCAAAAAGTGTGGCGCGCAGCTTTAATTATCAGCGTGATTTGGTTGATAAAAAAGATGCAATTGAAGCGCTGTTTGTCATGGGTAGTTTGGGCACGATTGCCCATGCCGACAATAGTGATATTGATGTGTGGGTGTGCCACGCTAAAGATATTCCTAAAGCGGCGCTTGCAGAACTGCAGGAAAAATGCGAAGCCCTCACGCGCTGGGCAGAATCTATTCATATAGAAACGCATTTCTTTTTAATGGAATCAGAAAAATTCCGGCAGGGCCAGCAAGCTTTATTAAGCAGCGAATCCAGCGGGACGGCGCAGCATTTTTTATTGCTTGATGAATTCTATCGCACCGCCGTGTGGCTCGCGGGTAGATTGCCACTCTGGTGGTTTGTGCCTGCTGCACAGGAAAAAAATTATACAGGCTACACCAAAAATTTATTGGAAAAGCGCTTTCTACGTGCAAATGAATATATTGATTTCGGAGGAATTCCTGAAATTCCTCCGAACGAATTTATAGGCGCGGGAATTTGGCAACTCTACAAAGGTATAGATTCTCCGTATAAATCTGTGTTGAAACTCCTGCTGTTAGAAGCATATGCGAATGATCAATTTAATGAACCTTTATCGCTAAGGCTCAAGCGAAAAATTTATGCCGATCTGGATAACAACCAATCCTTGAATGCAGATGAGTTGGATGCTTATGTTTTGGTTTACCAACGCTTGGAAGAATATTTACTCGCGCAAAATCAACCTACGCGTTTGGAATTGGTACGCCGCTGTTTTTATTTTAAATCGGGTAAGCACTTGTCGCGTACTAGCCGTAATGTGGCTAAAGCCTGGCAGCGATTACTGTTAGAAAAAATGGTAAAAAATTGGGAGTGGGCACAGCACCAACTCACTATGCTGGATAACCGCGCCTATTGGAAATCGCCCCATGTTTTGGCGGAGCGAAATTTATTAGCTAATGAGCTGAGCCAGGGATATCGCCTCTTGGTGGATATGAATAAAAATAATCCCGGCGAGGCAGCAATCAGTAGTAATGAATTATTAATTCTCGGCCGAAAATTGCACGCAGCGTTTGAACGTAAGGCGGGAAAAATTGATTGGATCAACCCCAACATTTCGCAAGACTTAAGTGAACCCGCTTTGTGTTTTGTGCAAACGCAAGAGGCCAATACCAGTGTGTGGCAAGCATACCGGGGCAGCCAGCAAGATTTTACTTTGCGCAGCCAGGCATCTGAGCCAATCAAACGCTCGCGTAACTTTATGGAGTTGCTTTTGTGGTGTTATGGCAATGGCATATTTTCGGCGGGAACCAAACTCGATATAGCCGCAAAAGATTTTTCCCTGCAATCTTTCCAGCGTCAGCAATTGCTTCAGGTTATCCAGCAATGGTTACCCTTGCCGTTAAAAAAAGTAGAACATGAAAGCTTTATGCAAAACGCACAACCCACGCACATTTTATTGGCGTTTAACGTAGGCGTAGAGCCACAAGCGGATTTGCATAAAAAAGGTATGCAAATGTTAAGTAGCCAGCGCGATGCTTTTGGCTACAGCGGCATGAAAGAAAATCTGGTTATCAGTGTTGATATTGTCCAACGCAATTCCTGGGGCGAAATAGTGTGTCGGCATTTTGATTCCGATGCACTGGTCAATTGCCTTTTACATTATTTGCGTGCTATTCCACCGGGCAAACATTCTGCTCTACCCAGTTTAACCGTGCGTTGCTTTAGCCTTGGGCAAGGCGCAACAATTGAGCAGCGTGTGCTGGATTTGTGGCGCGCCATTATCACGTGTTTTTATTCCGGTTCGCGCGCGCGCAATACACGCTTTATTTTTGAAATGGCGGACGAATATTTTCTGTTGCAGTTTGTGCAACATCACGCGCAGATATTGCGTTTTGCAACATACGAAAAATTGTTAGAGAAGTTGGCGCTACCACAAATGGAATTTAGCCCATTGATGGTGGATGCCTACGCCTTGCGCGACAAACCCTTGCGTTTGTTTTGTGAAATGGTGAAAACACCAGCCATTTATTTGTTTTACCAAATTGAAAACCAGCAAGCGCAAATTACGATTGTTGATCAAAAGGGCGCATTTTTTAGTAAAACCTTAGCGCTCTTTAATGTGCAAGCTTTGCTGCGCCCTTTGTGCCGGTTTATTCGCACTGCTGTTGAGCGCCAAGCCCTGGATTATGAGCATCACCAGGATCACTTAATGGACGTAGAAGATTTGCAAGCGATTAAAATTTTTGAATTGGTTGGCGATCCAAAACAAAAAAATTCGTGGTTGGAACCGCGCAACGTCGCGCAGGATTTAACGCAAGTGCAATTTATCAATGTGTGCGCAGTAGCCGAGCCCCATGAAACTGAAGGCTTGAGTTTTACGCTCTATTGCGATGGCAAGGAATTTTCGGCGCTGCAATTTGGCGATGAATTATTCACTGAGGTTGCCAAGTATATTGTTGCGGGCCGCAAACATGGTGAGACCTATCCCTGCTACATCACCGACCTGGACTTGTCACTCTGCCGCGACATTATTGCGCCGCAAACCGGTGTGCAATTGATTCACTATCTGCATATTAAAAATGACATAGAGCTGAAATTGAACGAAGCCTTGTTGCAAACTTATGGTTAACCTTTACTAAACTGCTTGTCCTTACTGCCCTCTTAATGAATTATAAGCACCCCTTTCAGCCATAGAATACGGCTGGATAAATTTAACTTGCAATAACTAGACGACTGGTCTACTCTATTCTTATGGCAGAGAACACACGTGACAAGCTGATCGCTATGAGCATTGATGCCATGTCGATTAAAGGCTTCAACAATACGGGCATCGCGGAAATCCTGGCGCGGGTAAATGTGCCCAAAGGTTCTTTTTATCACTACTTTAAAAGTAAGGATGAACTGGGTTTAGCCATTATTGAGCACTATGGCCAGCAGCTGCAGGCTGGGTTGGCGGAACATTTGGCCAATGGAACGGGTTCGGCGCTTACACGCTTGCGTAGTTATTTTGAGTCCATTTTGACTTACTTTGCGGGAAATGTTGGCTCTTGCAATTGTTTGTTGGGCAACCTTGGGCAAGAGCTATCCATGCAAGATAGCGCTATGCGTGATGCGATTTTTGTTCATTATCGAGCGATTGAAAACCAGATTGCCAAGTGCTTGACCCAGGCAAAAGCAGAAGGGGAATTGGCTTCCGGGCTTGATCCACAGGTGCTCGCCAAAATGTTTTTTGCAGGTTGGGAAGGTTGTTTGGTGCGTTCGCGTTTGGAGCAATCTGAGCAGCCCTTGAGAGATTTGCTGGAGCTGTATTTCTCTTCTGTTTTTAGAAGTCGTTAGAGCAGGCTATATCCACATTTAACACGACCCTTTGGGGTCTTTTTTTAGCAAACAAATATAGACGACCGGTCTATTATTAAATCTAAGGTGATGATTATGAGTTACTCTCTTCAAGGAAAAAGTGTATTGGTAACAGGTGCTAACCGTGGCATTGGCAAAGCCTTGGTTCAGGCATTAATCGAGCGCGGCGCCAAGCGTATTTATGCGGCTGGCCGCAACTCGGAAGGCTTGGCCGCTATAGTCCAGCTGGCGCCGTCCATAGTGGAGGCCGTACAACTGGAAGTTACGCGTGCAGAAGATATTCAGCAGTTAGCCGGGAAGCTTAAGCAGTTGGATGTACTGATCAACAATGCCGGTATTGCCACAGGTATTACCTTTTCGGCAGAAACCAGCCTGTCAATCGCGAGCGCAGAAATGGCGGTTAACTATTTCGGCCCTGTGCATTTAACTCACGCGCTCCTGCCGCTATTGCGAGCCAGTAAAGGCGCGGTGGTGAATGTATCGTCGATTGCAGGGATTGCGAATTTCCCCATCCTTGGTCCTTATTCCGCATCCAAAGCGGCAGTACATTCGTTTACCCAAGGTTTGCGTGCGGAATTGCGTGGCGCAGGCGTCTTTGTGCAAGGTGTTTACCCTGGCCCGGTAGATACCGATATGACCAAAGATTTTGAAATGGATAAAGCCAGCCCGGCGGATGTAGCCAGAATCGTGTTGAACGGTTTGGAGACCGGCGACGAAGACATTTTCCCCGATGCTTTCTCGCAAGCCATGTATGAAGTGTTTAAACAAAACCCCAAGCAGTTAGAGCAGCAGTTTGGGCAGATGTTGGGTTAATTTTCCTGCTAAAACAAAAACGGGGCTTAAAGCCCCGTTTTTTTATTTCGCGTTCTTAACCGCTGCTTTGCGGCGTATGAGTACCAAACCTAAAAGCCCCAGTGCAAAGAGCGTCAAGCTGGCTGGCTCAGGCACCTGCACGGATTTTCCTGGCTGCTCTGGTGGTAGCTCAGGTAGCGGTGGGAGATCCAATGTAGGAATCTCAGGTACTTTTGGCGGTTCCTTTGGCGTATCGGGAGTCTCTTTTGGAGGCTCCGTTGGGGTCTTCGGCTCTGTCGGCTTCTCTTTCGGAGGCTCGGGTGTAACCGGCGGTGGAGTCACTGGTGGTGTGGTAACAGGCGGCTCGACCACCGGTGGTTGCACAACGGGTGGTTGAGTCGCCGGGGGTTGAACGACAGGAGGTTGCACAACAGGCGGTTGAACAACTGGATCTTTCAACACGGTGCCCGTACCCCAAAGTTTAATGTTGGATAAACCACCGCCTTTGCCAGACGAACGCAGATAGCTGAAAGTACCCGAGGCGCTGTCAGGAGTGATCAACCACTCGAAGTTATCAACAGCATCTTTTTGGCCGCCACCAACGTGCATGGTGATGAGCGCAGAAGTGAAGTTATCCCAGAACAAATCGTTGATGGTCCAGGTTCCGCTGGCAGATGAACCATTCCAGCTGGAGCTCGAAACATTAAACCAACCGTTGGTGCCGTTGCTGCTAAGGCCACTCACCATGGTCCAGTTGCTGCCGGTAATGCCTTTCAGGTCATCGGCTTTGGCGGTTGAGCCCAGGGTTTGCGCGGTGCAAGCGTCAGCAGAACTCACGCTAGCAGAACGATATTTATCGCCACAGCTAATAGTGGTGGCTTGGGTGCTGGCGGCAAAAGCCATGGTTAAAAGCGCGGTGCTGGCAATAAGTTTGAAATTTCTGGTGGGTAACAAAGTTCGCGTTTCCATAAAAATGTGATGTGATTCACAAAGTATGGCACGCATTCCAGATAACAAAAATAAATAAAAACTATAGTGCTTATTAAATCACCAGCTAAAGCCCAATGGCTCCGAAGCTTAGGACGCCAGCATCACTTGATCTGAAAAGCCGGAAACTCAACAAAACCGCACTTGCATCTTAGCGGTCAGAAGCGTCTAATTGCCCATTCCTACTATTGTATTACTAATGGGTGACTATGAAAAAATCTCTTGGTTATTTGCTGATCCTCGGCGTTGCTGGCCTCATGAAAACCTCAACAGCTTTTGCGACAAACCCTTTGATCATGGATCAGTTCACCGCAGACCCAACCGCGCGGATATTCAATGGCAAAATCTACGTCTATCCCTCCCACGACATCAAAGCGCCGCCAGAATACAAAGGTAAACCCGACTGGTTTGTGATGGAGGACTACCACGTTTTCTCATCAAGCAACCTTACCGATTGGAAAGATCACGGCAAAATCCTTTCACAAACCACTGTTGACTGGACCGACCCAACAGCCTATGCCATGTGGGCGCCAGACTGCGTATTCAAAGACGGAAAATACTATTTCTACTTTCCCGCCATTGCCAAACCTGAAGGCAAGGCTGAGAGCGCAACCGAACCCAAGCGCCCCGAATTCAGAATTGGCGTAGCCGTTTCCGACACACCCTACGGCCCCTTCAAACCGCTACCCAATTACATCCAAGGCGTGAAGGGAATCGACCCTAACGTGCTGATCGACAAAGACGGCACCGCCTATTTGTATTACTCGCAGGGCAAAATTTTCGTCGCCAAGCTCAAACCCAATATGACGGAGATCGATGGCGAACCAATCACTATCGACAATCTGCCCACCAAAGGATTACTGGAAGGGCCTTTTGCTTTCGAGCGGAAGGGCACTTACTACCTGACCTATCCACATGTGGAAAATAAAATTGAACGCCTGGAATACGCGACCAGCTCGTCGCCCATGGGGCCGTTCAAACAAACCGGCGTGATTCTCGATGAATCTGAAAGCGGTTGCTGGACAGTGCACCACTCCATTCTCGATTGGAAAGGGGAATCCTACTTGTTCTATCACGATAGAGATTTGTCGCCCAACTTCGACAAGAACCGCTCAATTCGCGCGGATAAATTATTCTTCAATGCCGATGGCACCATCCAAAAAGTAAAACCCACGCTGCGCGGTGTTGGGTTGGTAAATGCGAAGAGCGAAATTCAAATTGATCGCTACAGCGAGAAAAGCGCCGAAGGCGTTGCGATTTCATTCCTCGACCAAAACAACCCACACGCAGGCTGGAAAACAACCTTCGGCGCTGCAAAATCCTGGGTACGTTTCAACGAAGTTGATTTCGGTCGCGGCTCGCAAAAGTCAATCAAAGTGCGCGCGAAGACAAACGCAAGCAGCACGCTTGAAATCCATTTGGATAAACAAGACGGCCCCTTGCTAGGTAGCGTGAAAATTGACGACGCAGCTGATTGGAAAATTTCGAGCGCAACTGCCAAGAAAATTCCAAAAGGTGTACATGATATTGTTGTTACTCAAGCTGGCGGTGAAGCTGTTGATGTAGATTGGGTGAGTTTTAAATAAGTTTTTTAGCGGGGCGATTGGGGCAGAGTAAATTAAAAGCGAAAAATTTTCAGATTCGGAAGAATTCGCAATTTAATTTTACTCTGACCCCAATGGTACTTAACATTCGTACAATTACGCTGCGCTCATCGTATCTACTTGCTAGAAATTAAGCGGTTTCTACTGTCAGTTAACAAATCACAAAAACGTTTGTGCAATTTATGGTTAATAATAAAACTATACCCTTTAATTCTTTTATCATAGGGGACTTTAATCTGTAAGTTGTAATCATTACTGTCACGCGATGAAATAATTATTTTTGATGAGTAATTTTCAAAAATATAAATCTCAGAATTAAAATATGAATTTCTTTCTTCCATTACCTTCAATAGGGACATCGTTTCTTCAGTGCTTAATTTTGATATGCATATGGCTTTATTAACATTCTTCTCGCTATACGCTAGCAGCATAATATCTCTATTGAGCAAGGATATTTTAATTTCTATAACGTCTCCATCATCTAAAATAGAGCCTACATGTTCATAGGAATTTATATTTAAAAAATTACCAGTAGGAAAATCTTGGACAATCGAAGAATGCCTCTCGGAAAATTTATTCTCATTAGATATTAACTTTACATGACGGCTTTCATTTATTTGAAATTCATTTTCTCTAGATGATTTTTCATTTTTGATATTCTCCGAAATTGATAGGTCTACATAAGGAGCCTCTCCTTTATTTTCTAATGCAGAATTACTTTTACCGCTGATTCCTGCATCAATTAGAATGGCAAGTACGAATAAAGCTAATGCTAACCAAAGATTATGAAAAGCCAAAAAAAAGCAAAAAACGATAATAGCGCAATATATGCCTTCACGACTGTTAAGGTTTTTTCTTTCAGTTGTGTGAGAAATAGGCTTGTTAACATTATTTTTTTTGTATTCTGTATATGAAATTCCAGTTCCAGGAATCCCAGCTGTATAGCGCGTTCCATGCTTACTAAATGTGACAGTCGCTCCCCGTCCTCCCAACGAAATACTGGTTCCTTTTTTTCCAAAATTTAGCCTTACACCAGGAACTATTCTTACGCTCCGTCTAAATCTGAATCCCATAAATATCTCCTGTGCATTTGTAACGCCGCTATAAAAACCATCCGTTTGATTGCTTTGTTATGACAGTTCAGAAAAATTATACTTAATGCCACCTATTTCGTACCTGCTAATTTCTGAAAAATCTACTGAATTAACGTCAAAGAGCGCGGTATTAATGCCGCCTTCATGCAAGGAGCTTTTATATTTAACTCCCTGAACTCCTTGAGCCTTAAATATTTCAGCACGTAGGTACGATTAGCGCAGCGTAATCGTACGCATGAAAAAACTACATATTATCATCGCGCAAAATTATGCTATTAAAACTCCGTATAAAAACATATCGTGCAGAGAATAGTACAGGCATTGAGTCTGGATATTAACATTCGTACGATTACGCTGCGCTAATCGTACCTACTTGCTATATGGTGGAGCAATGGGGGAGTGTATGGTCTAAAGTTTAATCCCTCCGTTCCCTTTGTTCTCAAAAGCCATCCACTCATTTAATCGATAAGTGGATGGCAATATCGCTACTGAGCAGAGGCTTTAATATCATTAATAATTTGGTTAAAAGGCGTAACAAAATCGCTGTAATAAGCGCTCCTTTTTTGCGGATCAACCTCAACACTTGCCGTTATTACGTAGCCAGATTTTGCTTTTTTTTGTGTTAACTCCGCGTTGTAATTAAATTTTGCCCTATACAAAGACAAGCGAGAACCTTTGGATTTCACGCTAAAATTGTTTTTACGTAAAATCGGTTGTAATTTCTCCAAGGAAAGTCCGGAATTAAATGTTTCTTTTTGGATAACAGGGCGAGTATTCAATAAAGACAAAGTGCTAATTTCACTGGCTTCCATTTGTTCAACCGTTTGATTTCCATCGAGTGAAACTGAAGGTGGAAGATCCCGCGAATAAAAACCATCGACAGCTTTGTATTCGCAGTGGAGGTATTTTTTTTGTGGCTGGCAGTTAGCAGAAATTTTGTATTCAAGAAACGTATCGAAGAGATGTTTCGGATGAGGAATGCTCATTCCACTACGCAGAATATAGGTTGATTTTTCGTCAAGCGCCTTTTGTGCTTTCACATACTTACGCATAGATTTATTTTCAGTATCTTCATTCGATAAAGTAAAAATTCTATCTTGCTGATGTTGTAAATCTTCTCCCTCGATGAGTGGCATATCAATCGAAAAAACAACCCCTTTAACTTGCATCGGATAAATTTTTGGCTGGAACTGTTCTACAGTAATTTCTTCTGGTGCTTTTTTGGATTGTGGCTGTTCTACAACAGATTCTTCTGATTTTTTTTGCGGTTTGCAATGAGATGCTGTCAAGGAGCCCTTGGAAGAGAGGATGTATTCGCGTTGAAACATGTCTGGCTCCCTCACTCTTTGGGCACCAGCAAGTCGTTGTGCTTCCAAATTACAAACTCCGCCAGAATAAATAACATATTTCAGGTGGTAATCCTTATCGGTCGCATTCAAGGTATAGGTGATCTGGCAAGCTTTATTCACAAATAGCTTTTTGTCGCGCTGTCTTTCCAAAACATAATCCACCGTAAAACTTACCTTTTCTCCTTGTTTAACCTTAACCTCTTTGAAAGTTTCATCTTTCATCATGGGCACGAACGTCGGGCCTGCACATTGTTCGGGTTTCTCGTAAATAGTGATTTTTTTGTCGCCTTGAGGCAACTCAAATTTGATTGTAGATAGATCGCCAGTAACCGGCTGCATATAAGCGCTGGGTGTACAACCGCTCAAAACCAATGATGTGAATACAATAAAATTAAAACTGTCTTTTGGAAAATTTAACATCGTCTCTCTAACTCCCATGTAAAATTTATATAAACAGAGCTAACAATATTGTTAGCTTTTTTCTTACTCCCCACCAATCCAATCCACCGTCATTTCCCGTTCTGCCACTTGTCCTTGATCATCCACCACGCGGATATTGTGAATTCCTGAATCACTTGGGCGATAAGCCAGTGCGGTGAGCGGGTCGGTGCTGCCGATGTAGCGGTTGTCGTCGAACCAGAAGAGGGTGCGGACTTGGGCGGCGGCTTTGGCTTGTAGGGGGATGGTGACGTCTGGCTGACTGGCGCGAAGTTGGTAGGCAACGTGGCGTACCGGCGAGGTGATTTCCGGTGCTTGGGTTTGGAAACCTTGTTGGCATTTGGGTGGGCTGCGACGGGGCAGGCCGGCTTGGCGAAACAGCTTTTGCATGTCGCTGCTCCAAAATTCCATCACTTCCATACGCACCTGCTCCGGCTGGTATGGGGGGCAAAGAGCCTGTCCGGTTTTAAGGCTGATCGCCACTGGCTGGTGTAGCTGGCTCACTTTGATGGGCGATTTACCAGGAATGTACCAGGTCTTATGCGTTAGCTGGCACCAGGCATTGGGCAAGTCGCCGCTGGCGCTGCAAACGGACACCTGACTGACGCCCGCAGGTGGACGCGGGGCGGGTATATTCTCGGGCTTATGTAAGTAGAGCCCGTCGGCAATGCGGAAGAATAATGGTGCTGCGGCATCAACGCCTACAAACGCCGGGTTACCACGGCTATCAAAATTGCCAATCCACACCGCCAGCACATAAGGACCGACCACGCCCACGGACCAGGCATCCCTGAATCCCCAGGAAGTACCGGTTTTCCAGGCCGCGGACCAACCGGATTGCAAGTTGTAGGCAGAGTCTTCACCCGGCCGCGGATTGTGGCTCAGCATATCCAGCGTGATAAAACTGGCTTCTGGCGAAATCAACTGGGTTCCGGTGGTTTGTTTGGTTTGTGCGGCCAAGTGTTTGGGCTTTAGGTATTGAATTGTCTGCAAACGGCCGCCGTTGGCGAGCATGGCGTAAAGGCCTGTGAGTTCCTCCATAGAGACTTCGCCACCACCTAATACCAGTGCCAAACCGTAGTGACTTTCACTTTTTAGTTGCGAAATACCGGCCATGCTCAAAAAGTTGTAAAGACTGGGTGAACGTAGTTGGCTGGCGGTCCACACGGCGGGAATATTGCGCGAATGTATAAGTGCATTTTCAGCGGTAATAGGGCCGCGAAATTGATTGTCGAAATTCTCGGGTGTGTAGGGGCCAAAATCTGTGGGGGCATCTTTTAGGATACTCGCCGGGTGCAAAATTCCCTGATCCATCCCCAAGGCATAAATGAAAGGTTTGAGCGTAGAACCGGGCGAGCGTTTGGCGGTTACGCCGTTCACCTGACCATCAATTTCAGCATTAAAGTAATTTGCCGAACCCAGCCAGGCTTTAACTTCCATGGTTTTGGGATCTAACAAGAGCGCAGCCGCGTTTTGGATTCCTTTGCTACCGACTTCCTGTAAATACTGGCGCGTTTGGCGCTCTACCAGATTTTGCAGGCCCAGATTGAGGCTGGTGTGCACTTGTGCTGGTCGGTTTGGTTGTTGATTGACGGGTTCCTGTAGCAGCATGTCTACAAAGTGTGGCGCACGAAAAGGTAAATCCTGAATGCGATGAAAACGTACGGGTAAATGAGCAATGCGAGCTTGGGATTCCTCAAGTGGATAATGCTCCAGCCAGCGTTTCAATAATCGTTCTTTGGGCGCGTTGAGTGAGACTTGCAAGGCGTTGTTGCCGGCGCGG
This sequence comes from Cellvibrio zantedeschiae, assembly GCF_014652535.1. Lineage (NCBI taxonomy): Bacteria > Pseudomonadati > Pseudomonadota > Gammaproteobacteria > Cellvibrionales > Cellvibrionaceae > Cellvibrio > Cellvibrio zantedeschiae. Next base: position 294,500 of record NZ_BMYZ01000003.1, on the reverse strand, counting down.
CGGTTGGGTTGCTGAGGAATAACCGCAAGCGTAAGGGCTTCAGAAATGCTCAACTGTTTTGCGGTTTTGCCAAAATAAATCAAACTCGCCGCGCCTGCGCCTTGCACGTTGCTGCCGTAGGGCGCGAGGTTAAGGTAAGCCTCTAAAATCTCCCGCTTGCTGTAGCGCATCTCTAACCATATCGCCAAGGCCATTTGCTGAAACTTGCCGCTGGGGCTTTTGGTGTTCAATCCATAAAACAACCGCGCCAATTGCATGGTGATAGTAGAACCGCCCTGCTGTTGACCGCCGCTGTAAGTGCGAAACGCCGCGCGTACCACAGCTTGCGGATTTACCCCCAAGTGCCAGTAAAACCAGCGGTCTTCGTAAAGCAGTACGGCTTTGGGCAGTTGCGGGGCAATCTCACTGAGGGGCGTCCAAACACGATACTGCTCGTCATTCGCCAGGGTCAGACGCAAGAGTTCGCCGTTTTCCGCTAAAAAAGCTTGGGAGCTGGGAATTTGTTGCGCGAGTGTGGGGCGTGGCCAAAGCCTGATTGCCCCCAGCAAGAGGACAATCAGGACAAGGGCAATAAGCGAGTAGCGAAGTTTTCTGGTGAGGCGCATGCGGTAGGTGATTAAAGATCCGCCGCTAAAACCTTAAGTTTCGCGCGTACTTTATCGGCGAATTTATCGTAGTAAGCGCCTAATAATTGTTTTAGTTCTGGCTCGGTGATGTAACCAATGGATTGCCGGTAGGCGCGTTTAACGGCTTGGCCGTTTACCCATCGTTCTTCCATTCCGGCTAAGTCCAGCGCTTGCATGGTGACTATACTGGGATGAGCGAGTTTATGGTCTTCCAGGCGCTCTTGATGGCGCGCTACCAATCCTGCAATGGAAACTTTGGGCGATAGCTTTTCAATATAGATAGGGGGTCCATATTCAAAAGGCGACACGCTGAAATATTGGGTGTTGAGGTAGTCGCCGTTGGAAAACTGGCTAACGCACTCCACCAGTGTATTCACTTTGAATAGAGTGCCCACCAATTTCCATTTGCCCGTCATTAGCAAGAACAAAATGGCGAGCGGGTTGGGCTTTTTAGGCTTCATACAAAAAGCCGCAACGCCCATTTCGCCTTCGGCGTCCGCATAAAAGCTAAGCAACACGCGGCTGCCCAACATCATGCGCATACCTTCGGCTTCGGCGTCTGCCACGTGTTGCAGGCCCTGCGCCTCCAGGTCGCGCTTGCACCGGGCAATAAATTTTTGTTGGTAGCTTGGAAAATCCTTGGGATCTACCGCGACTAAATTGGGCGGTGGCTCGTTGGCCACGTTGAGAATTTGCGCGGCGATGTTGGTAGCCATGTTGTCATCGGGGTCGTCCGACAAGCGCTCGTCAAGCGCATCGCTGACCGACTTGCCGCTACGCACCGCATTGGCCGCACTCAGTAGGGCTTGGGCGACATTATCTTCTTCCAGGCTGCGGTCTTTGCCGCTGTCTGCTATGGCTGACTCCAGTAGTTGCGCCATTTGTTCGCGTTCACCACCGCCGTTATTTTCCGAACGTGCACGGCGCTCGATAATGATTGAGCGATAAGGATCATCGGCAGACACATTTGCAAGCACCTTATCGTAAGCGGCCAAGGCTTCATTGAAACGACCCAAATCATGCAGAATCGAAGCGACCCTTAAACCAAAACGATGTTCGCTGGTAATTTGGTAGCAGGTGTGAAAGTCAGATAAGGCCAACTCCATTTGGTCGCGTTTGTAGCGCATGCCGGAAAAGGTGCTGACGATATTAATAGAGTTGGTGGTATCGCCATCTTGAACAATGGCGCTACCCAATAAACTGTTGCCGCGGTCTTCCAATAAATCTACGCGTTCGGGCGCGAGGCTGATTGCGCGGTTCAAGAGTTGATTGGCTTTCACCACATGTGCATCGCCTTCGTGCCCGCGCAATAAACCGGAGAGCATGTGCAGGGCATCCACTGCATTGGGGTCGATGCTCAAAATTTTGTAGAGCCGCTGTTCAATGAGGTTAAAGCGCGCGTGTTCGCTCAGAACTGGTTCCTCATCAAACTCGTCCAGGTCGTCGCTCTCATCAGAACCCTGGTGAAAATCGAGTTGCACTTGCATGATCAGTGCGGGCACAAAATCGCTACGCAGCTTTAGAACCTTACCAACGGCAACTCGCGCTTCAGTAAATCGCTCCAGTTTTTCCAACACCTTGGCGTGATGCCAGCGCAGGGCAAAAGAGTTCGGATAGGTCACCAAAAGCTTTTTTAAGCTATGCAACGCATAGTTAAAATTGCCCTCCTGGTAGGCCTTTTTAAAGTTTTCAAATTCCGGATCTTGCAAAGACATGGTTGCGTCCTTAAGCAAAAAGCTTTAGAGGGGATGTTGTTGTAAATAATCATCCAATGCTTTGATAAAATTATTAGGTTTGATCATTTCCAGTTTAAGGCTTTCGGCGGTTTCTATATCTTTAGGCGCCATACGCTTAACCAGTTTTTCACGATCACTGGCGCTGTCTTTTATATCGGCGGCATCCAGGGCTGCTAGTGCTACAACATCCGAGCGATTAACCCCATTGGCATTTGCGTAGATAAAGCCAATCACCAATTGCGCATTTTTAGAATTCTGAAGGGCCGCTTTTCGCAACCACTCCAACGCGAGTTTAAAATCCTTTGCGACTCCTGCGCCATCGTAATAAGCGATGCCGACATAGGTTTGGGCTTTGGCGTCGCCCTGTTGCGCGGCCTTAGTGTACCAGTAAATTGCCTGGCTATAATCTTGCGTAATCTTATCGCCGCGGAAAAATAAACTACCGAGATTCAACTGGGCTTTTAAGTCGCCTTGATTAGCGGCTTTAGCATACCAGGCGATGGCTTGGGGATAATCCACCGCCGTGCCTTTACCAAAGTGATACATCAAACCCAGATTAAATTGCGCGTTGGAGTCGCCTTGTTCCGCCGCTTTGGTGTACCAATGCAAGGTTTGCACATAATCTTGCGGCACAATTTTACCTTCAGCATAAATAAGGCCCAGGGTGAACTGGGCATTTTTATCGCCGCTATTGGCGGCTTTGGTGTAATGGGCAAGAATTTGGGATTTATCTGCAGGTAAATTTTTACCCGCGTAATAGGTTGCACCTAACTCAAACAACGCCAACCAGCTCCCTTGTTTTGCCTGTTCTTTGAATTCATCAACTTGATGGGCGAAACTGGTTTGCGCACAACTGAGCAAAACAAGCGCGAACATTTTCAACAGCCATGTTATTTTTTTTATAAGTGCATTCATCTAGTAGTCAGACCTAAACGAAAATGTTTCTATCTCTTTATTGAGCATGCGCTGATAGATTGGAATTGCAATCCAGGAATAAACCACAATTGCCAGCCAAGCGTAATCCACAACGCTAGACGCGCTGGTGTAACCCAAATCGAAAACAATATTTGAGAGCAAGTTAAAAAATACATAACCAAAAATTAACACGCCTACCTGATTGACGGGTTTCATGCGTGAAATCCAGTTATTAAACTTCCACCAGAGGCCTAGAAAAATACTTTTCCTGGCTTTTACATCGGCAAACAATGACAGAGCTTCGCGCGAGCTAGGGTTCAGCATAATGGTAAGGCGGGCGTGATATTCGGCCTCGGCAATGTTGCCGTCTATCAATTGCAAACGCCCCATAAGCACATTGGCGTGTTGATGTTGTGCATCTAATCCCAAGGCGGCGCGGGTAAATCCCATGGCTTTAACATTGTCACCGGTTTGGAAGTAATAATTTGCAAAAGCAAAAGCAGTTTTTACGCTGTCGGGATTCAGCTCTGATATTTTCTGGATATATTCGAAAGCTTCTTTGAAATGTTTATTGGCCAATAAAATATCTGACTTTAATTCAAATACATCCACATTTTCCGGATCGAGCTGCAAAGCTTGATCGCAGGCGGCCAGTGCTTGTTTGACTTTATTTTGCAAATAAAAAATACGTGCATACACAAGGTGGAAAAAAGGCGTATTGGGCTCCAGCTGCAAGGCAATTTTTAATTCGTATTCGGCAGCATGGATGCGCATTTGCAATAGCAAACAATAGGCGAGCACACCGTGGTATGTAGCTGAGTTGGGTTCATTGGCTAACAGCTCTTTAAGCAACTCAATTGCATTGGGTAACTGACCGTGCGCAATGTGTCGCCATACTTGTTCGTACTTATAATCGTTATTCATGGCGGCCCTGCTGTTTTACATATTCGTAGACAGAAAATGGCACCGACTGGGTAAATACCACCAAGTAGAGCGCAATAAAATAAATGGCATTCACTAATACTCGCATATAGGGTGCAAGTTTATTGGGCGACGTAATCACTTCTGTTTTTATCCCGTAACCAAAACCTATGAAAACTCCGGCAATTGCAAACAGACCTATCAGCGAATAACAAAATTCCCGCCAAAAAGTAGGTGATCCCAAGAAGTAAGCATTCATGATTAGCCAAATAAAAGGCAGCCAGAATTTTCCATGGAAAGGAATGGTGACAAATAGGGGAACCAGCATGGCGGCAAATAGAATCACCACCGGATTTACAATCAGTTGCTGGTCTATTTTGACTTTGGGTTCGTCGATAATGCGGTAAGTAGACAAGATTTATTTCCCGTGTTTATTGATAAATTCCAATACATCATCGTAGCGACCGCCGTCATTGGCGTAGCGCGCATAGTTTCTCGCTGTGGTTAACCATTCGGTAGTTGACGAGCGCGAGTCCGACAAGGCTTCACTAAAATGTTGCATGGAAATTGCGGTTTCTTCTCCGATGGTAATGGTGCTGTCAATAGCTTCATCGGCTGCCATTTCCACCAGGTTAGCCAAGTCTGCGCCGGAGTAACCGGAGGTTTTGTTGGCGATGACATCAAATTGTATATCGCCTGCATTGGGGCGATCTTGCATGTGATGTTCAAGAATGGCTTTGCGCGCAACCTTATCTGGCGGCGGCACAAAAAACATGCGATCAAAACGGCCGGGACGCAAAAAGGCGGAGTCCAAAGCCCAAGGTACGTTGGTGGAGCCCAGAATTAAAACGCCTTCGTTATTTTGCGCAAAACCATCCAGCTCGGTTAGAAATTGGCTCACCGTATTGGCTTGTGAACTGTTACGCGTGTGCTCGCGTTTGCCTGCAAGAGCTTCCAGTTCATCAAAGAAAATAACACTGGGTGTTTGGCTGCGTGCTTTTTCAAAAATAGCACGCAGTTTTTGTTCGGATTCACCAATATACATATCCAGTACATCGGAAATTTCAATATTAAAAAATGCCGCTTTGCATTCACCGGCCGTTGCGCGCGCTAATAATGTTTTGCCGCAACCCGGTGGACCATAAAGTAAAATGCCGCCGCCAACTTTCTTTTTAAAACGCTGGAACAAGGATGGTTTTTGGAAGGGAAGAATAATTTTTTTATGGATTTGTTTTTTTACCTCCTCCAAACCAACAACATCAGAGAAATTGGTAGTAGGGCGCTTAAATTGTAAGAGTTCAAAACTTTCGGCGGGCTCGGCTTTTTCAATAACCCGCAATTTTACCGGCTCTTTATCTGCCGATAATTTTAAACGGCGATTGAGTTCAGCTGATTCGCAATGTGGATGTTCCTGTAATAATTGTTTGTAGCTTGCTTGTGCTGAGTCTAAGTCTCCCAGCTCCAATTTGCAGCGAACAATCAATAACGCATGGTCAAGTTCATCCTGGTTAAGAAATTGTAACGCACTGGTGTAGGCACCGGCCTTGAGCGCCGCTTCACCAAGCCGGGTTCCGTCCTCACCCGAAATGGTGTTGGTTAAGTGCGTTAAATAGGTTGTAGCAGTTTCATAATCGCCGCGCGCAGAGAGTTGCAGCGCAATAATCTGTGCTAATTCCGGTGTTGGATTTGCTGTAAAAACCGCTTGCAAACTCTGTAATGTTTTATCGTCCACGGTGCCTCTGAAATAATTTTTAGATTAATGATTCGCGCGCCCATGAGCGTTTGGGCGCGAGCTTGCCTTGCTTAAGGCTTCACAACCTTAAACTTGCTGGCTTTGGTGCGTGCGAACAAATTGGGTTCGTACATGGCCTCGGCGTAAGCTGCCGGGGTTTGGTATGAGCCTGTGTTGGTGGCGCGCACGCGGTAGGTGAAGGTCACCATATCTTTGGTGAGGTGACCGTAAACTACCACGCGGTCATCGCGCAAATCGGCAAAGTCGGCTTGCCAGGTGGATTGCCCGGGTTCGCCGCTAAAGCCGGGAATGTAATAGACCGTGGTGGCAGCGCCATCAGGATCTAAAGGTGTATCGCCAGAGCCTTCGTCCTCGCCGGAGTCTTCAACCGCCTGATCACCTTCCTCTTGGCCTTCCATATCGCCTTCGCCTTCAACATTTTCGTCCCCCTCGTTAGCTACTTGCTCTTCGCTTTCCTCATTAACACGGGCGGGCGTGGGCAAAACCATGCGGTTGATAACGGGTTCTACGCCGCCGGGCAAGAGATCTACCACTGCGACCTGGCTAAGATAATCTTTATTCATAGTGCGCAGGCGCAGGCGTACCAGGAACTCTTCGCCAACTTTGATTTGCTCCAAAGGCTTACCGGTGGTGTCCAGGTATTCACGCTGGATTTCCAGTCCTTGTTTTACTTCGGGCAGGTTTGCGCTTTGTTGATCAAACCCACTTTCAACTAGGCTATAAAAGAGCGGTAGCTTGGTGTCCTGGTTCAACTGCACGCCTTTGGTGTTTTGGGGGATATCAGCTTTCTTTAAAAGATTACTTGAGCTGGCTAAAGCTTGCAGGGCATCGTTAAGGTTTATAGCGCTTATCTTCACCGGTTGGGTGACATGATCTGCAGCGGCTTCGCCGTATTGGGTCAGTGCCAATAGCAGATAGGCTGCACTCAGGCTTGAATACTCGCGGTTGCTAAGGCGTTGACCCATGTCGTCCAGGACCGTAGTGGGGATTTTCGACAGGGCTTCGGGAAAGTGTCGTGCGTAGATATAAAGCAATTGTGATTGGTGACCCAAAGCGTCGTAATAGACGTCGCTGCTATAGGTCTTGTTATTCCAAGGCACAGTTTTGATGGTCTTTTGGGCCAGACTTACCTGCTGTAGTAAGTGCTGGCTGGCAGATATATAAGCAGCAGTGATATCGGTTGGCCAGACATCCTGATAGCGAGAGTTGAGTTCCTGTTGCAGGCTGCTTAACAAACTACCGGTTTGCACGCCTAAACGGCTAAGCAGGTAGATGGCGTAAGCGCGCTGGCGCATCTCATCCATGTTGTTGCCCCAAGGTTGTGCCATGCTGTGGAGCCACACTTGCGAACGGTTGAATAGGCCGAGGGGTACCTGCTGATTGCGATCCTTAGCTTCAATCATATAGTGAATGGCCCAGAGCGAAGGCCAGTTGGCGACACGGGTGCTGGCCGACCAGAGACCAAATGCACCTTCCTCATTTTGGCGCCCTTGCAGCATTTGGATAACACCATTCACCGAGCCATTGCCCTTGAGTTGGCCAAGGTCAGGATGCTGGCTGAAGAGCAAAGCGGGCAAGCCCATACTCACTAACTGCTCAGTACAGGAATAGGGATAATCGTTCAGGTATTGTTGCAAACCACTCGCCCAGGCCAAGGGTGTGTAAGCCGCAGTCACATTTACGGTACGGAAAGGATCGTAAAGCTTGCGGGTCAGCAACAGCTGCTTTTTATCGCTCTCGGTGCGGCCAGTGGTTATTGCGGTGCGATAGGGCGCAGCCGGGCGCACACTCAAACCTTCCTCTAATTGCGCTTTTGCGGCGCCGGTCGTCGCTACAAAAGTCAGGGTTGCTGCGCCGGGTGTATCTTTCGCACGTATGTGGAAACTGCCTTGGCCTTCTTTACCGGCTGCGATATCCAGGCTTTGTTTGGCATCGCCCACGACTTCGATGTTAGCCGATGTTTTGAGGCTGATATCGACTTTGCCGGAACCCGCCTTCAGGTTGTTGGCGAGGCCAAAACTCACATCCACTTCATCGCCCGGCGCTAGCATTACCGGCACATTGGGGGTGATGATCAAGTCGCCGCGCACCTCTGCGCCACCTTCGGTTACGCCAATGGTGTCGTGGTCAACCGACACGGCGAACAGATGGAGTTTACCGTTGAAGTAGTCCGGCACTTTGTAACTGACTTTGGTTCCGGATGGGCTTACATCCACCAAGCCCGACCAATAAACCGCAGGGGCTTTGCGTTTGTTTTTGAAGGGGTTGAGGTTGCGGCCAAGCGCGCCGTCACCGTCACCGCCGGGTGCGGAGGCTTTCAACAGCTGGCTGAATTCCGGCAGGATCAAATCCAGGATTTGGCTGGAATCCACTTCCAACCGGCTCTTCTGGAAGAAGAAGGCGAGCGGATCAGGTGCCTTGTAACGGGCAACCTGGAGTATGCCTTCATCTACCGCGTAGATAACGGCTTGGCTGGCGGTCGGCGCCTGTAATTCCAGCTCTAAAGTCTCCCCGGGTTTAATCAACTCGGGCGCTTTAAGCATGAGCACTTGCGTGCGCGGTGCTAGCGACATCTTGAACGGCAAGGCGCCGTAAGAGAGTGGGCTGGTAAAAACTTCTTCAGAATTTAACGAGCGCACAAATTGCACGGTCACATAGCCGTTGCCTTCAAAGTTGGCGGGAATAGTGATGTGTTGCACCGAGCTGGTGGTATCGGTTTTGAACCACTGGTGTGCGAAAACCTTATCGCGCTCAAGGGTAATTAAACCCGCGCCTGTGTAGGGTGCCTGGATGGAAATCTCAATGCTATCGCCAGGTGAGTACTCGGTTTTATTGAGCTTGAGTTGCAGTTCAGCGTTGCGCTCCAGCGAACGGCTGAGGTTGCCCTGGCCAATCACCGAATAACTTAAACGGTTGAGTTCCTGGCCCTCTGCGTTGCGCAGCACCAATGCGAAATCGCCCGGTTCGTCTGTGGGTAAACTAATGTCAGATCCTTTGGCCGCAAGGCTTTGCGGGTGCGAATCGCGCAGGGTTTCTTTTAACCGTGATTGGTATCTATAAGTGCCGTTGTCTTGTTTCATCAGCACCGACACATATTTGCGTTGTACCCATTCCAGGGTCAAACCATCGACTTGCTGGCCTTTTAATTCGGGGTTAAGGGCAATCCATTGGCTGGATTGTTTGCTGGATTTGGTGATGAAGCTTAAGTCCGCGTCTGTCTTTTTCACGCCGACCAAATAGGCCGAACTGGAAACCAAGACATCGCTTACAGCGGCGACGTTGCGCCCGCCCTCGGGTTCAAATACACGGGCCAAAATGGAGAGACGGTAGGTCGCTTTAGCAAAACGGTTAAGGCTTAGGTCAAATGTGGCCTGACCTTTATCGTCAGTTTTCCCATCGGGCAGGGCTTGTTCAGAGCCTTCATTAAACTTGTTGGGGTCGTAGAATTTGTAGTCCGCGTAGCCGGCAAAACTCGGTACCGTGGGCGACAAGGTCATGGACGCCGCCACGCGTCGATTAGCGGCGGGCGTGCCGAACAGGTTCATGGCCTGGACGTTAGCTTTCACTTTATCGGGGTTGAGCCAGCCAGTGACGGGTTGCTCGGATAGGCTCGCGGTAACTTTCAAACGATCCGGCTCAAACTCTTGAACCTTAATGGTCGTGCTGCCTAACATGCGGTCGCGATGCCCGCTTTTCACCAGATAAACCATAGCGCTATAAGTACCCGTTGGCGCACTCACCGATGGCTTCCAACTGAATTCGTTGAAGCCGGTCGCTTTAGCATTAAACGCCTGACGATAAGCCTGCATACCGCGTGGGTCGAGTATTTCCAATTCTAGCGGTACGCCTTCCAGCGCACTTTTCCAATCCTGGGTGCGCACAATATTGCCCAAATGAATTTCTTCGCCGGGGCGGTACAAACCGCGGTCGCTAAAGATGTAGCTGCTCAAACTGTTAGGGTCGATTTCAGTGTCCACTCCGCCCGTATCAAAGCGCGAGAAATTCAGGCGGCGGCTGTAGTTGTTGTAAGGCAGGAAGGACATATCCTCGTCGTGGCGAGCCAGAATCAACAGCGGTGTTTTTTCGCGGCGATACTGATCTGAAAACTTGGGCAGCTCGACCTTACCGCTGGCATCTGTAGTGCGCGTTTCCAGCGCAAGGCCGTTGCGGCCAATCAACTCCACCCGCGCGCCAGCAACTGGCTCACCTTTTGAAATGGATTGCACGTAGACATTTTGGCTACCGTCTTTGTTGGTTTTAACCAAAATACCCAGATCGGTCACCAGCAAGAGGCGGCCATCGCGCTTATCGGTATTGTTGTAATCCTTGCGAGTTTGCGAGCCCTTTTTGGTTTGGTCATTCAGGGTTAAACCTTTGGAGCGCACCAGGAATATGCCCAATTTGGAATGACCGGGGCTATCGGATTTGAAGTAACCGCTCAAATCAAGATTGTCGTAAACCGGTTTGCCGGGTGCGTTACCTAGCGTGGGGCGAACCTCAGAAAAACGCTCTACGATGCGGTCTTCCTGCCAACCTTCATAGTCGCCGGGAATATTTAATTCGCCGCCGGTTTGCGCCAATAACTGGTGTAGCTGGTTGGGCAGTAAGCGGCCAACTTCCAATTCCACGGCGTCTAGCGCACGGCTGACAAAACCGATTTTGCGCTCACCATTCAAGCCTAGAATCACACCATCGCCCAACAATTTGAGCGAACTTTCATAGGGTTTTACGCGGAACACCTCAACACTGGCCTGTGGAGATTGGGTGCCGCCCACAGCGATAATGCCGGGCGCAACTTCTACGTAAATATAACGCCCGACCGGCGCTTTAAATTGATAGCTATGCAGCGCCTGTTGCGAATCATCGCTAGGTAATAAATTTAAGGGTAAAGGTTCTGCGCCCGCGAGAATTTTTTGATCCACATAATCACTGCGCCAATTAAACGGATACTTGCGTGAAATCTGGATTTTTTCGTCAGGATGAAATTCGGGTAGCACCCAGGCTTTGATTTTTTTATCGAGGCTGCTGTCGGTCACGGGTGCGTTGCTGTTAAAAATCAGTACTTGTTCCGGCTCCAGTTTTTCGTTGTCCGCCAAAATCATACCGAAATTATTAAAACGCAAACTGTAGCGACCCGGAATGGTGATATTGCTGCTTAGATCGTCGCTGGTACCATCGCCACCGCGGCTGGCGTGAATGCCCTTTTTCAAGGTGAGCGTCATGGGGGTGTCTTCGCGCGGCAAACTTAAGCTGTGCGAATGGATGTAAGCATTGAGTTTTAGTTTGTCGTAATTAACGGTAAAACCCGTTGAGTCGTTACTTAAACCTAAAAAGGCTGCGTCTTTCGCTAAGGAAAGCTGAACGTGTTTTTCAAATTCTTCGGTATTAACGCTGTGGCTAAAATGCACGTTAGCCACCAGTTTTTTCTGGGCTGGATCAGTAGGGTCCTGGTAGAACTGGTTTTCAGTAATTTGTACGGTGAAGGGTGCGGTTTTAAATTCGTAATCGTATTTTTCCAACCGCACTTGCGAGGCAAGCAATTTATCTTTGGCAAGACCAAGATCAAACCTTTGCCCCACTGGCCAATCTGCGGCGGGCGTGAACACCAACTTGCGATCATTTTCCCATACCCACTGGCCCGCAATTTTCGGTTTTAAAGTCACACCTTTTGCGACAGGTTTTCCCACGGCTTCCAGCGGTGCGATTGATTCATTGCATTTGAGAACCAATGGATGAATTTTTTGTTTGTCGTCGGGATAAGTAGTTAACGCGGGTGCGCTGACTTCGCACTGGGGGTAAACAGGTTTGGGTAAATGTTTATACCATTGGTAGGCGAAAAGACCGCCAGCGGTTAATGCAACTAAAGCGGCAAAGCCTGCCATGCTCGCTTTGGGTTTGCGTTTGATGAGAGCGCCAGCATTAGTGAGGTGGTTACCGCTCCAGCGCATCCAGGGTGGCAGATTCCAATGCATTTCACCGAAGAGCCCGCGCGCCAGCCATTGCAAAGCTGCCAAGCCCTTCTTTAGTCCTTTACCAATCAAAGCACCAACTGCCGCCACTCTTGCCGCCACCATAAAACCCACCCTGGATATTGAAGTTGAGCGGCGATTGTAGCAGGCAAAATTTTTAAAAATGAGTGGTGGCAAGTCGCAAACTGCAAATATATTTTTTGCGAATTGCCCGCTATTTTCAGCGCTCTTAGTCGGGCTTTAAGGCGTCAAAACCAAAACCTTCAATGCGATAACCTTTGGCTTGCAGCTTTGCCATTACATTGTCCTTTTTTAGCATTTCCAGCGTGGGTACCAAAGCAAAACTCGAGGTGTTATTGGTGAGTGCTTCATCGATTCGTGCATACCATTCCGCTTCCACCTTTGCGGGCAAGTCCTTCATGCCTTCTTGTTCTGCAAAAGATGATTTCATAAAAGCATCCCAACATTCGCTACCGGGGTCGGTAATGGGTAAGTCCGCGAGTGCAGCAAGATCACCCGTTGCCCAGGCATTGGCGCGCAAGCGCATATTGTTCAGATCTTTGGCCAGGTGATCGACCATTTTGGTAAAGCAGGGCACATCATCCATTTCAGTTTGTTTGAAACGCTTGAGCGTTTGGCGCGGTGCTTCCACGGTAAATTCGTAAGTGGGCGTGGTCACTTTAATTTTGTGTTTTTTGGCGAGCTCCTGCACGCGTTTCACGATCATATCTTCATCATCGAAACCTGCCTTTTTTTGCGCAGTTTCAAGCAGTTCATGGCCCGCAAAAATAGGGCGATATTTTTCTACGGCTTTATCCTTGCCAATGTATTTTTCTTTAAGGCTGAGCCAGCGTTCATAAACATCGGCCGGAACTTTTTCCTCCAGGGTCAAACCATCGGGGCTTTTTTTAAGGCCAATAACGGAAGGTAAAAGCGCTAACTGGCTAAAGAATCCAATTTTTGCATGTGCACCAGGCGGCATAAAAACTTCCTGGGAATTGATAATCGCATCTTCGGCCTGCTTTGACCGCCATTGCAATTTTTTCGGCAATGGGCCGAAGGTTCCCAGAATCCAAAGTACGTTATCGCCCTTATAGACCCTCCATAAACTTGGGCCAGGTTGTTCGCCAATAATTAAAATTTCGTCCACTGCGTCAAGATTGCTGGAGGGTGCATCGCTCGCTGGATTAGTCTGTGCAAAGCAGTGAGCGGATAAAATTAAGGAGCAGAAGACGGTAATGAAGAATTTAGACATTAGAATCCCTTAAATAAAATTAGGTCGCTGTTAGATGATGCAAAATGCAAATAGGTTGCATCGTTCAACAGATTTTTTTAACAGAAGGGATCGCCAGAGTTGAATGGGTCAGCGGCCGTGATCGTTTTTCTGAACTCGCATTCGGCTAAGCGCGAGCCAAGGCAAGGGCGTATGGAATGCTGATTTATTGCCTTGAATTGTGGGCAAAGACAAAGCAAACAACTAGACTTAAGTTAGGATCAGCCGAGAATAATTATGGACCGTCTAACGAGTAAAATTTACACCCTCATAATGGCGCTTATCGCTTGCAAGCTGGCGTGCGCCGCAGAGGATGTGACTTATGTATCGTCCCCTCAAAACAGTGCTGGGCCCATGGTGGTGAGCTATTTAAAACTGGACGATTTTGACGCTCACTATGCCTACCGTTACCAATTAATTGACCGCGCGCTTGAACTCACCCGCACGGAATTTGGCGATTACCAATACCAGCCTTTTAACTCCCAAAGCACCTCCATTCGTTACGCCCAATTACTGGGCGAAGGTAAACAAATAAATTTGCTTTGGGCCTCGCCCGGCACACCGATTTCCAGAGCTAATGCGGTGATGATCCCTATTGATATTTTAAAAGGCCTCTTGGGTTATCGCGCTTGCCTGATTAATAAAAACGAATTGCCCGGACTGGAATTTGTGACCGACCGCCTTAGCTTTGACAAAATAAAATTTGGGCAGGCGCAGTGGCCTGATCGTGAAATTTATAAAACTAATCGGCTCATAGAAGTTGATGCTCCCAGTTTCGATGCCCTGTTCAAGATGCTCGGTGCCCGACGCTTTGATTGTATTCCCTTAGGGATTGATGAAATCGAAGAGGTTTACCACAGTAAAATCACTGAGTATCCTTTTTTGGCGATAGATTCCCACTTGCTTATTTATTATCACTATCCGATGTATTTTTATGTCAGCAAAAAAACACCAGAACTTGCACAACGTTTGAAACTGGGTTTGCAAAAAATGCAGGTTAACGGCGAATTTAACCAAATATTCGCAAAACATCACGCGCAGCACCTAGCCAAGCTGGATTTAAAAAAACGTAAGCTTATCTGTTTGAACTCACCTTACAGCAGCGACCAGGGCGATTGTGCAATTCCGCAAGTTGACTGATACAAATCCGCGAGAAATCTTTTCTATAAGTGTTTATATGTGATGTCAGTCACAAGATTTGGCTGCGCTTAAAAATTTTTAAAAGTTTGGGAATAAATCCAATCCTCAATCGTTAACAAGGAAACCGCTGCAAAAAAAGCACGGTTGCATAACCCGGTTAACTAACTTATTGAGGATTTCATCATGACCAAACTTATTACTAAAACATCTTTGTTGTTTACTGCTTGCTCTTTGGCGTCAGCATTAACTTGGGCGGAAGTGCCACCAAGTTCTGCCAGTGTTAGTGCAAACAACAGCGCTAATTCGCAAGCATCCACTCAGGTAAAAACTGAATCTGGCAATTTAACCAGTTCAACTCAAACTCAAAATTCTGCGCAAAACCAATTAAATCTCTCTCTCACTAAGCCTGCTACAACGCCAGCAGCTGCAACACCCGCGAGCAGCACCTCCACTGCAGCACCTACTGCCAGCAATTCCACTGGTGCAGCACAAACAGCTCCTACTACCACTGGGCAAGCCGCCAATCAAAATGCAAACACACAAACATCTTCAACCACAACTCAAGCCACTTCCGCATCAACACAGTTAACCCAAACTACCGATGGAAAAATTTCACAACAAGTGCAATCGCTCAGCGCTGGTTTGGATAGCGGTGTAAAAAGTGCAGTGAGTATTTCCAATAAAGAAACTGCCTCTGTAACCAATGCGATTAAAAGCCAGGCCGATTTTGCGCAAGTTACGGCGAATAGCGTAACAGCCCATGCACAAACTACATTGGCTTCTGCCACTGAAAATTTGCGCGACGTGCAAGCTTCAACTTCCACTGCACTTAATGAAGCAGTTAAAGCCGGCGTAACTGATAGTGTAACTTCAGCAACCAATAGTGCCTTGAATCAGGAAGTAGCGAGCCAGGTTACCAGTCAAGTCACCAATCAAGTTAATACCGCGGTGACTCAAGAAATTGGTAAAGCAGTTCAATCATCCGTTACCAACTCAGTTACCAATAGCCTGACACAAAATATTGGTCTTGGTTTGTAAGTCTGTGAGCCGGCATGCAAATGCCGGCGATTTTTTCCGGGGAGATTATTATGAAAAACCTTACGCAAAAAAAATTACTTTCTCGTTTAATTGCATTTTCGTTTGGTGGTATGGCGCTCTGCGCACAACCTTTTTGCGCTGTAGCGGCCAATGTAGATTTTGAGGTGAGCGCTGGTGCCGAGCAGGATTCAAACCTCAACATAGTTGAGCTGGATAAAAACTCTAATGAAAGCGATACCGCACTTCTATTAAATGCCAAAGTGGATGCGAGTGGGAAGCCTGCTGAAAAATTAAACCTGAGTGGTGGCTACGCATTTACCAGCAAAACATACCAAAATCACAATGAATTTGACTTGGCAATCCACCAGCTGTATGCGGATGCCAATTACGAATTTAGCCTGCTGACCGCAGGTGCCAGTCATCACTTTGCTAAAGCACAGTTGGACGGCAGCGATTTTTTGGATTTACACCAAACCAGTTTGTACATTTCAAAATTGATTAACAACACAATTTACTTGCGCGCTGCCGTTAACTCGCAAGATAAACAATTCGCGAAATTATCCGACCGCAACGCAAAAAATAATGGTTATTCGGGTGATGCTTTCGTTTTCTTTAATGACGGAAAAACCTTCGTAAATATTGGTGTAAACAAAGAAAAGGAAAATGCTCGTGCAAAACAATTTGATTATCAGGGTGTGACCTACAAAGCCAAAGCCTCACATAAGTTCACAGCGCTAGGCAAGGATAATAAACTGCAATTGGGTTGGCGTTATACGACGAAAGATTATTCAGGTATTACGCCAGAGATTAAAGCAGAGCGTTACGATTCAGGTCATGCGGTAGATATCAATTGGGAGGTTTCTTTAACGCCCAGAGTTTCTATAGAAACAAAAGTGGAACATGGAAAATATAATTCTAATTTCGCATCGGCAGATTATTCAGACACACGCGCTTCCATTGCCATCAAAGCCCGCTTTTAAATGCGGGCTTGCCCTTTATTACAAAGCATTTTTTACCTCAGCAAACCGTAACCAAAAATATTATCGCGACCAGGCTCACCTAAATCAATGGCTTGTTCTTGCAAAATTTTTAATGCTACCGAAGCTGAATTGGTTTTTGTGAAAACACAGCTCACTAATGCAGATATAACTGGCGCAGCCATTGAAGTTCCGCTTTCCCTTCCCAAGCCTCCGTTGCTGCGCGCTGTTAAAACAGATACACCAGGTGCAGCGAAGTAAATATGCGCACCGCGATTTGCCCAACGATAAATTTTTTGATCGCGGTCTACCGCCGTCACTGCAATCACATTTGCATAAGCAGCAGGATACATTGCCGGCGCAGCAGGCCCTTCGTTACCAGCAGCGGCAACAAGAATTTTTCCATTGTTAATAGTTTTTGCAATCGCCGCTGCAAGTATCTGGTTGTCGGGACCCGCAAGGCTCATGTTAATCACGCTGACATTTTCTGCCAGCAACCAATTTAAGGCGCGCACCAAATTCATCATGGTTGCACCTTGCGCATAATCATTGCGCGCATAAAAAACGGAAGCCGCATATAAGTTTGCGTTAGGGAGTAAAGGTTTTAGTTCAGCGTTGTTGCCAATGAGTAAACCTGCAACTGCTGTTCCGTGCGCGTCCGGCTGTGCCAGGGTTTCGTCTAAAAAATTTCGCGTAATAATATGTGATGACGATCTCGCCAAAGAAAACGCTGGGTGATCCATTTTAATAGCGGTATCAATCATGCCAATTTTAATTGGCGCCTCACATGCAGAGCCCTTGGTTAATTGAGTTTCAGACGTGTTTGTTGAGGCGTCTGCTTGTGCAGCATAAATGTGGTTGCGATCCAGACGTGCGACTAATTCAGGTGCAAGTTGTTTTTTTAAGGCTGCGAGTGAATCCAGTTCAGCAGGCACATGAAAACGCACCAACGTCATTTCCAATTCATCAAAACGTGTTTTTTCCACTACCGTAATCGGCAATTGCTGCAAACTTGCCAGCTCGCTTTCGTTCACCATAATCAACCATTCGCGTTGTATGGCACGCCAGCCATTTTCTACTTCCACATCCACAAATAGGGGTTGACCCACACGATTTAAAATCGGTAGTTGCTGCGGGAGTTTGACTAAAGGATCGACCAGCTTATTAGTTGTATCGGTTAACTTTTCAAGCGTGGAATCGATTGGGGGTTTGAGTCGTTGCAAGTCGCGCTCGGTTTTCCGCTGAATTTGCTCGGTAGTTGCTTCCAGCTGTCGATTCGTGACGTTAATTTGGTTCAGCACCCCTTGGGTATTAAGCAATTGCGCCTGTGCTGGTTGCTGCATTGTTGCCAGTAAGAGGACGCTAAAATAGAATTTTCGCATGTGGATCACCCATCGTCATTAAACATAATTTACTACAAAAACCAGCGCGTCTTTGTTAAAAGGATCGCTTTCAGTTAAAAAGATCGCCGTCGATATAAATAAAGCCTGCCTTAACCTGAAAACGTTTCAGCAAGTAAAAAATTCCCGCTGGTCGGGAATAAACTTTGGGCTGAATCGTCTTAATATAAAATCGGGCAAAATGCTCGTGTGGCCAACGTTAAGATGACAACTATGAAACAAGAACTTACAGCATTAATGCCCATGATCCGGCGTTTCGCCTATTCGCTTACGGGTTCCGCCCCCGACGCCGATGACCTATTGCAAACCACCATTGAGCGCATATTGAGCCGTGGCGTTCCTGAGGATGTAGAGCTCGCCAAATGGGCTTTCCGCGTATGTCGTAACATCTGGATTGATGAATATCGCGCGCGCAAAATTCGCCATAACGCGTCACAGTTGCCTGAATTGGAAGAGCCAACGGTTGACGGTGAAAATATTATTTACAACCAAATCACTTTGGGTCAGGTCAATACGGCTATGGATCAATTGCCGGAAGAGCAGCGCTCAATTCTAGCCCTGGTGGCCGTGCAGGGAATGTCTTACAAAGAAGTGGCAGAAACCTTGAGCATTCCCATGGGTACTGTGATGAGCAGGCTCGCGCGTGCGCGCATCGCACTTAGCCAATTTTTAAACAGCTCCTCCGCGGAGATAAACGCATGAACCAGCAAAATGTGAACATAAGCGATGAACAGCTCTCCGCATTTTTAGATGCGGAATTACCCGAAGCTGAAATGGAACTTATTCGCGAGCAATTAATTGAAGATGAAAACCTGGCGAATCGGCTAGCTGATCTAGCCATTGTGGATCAGGTTGTTGCAGCAAGCTACGCGTCTATAGATACACGCCCCCTGCCAAAAGCAGTCACTCAATTGTTAGCAGAAGAAAAAACCACAGCAAAAATTATCGCATTTCCGGTGCTGAAAAAATTTCAGGAAAATATACAGCGTAATATCGCCATAGCAGCAAGCTTCGCCTTCGTCGTTGCATTCGGTATTACCCAATTGCCAACGCAGGGCAGCGGTGAATGGCAATCTATTGCAAACATTCTGGAACATAACGCTAGCGGAGTAGAACAATTATCCA
This sequence comes from Cellvibrio zantedeschiae, assembly GCF_014652535.1. Classification (NCBI taxonomy): domain Bacteria; kingdom Pseudomonadati; phylum Pseudomonadota; class Gammaproteobacteria; order Cellvibrionales; family Cellvibrionaceae; genus Cellvibrio; species Cellvibrio zantedeschiae. The sequence goes on along the minus strand of NZ_BMYZ01000003.1, from coordinate 275,627 downwards.
GTGAAGGTATTTATATAAAACCGCGTTTGACCTTCATCAATAAAGCGGGTGACTACTGCCGGCAGTTTGCAATGACTGACAAAGAAAGTGCATCGGAAAATATTGCGTGCAGAACAAAAGGCAGTTGGAAACTATCTGAAAGTGTTGCAGTAGAAAAAATTCAAAATTCCGGTGAATATCAAACGGCCAGTGGTGGCTCAGTTTTGGATGAAAAAATTGAACAAATGGCGAGTGGCGATTTTTTTGATGCGCAAGCTGAATCAGCAGCCATAAACCAGCATTGGGTTAAGTAACAATTAGCAGGTGGAATTTATGAAATCATTAAAATTATTTTCGCTAGTATTGTTTGCAATCTTGCTGAGCGCTTGTGCAAGCCAGCCGAAATCTGCCTACAAACCCGCAACCAATGCTGGTTTTGGTTACAAGGAAATTGCACTCGCAAATAACCTGTATCGTGTGGAATTTAAAATATCAGGCAACGCGAAAAGAGCGAATGATTATGCTTTATTACGCGCTGCTGATATTACCACTAACGAGGGCTTTGATTGGTTTCAGGTGCTTAAGCGCGATAGTTTTACCGGGCCAGAAGAAAAGTTTGGTGCGCGTGATATTGGTTCCCGCCAGCTTGTCACACGCAGATGTGGACTGCTGACCTGCCGCGACGAAGTTCAAAGCTTGTCCGGTTCGACAATGGACGATATGGGCAAAGTTGAAGATACAACAGCAGTGTTGGAAATAAAATTGGGCAAAGGTGTTCGCCCTGCGCTGGATAATACCTATGATGCCTATGAAACAAGCGAGAAATTGCGCGCACAATACTCGCTTAAATAAGGAGTTAAATAACCTTAATTTTCATAAGTATTTGCAGTAAACCAGTTTGATATTGGCGCGATCATATCTACCGACGCAAAAAATATAAGCTACTCTTTATGGACTACGTAGAGTGCATATATTGTTTTCGGAGATGTTGTAGTGAAAATACGGAAAATTGCGCCAAAAAAATTCGTACGGATATATAGGGCAGGTTTGTTAGCCAGCTCCTGCGGCCTTGTGTGGCCTGCTTATGGATTGGAATCCAATAACTATTTTGACCTTACCCTCGAACAATTGCTCGATACCAAAGTGTTGAGCGTCTCCAAAAAAGTTGAAACTGTAGCAGCTGCCCCCGCTGCCGTTTATGTAGTGACTAATGAAGATATTTTACGCGCTGGCGTCACCAGTATTCCTGATGCTTTGCGAATGGTGCCAGGCGTTGATGTTGCGCGTTCAGATTCCAATAGCTGGGCGATAAGTATTCGTGGTTTCAACAGTACCCTGACCAACAAATTATTAGTGCTTATTGATGGACGCAGTATTTACAACCCTGTGTTTGGCGGTGTGCTGTGGGAAGCGCAAAATTTAGTTCTGGCTGATATAGACCGCATAGAAGTTGTACGCGGTCCCGGCGGCACTCTGTGGGGCGCCAATGCAGTAAATGGCGTTATCAATATCATCACCAAACACACGCGCGATACTAAGGACAATATTGTCAGCGCGCTCGGTGGCAATGAGGAAACCAATTTAGCTGTGCGCCATGGTGGAGCTCTGGATAATGATGGTGCCTACCGTGTATATGCCAAAGCGTTTCGCCGCGATGCTTCGCACAGTCCCGCAGGTGGTGATGCTTACGATAAGTGGGATGGAGTGCGCACGGGCTTCCGCGTCGATTGGAGTGATAAATTTACCTTGCAAGGCGATGCATATCGCACCAATACCTTACAACGCAAACCCAATTTTTCTTTAACACCACCTTACGCAGCCGTCACAAACCAAGAGATTGTTTATGAAGGTGTTAACCTTCTCGGTCGCTGGACAGAGATTCGCGATAACGGCGCACAATTTAGTGTGCAATCTTATATTGATTGGGCTCGCCGCGATGAGCCGCTAAATTTCATTGATAATCGCACAACCTATGATCTGGAGGCACAATACAATTTTGCGGCTATGGGCGCGCACGAATTAATAACAGGTGCCGGTATACGTTTTATGGCAGATGATAAAACGGGCAACAGGAACGTTTCATTTTCGCCTAAGCAACTTCACAGCAATTTGTACAATGCATTTGTGCAAGACAAAATTACACTTGCTCCTGAGCGTTGGTTTTTAACGCTAGGTTCAAAATTTGAACACAATGATTTTTCCGGTTTTGAAGTTCAACCCAATGTGCGTTTGCAATGGCATCCTAATCAAACGCAAACTCTGTGGGCTTCTGTGTCGCGCGCTGTGCGCACCCCTACGCCTGTGGAAGAAGATCTCACCAGTACACTGTTAACGGCAGCCAATGCGCGTGCCGCATTTGTTCCCAATGATGATTTTAAATCAGAAAAATTAACGGCCTATGAGTTAGGCTATCGTCAACAAATTACACCTACTTTGTCGGCTGATGTAGCAACTTTTTACAACGATTATGATTATTTGGCCACGACTAGTGTTCAGCCTGTGCAATTAATTAATAATGGTGTAGATCCTTTACATATATTAATTCCAATAAAATTTACTAACGATATGACAGGGAAATCCCGCGGCGCGGAAGCAGCATTTAATTGGTCAGTAAATTCAAATTTAAAAATAGCACTCAACTACACCTATTTGCGCTTGGCAGTAACTGCGCTCAATTCCGAGCAGGAAAGTGCGGAACTACTCTATCCAAAACATCAAGCCGGAATAAAAGTGTTTTGGAATATTACCGGTAATTGGACTTTAGATGGCTGGGCAGCACATGTAGATAAATTACCTGGCGGTAACGTAGATGATTACACCCGCTTGGATATAAACCTCGGTGGACAGCTTACAAAAAATCTGCGTTTCAATTTGGTTGGCCAAAATTTATTAGATAAACGCCATCGCGAATTTGGTGCGGCAGATGATATTAATGCGGCAGAAATAGAGCGCAGTATTTTTGGAAAATTGACGTGGTCTTTTTAATACTTGCGGAAGAACTTTAATTTTATTGAGGACTTTGCAGAATACGCCGGGAAGATATGCTTCCCGGCGTTTCAATATTACTTAGAAAGCGTAACTTACACCAAGGGTGAATGAAGAAATATCAGTATCACCGAACTTGATATATTCAGCACGCAAACCAACTTTTTCGTTGAGTTTGTAGCCGGCGCCCACACCGTAAACTGGTTTGTTTTCAGAAGCTGAATCGCTTTCAGTTCCGGTTACACCTTGAGCAGAAGCAGTAGCGGTTGCATCAAGCTTAATGCGTCCGTAACCCAAGCGAGCAAATAAATCAAATGAATCATTCAATGGCAATTTTGCCAGAGCGCTCACTTGCACCGCACTTGCGTCAACAGAGCCATCAACATCTACGTTGCCCACACCTGGGTAGTACATAGTTTCAGAAATATCTATACCACCAAGATCATGGTAGCCCAATTCCAAACTGAAATTGTTGTTTAACTTGTAACCAAGACCAAGTGCGGCTGCGGTATCGGTTTCATCGGTGTCGCCAGAAAATTTGCTTTGGCCAAGGTCACCGTAAATATAAAAACCATCAGCTGCTGCAGGTAATGCTACTGCGGCCAACAATCCCAAAACTAACGCGTGCTTTCTCATACAAACTCCATTCTAATTAAAGATCCTTGCTCCCATAGCAAGGCCGCGCATTTTAGGCATTGCGCTGCGAGAAATCTACCAAACTAATATAAATTTACGTGAATTGATTATTTTCAAATACGCGCATATTTATCTTATATATGCGAATGTGAGATAGGTTGAAGCCTGACATGGTAATCAAGCTTCACTATTTAGCGAGGGATTGTTGCGCAATTGTTCAACCATTAAATCAACAAAGCTGCGAATTTTAGCAGAGGCATAACGACCCTCGCGGTGAATAACGTGGATGGGAATTTTGGTTTGTTCAAAGTCCGCTAACAAAACGTTTAATCGTCCGTCTGCTAATTGCGGAGCTATTTGGTAAGACAGTAAACGTGTAATTCCAAACCCGGCAATGGCGGCTTCCATGGCCGCATCATTAGTGGCGAAACTTAAACGCGGTTTTACACGGATATTAATTCCATCTTTAAATTTCCACTCGGTACTCGCATTTAATCCATTGGCAGTGATGATGGTGTGTTGAAGTAATTCATCTGGATGCTGTGGTGTACCGGCACGTTTTATGTATTCGGGTGACGCGCAAACGATTCGTTTCACCGCGCCCACACGAATTGCGCGCATGCTTGAATCTGCCAAATCGCCAATTCGAATTCCTACATCCAACCCCTCTTCTAATAAATTTACTACGCGGTCCAAAAAGAGGGCATTCACTTCCATTTTTGGATAGCGATTTAAAAATTCGATCACGCCCGGTAGTACAAACATTTTGCCGAATAACACCGGGGCAGTAACGGCCAAATGTCCGCTGGGTTCGCCATTAATACCAGTTGCGGCTTCGTCAGCTTCGGCAATATCCAGAAGTATGCGTTTGGCGTCATCCAAATAGCGCTTGCCGGCATCGGTTACCCGCACATGGCGTGTGCTACGGGTTAAGAGTTTTATACCCAAGCGCGCTTCCAAATCAGCCACTGCCCGCGTGGCAACAGGTGGGGATATTCCCAGCTTACGCGCGCCTACTGCGAAGCCTTCACTTTCAGCAACCGCAACAAAAACCTGTAATTCGGTATATCGATCCACTGATTATTCCTGTTTTAAAAATAATGAATTGCTTTTTCCAAGTATTCTTTATTTTAGTGGCTGTTGGCAATATGTCGTAAAGGTTTGCAGTGAGGTGGATATGTCGCGGGCGTTTGCAGATATTACTTTTACTCCGAGCGTACTGGCGGCGCAGGAGCGCTATGCCAGCCGGGAACAGAACAGGCGGTTTGAGCTATCGCCCGATCAACGCAATAGCATCACGGCGATGGATGCAGAATTCATTCGCACGCGCGACAGCTTTTACATGGCTTCCGTTGGCGAAAATGCCTGGCCTTATGTGCAGCATCGCGGTGGGCCGGTGGGATTTGTAAAAATTTTGAACGAGCGAACTTTGGGTTACGCGGACTACCGTGGGAATCGCCAATACTTGAGTGTCGGCAATATCAATGCAAATGAACGCGTATGTTTATTTTTAATGGATTACGCCAATCGTCGCCGGTTAAAAATTTGGGGGCGTGCAAGCATTGTGCATGAAGGTGAAAATCCGGAGCTGTTCAATCAGTTGAACGATCAAAGCTTGGGGATTATTGCGGAGCGCGCTTTTATTATTCACATAGAGGCATTGGAATGGAATTGTTCCAAATATATTACCCCGCGTTTTACGCAAGATGAAATTAGAGAAGCGGTGCAGCCATTGGTTGACGAAATTGAGCAACTAAAAACAAGGCTTGCCTATTATGAACATGGAAAACAAGAGTAACTGATTATGATTGAATTATACGAATTTGATATTTCCGGCAACTGCCACAAAGTACGTTTGCTTTTGTCGCTGTTAAATATTTCCTATCAAAGTATTGAGCTTAATCGCACGGAACGTGAACAAAAGTCGGCGGAATTTTTAGCGAAAAATTCGTTTGGGCAAGTTCCCGTATTAAAAGATGGGGATCTAATTATTCGCGATAGTCAAGCGATTTTAGTTTATCTGGCAAGAGCATACGGTGAAGAAAAATGGTTTCCCAATGATGCGGTGCAAGCGGCAGAAATAACACAGTGGTTGTCGACAGCGGCCAACGAAATTGCACATGGACCTGCGGCACTGCGCGCGCATCATAAATTGGGTCGCGCCATTAACCTGGAAGCTGCAAATCAGATTACACAAAATTTATTAAATATTTTAGAGGCACAGCTCGCGCACAAGGATTGGCTGGCCACTGATAATTTAACGATTGCGGATATTGCGGTTTATCCATACATAGCACTCGCTAATGAAGGCAAAGTTGATCTTGCTGACTTTCCTGCGATTAGAAAATGGCTGGGGAGAATTGAAAAGTTGGATGGGTTTGTTTCTATGGCTGGAATTGAATTGCAAAGTTAATTATCGAGTGGCACCAAAACGGGCCCCTGTGAGTTCCCCGAGCACTGGAAGAAAATGGGTGTAAAACAAACAGGAAGTTTGTTTTAGTGACTACGCGACATGGATGTCGCGTCGGAACGACAGCCATTTTCTGAAGCGCGCAGGAAACAGGAACGATCGGGGTGTCTTTCTTTTGGTTACTTTTCGTTGGACAAGCAACGAAAAGTGACTCGCCCAAGAGGGCGAAATATATTTAAATAAGCAATTAAACATTAAAGGATCAAAACATGCCTGAATCACGCCCTCCCTTTCCTCCATTCACCCGCGAAACTGCAATTCAAAAAGTCCGTGCTGCAGAAGATGGTTGGAATAATCGCGATCCTGTTAAAGTTTCACTTGCTTATACACCCGATAGCCAATGGCGAAATCGTAATGAATTTCCGCAGGGGCGTGAACAAATTGTGGAGTTTCTTACGCGTAAATGGGCGAAAGAAAAAGAATATCGCTTGATTAAAGAGCTATGGGCGTTTGAAGGGAATCGTATCGCCGTGCGTTTTGCTTATGAATGGCACAACGAGGCTGGTGATTGGTTCCGCTCTTATGGCAATGAAAACTGGGAATTTAATGAGCAGGGCTTGATGCAGAAACGTTATGCGAGTATTAATGATTTAGCGATTGTTGAGAGCGAGAGAAAATTTTATTGGCCGCAGGGTCGACGGCCAGATGATCATCCCGGGTTGAGTGAGTTGGGATTGTAGCTAACTATAAATTTTCATGGAATCGTCATCTGCGTTGCGCGAGCGAGCATGACGATTCCCCTTCTTAAAAAATCAAGCGGCAAGATTTTTATGCTGCAAATTCACTTTCGCTTTGCGAACTAATTGATGTAATAAAGTCACGCCTTCTTGCCACAAACCAAGTTTCGATTCGCTGTTAATGTGGCCAACATTTTTAATTCGCAAATAATCTGCACCCCAGGTCAACGCCCAAAAAGCCGCTTTGGTTTCTGTCATCCAGGGATCGTCGCTGCTGGCAATTACTTTTGCATCCACCGCTAAAAAATCTTGCGGTAATTGTTCAGCAATACCAAATTTATTAGGGTCAGCCGGCGCCACTAAAAATAATGCTGCTACTTTTTCCGGGAATTCCGCGGCAATAGCTGCGCTCGCTAAAGTGCCAAAGCTGTGCGCAATTAATACTGCCGGTTGATCGAGTTTATCTAGTTCTGCTTTTATGCCGGCACGCCATGCGGCGAGGTCAGGTGTATTCCAATCATTTACATGAATACGTTTGCTGTTAGGCAAGCGCGCTTGCCACAAACTTTGCCAGTGATTTTCATCGCTATTGCGCAGGCCCGGCACTATAACAACTGGAAAATTTTCTACCGCACGCGGCAAATAAACATTGTGATGGGATGGCATAAGCGTGACTCCAATTTGATATGGGGGCCAGCTTAATAGCTTTTGTGCTGTGCGAAAAATAATCGTTTTTTATGAGCTTATTCCAAAATCGGCAAATTTTGAAAGTTATAAGCTAATGAATAAACGGTATTTTTAGAATTAAAAATCACTGATTAGTATGGCCACCGTCGCTAGGCAACTTATCGCAGATCAGCAATTCAGCCGTAAGTAACACGCTTGGTTTTATTTATTGCGAGGTAGAGATGGCACATCATCATCACGACATTCCATCGATTCACGAGCATAAGGTGGATGACGACGTGCTTGCCGAAATCAGACGGCAACTGGCACAGATCCAATACGGATCACTGGAGATATCGGTGCATAACGGTCAGATAGTCCAGTTAGAAAGAAGAGAAAAAAAGCGTTGGGGCAAAGGGGACAACTCCAAATAACCACGCGGTAGTAACGATTAAAAACACACACTGAAAAGCACTGACCGGACTACCGGAAGTGATATGACTACACTTTGGAGCTTGGCATGTCATTTCTAAAACAATCTGGATCGGCTAACCGATCAGTAAAATTTGCAGCAAAACTTTTACCTTTGGCTGTTGGTGCGTTGATTTCTACTACTGCATCAGCTGGCTTTCCAACCTTGTACGGCAAGGTCTATTTGACCGCTAGCCAATACGATTTGGAAAAAATCAATTTTGGATTAACCGCACCTGGAGCCACCACTTACAAGCACATTGGTGCTACGGGTGTTACAACAGAACTGGACACCAGCGCTATTGAAAGTACTGGTTCACGCTTTGGTATCCAGGGTGACTTCGGTGCAGCCAACGATTTAACTGTGTTTTACCGCGTTGAATACGGTATTGACGTAGATAACGGTACTAACAGCAACGGCCGTGAATTGACCCAACGTAATATCTTCGGTGGTGTTCGTGGCGATTGGGGTCAAGTACTTGTGGGTAAGAACGATACCCCATTGAAAACCTTGCAAACCAACAGCGTATTAAAGACTGACATCGACCAATTCAACGACGCGCCTTTGGCCGATATTGGTACTTACCTGGTTGGTGAGAACCGTCCTGATAACGTAATCCAATACACCTCTCCAATTTTGTTGGGCGGCTTGGAAATTAACTTTGCAGCCATCCAGTCAGAAGAAACCGGCGTGTACGAAAGTGCGAGCAAGCCACAAAACGATGATGGTTTTGCTGCTGGTAAGTCTTTGTCCGTTGTATACGGCAAAGCCAAGTGGTACGTGGGTGCAGCTTACGAAACCAACGTATTGACCACCGATGCATTCCGCGCAGTGGGTGAAGTGACTTTAGGCCCAGTCAAATTGGGTGCGATTTACCAAAAAGCAGAACGTCATGAAGCAATCGACAGCTTGCAAGCTTTCTCAACTTTCGTAGGTACTAACGGTACTACTTTGGGCGCACAAAACGGTTTGACGCTGTTGTCTGAATGGGATGGTGCCGCAGGCAATGCGTTTAAAGAGCAAGACGGTTTTGTATTGAATGCCAACTGGAAAATTGCTGGTCCATGGACTGCAAAACTTCAGGTAGGTAGCTCTACAACTACACCAACCAACGCTGCTTACAAAGACGTTGAGGCTGATGCAGTTGCTGTAGGTCTTGATTACAAACTTAGCGATGCCGCGCGTTTGTTCACTTACTACGCCAGCGTTAAAGCAGAAGGCGATGAGAAAATCAGTACCGAAGCAACTGAAGATAAAACTTTCGCACTTGGGTTAGATTTTAAATTCTAAGTTGTGTGCCTGTGAGGGCTGAGCTTCCGGCGACCACATAAATTGCCGGAAGCTGTAACAAACTTAGCCTATATAAATGTCATTCTTCAGGAACTAAAACCATGAATGCAATTAAGAAAATAGCGATCCTTACGGGTGCCTTGTTGCTCTCAGCGGGTGCCGTTGCGAAAGAGGTAAAACTCTTAAACGTATCCTACGATCCAACGCGCGAACTTTATCGTGAATACAACACGGCCTTTAATAAATATTGGCAAGCAAAAACCGGTGACACTGTAAAAGTTGAACAGTCACACGGTGGTTCAGGTGCGCAATCACGTGCGGTAATTGACGGTTTGCAAGCAGACGTAGTGACATTTGCGTTGGCGGGCGATATTGATCCACTGTTCAAATTTGGCAAATTGATTCCAGAAGATTGGCAAACACGTTTACCACAAAGCAGTGCGCCATACACCTCGACTATCGTATTCCTTGTTCGCAAAGGCAATCCGAAAAAAATCAAAGACTGGGATGATTTGATCAAGAAAAATGTTGAAGTTATTACTCCAAACCCAAAAACATCTGGCGGTGCTCGCTGGAACTATTTGGCAGCCTGGGGTTTTGCTAAAAAGAAATTAGGTTCTGACCAAGCCGCGCAAGAGTTTGTAAAAAGTCTGTTTAAAAACGTACCAGTACTTGATTCGGGTGCGCGTGGCTCAACCACTACTTTCGTGCAACGCGGTATTGGCGATGTATTGTTAACCTGGGAAAACGAAGCGTTTCTCGCGGTAAACGAATTGGGTCCAGATAAAGTTGAAATCGTAGTTCCATCGGTTTCTATTTTGGCTGAAGCATCAATTACTGTTGTAGATAAATATGCAGATGCACATGGCACTCGCCAGGTTGCAGAAGAATATTTGAAATATCTCTACACCAAAGAAGGTCAAAACATTATCGCCAAAAACTACTACCGTCCACGCGACAAAGAAGTATTGGCTGCATACGGTAGCAAGTTCCCTAAAATTGAATTGTTCACGATTGAAGAATTTGGTGGATGGAAAAAAGCACAGCCAGAACACTTTGGTGATGGCGGGATCTTCGACAAGATTTATCAGTAATAGCACCGCATCGCTCGCACTCAGTGCGAGCGATTTTTCAACTGGTTTTTCAATAAAGGTCGCTTTCAAAGAGTTACCTGACCACAGGTACTGACGAGATTTTTTAAATGAGTGCTTCAACATTAATAGAGCCGCTACCACAACAGGCGTCTCAGAAAAAACAACCTTGGTTACAAAAATCTGTACTTCCTGGTTTTGGCTTGTCGTTGGGTTTTGGAACCCTGTACGCAAGCCTTATTGTGTTTATACCCCTGGCGGCATTAGTGGTAAAAAGTTTTGAAATGCCACTGGATCAGCTTTGGGATGTAATTACCAATCGCCGCGCTTTGGCGAGTTATCGTTTGACTTTTGGTGCATCGCTAATTGGTGCAACCCTGAATTTATTTTTCGGTTTGATCGTCGCATGGGTGTTGGTGCGTTACACATTTCCCGGTAAACGCATTGTCGATGCGATTGTCGATTTACCTTTTGCATTACCGACTGCTGTCGCCGGTATTGCGCTCACTGCAATCTATGCGCCCAATGGTTTAGTCGGGCAATATTTTGCATTGATCGATATTAAAATTGCTTACACCTGGATTGGTGTAACCATTGCGCTGACATTTATTGGTTTGCCCTTTGTGGTGCGCACCGTGCAACCCGTGCTTGCAGATTTGGAAGCCGAAGTGGAAGAAGCTGCTGCAAGTTTAGGTGCAAGCCGCTGGCAAACTTTCAAACGCATTATTTTCCCTGCGCTTTTACCTTCACTTTTAACTGGCTTTGCGCTTTCGTTCGCGCGTGCCATTGGTGAATACGGTTCGGTGGTTTTTATCAGCGGCAACATGCCTTATCGCACTGAAATTACCCCACTATTAATTATGACTAAATTGGAACAATTTGATTACGCCGGTGCTGCAGCATTAGGTAGTGTGATGTTGCTGTTCTCTTTTATTTTGTTGTTATTGATTAACTTGCTCCAGCATTGGAGCCACAAGAGAACCGGGGGTTAATCATGGGCGGTATAGTTTCTAATTTACATAGCAGTAGCGCTGCACGCGTTCAAGGCGCGACTACAGAGGCGCCTTGGATTCGCTACACGTTAATTGCAGTTTCGCTACTGTTTTTAACATTGTTTTTAATTTTGCCTTTGGTCGTCGTATTTGTTGAAGCTTTTAGTAAAGGTGCTGAAGTTTACTTTGCCGCGATTACAGAACCTGCTGCAGCACATGCGATTAAATTAACATTGATCGCTGCCGCAATTGCAGTGCCGCTCAATGTGATATTTGGTTTGGCAGCAGCTTGGGCAATTGCAAAATTCCAATTCCGCGGCAAGCAATTAGCAATCACTTTAATTGATTTACCCTTTGCTGTTTCACCGGTCATTGCCGGTTTGATTTACATGTTGTTGTTTGGTGCACAAGGCGTGTTTGGCCATTGGTTAATGGATCACGATATTCGCATTATGTTCGCAGTACCGGGAATTGTATTGGCAACGGTATTTATTACTTTCCCATTTATTGCACGCGAATTAATCCCGCTTATGCAAGAGCAAGGCAAAGAGCAAGAAGAAGCGGCAATTACTTTAGGTGCAAGTGGTTGGAAAATGTTTTTCCGCGTAATCCTGCCGTCGATTAAGTGGGGTTTGCTATACGGAATTATTTTATGTAACGCGCGTGCTATGGGTGAGTTCGGTGCGGTGAGTGTAGTGAGCGGAAAAATTCGCGGCCAAACCAACACCATGCCACTGCATATTGAAATTTTGTATAACGAGTATCAATTTGCTGCCGCCTTTGCTGTTGCATCTTTGTTAGCGCTTTTGGCATTAGTTACTTTGGTATTAAAGAGCGCGTTGGAATGGAAGGCAGCGCGAGAGCATGAGTTGGCAGTTAGGACTGCACAGGCGCAGTAAATGAGTGATTTTTTCGCCTGTTGGCGAGTCACTTTTCTTTGCTTGTCCAAAGAAAAGTAACCAAAAGAAAAGACACCCTGTTCGTTCCTGTTTCCTGCGCGCTTCGGAAAATTCACGCCGTGGCAACGCGACATCCTTGTCGCGGTGCCACTAAAACAAACGTCCGGTTTGTTTTGCGCAAATTTTCCTCCAGTGCTCGGGGAACTCGCAAGGGACCCATTTGGTGCCAGTAAATAGAATTAGTTTATTTTTTGAGAAATTATTATGAGCATCGAAGTTCGTAACCTACACAAAACCTTCGGCAACTTTACCGCGCTGAACAATGTATCCCTGGATTTTCCTACGGGTGAATTGGTAGCATTACTCGGTCCATCAGGATGCGGCAAAACAACTCTGCTGCGCATCATCGCCGGTTTAGAAAACCCGGATAACGGCAGTGTTTTATTCCACGGTGAAGACGCAACTGATGTTCACGTGCGTGAGCGTAACGTTGGTTTCGTATTCCAGCATTACGCCTTGTTCCGCCACATGACCGTGTTTGATAACGTGGCTTTTGGTTTGAGCGTTCGCCCGAAAGAAACGCGCCCAAGTAAAGAAGAAATCAAACGTCGCGTACACGAATTGTTAAAACTCGTGCAGTTGGATTGGTTGGCTGATCGCTATCCGCATCAATTGTCTGGCGGTCAACGTCAACGTATTGCCTTGGCGCGTGCGCTGGCGGTTGAACCAAAAGTATTATTACTGGATGAACCTTTCGGTGCACTCGATGCAAAAGTGCGTAAGGATTTGCGTCGCTGGTTGCGTCGTTTGCACGACGAATTGCATATCACTTCTATCTTCGTAACTCACGATCAGGAAGAAGCCATGGAAGTGGCCGACCGTATCGTTGTGTTGAACAAAGGCAAGATCGAACAAATCGGTTCGCCAGATGATATTTACAACAATCCGGCAAGCCCTTTTGTGTACGATTTTATCGGTCAGGTGAATTTATTTCACAGCCGCGTAGAAAATGGTTGGGCGCACATTGGCGACTACAAATTGCCTGCACCGGAATTTAATGGCATCAACAACCGGACGGCAGTGGCTTATGTAAGACCGCATGACATTGAACTAACGCAAGACAATAGCGAAGGTTCAATTCCGGCAACCATTTCTCATGTGAGCACGGCGGGATCAGTATTGCGTATAGAGCTTAAAAATAATTTAAGCGATGACGTGATTCATGTTGAGCTCCCTCGTTCACACGAGCGCTCGCTGGATTTAAGTGTTGGTGCTAACGTATTTGCGCGCCCCACCAGTTCCAAGGTGTTCTTGCAGGGATAGAACTCCAGTTCTTTTTGGGAAGCTTTAAAAAAAGCCGACAACTTTGGTTGTCGGCTTTTTTATTTTGGCTGTTACCCGGTTTTTTGAATCTGTATCAGAAATGACTACAACAAAAAGTTTTCTCGTGCTGGTGAATTTATAGACTAGGCTTAGCTATACAGCGCGGCAAAAGCCCGCGACAAAACAAGTCTAAAACTTTAACGCTCAAGGATTCATCCATGTTTGGCTTTAATAAACAAGAACTTATGGCCGCACAAGAAGAAATTTCTACGCTGCGCCGCGCCCTGAATACCCGCGATACCGAATTATCGGCAGCTAACCAGGAACTCGAAAAGCTGCGCAAGAATGTAAACGGTGACAAGCTGGAATTGTTACGCGTTAAAGATTTGCTTGTCCAATTGCAATCAATGGGTGAATCCATCACCGCAATTCAAGGTAGCCTGGGTGGCTTTGCTGCCAACATGCGCGATGAAAAAGAACGCGCTGCCGATATGCAAGCAACCTCCGCCAGTTGCAGCACCGCAGTGAGTTTAATTTCCGGTCACTTGGGAAAACTCGCAACTGATTCGCAAGTCTCTGCAACTCGCGTAGGTGAGTTGGATAGCCGTGCGCAACAAATTAGTGGCATTGTGAATTTAATTAAAGGCGTTGCCGACCAAACTAACTTGCTCGCGTTAAATGCGGCAATTGAAGCGGCGCGTGCTGGCGAACAAGGGCGAGGGTTTGCGGTAGTAGCTGACGAAGTGCGCAGCCTTGCGCAACGTACCGCGCAAGCCACTGGCGAAATTTCTGCACTGGTAAGCCAAATGCGTGAAGACAGTGCCGCAAGCCGTGAACAAATTGTTTCTTTTGCGCAGCAAGCCGATTCATTCAGTAGCGATGGTGCTGAAGCCGCAAAAACTATTAGCCATATTTTGGATATCGCAAAAATTTCCGAACGTACAACCACGGCTGCTTCACTGCGCAGTTTGTGCGAAGTTGCCAAGGTCGATCATCTTTTATATAAATTTCGCGTTTATCGCGTGCTATTTGGATTATCGAGCGAAAGTTTGCGGGACTTTCAAACATCGAATTCTCCTTTAAGTGGCAAAAAAGAAATTGATGACGCGCAAGAAACTTTACAGCGCGAAGTAGCCGCTGTGTTTGAAGCTAATAGCCGTGGCAATTCTGATGCAACTGTGTCTGCAGTAAGACGCATGGAAACTGCCAGCTCGCGCTTGATAGACGCGCTCGAACGCATGGCACATTCTGGTGAGTCAGTGGTTTATCATCATTAATTAATGGTATTAAGAAGAAAGCCCGGCTGAGTTACCTGAGCCGGGCTTTTTTTATTCGCGTTTAAATTTGAGCGAGATAACCAATTCTAAATCCACCCCAGTGTTTTCCATTGACATAAATGGGGCTGGAAAGATCGTGCATCACTTCGCCGGTGTCACGCTTGTAAGTTTGTAGCAAAAAGATTTCTATGTTTTTTCCGCAGCGCGACCCGGTGCGGTCATTAAAGATTCGCTTGGTGCGGCTGCTGACTAAATCTTTTTCATAATTTCCGGTTAGTGGTTGGCTAAATTTTTGGTTATGCGTGGGAAAATAACCGTTAATATCCACTGCGCCAGCAAACACAATAAAGCTATTGGCGGTCAAAATGGGTTCTTGAATTGCCGGCAAATGTTTATCAGTAAAACTATCAAAACCGGTGGTGAACTTTTGTGGTTTGGTGTTGGGTACCGCTTTGTAATTAAAATCAAATAAGTCGCGCTCGGAAATTGCGCCGCGCCTGATCGCATCTTCAAACAGTTCTCCAATTTGTTTGGCGGTCGATATAGCAATGTTCATGACCTGACTGTTGCGATCCCCCAGTTCGAATAAATGCAAATGGCGGAAGATACCCTCGGTTTGGTTGGTCAGGCTGAGAATTTTTTCCGAGGTACTTTCCAGCTCTTTATCCACGGACAAAATTGAATGATGCAAATTTTCAGCGTTGGCAAAAATACCGGAATTAGTTTGTTCATGCTCGCGAATAATATGGGTTACCACATTCATGGAATTAAATGCTTCGCTGCTATTGGCGGATGCGGTTTTGATAAAGCCTGCAACTTCCTGAATGGATTGGTTCATTTGCTCGCCGGATTTCACAACAGAATCCATTGCTGCTACAGAGGCGGAACTATCGTGGGTAATTTCAGTAACCAACTGTTCAATATTCTGGGTTGCTTGCGCCGTTTTGTAGGCGAGGTTGCGCACTTCATCGGCCACTACCGCAAAGCCTCTGCCTTGTTCGCCTGCGCGTGCAGCTTCAATCGCGGCATTGAGCGCAAGTAAATTGGTTTGCTTGGCTAGCTGATTAATAACTTCGGTAATTGCGCTAATGGAATGGGCTTGCTGTTGGAATTTTGCGAGTAACGCACTGGTTTCCGCAATTTGGGTGTTGAGGGTTTGCTGTTGCTGCGTCACCACACTCAAATGTTGGTGGCTCTTTTGGGTTAACTCATAGGCTTCCTGGCCCTGGGCTTGGGCCTGGTCAATTTTAGCGGTGAGCTGATTGTTACTGGATTCGAGCGCGCCAATCCGCTCGGCGATTTCTTTAGCGTGTTCTACTTGTTTACTTAACGATGACGCCAGTTTCTCCAAAAAACTGGAAAGGGTTGCACCACCAATTGCAATTGAAGTTGCAGCAGTACTGATATTTTGCACGCCCTTGATCTTAGCGCTGCTAAAAGAATCCTTATTGGCGCCTTGTGTTTCATCCCCTTGTGCATGAGAAAATTTTGCGAAATGGACAGCAGCCAGAGTTAAGCCTGAGGCCAGGGCGCCCAAAACAATACTGGTGAAGCTAAAGCTTAGTGCGCTAATGACAATTAAAAAGTTCGCGAGCGCAAAGCCCCAAGGTAGATAATTTTTCATAGGGTCAGGATTTATTCTTATTCAGGTGAAGGTTGTTTTTTAACCGGTCAGCTAATCCTAGCTGTTGATTGTGGCTATTACAACAAAGTGGTTCCAGCTGGCGAAAAATCAAAGACTTATTACACTCTTTAGGTGGATCACTAATAGCCAACAGGCTGCCGGGCTGCGACAACTGCATCAGTGCCTGGAACATGGACTCATCGGCTTAGCTTGGCTACACATTCATAAAAACATTCATAAAAATAAGTTTCGGCAGAACGGCTAATTTCTTTACCCTGTTGCTACCAATAAAATGAACTAAAAGGAAAGATGGAACTATAAAATGGCAAAAAAATATCGCGTTTTATCCTCGGCCAGTATTCATTCTTCAGCCCAGCCAGCAGATGTGATTGCGGCATTAAAAGATATGAAAATGAGTGAGCAACAAGCAAATGTGCTGCTTACTAAAAAGGTCATCATCAAAAAGGAACTGGATTACAGTAAAGCTCTGGAGCTACAAGAGCGTTTTGCCAGGGTGGGGTTGTTAGTGAATATCCAGTCTTATGACGTTGAACTGCCAGTTGAAGAGCAGCAAGCTCAAAAGCCGGCGCAAGATGTGTACGCACTGTTGGAGAAAACCTTTAGTACACCCTTCAAGGCCGTTAAGGTATCGAGTAGTTACAAGTTATCGCTACTGCTCGTGGTTGTTGCATCGCTAATTGGCCCGCTGATTTATTTTGGCATTTTATCGGGCAGTGCATGGAGTTTATGGTGGTATTTCCATGAAGGCCGCCAACACATGTTTGGTAGTTTCCATATCGTTGGGCGCGGCGGTTTATGGTGGCAATTGCTTACTTATGTAGTACCAGCTTTTGTTGGGACTATCCTGATTTTATTTTTAATTTATCCGCTCTGGCCGCAGGGTAATCGGCCCAAACCTTTTATGCTTGATCGAAAAAAGAATAAACGTTTCTACGCTGCGATTGATCAAATGGCTCATGCCATTGGTGTGCCTGCACCGCAATATATTGAATTGATTCCCGATGTAAATGCCGCTGCGGGACCGGTCAATGGTTTACTCAGTTTGCAGCAGGGAAAGTTGCGCTTGGTGATTGGTTTGTCGTTGGTAGCCGGTAGCACCGTTCAGCAATTGCTCGGCGTAATTGCGCATGAGTTTGGTCACTTTGCACAGCGCTCTGCTATGACAACAAATATGTGGGTTAATTACGTTAATCGTTGGTTAGGTGAATGCGCATTTGGGCAAGACGAATGGCATGCGCGTTTGGCTCGCTGGCAAGAAACTTATGATAATGGCGTAGCGCAAGCTTGTATTTTCTTTGCGCAAATGATGATTTTAGCCGTGCGCTATTTATTTGCTTTTTTGTACAAGCTAAGTATTAAGCTAACCTCATCCATGTCACGCAATATGGAGTTCGATGCAGACTGTTATGAAACCCAATTGATAGGAAGCCAATATGTAAAAGCCAATACTTTAAATATTCGTAAGCTTTCTTACGCCTGGCACAATGCAATGGAATTAAATTATCAGGCGCTGCATGAAAAAGATAAATTGCTGCGCAACATTCCCGCTGCGATTATGCATGTGTTTAACGAATACCCTGCGGATATGTTAAAGCGCATTGAAGAAGACCTGCATGAAGACCAAACCAATTTCTGGGATAGCCACCCGCCTGATCATGAGCGCATTACTGCTGCGGAAGCTTCTAAGGAACCGGGACGTTTGCAGTGTGATTTACCAGCCACTGTATTGTTTAATGATTTTGATGCATTAAGCGAGCAGGTAACAAATTACTATTATTACTGTCACGGCATTAGCGGCGCCAAAGAATTTATTGTGGATAATCATTTGCTTTTGGCTAAGCAATAACACCCTTCTATTTTTCCCCTCCCAGAAATAAAAAAGCCGTTTACATAAATTATGTAAACGGCAAAGGGAGAACAACAGCGAAAACATTACAAGCCTCTGAATTTTTTGCTATGCCTGCACGCACAGCAAAAAATATCAGAGGTTATTTCAAACGGTAAAACATAAAACAACAGCGAAAAAAATTAATAAACTAATGTCTGTATGGCGTGCGCTGGAATCTTCACTACAGATTTATCAGTGCCTACGAACAAGTTGTAAGTCACTTCGTTATCCGTTGGGTTCATCACCACAGTTGCCATTTTGTTATCCGCATTGAGAAATGATGTGGTTAACAAATTACTTCTGCTCGCAACAGCGCTCACACGTTGAGCTTTAGGTTGAACAAACTTGGAAATGTGGCCAATGTAGTAGTAAGGGGGTGTATAAACTAATTCGCCAGTTTTGCTCATTACATGCAATGGAGAGAAACAGAAATTGCCAACGTGATTTGGGCCACCGGTTTCATCTAACAAAATATTCCAGTCAGTCCAGGCCACTGTGCCGTTATTCAAATCGTTAATCATCGAATCGCCGTAGCGCTCGCCGTTGGGCCAGTATTGCAAACGGTCGAATGAATATTTTTCGATAGAAGCTTCAGTCAACATTAACGGCTTGTCTGGATAAGCTGCGTGAACATCGGCAACGTTTTTATACATGGGTTGACCGCCAGCCCATGTCTCATACCAGTGATAACCAATACCCCACGCGTATTTCGCCGCTTCTGGATCGCCCAAAATAGTATTTACGCGTTGATTGATTAAATCGCGGTTGTGATCCCAAATAACAATAGGTCTATCACCCAAGCCTTCTTTTTTCATCACCGGGCCGAGATGATTTTTTAAGAAGTCGCGCTCTTCTTCTGCGCTGTAAATCATGGATTCCCAGGTTTGTTTTGCCATAGGTTCGTTCTGAACGCTAATACCCCAAATTGGAATGCCTTCTTTTTCATAAGCTTTAATAAATTTGGTGTAGTAGGTCGCCCAGGTATCGTAGTACTCAGGTAAAAGTGTTCCACCTTGCAACATGGTTTTATTGGTTTTCATAAACGCTGGTGGCGACCAAGGGCTTGCCATGAGTGGTAATTTTCCACCTGCAGCTTCAATAGCTTTTTTGATTAAGGGAATGCGATATTTTTGATCGTGTTTAATGCTAAAACTTTTCAGGCTTTTATCGCCTTCTTTAATGTAGGTGTAACTGCCACTACTAAAATCCGAGCTGTGTATTGTGGTGCGCGCCCAGGTGTAACCAATGCCTGTGTCTTTGTTGTAGTAAGCGTTTAAAAATTCTTGTTGTTTTGCCGGTGTTAATTTTGCAAAACTTTCTGCCGCTGCATCGGTAATTGCACCACCAATACCGATCATGGTTTGGTAGCGAATTGCCGGGTTTACAAAAATAGAAATATCGGTTTCCGGCGGTTGTTTGCCGGGAGCAAAACTCAAAGTATCCGTTAAGGTTAAGCGCTTATTGGTATCTTTTGCGGTGGTATAAACGCTAATGCTTTTACCACTGGTAGAAAAAGCGGCTTGTTGTTCATCTGCGTATGCAGTTAACGAACTGGCCGTTAACGCGCCCAGCAGCGACACGGCGGTAAAAACATTTTTCTTCATCGTTTGCTCTCTGTGTTTTGTTAATAAAAATGTTGGAAGAGGACAGGCTTTCACCCGTCCCCCGGTTTGTTAAATAGCTTTCACATCAAAATAATTCATATTCCATTCCTTGCCGATGGATTTGAAGCGCAAGGTATGGTTGCCCGCTGTCATCGCAAAAGTTGCACCTGTGTAAGTTTTCCAGGATTGCCAGCCGCCAGTAACAGGTACTGTCATTGCATCAACTTTCACACCGTCGATCTGGACTTCAAAACCACCGGTGCTGCCGTTTGCAGTTGCAAGGCGATAATCAATGGCGAAATTTCCTGCAGTGGCAACGCTGACTTTGAATTCGATGTAATCATCGGGATCAAAGTAACCAACGTTTTTACCACCGCCGGCATCCGAACAATCTTCTAACTGAATACCCGACATTGATGTGTAAAGTTCCGCTTCAACTTTAGCGGGCAATGCGGTGTAGTTAATTTTGTTGGCGGCTTCATCACTGCGATAGCTCTCATCTTCTGCATCAGTTGCGCTAACTGTGTAGTAATAAGTGGTGCCATCTACAGCGGTTGAATCCGTATAGGTATTGGTTTTCACGCCATCAGCCAGCAAGGTGCCGCTGCTTGGAGTAAGACCGCGATAAACTTTGTAGCCGGTAAGGTCGCTTTCAGTGTTTGCTGTCCAATTGAGTGCAACACTGCCAGTGCCTTGAACCAACGTCAGGCCCGTTGGGCGTTTAGGTAAAGTGTAGATGGTGGTTGGCGTAGACGGCAGGTATTTCGCCAAACCGGAATGTACGTCATAACCCTGGGTTGCAAAGCTCTTGAAGAGTTTTTCGATATCGGCGACAGAAGCGGTCGCAAAATCGACTTTGCCGGTCATATCCACAACGTCTTTACCTGCTACCGGAGCCTGGTCGATCAAGTACATTTCAGCCCAGGTATTTACGCTACCGTTGTCTTTGAATGTACCGTTAAAGGTATAGCTTTGGCCGCCTTCAAGGGTGATGGCTTGGTAAATGCCGCCGTTGATTTCGCCCGTTACACCAGCAGGACGTGTGATACGCAAAACTGGGCCTTCACTGCCAACAGGTGTTTTACCTGCTACGTTGTAGTTGAAGTCCAGATTTTCGCTGCCGCTGATGCTCAGGGTGGTCCAGTCTGTGTTAGCACCAAAATTGCCGTTCTTGATAATTTCGGCTTTGGTCGTATCATTCACGATACTGATTTTGTCGAACACTACGTCAGGATTAGCACCGGCGTTGGCGCCGCTCTTGATGACGAAGTAGTAGGTTTTAGAGCCAGTGCCGCCCACTTTGATGGTGGTCGCTTTCTTGGCGCAGGCATCTGCAAAGGTAGAGTTCCAATTGGCGCAATCCCAGGTGCTCGCCTTGGCAACCAAGCCTACACCGCTATCGTTATTGGTGTTAACGGCGTTAGTAACCATGCCCCAGGTACCTTTACCTGAACCGCCCGCCGCACTTACAAGCTTGTAAGCCCAGCTGGTAGAGGCCCAACCGTAGCTGGCATAGGTGTCATAAGTTACTCGGCCAAGCTTACCGCCCAATTCCAAACCAGCGGATTGCCAGGGTTGGAATTCACCCATGAGGAATGGGGTTTTAAGCGCAGTGATCTTGGTATTCCAATCGCACACGCCGCCAGTGCCAGACGCGCCACAGCGTAACCAGTCGCGGTGAATGTCGTAATGGGTATCATTAGGACGATCACCAAACAAACCTGGGTAGGGGTGCAATTCAAAGGCAACGTTGGTCATGCCCTTAGCTGCCGGGTTGCCGTAGACTTCAATGTTGCCGTAATGGCTTGGCAAAATAACGATGTGTTTATCGTCAATCTTACGGATGGTGTTGTACAGCTCGGTCACGCGGGTCGCCATATCTTCCGCGCTTGAACCCCAAGGCTCATTGAGTGGATCGTAAGCGGCTACAACAGGCTCATCTTTATATTTGGTTGCGATTTGCTCCCACAACCACTTGGTGCGGTCCTGGTATTCGGTATTGGTCCAATACTTGTTTTGACCAGAGCAACCGGTATGGTCATTGGGCGTTTGGCCGCCCAAAGCACCGTGCAAATCCAGGATTACGTAAATGCCGCGCTTCTTGGCTTCAGCAATACTCCAATCCAGATAATGCCATGCATCTGCACGCAAGGTTTTCGGGTTCTTCTCGTCTTCAATCACGCTCCACAAAATCGGCAAACGTACAACATTAAAGCCGAAAGCTTGCAGCTGGTCCCAGTCACGCTCAGTCATCCAGCTGTCGCGGAAAAGTTTGATCAAACGCTCTTTTTCGGCATAGCCAAAGCGCTCGGTGAGTTTGTTTTCAAGGGTGCATTGGTCGACAACGCCGTTGCCGCCCTGGCCCATCATCCAGAATTCCTGCACCAACCAGTTGCCGAGGTTGGTGCCTTTCAAGTTGACCGCTTTGCCGCTGGCTTTCGCCCACTTGGCACCGTCGGCGCGCAACAGGGTTAAGCCTTCGTTATCGACTGATGAAGACGATGACGAACTGCTGCTGGTAGTAGCAACACTCGATGAGCTTGAACTGGCTTCGCTGCTGGCAGAACTTTTACTGCCGCCAGACGAACCGCCGCCGCAGGCGACCAGACCGAGAATACTTGCCGATGTAATAAGACTAAGTGCGCTAAGCCGTAGGCCGCGCTTGGCTATGTTATGCATGATGGAGACTCCGCTTTTATAGTTATTGCCGTTGGAGGGCACTTTCATTTTTTAATTTGGGCGTTTTTATTGGGTTGCTCGCTCGTTGCTGTTAGTTATTTGTTTTCGCCGTATTGGGAAAACACTTTTATTAATTGCAGCTCTGAGTAGATGCATTCTTAACGGAAACCGAAAAGCCTGCGCCCGAATAAACCTATTCGAACTTAAATGATGAAAGTGGGAATTGGGACGGCGTTTGGATGGGTTTATTCGAACGCGCTTTGAGTCTTATTCGGACGAATAACATCCTCAAGATGTTCAGCCACGTCGCGCTGGATAAAAGCTGGAAGGGCCAAAAATTAGCCAGTGTGATTTGCAGCAAGGTGTCAGCAGCTTGCGCATCAAGTTTTCCTGCGGCGCTTAAAAAAATATCCTTCGTACGCTATCGAACGATGGAGTTTGGCTTGCTTAGGTAAGATTGATAACGAGAAATCCTAATTCCATCGGTCAATGTTTTAGGCGACCAAGTGTCGTCGGAGGGTAAAAAAATGGAACATCGTTATGTAATTGACTACACACTGGATGGCCAAAAAGAATCTTTGGAAGTGATTACTGACTCAGAAGTATTAACGCAGGAAGAAGCGCAAAAACGGGTAAAAGCTGCCGCCAAGCCCTACGGCAAAACAAATGAGGTGAGCGATATTAAAATCGTAACCGTCCACAGCGCAGATGTAATTGATACAGACCCCGCGACATCTGCAAGCGAGTGAATCCAACATATTACTGGCGATGTACAAACCAGATTTTTAAGTAGGCGACACCAATTATCGCTTCAGTGATGACGGCTAAACCTATACCCGGCCCCGCAAAACCTCGCAGGTATTCAAATAACCCCAGGCATGCGAGTCCCAACATCATTACACCTAATCCCATGCAAATCGATTGGCGCGATTGTGAGTGAGGCTGAGCACGACCTAGCCAACTCAAAATCGCAATGCCAAGAAACAACATGGCAGCTCTGCGCGCAATAAAAAAGGCCGAGCCGGTTTCGGTAAGTTGGAAGATAAAAAATATGGGTTCAGGTACGAACAATAAGGATAAAAATAAAATTAACGCGAGTGCCGCCGTAAATATACTTAGCGCTTTGAACCCAATCATAAGAACTCCTGTCAGCTAATGTTTGCCAAGCATTTTTAATGCTTTAGCGAGTAGTTCCCAGCGGATTTTTTTCAAACCACTCCACTATAGATGGCATATGCTGCTCAAAATTTCCCGGAGTAGAAATATTCAGTGCGCCTGCACGCACATCAGTGCGGTTTTCAAAATCATGCGTGACTCCGCCGGGTGCCAACACAAATGAACCTTTGGGTGCATCCGTCCATTGATCGCCTACTAAAAAACTCATCACCCCTTCAAGCACATAAAAAATATCATCTTCCGGGTGAGAATGTGCGCCCGGCCCTTTCGAGTAAGGCTCCAACCACCATTCAGATATTGAATAGGCGCCATTAGCTTCATCGCCATCAGCTTTAAATACTGCAGACATGGTTCCCATATCATAAGCGCGCCCTGCACCGGGCAATAAAATAATGGGTTTGCGCATATAGCTTATCCTTAAGTTTTTGTGGCTACAACAAAACGAACATTATTACCTTTGCAGTGTTTCGAAGATTCAAGGCTTCCAATTATCTCATTACAGATTTCAGGATACTGCGCTGGATATCTATTTTTCAAACCTTGCATGCGCTCGAGCCGTGCTTTCCAGTTGAGTAGAATCTGGTGCTCACAAGATCCGTCAAAATTAAGTTCCGCATCAGTCACATTATTATTGACGTAGATGATATTAAAACCGACTTGCTTAAGCAGGCTTTCCATCTTGGAACCAAAATCAAAATCGTATAAACCGAGTTTTAAAGATTCAATTTCAAAATCCCTTACGCGTTGGTAATGCTTGCTGTCCAGCAGCATGTTTCCAGAAATAAAACAACTTACATCTGCTAACGCAATCCAGCCACCGGGCTCCAAGGCATCATACAGTGATACTAAAATTTCAGCGGGGTTCTTCAAATAGGATAATGAAAAGCTTGCCCACACACCGGTAATTGGTGAAAGCTCGCGATAATTAATTGTTGCGAAATCGCTGCAAATAAAATTCTGGTTGGGTTGCTTGTTGGCGTTGCAGTAATTTATAAAATCACTATTCGAATCAATGCCTGTTACAGAAGCAACCCGTTGCGCAAATAAATTAGAAACACCGCCTATAGAACAACCCAAATCAAGAACACGGTTGTTTGCGTCTAATGGAATCGCTTCAAGATATTTCTCCCAGTTCCGCCATGATTGTTGGCGTTGGTATTCTTCAATAATATCCACGACATGGGCCCGCTGCTATATTCCCGGTTTTCTTAAAATACATGTAGTGCAAGTAGCCACTTATTTATTTGCACACAACTTTGGTGGAATATCGAATATATAAAACCAACTCGTCTACGGCAGTTCTATCCCAAGCAACTCTACCAGAAAGACCTTCATTCTCTGTGTAACAACCGCTGCCTAATGATTCCTTAAGCTTGGTGTTTTCTTTTGCTATTAGCGATAGTATTTCAGAGCGATATTGTTCAGGTCTTACAATGCTTAAGCCGATGTCGCCGTTATTTTCAATTTCGGTTCTTCCTACCAGATTTGCGTTTTTCAGGAATTTTTTAAGCTCCTCGATTTTTGCCTTGGCTGATTCTTTTTCTGTGATGGCGATTTTTATGGAAATTTGAATGTGGCTCGTATCGCTGGATCTTTTGTCATCCAATATTTGCAGTGATTCATCGTCCAGATTTATTGGCGATAAAAACCCTTTACCATATGAAAGTTCTATTCCACGAATTTTCTTGGATGCTGAAATTAAGTTTTTAATAGTTTGCAGAATTTCGCTTTTACGTAGATCTGGCGATCTACTGTCATTAATAAGTTCAACTTGTTGTACCAGGAAGTCCGCTTTCTTGCTAAAGGTGATAGCAGGCAATTCGTTGTAATCATTCGCCCTAAGCCCGGTAACTACTATTTCCTCGGCATCCTGGGCGGATGCAAGTAACGAGAGAGATAAAATGCTTGCGCCGATTAATAAGTTTATATTTAATTTCATTGTAGCGTCCTTTGTTAATTTGAATGTACTTCAATCTTAAACTAGTAATGTGTTCTTGATTTTAAAAATTAATGTACTTTCTAGATGCTATACCACTTACTTAAAAATAACTGCGATAGATTTCAACATGTATAAGAAAGGTTTTTCCATTCCTCGACAGTTACCGCTAGTTTCAGATTCACATAAATGTACTGAGTAAACAGCTAAAGCGACTATTGCTAAGAAAACAATACCAAGTATTAGCTTTAGCTTTTTGTTGAGCGTTTGTATTTTTCGCTCCATTGCCTCTTCGCTTTTTGAGTTGTACTTTCTTTTCATGATAACCAAGCTCAGGGTTGTCTTTAAGTTTTTATACGACTTGTCCTAAGGTAAAAATTGGTAAGTACAGTGAAATTAACGATAGGAAAAAATAAAAGACCATGGAAAAGAAGGCTATAAGCGTTATTTTGAAATATAACCTTTGGCCTTTAAACGAAAACTCGCCTAAGCCGAAAATAAATAGTACGGGAACAATGCAAAAATACGCTATGAGCTTATAGCTCGGTGCCAAAGTCAAAGATATATTCGTAAGCGTAGGCAGTTGCACTCCAAACGAATTAAACGTTTCTTGGAATTGCGGGATGATTTTGGATAAACCATAGAATAGATAGCCTCCTGCACCCCACAAACACCCAGCAATAATTTTTTTGGTTCGGCTTAAATTTTGAATGTTTTTATTGTTTTCTGTTGTCATGACATATTCCCTTGCTAAGTTTTTTAGGAGCTGGAGCTCCATTAAGGTGGGTTCTCGCCTAGCGAGCAATTAAAGAGTTAAAATTCGCGGGTTACGCCATTTTGTGGCTAACCAGCACTACATGGCTTTGTTATTTTGTATTTTTAAAATGTGTCATAATATTATTTTCTATACAGATTCTTTCTATTTCTTTTGACAGTGGTTCGGAAACTTTTTCTCCGATTATTACCCCTGTTATTGGGGCATCGAATAGAATATTTATGTTGGGTGTTTTCCCAAGAAAGCGTATTTCCATTTCTGGCTTCCACTTTAATGTTTTTGTGCAAAGTATTTTTCTAAAAACTTTTTCAGTATTACCTAATGCAGCTTCCAAGAAAAGATCGACGTGAAAAACGCTTGCTCTTGAATAAGTAACTGAATGATAAGTTTCCTCTAGATCCTCATCTGAAATTTCAAATTCAACAACGGCACCAAATCCTTGTCCGCCATATGTTTCCCATAGCCAAGGATCAGTTTGTGATAATGAAAAACTTGTTACTCCGATTGTTTTTCGACAGTTTTCAATAATTTTATCAACTTCAGGTTTTGCATATTCTTCAATTTTATTATTGAGGACGGCATAAGAAGCCGTCATGTACGCTGGAAAAGCTAAGGATCCAAATTTTTGAATCGTAGCCGTCAATAAAGCAGCTGTCTTCTCCGAAGGTGTGTAGTCCATGGAAAAATTAAATTCACTACTATCATTTAGGGAGCATGGAGCTGCACACCAAATCTTTTTTTCTTCTATGATTTGAAAAAAATGACTGTGAGTATTTTTCTGCCTTAAATCCTTGAACTTGTATATTTTCATCCGCTCTCTACATATGGCTAACTGTTTATTAAATCTCCCTGACTATATCCTTCTCAGATACCAAAATCCAACTCTTCCCAAAAAACAATAAAGCCAGCACATTTCTGCACTGGCTTTTCTTTTCTCAAACAATTTTAAATCTTACTGCGCGTTCAACTGCCACCAGTTGATATTCCAGCCGCCTTTTCTTACAAAAATTGCGAGGTCTTGTTGGCCTGCTTGTAAGTTGACGGTGATGGAAACGGTTTGCCAGTTTTGCCAGCCGCCGGTGTTAGGTACTGTAACTACGCCAACATCGGCTCCGTTTTTACTCAGCACTAATTGGCCGCCTGCGTAAGGTGATGCAACACGAACCTGGAAGGTGTAGTTGCCGGAGGTTGGGATGTTGATTGGGTAGCTCATCCAATCGTTGTCGTCGGTGCTACCTGCGTTAAAACCGCCGCCTGCATCGGTTGTGGTTTCCATGCGAATGCCGCTGTGGTTGGTGAACATTTCTGCTTCAACGCGGTTGTTTACGGTGGGCTTCCAGTTCATCCAGTAGGCAATGTTTTCATTGCGCACCAATGGTTGCGTTGCGAATGAGCGGAACCAACTTTCGATTTGCGCGCTGCTTGCGGTGTTCACATCAATATTGCTCATGGTGCCGCCATTGCTGCTGTTTTGGACCATGCCCCAGCCCCACGAATCTGTGTTGCCATTTGAGCCAGCGTTGGATGTGGTTTTGTAAGCCCAGTTGGTCGCCGCCCAGCCGTACATGTTGTATATGTCGTAGGCTTTGCGCGTCATTTGGCCGCCGTAGCTACCCATCAATGTCCATGGTTGGAATTCGCCGACGAGGAATGGCGTTTTCAAATTGTCGATTTTGGTTTTCCAATCACAACTTTCACCCGTGCCGTTTTGATTGCAGTGCAACCAGTTGGCGTACATGTTGGCTTGGCCTGCGCCGTAAGTGGCGGTGTCGTTCCAGCCCCACAAGCCTGGGTAGAAGTGCATCCACAATGATGAGTTAGTGAGGCCGCGGCTGTTGGGGTTGCCGTAGGCATCGATGCCACTGTTATGGCCGGGCAACAGAATTACGTGATCAGGATCTTTCGCGCGCACTACGTTAAACAATTCGTAAGAACGGTTTGCCAAAGAGGTTGCGTCTGTGCCCCAAGGTTCGTTCAACAAATCGTAAGCGGCAATGGCGGTACGGCCACGGTAGCGCGAGGCGATGTTATCCCACAGCCACTTGGTGCGATCCCAGTAGGTGTTGTTGGTCCACATTTGCGCAGCGCCAATGCAGCCGTCGTGTTGTTCGCTCGCGGCAGCTTGGCCACCGACTGCGCCGTGCAAATCGAGAATCACATACATACCACGTTTTTCGGCTTCGTTAATCGCCCAATCCAAATACTGCCAAGCGTCGCTGCGCAAGGTGTAAGGCGCATATTCGTTTTCGACGAGACTATATAAGAAGGGGATGCGCACTACGTTCATACCCATGCCTTTCATTAAATCGAAATCGCGGGTGGTGATGAAGCTGTCGCGGAAGACTTTCATCAAGCGTTCTTTTTCAGTGTTGCCAAAGCGTTGTGAAAGTTTGGATTCGAGCGTGCACTGGTCGTTGATGCCGGTCATGGAACCGCCCATCATCCAGAATTCCTGAATCAACCAGTTACCCACGTTGGTGCCGCGCAAGTTCACGCGTGCACCGCTGGCATTAACCCAGTATTGACCGCTTTGCTTGATAGCAGGCAGAGCTGTAATCGGGGTGGATTCAGCGGTGAGCTTGATCCAGTTGATATTAAAACCGCCAGTTTTGGCGAAGACCGCTAGGCTTTGGATACCTGCATTTAAATAGACGCGCGAGTTCACGTTAGTCCACGCCTGCCAACCGCCAGTGTTGGGGATGGTGCTAACAGCGCTTACGTCCGTAGAGTTTTGGCTCAGTACAACTTGGCCTGTCGCGTTAGGTGAAGCCACACGATATTGCACGGTATACCAGCCTGCGCTGGCCACGTTGATGTTGTAACTCATCCAATCATTGGTATCGATCCAACCGACATCTTGTCCGCCGCCGGTATCGGTGGTGGTTTCAAGTTGTACGCCACTCATGCTGGCGTAACTTTCGGCCTGGATGGTGCCGGGAACGGCAACTTGCGCAAGGCTGATATTGGCAAATGCCAAGCCTGCCAAGCCTGCCAAGGCGAGTAAGGTTTTTGGAACATGGGCGAGCACGCCCGCCGGGCTGGAGTTTTTCATATGTATGTACCTGTAGAATTTATTGTTATTACAGAGTACGAAAGCCGGTGCGAACCCCCCAACTGGCAAATAGGAGGTCTCCCTGTAGTACTGCTATCCAGTATTGGTTGATCAATTGAGGTTGGAGTTTCCCAATTAATAATACGCAAGCGCTGGTTTCGTCAGCCAACATTAGGCCTGCGTGCAAGTGCTGTCGTTCTGGGGAAAACAAAGTGCAAAAAATAGTTGGAGACGAACGCGTTTGCCTGCGAGCAATTTGTTCGAACTGGTGGTGAATCAAGGTTTGTAGCGGTGTTTTGGCGCGCGGTTTCACATTGTTAAATCTCCGCGCTTATTTGTTCGAACTAAAAAAGCCCGCGTAACTTTTGATTACGCGGGCTTTTTTTAACTTCCTTTTAAATCTTTACAGCTAAATCTTTACTGCAATTGTGCCAATTTCGCTTTAGCTCGCTCACCCGCTTCGCCACCGGCGGCGGCAACTTGCTCGTAGTAAGCGCGGGCGGTGCCGCGGTCACCTTTGGTGAGCGCTATATCGCCTAACTGTTCGCTAGCTTCCTGAGTTGGCAGGAGTTTTTGGCTTGCAACCAAATCGCGCTCTGCAAGGCTGCTATTACCTAACTCCTTATACGCCATACCACGGTAAATATAGGGGCGGAAGAAATTTGGGTTAGCGTTAATAGCCCTATCCAACGCAGAAACCGCTTCTTTGTTTTGGTCTTTTTGCAGCAACAACTTACCTTTTAACTCCCAAAAAAGCGTTTCTTTAGGTTGCTGTTGAATTGAATTATCCGCCAGCGACAAGGCCTTGTCGTATTGCTTGGCTTTTGCAGCTTTCATTGCATCCTGGTAACCGGTGTAAGCGTCTTTGTCTTTTTTAAGTTGGGACAAGGCGCGCTGGAAAGCTTCCTTGTTGCGCGCCCCACCTTTAGGATACTTGGCAACTTCAGCTTTGTTTGCGGCTACGCGGTCGCGTGAAGGTGGATGGCTGGCAAACAAACCTTCCAACCAACTTGGTTCCTGTTTTTCCGCCATGCGTACAAATAACTCCTGCAATTCTACGGCGGCTTGTGGGTCGTAGCCGGCTTTTTGCATGTACTTGATGCCGTAAATGTCGGACTGGGTTTCATGGTCGCGTGAGTATTTAGAATTCCAGGCATTCGCCCCCACGGCCAAAGCCCCCACGGCCAAAGCACCGTATTCGGATTTTTTATTGGCGATAGCAACACCCGCCAATAATGCGCCTGCACCAACGACCATTTGTTGGGATTTTGCACTGGCACCATGACGCGCCGCGGCGTGGACAATCTCGTGGCCCAAAACGGCTGCCAGCTGGGCTTCATCCTCCAGTTGAATCAAGAGCCCACGGTTAATTGCCAGCTTGCCGCCAGGCATAGCCCAGGCATTGGGGACATCGTTATTCAAGACCACAAACTCGTAGGGCAATTTAGGCCCGTCAGTCACAACAGCCGCTAACTTTTTACCAACCTGATTCACGTAGGCCGTCAAACCTGGGTCCACCACATACTGGCCGCCTTGGGATTGCTGGCTCGGCAAATAATTTTGGTTTCCAGTTTCTATATCTTGCGCGACTGAATCGAAGATCATTTCTTTTTTGCCCGTCACCGGGTTTACGGCACAGCCCACAATGCTCATGGCAAGCAACGCGCAGGCAGATAGTCGAATTAAATGTTTCATGGTTCCTCCCATTGTTAGTGCCACCATTGTTAGTACCACCATTATCAGTACCCCCATTATGAATGCGTAACTCAGATATAATGCCACACAACCACCGTTAAACTAAGTTAACTGGAATACCAAGCTGCGAGACTGTGAATGAAAGCCTTACAAGTGATTGAACTCTTTGCCGGATTAGGCGCGCACGGCAAACCTATTGTAGAAAAAATGCATGTGCGCGAATTGGAAAACGGCCACATGCAACTCGTTAAATCCCCGGCGTTTATCAAAGGCCTCGCCAGCGGTGATGTCATTCGCTGCGATGTTCCCAATCAGGAATTCGAAATTGTCCAACGCAGTGGCAATTTGAGTGTGCGCGTTTTTAGCCGCGATGATATTAGCCTTTTGGCAGATGCCCTAACCGCAGAAATTGAAAAGCTGGGTGGTGATCTGGATGTAGAAACTCCGCGTATGCTGGTTTATTCCCTACACGTTAGCGTTGGTTTTAGTGTGCTTGAAGATTTATTGAATCAGTTCGTTGGCAAAGATGGCCGCAGCACCTGGATGTACGGCAATGTCTATGATCCTATCGACGGCCAAACACCACTGAATTGGTGGCAAGATATTTTAAAGCCGGAATAATTACGCCGATTTTTTTAATCCCAAATTTAATGATTAGAACTCTATGCTGTTATTGATTTCCCCCGCGAAGACTCTCGATTTTGAAACGCCTGCGCCGACCCCTGAGTTCACACAAGCAGATTTTCTGAAGGAATCCAAACTGCTCATTAGCGAGTTGCGCGCATTAGCGCCGCACGACATTTCAAATCTGATGAGCATTAGCGACAAGCTGGGGCTTTTGAATTTTGATCGCTTCGCCAATTGGAAAACACCCTTTAAACCGACGAACGCCAAGCAGGCGATATTTGCATTCCAAGGGGATGTTTACACAGGTATGCAAGCAGAGCGCTTTTCTGCGGAGGATATCCAGTTCGCGCAGCAACATTTGCGCATCCTGTCTGGCCTTTACGGGCTGTTGCGGCCGCTGGATTTAATGCAAGCCTACCGTTTGGAAATGGGCACCGGTTTCGCCAACTCGCGCGGCAAAAACCTTTACGAATTCTGGGGCGATAGGATTACAAAGGCGGTCAACAAACAGTTAAAGGAACTGGATTCCAAGGTGCTGATCAATTTGGCCTCTAACGAATACTTCAGCGCAGTAAAGCCCAAGTTGGTAAAAGCCGAGATTATTACTCCCATCTTCAAAGACCAAAAAAACGGTCAATACAAGATCATTAGCTTCTTTGCTAAAAAAGCGCGCGGCATGATGAGCGCTTACATCATTCAAAATCGAATTACTGATCCGCAAGCCATCAAACAATTTGACGTAGCCGGTTACAGCTTTGATTCTGCGTTGTCGAGCGAGTACGAATGGGTGTTCACGCGGGAAGAAATATAAAATAAACCCGTTTGTTAGATAAGTTTTTTATAAATATTGGCATTTGCGGCTTTATATTCCATAAAACTCATCTAAGCTTCGCTTATTAAAAAATTCATTCTTAGAAGCTTGTTGCATTCACTTGGGCTGCGACATAGAGTTCCACTTATTTTTTGTCTCACTCTAGTCAAAATAACATCTATAAAAACAGGAAAATTATGACGGTAAGCAATCACTTTTTACTGCATGCAGTAGAAAGTATGAGCCACGTGGCCCCGGTGTCCTATCGTCGTATTTTTAACGGCTACGGGATCTATCACCACGGCGTACAGTTCGCGATTGTCATTAACGACCATCTTTATTTTCGGGCCGACGATTATTCCCGCAGCCTTTATATCGCCAAGCGCATGACTGCTTTTTTACCCTCCACTATCGAGTCCGGTGACTCCCATTTCTTTCAGTTACCGGATGATGTTCTCACGCACCCCGCCGAGCTAATCTTCTGGATGCGCATTGCCGTTGAAGCCGCTCAGGGCAGTTATTCACTTGAAGATGATGAGCCTGCGAGAGTAAATATACCTATACGTCATTTACGGCAGCGTTAAGCAAAGCCTATAAATTGAGCTAGTCTGAAGAGATACTCACAAGGACTTCAGCTCATGGCTTTGAAAATTCTGGTCGCGGACGACGCAACCTTCATTCGCGATATGATTAAAAAACAGTTGCGTGACCGCATTCCCGGCGTAGAAATTTTTGACGCTGCCGATGGTGCTCGCGCGCTCGCGCTTTTCAAGCAAAATGATATAGACATGATTTTGTCGGACTGGGAAATGCCCCTCATGACCGGCGAAGAATTCCTGCGTAACGTGCGCAGCAGTCCCAACGGTGCCAAAACCCCCTTCGTGATGATCAGCAGCCGCGGTGATCGCGATCATATTGTTAAGGCCATTCAATCAGGTGTTTCTGATTACCTCTCTAAACCTTTCTCTGCCGAGGAACTGCTGAGAAAGGTTTACAAACAACTTAAAGTGCTTGGCAAATTACCCTCATCTGCCGCACCGCGCGCCGCAACCCAAGGTATTGCCGCAGCTTCTATAGATGTACTCACTGCTGGCCGCGTGGAAGCCGTAGCTCCAAAAGCTGCAGCTGCAGCGGGCAATGGTAGCGCGGCGCTCTTAACGGGCTCGCCTTTGCTAACTGCCAAGCCTGTGGTGGCCGCCGTTAAATCCACACCCAAAGCGCAAGCCCAACTGCGTTTTTCCGATAATCGAATTTTTGCCTGTGTTATTCGTGAAATGTCATTGCAGCTAATGAGTTGTGCTTTACAGCGCACGGAAAAACTTCCCAGCTTGTTTGAACAAGCGGTGGTGGATATAGACATGGGTGAGGGCAATGGGTTGGCGCGGGTTAACGGCTATGTACATAGTATTATTGCGGGAGAAAACCGACCTGACTCCAGCACCGTAAAAATGGTTATTCGCTTTGTGGATAACGATGCAGAAAAGTTTGAAGTCCTTTCAAAATTTATTTCCCAGATGTAAGCCTTAAAAATACAGCCCCGCCAAGGCAGGGCTTGGTCTCGGAATTTTTATAGCCAGCGCCGGGAAAACAACCCCAAGAATCCCAATAAAAATAACGCGACGGCAGATGACTCGCTCACCAACACGTGCTCGCCCCGCATTTCAAAAAATAACTGACCGTTGGCTTTAATAAAATCGACGAACACAAAATCCTTGTGATGGAATGCGGAGTCGGAAGGATGGTCAATACTCTTACTCTCGAGGCGAAAGGTTCCGTCGCCCATTGTGCTGGTAAAAAGCGCTGTTTCAAAGGTAATAAAATTTAACGCCTGGGTTCTATCCTGATCACCTAAATGGCCAAGCGCATCCGGGCGCTTGTGCAATTTGGAAGAAAAAGTCACTGTAGGTTCGTCGCCCGATGCAGGCACCGAAAAAAGCGCGCGGCTCTCCCAATAGGTTTCTGAGTCCGGTAGGGGGCCGGTCGGTACTGCCAGCAAGTCACCCGCCACACCATCCCATTGCAATCGCCAAATAAATCCCAACCCATCGGTACCTGCACCTGCGGGTTGTAACTCATCATATTTAATCGTATTAACAATAATCGCAAACGCATTAGAGGTGAGTACACAGAAAAAAACCAAACCCAAACATAATTTTTCCAAAGCTTTCTTGCTGTCAATTTTCATTTCCCTCTCCCATATTTATTAATATGAAAATCATGAAATAGAACACCGCCCCAATGAGTCCAAGGGGGGGAACTAATTCTATGCTGATTGAAAGAATTCGCGAGGGGAAAGTAGCGTTTTTATAAATTCGATTGAAATAATAACGAGTTGCTTAATAGTGCCTGGTAACTACTTATAGATAAGTGAGTTAACAGTCGCTATTTTAATCTGCTTTAGAATTAAGCCGCGAGCTAGTTGCTCGCAGCTTCCAGTTCCTCACTAACGGCTAACCAACTTTCCTCTGTCTCTTCAAGTTGCTGTTGCAGCTTGGCTTGATCTAACAAAAGTTGTTGGAGGTTGGCTTTGTTTTTATCGTCGTAAATACTGCTGTCACCTAACTGTGTTTCAATATCGGCGAGCTTGGTTTGCAATTTTTCCATCTGGCTTTCAAGGTTTTTTAATTTATTGGTCAGTGGTTTTAATTGCTGACGCTGCGCTGCTGATTGCTGGCGCTGTGCTTTTTTGTCTACCTTATTCTCATTTTCTGGCGTGTATTTTTCTTCTACCGCGGCTTGCGCTTGGCGCTGTTGTAGCAGCCATTTGTAGTAGTCCTCCAGGTCACCATCAAACTCACTTACCTTACCATCAGCGACTAATAAAAATTCATTCACGGTATTGCGCAATAAATGGCGATCATGCGAAACGATAATCACCGCGCCTTCAAAATCTTGCAGCGCCATGGTGAGGGCCTGGCGCATTTCCAAATCCAAATGGTTGGTCGGTTCGTCGAGCAAT
The DNA here is from genome assembly GCF_014652535.1 of Cellvibrio zantedeschiae. Lineage (NCBI taxonomy): Bacteria > Pseudomonadati > Pseudomonadota > Gammaproteobacteria > Cellvibrionales > Cellvibrionaceae > Cellvibrio > Cellvibrio zantedeschiae. The sequence goes on along the minus strand of NZ_BMYZ01000003.1, from coordinate 240,023 downwards.
AATACGTTGGGTTTTTCCCAGGCAATAATCGCTAAAGCCAAACGCGCTTTTTCGCCGCCAGAAAAATGTGTAATAGGTTCGAAAGCACGATCGCCGTGGAAATCAAAACTGCCGAGGAAATCGCGAATTTCCTGTTCGCGCGCTGTGGGCGACAAACGTTGAATATGCAGCGCGGCAGAAGCATTGATATCCAGCGCTTCCAATTGATGCTGCGCAAAATAGCCAAGCTTGAAATGTTCGCCGTTAGTGCGGTCACCAGCAAGTAGTGGTAATGAACCTGCAAGGGTTTTTACCAAGCTGGATTTACCCGCACCGTTGGGGCCGAGCAAACCTATACGCGTTTCAGCGCGAATAGCCAGTTCCACTTTTTCTAAAATTTTTCGAGTTTCAGAATCTGAAATTTTATAGCCGATATCTGCGCGGGAAATGTGTACCAAAGGTACAGACATTTTTTCAGAGCATTTAAAGGTGAAAGTAAACGGCGAATCCACATGTGCGGCGGAAATTTTTTCCATGCGCTCCAATTCTTTAATACGGCTTTGGGCTTGACGCGCTTTGGTCGCTTGGGCGCGGAAGCGGCGAATATAATTTTCAACGTGCGCAATGCGCTCTTGTTGTTTTTCGTAGCTCGCCTGTTGCTGCGCTAATTTTTCAGCGCGCTGACGTTCGAAGGCAGAATAATTGCCGCTGTATAAATCAAGTTTTTGTTTTTCGATATTAACGATGCGATCAACAATGTTGTCGAGGAAATCGCGGTCGTGCGAAATAATAATCAAGGTGCCGGCGTAGCGCTTGAGCCATTCTTCCAGCCAGAGCGTTGCATCCAAATCCAGGTGGTTGGTCGGTTCGTCGAGCAGCAATAAATCTGACGGGCACATTAAGGCTTGCGCGAGGTTTAAACGAATCCGCCAACCACCGGAAAAATCGGTTACGGGGCGAGCATCGTCGCCGGGATTAAAACCCAAACCATTTAATAATTGTTGTGCTCGTGCCGGTGCAGAATAGGCGTGAATGTTTTCCATATCGCCATAGAGATGAGCAAGCTTTTCGCCATCGCTACCCGCTGCTGCGATTTCACTTTCAAGCCGGCGCAATTCACTATCGCCATCCAGCACATAATCGAGCGCGCTGCGCGTAGTGTGGCCAACTTCCTGCGCCATATGGGCGACACGCCACTGCTTGGGAATATCCAGCGTGCCGGTATCGCTGGCGAGTTTGCCGAGCAACATTTGGAAAAGAGTGGATTTACCAGTGCCATTGCCACCAATCAGGCCGACTTTTTGGCCCGGGTAAATCGTGAGGTCGGCGGAGTCCAACAGAAATTTGGGGCCGCGCTGCAGTGAGATATTTTGTAATTGAATCATGGCGCGCATGCTAGCAGACTGCGAGCCTCATTCATAAGTCAAAATGATGGATGAAAAGGCCAATCTTCTAGCGAAATGTTGTTTTGTAATATAATATTTAATATTGCTGCTTGGAGAATAACATGAGGTTGGATATGTATAAGGTTTTTGTTCCTGTATTGGGGCGCGCGACAATGAAATTGCTGCGTTTGGTCGGTTTGATTGGTGTTGTTTTTGGTATTAGTTCAATCAATGCTTCGGCTAATACTGCTGTTAAGGTGTCTATAGATCCCGCCCAGGATGGCCCCGTAATCAATCGCCACATTTTCGGTCAATTTGCCGAACATTTGGGGCGCGGTGTCTACGAGGGCGTTTGGGTTGGCCCGGATTCTACAATCCCCAACACGCGCGGCATTCGCAAAGATGTAGTCGGGGCACTAAAAGCCTTGAAGGTGCCTAACGTTCGCTGGCCGGGTGGATGCTTTGCGGATGAGTACCACTGGCGCGATGGCATAGGCAAACCAGAAGACAGGCGCAGCCGTATTAACGCCAGTTGGGCTGGTCGCCCTGAGCCTAACTCATTCGGCACTCACGAATTTTTTGATTTCATCCAACAAATTGGCGCAGATGCCTTTATCTCGGCCAACGTGGGCTCGGGTACTGTGCAAGAGGCGGCAGATTGGCTCGAGTATTTAACAGCGCAAGATTCCAGCCTGGCAAAAGAGCGTGCGGCCAACGGTCATCCCAAACCTTATGAAGTGGCGTTTTGGGGAATTGGCAACGAAGTCTGGGGTTGCGGCGGGCCATTCACTGCCGAGGAATATGTGACCAAGCTGAAGCAATTTTCCAATTTCAGCACCAATCACAATAAAAATATGCCGACGCAACAAGTCGCCGTTGGACCTGATGGCGATGGCTTTCCTGAATACGCGGAAGTGGTGATGAACGCCTGGAGCAAAAGAACCTGGGCGTGGAATATTGAAGCGCTTTCATTGCATCGCTACACGCGCAACGGATGGCCGCCCAATATCCCAGCAACCGGTTTTAACCAAAAACAATATGCCAGTGTGATTAAAGAAACATTGGGTATGAATGATTTTATTAAAACCAATATCGCGATCATGGATAAATATGATCCCGAGAAAAAAGTGGGTATTTTGGTTGATGAATGGGGTACCTGGTACGCGCCAACTAAAGGCACAGACCCCGGTTATCTGGAGCAAGAAAATTCCCAACGCGATGCTATTATCGCCGCATTGAATTTTAATATTTTCGCTCGCCATGCAGATCGCGTGCGTGGAGCAAACATTGCGCAAATGATTAATGTATTACAAGCAATGATTTTAACGGACAAAGAAAAAATGGTCTTAACGCCAACCTATCACGCGTTTCGAATGTATGTTCCATTTCAAAATGCGGTAAGGCTTAAGACCAACTATGACCAAGGTGTGTATAAAGAAGGTGATATTAATTTGCCAAAAATTGATGTTATATCTGCACGCGACAATCAAGGACGCATCTGGGTAGCGGTAACTAATATTGATCCCAAACAATCTATTGATGTTGATCTTTCTTTGTTGGGCAAATCGATTGCCAGTGCAGATGGTGAAATATTAAAAGCGCCCACCATAGATGCCGTTAATAGTTTTGCTAAACCTGATGTAGTGTCGCCCAAAAATCTTTCGTTGAAAGCAATTAATGGGCAGCTTAAATTCACTATTGCGCCGCAATCAGTGTCGGTTATTTCTGTTAAAAGCCAATAAGAGCATTTTTATAAGTTGAACAGCCAGACTATGGTTAAATCACAAACACTCTGGAATTTTGCGGTTGCGTTTTATGCGCAGCCGCAGGTTGCCGATACCTGCCTGCGTTTGCAGGATGAGTACAAAGCCAACGTGTGTTTGTTAATTGCCCTGCGCTGGCTCGACACCTGTGATCAAGCGCTCAGTGATGAGGAGTTTGTCGCTTTAAAAACTCACGTAGCAGCTTGGACAGCGCAGATAGTTGAACCTTTGCGACAGCTGCGCAGACAACTAAAGTCACCCTTTGAACCTTATCAGCAAGATGAAACCCAGGAGCAATTGCGTAACGCGGTAAAGCAAGCAGAGCTATTGGCAGAAAAAAAATTGTTGGAAGAAATTGAGCATTGGATGAGCAAAAATGTTCAAGCTAGTAAGGCAAACGCTAGCAGCAATATTGAAGACTATATTGTTGAATTAAATGCGCCGAAAGAATTGCTGGTAGTATTGTGTAAGTAATGGAGTAAATTTTGAAAATAAAAAAGCGCGCCATGGGCATCCAGGCGCGCTTTTTTATTGCTTTCAAATTAATCGTTTACTGGTTTTTCTACATTTTCATCTTGATTCGGGGTAGATTCTGCTGGTGGAATCACTTCTGTTTCCACCACTACATCTTTGCCGGTTTCGCTTGCAGGCAGTTCTGCACTGGTATCGGCCGATACATTCTCTATGGTAATAGGAGCGGGTAACGTAGCTTCTACTGGCTCAGTGGGTGATTGTTCTTCCGGATTATTTTGTACGCTTGGAACTGGCTTTTTAACAGGTGCTTTTTTAGCCACTGGTTTTTTTGTGACTGTTTTTTTCGCTACAGGTTTTGCTTTGGGTGCTTCAGGTGTTGTTTGTGCTGAGGTTTCTGTTTTTGCAGGTGCAGATTTTTTCGCTTCGTCTTTTGCGTTTTGCTTGCTGGTTTTTTTTGCCGCTTTAGCTTCTTTCTTCGCCGCCTTCTCTGCGTCTTTAACGCGTTTCTTCTCGGCTTTTTTATCTTCTTTAAGAACTTTCTTTTCGTGTTTGTTCAGTTTTACTTTTTTGCCCAGCTTTTTACCTGACAGCACCAAGGCTACATTTTTGGCAAATTCATCAGCAGCATCTTGCACGGCTTTCGCAGCATTGAACTGATCACTGGCCTCTGCCAATAAGTTTTCCTGTTCGGTCAATGCAGCTCTGGCCAGCGCCAGGCGACTTTGTGCGGCTGCCGTAGTACCACCTTTTGCAGCCAGGTCATTTACCTTTGCCTGGGCGGTAGCTGTGCGTTTTTGCGCAGCGAGAAAAACTTTTTCAGCAGCGCTGTATTGTGCCGCGCGCGCCTTTTCAAGCTCGGCTGTGACTTTGGCAATTTGCGCTTCAATATCGGAAATAGAGGGGTTTTTAAGGTTGCTGGGAGCCATAATAAAATCCTGCTTGATATATAAGTAAAAGGGGGGGCAAAAGTCGTGAGCCAGTGTAGTGTGGGGACCTGCAAAAAAGTATTACATTCAGGTGACAATTTAGTTTCTGCTTGGTTTTCTGTAACTCAGGCTTACTGCCGCCAACATAAATAGGGCGCTTTTGTTGGTTTTCAAGAACTAAGCCGCATGCCGCGTGTCTTAAGCGTTCATGCGTTTCCCCAGCATCGGCTAATTCGCTGTATTCCGTGAAAAAATGGGCAAAATACCGCACAATTTAAATGTTTTGGTATACCATTGGCGCCCGTTAGGGCTGTTACACCCGTGGTTTAGCTGCAGGTTGCCCATCACGTGCTTGGCTTAGATTGTTCGGGCAAACATGAGCCAATATTCCTTTAAAAATGTAATCCACTAGGGTGCAAAATGATCAACAAGAAATTAGCAATTATCGGTTTAATGGCTTCTGCAGCCTTAGTTGCAGGTTGTAAAGAAGATGCCAAAAAGCAAGCGCCAAAATTGGACACGCTTGAGCAAAAAGTAAGCTACTTGATTGGCCAAAACATCGGTAGTGGCATTAAGCAAAATGATATAGCTTTGGATCAGGATTCTTTCCTCTTGGGATTGAACGACGCTAAAAATGCTTTAAGTCCAGCTGACCAGGAAAAACTTGCTGCGTTGAAAGCGAAAGCGCCAGAATCTTTGACCAAAGAAGAAAAAGCTGAATTGGATAAATTGAATGCTTCTGCTCCGCGCATTTCGCAAGAAGATGCGGTAAAAATCATGGAAGAATTCAAAACAAACATGACTAAGAAAAAAGAAGAAGAAGCTAAAAAATTAGCTGAAACTAACAAAGCTGCTGGCGAGAAATTCCTGGCTGAAAACAAAACCAAAGAAGGTGTAAAAACTACCGAATCTGGTTTGCAGTACAAAGTCATTACTGAAGGCACTGGTGTTAAGCCAAAACAAACTGACACCGTAAAAGTTCATTACACCGGTAAGTTGTTAGATGGCACCGTTTTTGACAGTTCTGTTAAGCGTGGCGAGCCAGTTGAGTTCCCGGTAGGTGGCGTAATCGCTGGTTGGGTTGAAGCTTTGCAATTGATGCCACAAGGCTCCAAGTGGGAAGTATATATTCCAGCAGGTTTGGCTTACGGTGATCAAGGCCAGCAACAAATTCCACCAGCATCTACTTTGATTTTCGAAGTTGAATTGTTGGAAGTGAAATCTGCTGCTGCCGCAGAAGAAAAACCAGCTGCTAAACCAGCTAAAAAATAAGTTGAGTTAATCAGCTTTAAAAGAACCCGCTTCGGCGGGTTTTTTTATGGGGGAAAATATAGTGGGTAGATGGAGCCATTACCTCGGTCTTTATTAAAAGGGGAGTCGTCAACCAGCTTTTGATTGTAGCTTTTTACTGCTGGATCCCCGCTACGCGAGGATGAAGACTCCCGTCTACTATGTCTTTTCGAGTTTTAACTCAACACCAATACTTAAAAAGTTAATTTTTGAAAAAGCGATGCGGGGATTTTAAAATCAATAAAAAACCCGCACTAGGCGGGTTCTTCGCAATAAATTTGGTGTTAGCGCTTAACCATTCACCAAATCTTTATGCGATGTGTGCAATACAGAAATCATGCGGTCTTCTGCGCTGAAACGAATTTCCAAAGTCTCACCCAAATGAGATAAGTCACTATCAAGGCTGCTGAGGTCATCGGTTTCAAGATACTTGTCATTGAAGTCGAGCAACTTTTCGGTGGTGCCGTCAACGATGGTAAACAAATGACCGGCTTCGTGAAGTGCCTCTTCATCATCAAATTCACGGCCTTCTTTAATCAATTGGTCGTAAATTTCAAAGTGGCCTGCAGAGACGTAATCCACCAGAATCTGGCAGAGGTTACGCAATTTTTCGCCGCGAATTTCTTCGCTCTGATCTGCACTGCCAACGTCACAGTACTGCACTAACATGTCTTGGCGTTCTTGTAGCCAGCGGTCGATGATGATGCTTACACCACCCCAGCGTTCTTTAGCGTTTTGGCAATTTTCTAACATGCTCAGTGTTCCTGATTACTGCTTGGTTATCGGATTTGGTTTGTTTGTGCTCTTTGGCTTATGGCCGCACAACTGACGCTTGATGCTGAGTCGCCAAGTGCGCTCTGGTTAAAAGCGCGGGTTTACATCACCGGTATGGCGACACAATAGGCCATCTTGCCGAGTGCATCAACTGGCTTTTTGAATTTTTAGGCCGCGAATCAACTGCCAGATGTTGATTAAAGCAAAACCGGTAAAGGCAATTAGCGACCATTTTGGCAAGCTTAAACCTAAAACTTTGTCCACGTGAGCGCAGGTACCGTCGCCTTGCAGCAAGAGTTTCATGGCTTCCATAAAGGGGAACACTTCAAACATGTAAGCTAAGCCGGGGCCGCATGCAGGGACTTGGTCTTCCGGCAAGCTCTGCAACCACACTTGATGCTGGGCGAAGTAACCACCACCCAGGGCGGCAATTAAACCGAGTAGGGCGTAAATCCAGATTCCCCTGCCACGCGGATTGTGGATGGCGGCAATTAGCCCCAGGATTCCTACCAGATCAAAAAAGGCGCGTTGGGTAATACACAGGGGGCAGGGCTCCAGCTTCATGACGTGTTCCATGTAAACGCCGCACAGAATGGTGAACACACCGCCCAGGAAAAGCAGGACATTGGTTTGGCGAATCGTTGGAAGTTGGCGTATAGATGGAAGCATGACGGCCTCTTAGTCCAAATGGGGCGCCTATAGTAAGCAAAAAGGTATTAAGAGAGCCAGATGTTTGCGACAAATCGTCTATGCTGTAGATAAACGTCACTCTGGTGGTGACGAATGACTAATTGCGATTGTTTTTCCTTGGGAGTTTTCATGAAGTTAGTGCGTAAGTGCGGTGCGATTGCGGCTTTGTTGGGGAGCATTTTATTGCCCTCGCTTGCTTCGGCCAGTGGCGGTGGTGAAACCTTTAAAGAAGGCGTTAATTACATTGCGATCAAACCGCCTTTAGTGGTGAATTACGGCGGCCCCGGCCGTGTTAAATACATAAAGGCCGAACTGTCTTTGCGTACTGAGGATGCCCACAGCGCGCAGGAAGTGTCACACCATATGCCGCTGATTCGCGACACCTTGATTATGTTGATCAGTAGCGTGACCGACGAGCAAATGGCCAGTGGTGAGGGTAAGGAAAAAATGCGTGTAGAAGCGCTTGCCAAAATAAATGAAGCTTTGGAGAAGGTTAGTAATCCGGGCGGCGATCATAAGCCGGCGAAAGATGAACACGCCAAACCTGAAAAATCCAAAGGCGACAAAGCTAAAAAAGACACTAAAGCGAAAGACGATAAATCCAAGAAAGACAGCAAAGCTAAAAAAGATGAAAAATCAGATGACGACGAACATAAGGAAGAAGCTCACAAGGGTCCACCCGTGAGCGACCTGCTGTTCGATAATCTGGTTGTGCAGAAGTAAAGGTAAAACTTAGTGATAAAACAAAACGCCTCTTGTATCAACAAGGGGCGTTTTGCGTTTGGGGGGCACTCGCTGGCTCGCAGTTACAGGACTGGTACTGCTGATAATAATTCACCAAATATTGGTCAAAGGAAATTTGCTGCGATTGTTCCAGCTCGCGTTGCTCTTCCAGGGATTGGCTAGCCATCTTCTGGAAGCTGCTGGAAGTCTCTGGCGCTAGTGCCTTTTCTGCAAAAAATTGACGATGTAATTCCGCCAAGGCGAGCGTGTGATCAAAGAAGCTTTTGCCTTGCGCATGCATATCAGCCAATACGCGTGCTGATGGCGTTAGGGATGGATCACTTACCTTGGCAAATTGGCGGTTGACCGCTGCAGTGTAATCTTCTCCACCATTCGCTTGGTCGAGCAACCTGGCGCAGGCGAGTGAACTATCAAGGATCTCTTTAGCCCATTCAGCAAAATTGACCTCTTTACCCTGGCGGAGCAAAGTCAACTCAGGATTGCGCCCAAAATAGACAATACGCTTTTGGTTTTCCAACCATTCGGTGTATTCGCTTCGCGGAGTTTCCGGGCTATTGCTCAGCAGGCAGTAGAGTAAGAAGGCATCTATCACGCGCAGTTGTTCTGCACTAACACCCAGTGGCTCATAGGGATTCAAATCCACACAGCGCACTTCAATATATTCCACCCCGCGCAAACGCAATGCTTGCAGAGCCGTCTCTCCGGAGTGAGTCGTCCGTTTGGGGCGAATGCTGGAATAAAACTCGTTTTCGATTTGCAATAAACTGGTGTTGAGCTGCTTGTAGTGGCCTTGTTCGTCTTTAACGCCGATAGTTTCGTAGTCCGGGTGTGGATGCGTAATCGCACCACAGAGCGTGCGCAAGTAGCTGCTGACGTTGTTGTAGCAGACAAACAGGGATTGCTGGGCATCGCTTTGGTAACCCAAATCGCCCATGCGCAAAGAGGTTGCGAAAGGAAGATGTTGGGTATCATCGCCGAGCGGTTGCAAACGGTGTTTGCGTCCCGCCACAAAGTTATTGCTCACCGCCGGGGCCGCGCCAAATAAATACACTAATAGCCAGAAGTAGCGACGGAAATTGCGAATAAGCGCGAAGTAACGCTGGGTTTTAAAGCTTTGCAAATCCTGGCTATCGCCTTCTTGCTGTTGCAGCTCACGCCAGAAGTCGTCAGGTAGCGAGAAGTTGTAATGCACACCCGCAATGGTTTGCATGCTGCGGCCATAGCGGTGCCCAAGTCCAACCCGATAAATGGTTTTCATGGTGCCGCTATTAGAACTGCCGTAACGGGCGACAGGAATTTCTGAATCCGCCGGGAGATGGCTGGGCATGCTGGCTGGCCACAAACGCTCATCAGTCTTGGCGAGTTCTTTGTAAGTAAAACGATGAATATCGTCCAACTGCTGCAAAAGTGCTGGGATATTGTCGAAGGGCTCGGTAATAAATTCGAGCAGGGCTTCGCTATAGTCGGTGGTGATATGGGGGTGCTTGAGTGCTGAGCCCAGGCCGAGCGGGTGAGCGGTTTGCGCCAAATTGCCTTCGGGCGTTATCCGCAAACTCTCTTTTTCCAAGCCACGCAAAATGCCACGCAAACTTTTATTGGCGGGAGCTTCCGCGAAGGCGGCTAGGTGCGCGCGCCAAATGGCGTTATTGATAGAAGGCAAAACCGAACCCCTTTTTGATTGTTGTTGGTCGATTGTGGTTAGTCGATACCGGGCGCGTGCTACAGGTTAAATGAGTGTAGCCTGAGTTTTGTCTTCATCGTCGGCAGCCTCAGCACTAAAGCTGAGTTCTTCTTCCGGCTCTTCGTCCATTTCCGCCACAGCTTCAGGGCTTTCGGCAGGTTCTGCAAATAAATCTTCGCCCGCTTTGGGTGGTTTAGGTACTTTGGGAAGGGGAGCGGGCATGATTTCGCTGTCGATAATGGGTAGGGCTTTTTCGTCCAACGCGCAACTAATGACCTTAACGCGCTGTTTGTAATCTTTAGAGGTGATTTCAAACATCTGGTTCACTGCTTCATCTTTATGCGGTGTTTTGAACACGGCGTTGGCGTCGTAGCCATCTACCCATTCTTTGCTTTTGCCAAAGAAAAGCTTGTCCTGATTTTGCAGAATAAAGGTCTCGTTCATAGGTTTGGCTCTGTAGACGTTTGTTCGTAGGTGGCAACCAAAATGCCAGCTGGCAATGATGGGCGAAAGTTTGGGGCGGTGCGGGAAAACTTCAAGGTTAATGGAAAAATTATGCTTGTGATTTCCCTTGAATCTGTAGGGATAAACTGATTAGCTAGCTGCTATTGATTAGGCGCTTAAGTCGCGCTACCGAGCCAAGAGCTTCGCTTATGTACCAACAAGAACTTGCCGAATTTATTGAATTTTTGCGCAGCGAAAAGCAACTGTCCTTGCATACCCAAACTAACTACCAACGCGACCTGCAAAAATTTGCCGAATACTGTCAGAAATTTTCGCTTGCCAATCTGGATGATATTCGCACACAGCATGTTCGCCAAATGGCCGCGCAATTACATCGTCAGGGTTTGGGTGGAAAAAGTTTGTCGCGCTGGCTCTCAGCAATGCGCAGTTTTTTTGCGTTTGCAATTCGCAAAGGTTGGGCAAAAAATAATCCCGCCGATGCTATACAAGCACCTAAAAGCCCCAAAAAATTACCCAAAACTTTGGATGTGGATCAAACCGCGCAATTTGTAAGCGTGGAAGGTGATTCTATTTTGGCGCTGCGTGACCGCGCGCTGCTGGAATTAATTTACTCATCGGGTTTGCGCCTTGCCGAAGTGGTTGGTTTAAATTTGCACGATATGGATTTGCAAGAAGGAATGGTGACAGTGTTAGGTAAGGGTAATAAATCCCGCATGCTGCCGATAGGAAGCCAAGCCATAGCCGCGCTACGCGAGTGGCTTCCTAAGCGAAAAAATTTGCTGAAAGACAGTGCAGAGCAAGCAGTTTTTATTTCGCAAAAAGGTACGCGCATTACTCACCGTGCTGTGCAATTGCGCATGCAGCAATTGAGTGTAAAACAGGGCATGGATACCCCCGTTCACCCACACATGCTGCGCCATTCATTTGCCAGCCACATGCTTGAATCCAGCGGTGATTTACGCTTGGTGCAAGAAATGCTGGGGCACGCCAATATTTCTACAACGCAAATATATACCCATTTGGATTTTCAGCATTTGGCGAAGGTCTACGACAATGCGCACCCGCGCGCGCAGCGAAAAAAATCCAATCCCGATTAATGCGTAGAAAATAAAAAGCCCTACGCATTGATCAATGCATAGAGCTTTTCCGATGTGCTCGTTTATTTTACAGGCGCGTTATTTTGCTTTGGCTTTCACTTGCTCAATAGCGTCCTGTTGGATTTTTTGAATTTTAGGAATGACCGTAGACATTTGCGCTTGCACATTTGCCATGGTGGATTGCATAACAATAGGCATTTTTTTGGTTACGGCTTGCCCGGCTTTACTTTTATAAAACGCAATCATGCCGTCCACTTCTTCTTGCGAAAATGATTCTTTATAAATGCTAACCATCATTGGCTTCATCTTGTCGTAGCTAAATTCTTCTTTAAATACGGCGGCGACTTTTGCATTTGCATCTTCCATCACCTTTTGTTGCTCGTTGTTCAAAGTAGTGTTACCTAGAGCTTGTTTGGCTGCATTGTTCATCATGCCTTCCACCTGAGGCCACATACCGTCAACCAGGGCTTTTGAGTCGGTAAGGGTTAAAAGCTCGTTCAGGGAAGCATCGCTAGGTTTGGTGTCTGCAAAAGCAGCAACTGAAACCAGGCAAATTCCGGCAATAGCTATTAATTTTTTCATGGTTATTTCCTTTTAAAATGCGTAGGTAGTTGTCAGCATAAAGCTGGTGGCCAGAATAAACCCTGCTCAACAATAAATCAGCGGGCTTCCGCACAAATATATAAGCGTGCTTAAAAATCGAAAAGGGTAAAAGCTGTGGTAAATTAACGACATAATTTACGGCCAATTAACTTATGTCTTATTTCCCCGTTGCTTCACCTAAAACTATAACGCCTGTGCAGCCTGTTAATCCTTCGGTATCGCGTTCGGGTTTGCGCATAGCTTTGTTAGGTTATCGCAGCCACCCACATGTGGGTGGGCAGGGTATATATTTGCATTATTTGAGCAAAGCCCTGGTGGACTTAGGTCACAGTGTCGATGTAATTTCCGGGCCGCCTTATCCTGAACTTGATGCGCGAGTTAATTTAATTCAATTGCCAAGTCTGGATTTATACGCCGTTGAAAATCCTACGCGTGCTTTGCGTGTTAAACATTTATTTTGTTTTGCGGATTTTTATGAATGGTGGAGTAAATTAAGCGGCGGTTTTGGCGAGCCTTATTGTTTTGGTCGGCGACTGGTAAGTTACTTTAAAAAACACAAACCGCACTACGATATAATTCATGATAACCAAAGCCTATGTTACGGCTTGCTGCAATTGCAAAATAATGGTGAACATATTATTGCCACTGTGCATCATCCCATAACGCGCGACCGCGAGATTGCATTAGAGTCTGCAACCACAAAAGGGCAGCGTTGGTTAATCAATCGTTGGTACGGTTTCCTGCACATGCAAGAAAAAGTTGCACAACAGCTTAATCACATTATTACCGTATCTAAAACATCACAGCAGGATATTGCGAAAGCATTTGCGCTACCGGCAAAAAAAATAACGGTTATTGCTAACGGTATAGATACGGAAATATTCCGGCCTTTGCCACACATAAAACGAAATCCATGGCAAATCATTACTACAGCCTCTTCTGATCAACCCTTAAAAGGTCTGAGCGTATTATTAAACGCGCTGGCACAATTGCGTTTGGAATTTCCGCTACTGCGTTTATTGGTAATAGGTAAATTAAAAGCCGATGGCATAACCGAAAAAGAATTACATAATTTACAGCTGGCTAATTGCGTCGAATTTAAAACAGGTATTAGCACAGAACAATTGGTTAGCTGCTATGCCGAATCCAAAATGGCGATAGTGCCTTCGCTTTATGAGGGTTTTGGTTTGCCTGCCTGTGAGGCCCTCGCTTGTGGTATTCCACTTATTTGTAGTGACGGCGGCGCCTTGCCAGAGGTTGTGGGGGATGCGGCGCTTCTTGTTAAAGCCGGCGATGCAAGTGCGCTTGCACACGCTATTCGCACACTGCTGAGCAGCGAATCTACATGTGAAGCTCTAAGTCTTGCGGGTCGCCTGCACAGCCTGCAGCATTTATCCTGGCAGGTCGTGGGCGAACATTTAAGTGACTATTATCGCCATGTGTTATCAGTTAGGGAAAATACATAATTGCTAACCGTCAACTTTAAACAATTAAATATTAAAGACGGTGACACACTTCTTGATGTAGGTTGCGGTGAAGGTCGCCATATTATTCATGCATGTCTTGAGCATAATATTTTAGGTGTTGGTGTAGATCTGTCGCTGCGCGATTTGAAAACAACTCTGGAGCGTTTTGCGCCTTTTGCGGCCTATAACCCAAACAGCTATTTTTCCATTCAGCAAACCGACGCTACGCGTTTACCTTTTGCCGATCATAGCTTCGACAAAATTATTTGTAGCGAAGTGCTAGAGCACATTGAAAACTACACAAGTGTAATGCAAGAAATTAATCGCGTGCTAAAACCAAATGGCATTCTGGCAATTTCAGTTCCACGTGCATGGCCGGAAAAAATATGTTGGCGTTTAAGTTCGGCCTATCATTTGGTTGAAGGTGGCCACATTCGTATTTTCAATGCAAAGGAGCTGCGTGCAGACATTGAAAAGCTGCAATTTAAATTGACTCATCGCTATTGGGCCCATGCACTTCATGCGCCGTTTTGGTGGTTGAAATGTCTTTGGTGGGGCGACCAGGAAAATTCCCGCATTATCAAGGCCTATCATCGTCTGTTGGTATGGGATTTAATGCAAAAGCCCTGGGTTACACAAACGCTGGAAAAATTGTTGAATCCTATTTTGGGCAAGAGTGTAGTGATGCATTTTAAAAAGACAGGCGAGTCCTTATGAAAAATTTATTACTCACCAAAGGATTTTTCCCTGAAAGCCTCCTGCGGCCAACGGTAAATTATATTTTAAAGACGCAACTACCTAACGGTTGTATTCCCTGGTTTGAAAATGGCAAGGCCGACCCTTGGGATCATATCGAAGCGGCCATGGGGTTGAGTATTGGCGGCGAACTTTCTGCGGCTGAGCGTGCGTATCAGTGGCTGGCGCAAGAGCAACTGGATGATGGAAGCTGGTGGGCAAATTATTTAGACAATCAACCTGTCGATAAAAATCACCGCGAAACAAATTTCATTGCTTATATGGCCACCGGTGTTTGGCATCATTATTTGATTTCAAACGATACCAATTTTCTGCGCTCCTTATTCCCCTGCGTTCAAAAAGCGATAAATTTTGTGTTGAGTTACCAGTCCCCAACGGGCGAAATTTATTGGGCAGTTGATCAGCATGGTGATCCAAAAAAAGATGCATTGGTAACGGCCTGTTCATCCATCTACAAAAGTTTGCAATGCGCTATTTTTTGCGCGCAGGCATTGAATCAGGATTGTCGCGATTGGATTCAGGCGCATAAAAAGTTAGGCAACACGTTGCGCCATCACCCCGAATGCTTTGATCGAACCTGGGGGTCCAAAGAACGTTTCTCTATGGATTGGTTTTACCCTGTACTTGCAGGCGTGATGCAAGGCAAAGCTGCGCAAGATAGAATTGAATTACGCTGGAAATTTTTTGTCGAAAATAATATAGGTTGTCGTTGCGTTAGCGATGAGCCCTGGGTAACAGTTGCGGAATCTTGTGAATTAACGCTAGCGTTGTTGGCCGCAGGTGAGCACGCGAAGGCACTGAGTTTATTCAGCTGGTTGCATCAGTTTATGGATGAAGACGGTGGCTATTGGACGGGTTACAACTTTCGTGACAAGGTTATTTGGCCGCGCGAAAAAACGACCTGGACTGCCGGGGTAATTTTACTCGCTGCTGATGCGCTCACCGAGCACAGTGCGGCGTCAAAATTATTTCTTGATCACACAGTGCCTGCTCACTGGTTAGATCAAATTGAAGCTTGATGTTAAAAAGCGAAGGGTAAAAAATTTCATCATTAATAATCTTAGGGACTTATATGAAATATTTAATGTTTTATGAAATGGCCGTTGATGGTATGGCAAAAGCACAGGAAAATTTTCCGGGGCATCAGGCTCGCCTAAAAGAGTTTCATGAGCGCGGCACTTTGCTGATGGCAGGGCCTTATGGCGTACCGCCTATAGGTGCTTTGGGTATTTTTACATCGCGTGAAGCGGCAGAAGAATTTGCCGCAGGCGATCCTTTTGTTATTAACGGCGTAGTGGGCAAATATTTAGTTCAGCAATGGTCAGAAGTATTGGCACCTTTGTAACTGAAAAGCATACGCCTAATTTATTGTACGAGCAGTTTATGAACCCGATTCAAATTGCGTGTCCACATTGTAATGCGGTTAATCGTATGCCCGGCGAACGTTTAGGTGATAAGCCGCAATGTGGAAAATGCAAAAAGCCTCTTTTTATTGGTAAACCCGTTGAACTGCATCCCGGCAATGTGAATTCAGTTCTGGACAAAAATGATATTCCCGTATTGGTAGATTGTTGGGCGCCATGGTGCGGGCCCTGTAGAAGTTTTGCACCAATATTTGAACAAGCCGCCACTAATCTTGAGCCCAAAATCCGTTTGGCAAAATTAAATACCGAAGCTGTACCGAGCATTGCCCAGCGTTGGGCTATTCGCAGTATTCCAACGTTAATTTTGTTTAAACAAGGCAAAGAAGTGCAGCGAGTTTCCGGCGCTATGTCATTACCGCAATTACAACAGTGGCTTCGCTCAGTCGGAATTTAAATTTTCATTTCACATGCAGGATTTACGCATGACAGATATTTTACGAGTCCCCTACGAAACTTTGTGCGAAGCAGTTAAGCAAGCTTTATATAAAGCCGGTGTAAGTTTGGAGCAGGCTGATCTTGAGTCCAGCATTATGGCAGAAGCCGATTTATTGGAAGTGCCTTCGCACGGCGTGCGAATGTTGCCGGGTTTGTTAAGCGCGCTTGCAGAAAAACGTGCAACTCTTCGGCCGCAATTTTCAATTGTTCGCGAGCTTGGCGCAATATGCGTGTTGGATTGCGATAATGGCCCGGGCCGTTATGCATCTGCGCAAGCAATGGACGCCGCAATTCAACGCGCGCGAAATTTTGGTGTCGGTGTTTGTCTCGCAAAAAATACCACGCACTGGGGGCGTGCCCACGCTTACGCCAGTCGCGCTGCGCAGGCGGGATTTATTGGCATGTGTACCACCAACGCGATTCCAACAATGGCAATTGCAGGTGCAAAAAAACGCGTGATAGGTAATAACCCATTAGCGATTGGAATTCCTAACGAAAATGCCAGTGAGCCGATTGTGTTGGACATGGCGATGAGCCAGGCGGCTGTAGGAAAAGTTGGCACCTGGTTGCGTGAGGGAAAATCAGCGCCCGACAATTGGGGAATTGATATCAATGGAAACCCGACGTCTGATACCAAAGAAATTTTAAAAGGCGCAGTAACACCCATGGGCGAACACAAAGGCGCAGGCTTGGCGTTGATGTTTGAACTTTTAACCGCTGCGTTAGCCGGCTCTGCATTTACATACGAAATATTAGCGCGCGATACCAGCGGAATTGATTCTGCTTCTAGCAAAATATTTATTGCACTAAATGTAGAAGCCTTTATTGAACGCAAGGAATTTAATTCGCGCGTGAAAGATTTTCTTTCCTATCTTGATCGCGAAGCCTCGCCATTCCAATACCCCAGTGAACGCGGTTGGCAAGCGCGGGATAAGAATTTAATCGAAGGTGTGCCGTTGCATAAAGAAATTGTTGAGCAGTTGGCGGGCGTGGGGATTAGATTTTAATTAGCGAATTCATCCCCTCCCCCTTGTTAGGGGGAGGGGCAGGCACTCCGATTTTTATTTCACGGTTGGTGCAGGCGGTTGTTTCTCAAAATGCGGAATATTTGGGTCAAGATGCGCCCATGCAGGTGCTGACGAAGTCCAAATCAATGCATCAATTTTTACATCCTTCTGATCATCCAACGTGCCCGCACGCACAATTAAAATATGCGGCCTAACTTCCGCCTGACTAAACAAATGCACTCCACATTTGGGGCAAAATTTTCTGTGCATTTTATTACCGCTATCCGCAGTGCTTTCATAATCGCTTAATTCACCGGTGATATAAACGGCCTCAGTAGAAAATACTACGTTGATTGTTGCGCTACCTGCAGCAAGATGCTGGCAGGTACGGCACCAACAAGCGCGGGTCATTATAGGTTTTGTGTTTGCTTCGTAGCGAACTGCACCACAGAGGCAGCTGCCGGTTAATTTTTCCATTTTTATATCCAAAAAGCTGAAAATTTAATTGGAGTGGTGCTCTTAATTTAGACGAACCAAATTTTATGCTAAGTTAATAGCTACAGATCTTCGCTGTCAAAGAAATCGTTGTCTAGAACTTTAACTTCGTAGAAACTCTTGACTTGCACGCCCACATTAAATTTGTGCATAAGTTCGACCAGTTTAATTCCATCCACCAAAATAATTGTATGGTGAGCTTCTCTTGCTTTCTTTTTCGCATTTTCGTCGAAGTTTGAGGTTGTTACAAAAATTCCTTTTCTAGTGTCGCCACTCATGGCTCCAATAAAGTTTCTAATGTCTGTTTCTCTGACTTTATTCTCGCTGTACCTTTTTGCCTGAATATATATTTTTTCAAGACCTAATTGATCTTCATTAATAATTCCGTCAATACCACCATCTCTAGATTTTGAGGTTTCTATAAAGTCACCGTATCCCATTTTCTTTAGCAGTATTAAAATTATTTTTTCAAATGAATACGGGTCTATAGCTTTGAGTTTTTCAAGAAGCTCACTTTTAATACTGCGTTCAATTTGCTCAATTCCACTATCTATCAAATCTTGTGGGCTTGACGTGCTCATATTTTCATCGATTGTCGATTTACTACTTTCCGGTTCATAAAAAGAAATTACGTTAGATTGCATGTGTTCTAAGGAAAGATTTTCAGGCTTTGCTTCTTTTCCTTTGCTTGTAATTTGCACGTGCCCCCTCTGTGGGTAGTGAACCAAGCCTCCCTTTTTAAGGTAGGACTTACCCCACGCAATTCTATTCTCAATTAACCTATCCCCGCTTTTTGTCGTTTGACTTAGTAGCTCTTCGGGCAGGTGAGAATAGAATTTTTGCTCAACTAATTGCGCGAGTTCCCGACCGGTAATAGTCTCGCCATTACTTAAAACTTGAAGAATGGGTAGGAATGTTTCGTTAAACTTGGGGAGATCCATATTTTTTCCCTTGGTTGTTGCGCTATTAGGTTTTTTAAATCACAGAGATTAATTTTCAGTAAACAGCTTCCGCGTAAAAATAACATTTAAGGATTTGCTTTCCCCTTCAGGAACCACACTAACCTCAAACCGAATATCTTCTTCATTAGTATGGCGGAATTTTGCAATGTAATAAGTCGCTTCTGGTTCTTTGATTTCCATAAATTCCAAGGCTTTAACTTGCTGCATAAGGTTTACGGCTTTAACCGATACTTTTGCGGGTAACCCCAAACTTGTTACGCCGCTTTCGGTTTTGGTAAGGCTGATATTTACCAAGGCAATATCTTTGCTGCGCGTGAGTTTGTAAAGGTTGGCGACTTCGGCAGGAATATTTTTGCTGTTGAAGACGTTGTAGTGAACTGTGTAGTTACCAAATTTTTGCGAGGTATGGATTTCTTTGGTTTGGTTTATTTGTGCTTGAGTTGTTACTGCAGTAAACAGAATTGCAAATATCGCTAAAACTTTTATCATGATCATGTCCTCTTGGCGAAGTATCTAGCTTTTGACAAGCAGAATAAAATAAACCGTTTGTATTCGCGAGTCTTGTGTTATCCCAAATTCGTAGATGCTGTAATTGTTACCAAATGACCACCAGTATTGTTGGCGAAGATCGGCAAAAATGAGTGGCCACGCGCTGGTGTTAGTTGCTAATAAGCGAATTTCACAAATATGAGCCTTGCATGCAATGGAATCAATTTTTAATGCATTGGAATATGGGTGGCTGTATATAGCATCGACCAGTTGCCCTTGCATGGTTAAATCCCAGTCATCTGATAGCTCGGCATCAGAAAACTCTCTGTAAGTTGAGCGGTCGTTGTCTTTAAAGATTCCCAGTGCAAGATTGAAGGGATGGGGAATAACTTTTTTTGCCTCTTCATCGGTAATTTTTGCGACTAGTTTAGACGTTGGCGTTATTTCTTGTGCGTTGCTGCTGGCTTCATTATTGTTTGAAGCGGATGCGCTAACGGTTTTGATTTTTCTCGTTGGATTTGCTCTTGTATTAATAGTAGAGCTAGTCTCAGGGGTTTTGCTTAAGGTCACTAAATTTTCTGGATTGAAAGGTTCTGTATGCGTTTGTTTTTTAATCTCAGGTTCAAGAATATTTGATGCAAAAAGGACTGGCCTGATGAGGTTGTTTTGAAAAAGCCAAATAGAAATGGCTGCAATTGCGATTGCGGCCATCCAGATGATGTTACTAGTTTTGCTGCGCATATTTGAGTTCTTTCCGTATCATGATTTCCCTTGAAATAAATACTACTTACTCAAATGATAAATCGCCGTCTCGCCAAATAAATTGGGTAACGCATCTTTTAGTAATTGCCCGCTTTGTTCATTCACTACCTGACGATTGATGACTTTATAGTTTCGTTCACGACACAAAACTTCAAAATCTTTAAAGGTACAGAAGTGGATGTTGGGTGTGTCGTACCATTCGTAGGGCAATAAATCGGATACGGGCATGCGGCCGCGGGTGAATAAATGGAAGCGGGCTTTCCAGTGACCGAAGTTGGGGAAGGTGACTATGCATTCTTTGCCGACGCGCAGCATTTCATCCAACACCAGGTGTGGAAAGTGCAAGGTTTGTAGCGCTTGCGTCATGAGCACAGTATCAAAACTATTGTCTGCAAAATTGCCAAGGCCGCGGTCAAGGTTTTGTTCGATAACGTTCAAACCTTTGTCGATGCACAAATTAATTTGCGCGGCATCAATTTCCAAACCGTAGCCTTGGGTTTGTTTGTTGTCGTTAAGGAATTTTAACAAGGTGCCGTCGCCGCAACCCAAGTCAAGAATGCGGCTGCCTTGTTTGATCCAGTTTTGAATTTCGTTTAAGTCGATACGCATCTTTTGATCACTCCGTAACTATGCCAGCGAGATAACGACCAAATACTTGTTGGTAGCGCTCATCGGGTAAGAGAAAGGCATCGTGGCCGGATTTGGATTCGATTTCTGCATAGGTGACGGATTTGTTTGCGCCAATTAATGCGCTCACAATTTCGTGGGAGCGCTCGGGTGCAAAACGCCAATCGGTGCTGAATGAAATTACTAAAAATTTTGCCTGCGCATTTTGAAATGCGGCTATAGCATCGTCACCGTATTCGCGCGCCAGATCAAAATAGTCGAGCGCTTTGGTAATGAGCAAATAGCTATTCGCATCAAATTGTTTAGCGAAGTTGCCGCCCTGATAGCGCAAGTAACTTTCAATTTGGAATTCCACTTCCTGATCGCTGCCGATATCGAAACTGCCGCTGCGTAAATCGCGCCCAAATTTTTCGCCCATGTCATGATCGGACAAATAAGTAATATGACCAATCATGCGCGCAACGCTTAGGCCGTTGCGTGGAATAGTGTTTTGTTCCAGATAGCGGCCGTCGCAAAAATTCGGGTCGCTGATAATGGCTTGGCGAGCCGTTTCGTTGAAGGCGATATTTTGTGCGCTCAATTTCATGGCCGAGGCGATTACCGCACAGTGACGTACGCGCTCAGGGTATTCCAATGTCCAGCGCATGGCTTGCATGCCGCCTAGGCTGCCGCCAATGACCGCTGCCCATACCTCTATCCCCAGCTTGTCAGCCAAGCGCGCCTGGCTGTGTACCCAATCGCGCACGCGCAATTTGGGGAAATCCGGTCCCCATGGTTTGCCGGTTTCGGGGTTGATACTGCTTGGCCCAGTCGAGCCGTGGCAGCCGCCGATGTTGTTGAGGCTAACCACAAAGAATTTGTTGGTATCAATTGGTTTGCCGGGGCCTATGTAGGCATCCCACCAGCCGGGGCGTTTGTCGCTCATGCTGTGGTAACCGGCGGCGTGGTGGTGGCCGGAGAGCGCGTGGCAAATCAATATGGCGTTGTTTTTTTTGGCGTTGAGCTGGCCGTAGGTTTCGTAAACGAGCTGGTAGTCGGTCAGGGTTTTGCCGCAAGCCAATAAAAGTGGCTCGCTAAAATGCAGGGTCTGCGGTGTGACAATCCCGACGGAATCGGGCGGTAGCACATCAGGCATGGGTCTTCTCTTATAGGTAAAGGCGGAAAGCGTGAGCTAAACGCAAAGCTTAGCCTGCTTTCGGTGGGTCTGGCTGGCTTTCGTTAGATTGTTGGGCGCCAGTCTAAAGACGCGGGCTATAGCCTGCAAGTTATGTAGCGGAGCGAGAGTCTTTTTCAGCTCAGTTCTCGCTGCGAATAAAAGATTTTCCTAATCCCCAAGCGTCGTGAAGTGTTAGATGGCCTGTTTCAGGTTGATTTGGAGCCCTAGGGGAATTGGGCTGTGTGATAGCAATGGAAGCTGCGTTGCTTTGGTGCTGGCAAGTCCATCCTGAGGCGCTCATTTGCACCATATTGGGCTGCGAAATATTCATCGGCCTAGACTGATGGCGCATTTTTCCACTGGCACGCTTAATGCTTTTACCCTAGTACTAACATACGAGGTGCTTGCATGCGTTTGGTGTCCATAAGCTTAGCTGTTGTCTCATTATTGTTCTGTTTCGCGGTAGCACCTGTGTTTGCGCAGGATGCTTCTTCAAGTTCGATTTCTTCTGAAGCTGGCGAAACTACCGCTCCTGTTGCAGAGGTTCCCGCTGCAGTTCCCCTTACCAGCGCTGTCGAAGCCGTGGTCGAACCGCCAATGACCAAGCCGACCTTGGTAAGCGTGAGCAAAATCAGTGCAGGAGATACAGCCTGGATGTTGGTTTCTACCGCGCTGGTTTTATTGATGACCATTCCCGGCGTTGCGCTTTTTTACACGGGTATGGTGCGCAAGAAAAACGTCCTTGCGACCATGGCGCACAGTTTTGCCGCCACCTGTATTGTTTCGATCTTGTGGGTGATTGTGGGTTACAGCATTGCCTTTACGCCGGGTGTTTCGCCTTGGTTGGGCAGCCTGGACCGGTTCATGTTGAATGGGATGGATTTCATTAAGGAAACCGGCATGGTTACGGTTCACCACGTTGCGCAAAGCATTCCGGAAAGCGTCTTCATGATGTTCCAAATGACCTTCGCCATTATTACCCCCGCTCTGATTACCGGCGCCTTTGCCGAGCGCATGAAGTTCTCTGCGCTGGTGGTGTTTATCGCCTTCTGGTCGCTACTGGTTTATGCCCCGGTTGCGCACTGGGTTTGGGAGCCAACGGGTTGGTTGGCATCGCTTGGCGTGCTGGATTTTGCGGGCGGAACTGTAGTGCATATTAATGCCGGTGTTTCTGGTTTGGTGGCTGCAATAATCGTGGGGCCACGGCTTGGTTTTGGGCGTGTTTCCATGCCGCCGCACAATTTGATTCTCACCGTAATAGGCGCTTCCTTACTTTGGGTTGGCTGGTTTGGTTTTAACGCGGGTTCTGCTGGTGCTGCGGATGGTCGCGCAGGCATGGCGATGTTTACCACGCAATTAGCCACTGCCGCTGCGGCCATGACCTGGATGCTGATTGAATGGTTCAAACGCCGTAAGCCTTCGGTGCTGGGTATGGTATCGGGCGCGGTTGCTGGCTTGGTGGCGATTACACCTGCATCTGGTTTTGTTGGCGTAACAGGCGCGTTTGCAATTGGAATTTCGGCCGGTATCGCTTGCTACTGGGGAGCAACCTGGTTGAAATCTACTCTGGGGTACGACGATTCTCTCGATGTGTTTGGTGTGCACGCTATAGGTGGAATTGTTGGAGCTTTACTCACTGGCGTTTTCGCGGTGAAAAGTATCGGTGGTGTTGAAGGCAGCATTGCGATCCAAGCGATTGGCGTAATCACTACCGTAATTTACGCGAGCATAGTGACGGCCATTATTTTGTTGATTATCGACAAAGTCATGGGCCTGCGCGTTGAAATAGATGAGGAAAACGAAGGTCTTGATATTGAGCAACACGGGGAGCAAGTCCTATGAACCCAACATCCGTAGAAGAATTGGAAAGCCAGGCTTTCGGTTTAATGGGGCGTTTGCATGTGTTGCTGCGCCGTGAAATCGGGCGGGTTACCGACATCAAATACATGAGCACCAATCCAGAATATTGCTTACATGTTTTGGAGTTGGCTAACTCAACATCAAATACCGATTTACACACAATGTGTCACAAGCTTGAAGATATTTATTTTGCAGAAGGTGGCTTGTTTGCCAATTCGCCTTTTAAGCCGCGTCGCTTAATGGTTGCCTCCTCATCGCGGGTTTCAATTCCTATTGAACATGCAGTGCATGAAGCAGTAGAGCCTGAAGCTGATGCAGTGGTTGAGCAGGACCAACATTATGTAGGGCGTTTGCGTTAAAGATTTTTTAGTGGAGATGTACTCTGTTGGCCGGACTCCAGACCAAGCTGGATCCGGCCTTTTTTATGTTCAGGATGAACGGGCAGAAAATTGCTCCTGCATTTTCTGCATTTTCTGCACTTTCGCCATCCATGGCGGTCGTATGCCGCGGGCGTATGGGTGAGTTGAGTGTTTGTGAAGCGTGCTTCATGCGAAAACGAACGGAACTCGGTTAACTGAGTTTCAGGTCCGCTTGCGGCGCAGGAGCGGTGATGTTCAAGGTGACCGGAGAGGACTCCATACCTAAAATTAATTCGCCCGCGCAGCCTTCCTCGCTTCCAACAAAGACACCACTTGCCCGCTGCGAATTTCCGCAAGTTTTTCGCTCGCATCATTTACCAAGGGCGCGCTAATAATTTCCTGATACAAAGGTTCCAGTGAGTTGAGCGCAGTTTGCAATTGATAAATATTTGTTTGCAAACTTTCGATTTGTTCCGCATGAGTATTGCGTTGGGTTTGCAATTGGGTCAGGCGCAGCATGTGGGTTTCCAGCAGTTGCTTCTGGTATTGGTTGTTGTGCATTAAAGGTGTAAGTGCTTCTTGCAGCCACAAGCCGATGTGTTCGTTTAATTCCTGATAAGTATTGCGAACTTCTTGCACCAGGGTGTTGATAAAGCGATTAATCAACGCACCTTTGCGGGTGAGTAATGTGTTGAGCGAAAAACGGAAATCATCGGCACGTTTATGCAGTTGACGCAGTTGACGGCGCTGATTATGAATTTTAAGTAAGTGGCGCATCATTAAATCATCGCCAGTCAAATTGTGTTCCGGGCGTTGATAAATTGAAACAAGCACGCGATTGGCGCGATCAATTTCGCGTTCAATATGTTGCAGGCTGCTATCTACATCATCGAAGAAATTGCCGATAGCGCGTGCTAGGCCAAGTGTTGTCCAACTCTGCGCAAGGTTGCGATGAGCGCTATTAATTTGTTGTTCCAACAAGCCCGAACTCACAGGTGCAAGCAATGCAACGCGTTGCGATTCCAATAGGCGCTGGCTAGTGCGCAAAGACAGCGCTTGCTTGTGATATTGGTGATGCGTTTGGCGAATCGTATCGCGCAATTGTTGCAATGTTTCGGCGGCTTCTTGCGGTGCAGCCGAGCGCAATACATTAATTTCTGCTTCGCATACGGTTAAACGTTGGGCGAGGCTATTGCGCGTGTTGATAATCATTTCATAACTATCGCCTACCAGGCGATGGCCAATAATTTGTTGCTGGCTGTGCAAAACGACATCCGCCAGTTTGCGCTCCAACTGTGGAAAATTACTGCGCTCCAGTTGCGGTAAGTTGCGGCCCACCTTTCCCAATAAACCTTGTTTGGCAGAAAGTGCAATAACTTGCTCGGGCGCGAGTTTCAATTGCTGGGCTGTGATGTGGCGAATGTTTTCTATATTTGCAGTGACTTCCGCAGGTGATTGTAAATCGTCCCACAAACTATCAATTTTATTGAGCAGGGCAAGCACAGCTGTGCATTGTTCGTCGCGCAGGGTTTGCACGTGCTCGCGCCAAATGGTCATATCGCTTGCAGTTACACCCGCATCGGCAGACATCAAAAACAAAATGGCTTGTGCTTCCGGTAAGGTTTTTAGCGTGAGCTCTGGTTCGTTACCCAAAGCATTCAAGCCGGGTGTATCCACAATGCGCAAACCCTGGCGCAACAATGGGTGATCAAGGCTAATCAGTGCATGGCGCCACGCGGGTACAGCAACTCTGCCGTTCTCATCGCGATCACCCAATTCATCCATCGCAAAACCCAGCTTGAGTGCATCGGCAGGGGTAACCCATTTATTGGCTGATACCTGGTTAATAGCGGCGCGGGTTTGTTCGTGATTATGCGGATCAAAAGTTACCGTCACCCAGTTTTGGGGGATGCGTTTGAATTTTTGCAAACTGGTATTGGTGCGGCGGGTTTCAATCGGCAGAAGACGCACGCAATTGACGGGCACTTGCGGGTCCCAAAAAATTTCGGTGGGGCACATAGTGGTACGCCCCGGTTGGGATGGCAGCAAACGGCGGCCACCCTCGGTATACAAAAGTGCATTGATCAGTTCGGTTTTACCGCGAGAGAACTCGCCGACACAGGCAATGGTAAAGCTATCACCACGCAACAGGTTGCGGGCTTTCTGCAAGGTACGTTGCACATCCAAACTCAACATTTGGTGGCTGTTGCCCCAGGCATCAAATCGTTGCAAACGCTCATCAAGTTGGCGTTTCCAGCGGTTGTACTGGGTCATCTGGCGATGTAATGCTCTAACGTCCATAGAGAGTTGCTCGTTCTGTTGTGTAAAAACAGTGGGTGTCAGCCGCTTAGAAAAAAATCGGCTAAGTCTTTATTGTTCTAATTTCCATTAAAACCGAAAAGGGTATTAGTGGCTAGATGTTGAGCAGTTAGTGGTCAATTTGGCTGACTAATGGTGGAGAATGGTGACATTTTGAGAGATATGTCACCTATTTTGTGTGAGGTGACGCCTTGGGCTACCAAACCCGATTTCCAGTTTTATTTGGCAGCAAGACTAAGAATATTATATTATAAAACATACCAATACTTACTTCGGACAGGAAAGCAGTATGAAATATAAACTTAAAATAATTACCGCAGCCTTATTGCTGGGTGCGGCTAATGCTCTGGCAATCGACCTTGAGGTTGATGCAAGCAAGTCCCTCACAAAAATCCAACCCACTATGTACGGTATCTTTTTTGAGGATATTAACTTTGCTGCCGACGGTGGGCTCTATGCGGAAATGGTGAAAAACCGTTCCTTTGAATTTGAAAACCGTTTAATGGGTTGGAAACAACCTAACACCAGCGCTCACTCCTTTAACGAGCAGTCTGGCATTGCTGACATCATTCACACGGCGGACAATAAAACCAACAAAAATTTCGCGCGCTTTACGATTAACGATGACCAGGGCTACGAAATTATCAATGAAGGCTTTCGCGGCATGGGCGTTAAAAAAGATGCCCGTTATAACCTCACACTGAAAGCCGCCAATCACGATGGCGCGATTAAAAAAATCCTGGTGCAACTTATCGATAAAGATAAAAAAGTCTTAGGTGAAACCAGCATTACTCCCAATGCTAATGAATGGAAAAGTTACTCGGCACAATTATCTGCAAAAGCGACAGAAGCCAAAGCCCAATTAAAAATTTCATTTGTGGGCAAAGGCACTATTGATCTCGATATGATTTCGCTTTTTCCTGAAGAAACCTGGAAAAACCGCAAAGGTGGTTTGCGCAAAGACTTGGTGCAATTACTTTATGATTTGAAACCGGGCTTTTTACGTTTCCCCGGCGGTTGCATTGTAGAGGGCCGCACGCTTGCCGAGCGTTACCAATGGAAAAAAACTGTGGGCAATGTGGAAGACCGCGAGTCCATGATCAACCGTTGGAACAAAGAATTCGCGCACAAACCAGCGCCAGATTATTTTCAATCCTTTGGTTTGGGTTTTTATGAATATTTTCAACTGTCGGAAGATATTGGGGCATCACCACTACCGATTTTAAGTTGCGGAATTGCTTGCCAATTTAATACTGGCGAATTAGTTCCCCTGGCTGAACTCGACCCTTATGTGCAAGACGCGCTTGACCTTATTGAATTCGCCAACGGTGATTTAACAACGCCATGGGGTAAAGTGCGCGCCGATATGGGCCACCCCAAACCCTTTAATTTGAAAATGATTGGTGTGGGCAACGAGCAATGGGGTTACCAATACATTGAACGCTTTAAAGTTTTTCAAGCAGCGATAAAAGCCAAGTATCCGGAAATTCAAATTGTGTCTGGTGCTGGTCCCTTCCCGGAAGGTCCACACTTTGATTACGCGCAAGCAGAACTTAAAAAGCTAAAAGCCGAACTGGTTGATGAGCATTACTACAAAGATTCAAAATGGTTTAGGGAAAATGCTGGACGTTACGACAAGTACGATCGCAATGGCCCAAAAATATTTGCTGGTGAATACGCGGCGCAAAGCGTCGCTACCGTAAGCCCGGACAATAAAAACAATTGGGAGACTGCATTTTCAGAAGCGGCATTTATGACGGGTCTTGAACGCAATGCCGACGTGGTTTATTTAACTTCTTACGCACCGCTGTTGGCGCATGTAGATGCATGGCAATGGACGCCAGACCTAATTTGGTTCAACAATTTGGAATCTTACGGAACGACCAATTACTATGTGCAAAAATTATTTTCCAACAACAAAGGTACAGATTTAATTTCATTGACCAGCCAAGGCGTGCCTGTAACCGGACAAAACAATTTGTTTGCATCGGCTACTAAAGATTCCACAACTAAAGAAATTATTGTAAAACTGGTTAATACGGATAAAAACGCGCAAACAGTGGCTATTAATGTTAACGGCGAAAAGTTAAATGGTTCTGGTAAATTGATAATCCTGACGAGTGCTGGCTTGGATGACCTTAACTCTTTTGAAAAACCGAAAAATATTTATCCTGTTGAAAAGAAATTTTCTCCCAAGGGTAACAAAATGGATTTGGATCTTGGTCCCTATTCGGTGACTATTTTGAAGCTCAAAGTAAAATAAGATCTTCCTCTGTGTAAAAAGCCACCTATAAGGTGGCTTTTTACATTGTGGTTTTTAAAAGTATCAAACCGTTGTATGTGTTGATTTTTGTGACAAACAGTCGAAGATAAACTCTTTTTTGATAAGCATATCGGTAAAAATTCGTTATTTTTGTTTTGCACGGCTTGCCAAATTACGGGGTGTAGTGTTGAACTACTGGCTTTGTTTAAAAAGTGCCTTACAATTAACGGGAGTTTCGGGATATGAAGTGGTTAAAAATAGCTGCGATTGTTTGCCTCACCATTTTTCCATTTCTATCTAATGCTTTTGCGAAAAGCGCTACACCAGCCTATTTAAAGCGGCTGGATGGTACAAAAATTTCAACAGTAGATGTTGAACAGCTTGTCCAACGCTTAATGACAGAGGCGAAGGTAACCGGTCTTAATATCGCGGTATTAAACGATAACAAAATAACTTACGTAAAAAGTTTCGGTTGGCGAAACAAAGAAGAAAAGCTGCCTTTAACGGAAGATACAGTCGTGTACGGCGCATCTTTTACCAAAGCTGTATTTTCTTATTTCGTCATGCAGTTGGTGGATGAGGGCGTGTTGGATCTTGATAAACCCGTCCACCAATACTTGCCAAAACCTTTGCCTGAATATGATCGTTATAAAGACCTTGCTAATGACGAACGCTACAAACTTATTACCTTGCGTATGTGCTTGAGCCACACTGCTGGTTT
The DNA here is from genome assembly GCF_014652535.1 of Cellvibrio zantedeschiae. Lineage (NCBI taxonomy): Bacteria > Pseudomonadati > Pseudomonadota > Gammaproteobacteria > Cellvibrionales > Cellvibrionaceae > Cellvibrio > Cellvibrio zantedeschiae. The sequence goes on along the minus strand of NZ_BMYZ01000003.1, from coordinate 211,051 downwards.
CCCCAATTTCCGCTGGATCAATCCTGATAAAAAACTGGATATTAAATTTACCCCAGGCTCACGCTACGCTTACTCTGGTGAGGGCATTAATCTGGCGCAATTTATTATTGAAAATGTGACGGGAAAAAATGTGGGCGAAATGATGCGCGACCGCATATTCAAACCCTTTGGAATGACCGGCACTAGCATGACCTGGCAGCCAGAGTGGAAGAATAATCTCGCAAAGGGTTACGATGAAAACGAACAGCCATTGGAACATGACGAGCGCTCCAAAGTCAGCGCTGCAGGGTCAATGGATACCACCATTAATGATTACGCAAAATTTATTGAGGCGGTTATGCGCAATAAAGGCGTGTCCAAAAAAATGAAAAACGAGATGGTGACTTCGCAAATTCAAATTTATTCACCGCGCCAATTTCCTACTCTGATGACAGAAACAACTGAAGCTAATCGTGCAATTAAACTTGGTTATGGTTTAGGTTGGGGCGTATTCGAAACGCCTCACGGCAAAGCCTATTTTAAAGAAGGCCACGATGATGGTTGGGAAAATCACTCGGTGGTATTTTCCGACAAAAAATTAGCCATAGTGCTCATGGCAAACAGCTCGAATGGCGATAAGATCTTTAAAGAAATATTGGAAAAAGTCGTTGGCGATACTTACACGCCATGGCAATGGGAAGGTTATATTCCTTACGAAAAATCTATTCAGTGACTTAGGTCCGTGATGTTCATGCGTAGCGAAAAAGTTATTGTAGCGTTAATGTTAACTGTGCTTTTAGCGCTAACTGGCTACTGGTTGAAAAATCAATTTAAAATCGATTCCTGTTTTGATTTAGGAGGTAAGTGGGATTACGAAGAAAAGCGGTGTTTGAAATAGAAATTAAAAATGCTGTTAGATAAGCTTTGCAATTTTTTACTCATTATCCGCATCTTCGCGCGCAGCTTTTTTGCGCTCCATTTCTAAACGGGCGTCTTCGATTTCACGCAGCACGGCTTCTATGTCGGCCTCAACCGTTGAATGTTCGAACTTTCCGGTGAGTTTGACACTGGGGTTTAATTTACCACTTTCGTACAGCGCCCAAATTTCGTGGGCGTAATCTGTATCAAGTAATTCCGGTGCAAAGCGGCCAAAATAGTTGGCCATGTTTTTTACATCGCGCTCCAACATTGTAAACGCGTGATTATTACCGGCGGCATTTATCGCTTGCGGTAAATCGATAATGACGGGGCCCTGCCAGCTGAGTAAAACATTAAATTCCGATAGATCGCCATGAACAACACCCGCGCATAACATGCGCACCACTTCCATCATCATAAACTCGTGGTATTCGCGCGCTTGTTCTGCCGTCAATTCCACGTCGTTTAAGCGCGATGCGGCGTAGCCTTCGGAATCAATCACAAGCTCCATCAACAACACGCCGTCAAAACAACCGAAAGGTTGAGGCACGCGAACGCCAGCATCGGCAAGGCGATAAAGTGCATCCACCTCAGCATTTTGCCACGCGCTTTCTTGCTCTTTGCGCCCATAGCTAGAGCCTTTGCCCATAGCGCGTGCGCGGCGCGAATTGCGTTCGTTACGACCTTCCTGATATTTGGTCTGGCTGCGGAAGCTGCGTTTTTCTACTTCTTTATAGACTTTGGCACAGCGAATTTCCCCGCCGGATGAAACAACATAGACAGTAGCTTCTTTACCGCTTTTAAGTGATCGTAAAACATCATCGATAAGTCCATCTTCTACGAGGGGTTCGAGGCTTTTGGGGATTTTCATAAGGTGCAGCAGTGTCCGTAGCTGGGGTACTAAATATTCATCGCCTTAGCCGCGTGTGGCGTGCGATTTGGGATAGGGCGGTATCATATTGGAGATAGCTCACTAAAGCTTGGTGATTTTGTATAAAATGCCTTTTTCCATGGCGGCAGGATTGAGTTGCGCGCTTGTAAATGGGCTTTTTTGAGGGTTTGGCTAATGTTTAAAGTTCTGTTTCGCTTTTGGTTGCGCCGTTTTATTTTCACTTTTAGTGTGGCATTGGTAGCCCTGTTTTGCTGGAACTACAACCGCTACGGGCTTTCACAAAATATGTTGATTAACACCTGGGTGTGGGCGCTGCTAGCTGCGATTGTCTCCTCATCCCTGTCAACCTATTGGGCTTACACTCGCCAGTGCAAGGTGTTAAAAACGCACTACGAAAAACGATTTGATCAAAAGTCAGAGTAGCAACGCATACCGGTTGGGTAGTTACTCAACCGGTATAAATTACTAAAATTTATATTCTGCTTTTATTCGTAAGCTGCGCGGTTCTAGTGGGTGATAATGTAAATCCTCCACACCTTCTTCTGACTCTCCTATCAGGCGAGAGCTGTAAAAATAATCTATGTCGTGATCTTTGCTATCGAATAGATTTAATGCATCCAACTCCACACTAAATGATTGCCATCTATAGCCAATACCGAGATTGGTGGTGCTGGTTGCTTGCGCACTACGAGTATCAAAACTATCCAGATGGCGCGCGCCAAAATATCGGTAACGCAATGAACCATGCCAACCTGTGAGAGCGCCGTAGCTAATACCCGCGCTCGTCACAAAAGGCACAGAGCCCTCAACATATTTTCCTTCACGCGTTTGGTTCTCGGTAAAGTTAGCGCGCGTCCACGCCAATTCCAAATCAAAGTTCCAGCGGTTATCTAACCAATAATAAGCAGCGATTTCATTGCCGTAGCGTTCAGATGCTCGACTCGCTTCGGTGTTACCGGCATCACCTACAAATACCAGTTCTGAATCCGAGCGCAAGTACCACAGTGACGTAGAAATATTAAAGCGTTCCGCATCAAATAATTTAATACCTATTTCTGCACCGGTTGACGGCACAATTAAATCTACCGCTTCACTCGCCTCACCGCTAACAGGATCTTGCGTGATAGTTGCACCGCGTGCGTCATTGGAGTGAAGACCTTGGCCAAAGTTGGCGTAAGTTTCTATGTTGTCGCTGACTTTATAGCTTGCACCTAATTTGAAGCTGAATTTTCCCTGGGTGGCATCGCCTGAGTTTTCGGTAATATTGCTGTCCACATCTGCTGAATAAAAATCGTAACGTGCACCTAGATGAAGATGTAAATTTTTGCTTACGGAAATTTTTGATTGCACAAATACTCCGAGAGACGCTTCTTTAACGGCATCTTCCCGCGTTGTGCTTAAGCGTTCACGTTCGCGCGTATGGTAGAGCGCGACTTTGGAGATGTTGTCGTAGCGTAAATCGCTACCGATTTTATAATTGATTTCCTTGTCATTGATAATCCTTGTATCTGCTCGAACAATTTCTCCGCCAAAAATATTGCGTTCATCAACCTGCTCAAATTTATCGCCATTAATAGGGTCGTCCAGAAAATATGTGAAGTTGGAAAATAAATCGAGCGAGGAGTGAATCGCGTATGCATTGGCTGACCAGTGCTCGTTTGACCAAGAACTGGATAAGCTGTACCGACTAGATTCTCCACCTACATTGGTATCTAATGAACCTAATGTATCAATAATATGCTCACGTACTGCACGCTCGGGAATCTGGTCTGCAGAATTCCAGCGATTTTTGTAAGCCATTAATGTGAATGAAAAATTTCCTTGGAGAACATCTTCAGAATACCTTGCCAGCAGATTATTTTTAGCGACATCTTCGCTAATACTTGACCAGGGGCCATCGTAAGTTTGGTGTTCAAATCCAACTAGCAATTGACCACGCGTTACACTTATATCGCCACCGGCAACCAAGCGAGAGAAATTATTTTCACCTGCCGTTAATGAAACAATGCTTTCACCAGATTTATTTTTTAAATTGAATTGTGCAGAGCCTGCACCAGAAAAATCGCCAACCTCAGCGTAGTAGGGACCTTTATGATAATTAATACTTTGGATAAATTCCGGGATAATAAAGTTAAGATCTGTGTAACCCTGCCCGTGACCATGGGTGCGCATATTTACTGGCATGCCATCAATACTGGTATTGAAATCAGTGCCGTGGTCTAAATTAAAACCGCGTAAAAAATATTGGTTGGCCTTGCCGGAGCCACTGTGTTGGGTAACAACCATGCCGGGAATAAATTCTAAAATTTCACCCGTGCGCAATACTGGGCGGTTGGCGATTTCTTCACTGCCAATAACACCTTCAGACGCAGATAAAGTTTCGCCTAATAAATTTACGCGATAGCCTTGGATAATGACGGTGTCCAAATCCAGATCGCTTAGCATTAAATTATTTGCTAATTGTTCACTGGCTTTAGCGTTTAAAGCAGATGTGGTTACCAGCATAGCAAGGAATAAATATTTTCTAGAGAAGTTTTTCATGGTTTTTCCTTAAATACGTTGAAGTGTCCATTGCACCGCCAGCAACACAATAATGGCCGACAAACCTGTCATGGAGTAACGCGCGTACAAGAAGTGTTTACGCAATAAAATTAAAAGCGGTAAAACCAGAATCACGATAAACATTTGGCCGATCTCCACGCCTAGATTAAATGCCAGCACAGTGAGTGCTTGTTGATCTGCAGGTAAACCCAGTTCGCCAAGTGCGCCAGCGAAACCCATTCCATGCAGTAAACCAAAACCAAAGGTTAACCAACCCAGGCGTTTAACCATGGGAAAAATATTATTGAGCGCTGCAAGCGCCACCGTAATGGCAATACCCACTTCAACCCAGCGGCTGGGTAAATGAATCCAATTTAAGGCGGTGGCGGTGAGTGTTATGGAATGCGCGAGCGTAAAAGCCGTGACAATCCATGTTGCTTGAACTACAACCTCTTTGATGTTTGGGTTGTCATGTGAGTAATGATGTTTGCGAATGAGTACGCAGCTTACTAATAGCGAGAGCAAAAATAGAATATGATCAAACCCGATCCATATATGTACTACACCTTGAGTAACAAATTCTTTAAAAGTGGCAAAGCGACTGCCTGCACCTTCGTGTAAATTAAGACTGCGGTTGGTATCAGATAAAATTCGTGGACTGGAGTTTTTTTCATTGCTCATGCTCAGTAATAATTTGTGTTGGCTATCCACGTCAAAAAAAGCAGAGTAGTTAATTCTTACAACACCATTAATTGGGCATTGTGCGCGTAGAGGTAGTACTAGATAGCCTTCATTGAAATGAGAATCCACTTGCCAGTTTTCAGCAATCGCTAAAGTGCAATTTTTATTGTTGCGAGAGATTTGCAAGTGGTGCTGCAAATATTGTGTGACGATTTGAGCGCGACTCTGCAATTCTTGCCAACGTAACTGACCATCGCCATCTATATCAACACCAATAGCTTGCTCCAGATCATAGAGGCGAACTTGCCAGTCACCTTTGAATACACCGGTACTATCAACGCTGCCATTTAAATAAGCGGTGCTGAGTTGGTGTGCCTGGCTAGTGTTGGTAATACATAGAAGCAACAAACTTATTAATAAGGAAATAAAATTTTTCATGATTACATTTCCTTTGACTGGTTGAGATATTTGGCGCGTGCCAATAAGTTTTTATCGTTATATTCGCGGGTGTTGGCAAAATTGGTTTCAGCCCAGAAAAGCGCTTTTTTTGCGTCGGGTGCAAGATCCAAATAATAAATCGCAAGTTCGCTTGCATGGAGGCTGTCCTGGCGTTGCTCACGCAGACTGACGCGCTCAGCTAATTGTGTTTGCCATTCTGGTTTTAGCCCGAGTTCTTTCTCGGCAAGGGCGAGGCGCAGTAAAAGGGCGTCGTCCATTTCCATTGCAGATTTAACAATGGGCGCAAGACGTACCAGAACCGCCTGTGGATTATGTAGTGCTAATTTTACATCTGCCCATTGTGCTAAATAATTTACGCTGGCATTGGTCAAGCGAATTTCTAACCATTCTTCACCAACAGCGGGTTGCTGATTGCGTAGTGCTAAATCAGCGAGTAACTGGATGATCCAGTTTGCGCGCTCATCATTGGGCAGACCTTCGCGTTTAACCATATCGGCCAGTTGTTGGTAGGTATTTTTTAAATCATTAGGGTGTAAGTAAGAATTAGCTTCCAGGCTGCAGGCGGTCACCGTTAATAAATCGGCAGTGCCCAATATTTTTAAACAGGCATTGCGCGCTGCTGCAGATTTATCTTGAATTACATAAATACGCGCCGCTAATAAATTAGCGTTAATATTGGTTGGGTCTTGTTCCAGAACTTTTGCAATAGCGTTTTGTGCTATAAAAAAATTATGTTGGTGCTGTTGCACCTGCGCCCAGGCGAGCCACACATTTTTGTCGGGAATATTTTTTTCTATTAAGGGTTTTAACGCAGCTTGCGCTAAACCGTAAAAACGCGATTGACCGGGTTGTGCAGCCTGTTCCAAATAAGCATTGGCGAGTGCTGTTACAGTCTGTGGATTGTCTGGCTGCAAATGTGATGCAGCTTTAAGTGATTGAAACTTATCATTCGCCGTTGCGGGCCAACGTGCGATGATTTCATCATTTGATTGTGGTGTGTAGGGTGCGGCATTTACCGCACAATAAGGCGCGCACAATAACAAGATTGTTAAAAGTTTATTCATGATTTTTCCCTATCAGAGAATGTACCTCTGATGACAAGCCCGCTGAAATTCAGCTATTAAGATTAAACAATCGGTTTTAGATAAAATCCTCGCCGTCCCTAGCAAGGTAAATTTTTATTTAGAATTTAATAAATCGTCGTAAGCGTTTGCAGCAGTAACATCTTGCGTAACTTTGCGACTGTTGAGTGGCAGCGGACTATCGCTAGCTTTTTGGTTGAAGGCTTTGCGGCTGTAATCGTTAAACGACACTTGCTGCAAATCGACGGTGATCATGACTGCTGCGGGTGCTGACAAATGCCATTGATCAGAAACCGTGAAGGTAAATTTGTCACTGCCCAAAAATTCGGAGTTGGGCAAATAAATAAAATTGCCGTCGGCTTCGAGTTTGAGCGTACCTTTTGTGGGTGCCGTGCCGACGAGGAAAGTGAGCTTGTCCGATTCCGCATCTGAGCCCGCTAATTTGCCGGTGTAAGTGGTATCTGCCTGCACGGTAAAATTGCTCGCCGTTGCAGAGGGCACCATATTTTCTTTAGGTGGTTTTTTATCGTCGTCGCCGCAACTGCTGAGCAGCGCGGTGGTGAGAATTAGAGTAAAAAATATTTTTAATGGGGTCATGTCAGCGCTCCTTATTTAGAACCTGGCAATGGATCAGCCAGGTAAGGGAAGCTGGTGGTTGTCATGCTCGCGTTAACAGGTGCGCCGTCGGTAAATGGCACATTGCCCACGCTGGCATCAGCGGGTTTACACAAGCCTAAATCTGTATCAACACCGGCAACTGGAATTGGATAGCAGAGGCGACCCATCACAACACGCAGTGCAATGTCTACCACGTCATCGCCAGGGCGACGGCCGTTGGGGAAACCGGCGAGGTCATTTCCTGCAACACCAAAAGCAGATTGTTTATCCGCAGCGGTTGCTGCAATGCCTGTGTTCAAACGCAACATTTCCGATGCCGTAACTTTAGAAAGTTGGTTCACGCCGGGGAAGCCAGTGAGAAACGCAGTGACCAAATCATTACGTGGAAAGTTGGTTGGTGCGAGAGTTTTCAGGTTTGCACCGAGCGTGGTGTTCACCGCATCTTTAAACAGAATGTTGAGTAATTCTGGTAGCGATGGATGAGTTACATAATCTGCAAATTGCGCGTCGTCTTTTGGTTCAGACGTTGAAAATTTATCTTTGTCTTTGAGGCCAATAACCAATTCATTAACCAGCGGATTTCCCAAGCGGGAAACTTGAGTCCATGCACCGCCGTTCACTTCAGTTTTGTTAAAGGATGCATTTGGGTTAAGGATGCGCGCTTGCGGCAAGCTTGCAGTTGTCCAGGTACCGATTACGCCGTTACCGCTGCCAATCAAACACGCCTTGGGAATTTCCAACGCAATTTCAGTTACGTTTTTAAAACGCAATTCGTCGTTGTTTGCATTTTGGGTAATACCGCCGGGGAAACCTTTGCCGTCGCCAGCACCGGGCGCGCTATCGCCTTCAACCGGAACATAATTTACCAGGTCAAAAGTTTTGCCGAGGTTAACTACAAAAGGATCTTTGCGTTGACCAACAAAAACTTTACCCGTAGTGGCGCAACCCGGAATAGTAATTTCGTGAATAAAAGTGTTTGCATAGGTTTTGTAGTTGGCAACAGAACCAAAAGTTTTGGTGCCGACAAAATCCAGAGGCTTAGAAAAGGTTGCGCTACCCGTTGTGGTATTTTTAATATCGGAACGTGTACCTGTGCGACGATTACCGGACACAAGTTGTAAAGTATAAGTCTCGCTAAAATTTACATTGGCTTCGTTACCTGCGCCTACACCGCCCACATTCTTTAAGGGCACAGCTACTGCTTTGGTGGCACCGGCGGTGCCAACGTCTAACTTCACGCCCTCGCCACCCGCCAACATTTGGCTGAAACGAAAATCGAAAGTTAGATCTTCAACGGCATCACCATTGTTGTCTACATGAATGCTGTACAGCGCAGTGGGATCCATTGCAAAATAATTTGGGCCACCATAAGCATCTTGCAGTGGAACATAGTTGGCGACGAGAGTTACATAATTGCCGCGACCCGCTTCGTAACTGTTAAATGCATAAAAATCTGAAGAATCCACCGCTGGGCTGCGGGTGATGTTCGGTGCTTCGCGGTGGCTGGATGCCAGTACTTGTGTGGTGATGAGTCCGGCGCATAGCGCGCCTATAACTGTAGAGAGATATGTGCTTTTCATTTGTTTTTCCTTTTGTGAATGCTGTTGCCAGCAGTGCAATAAATCGCGCAGAGCGCGAGTTTGTTTAACGTGCACAACACAAACGGATCAACCGGGGTTTTGGATTCAGAAAAGTGCGAAAAAATAAAAATAGTTTTTTGCAGACATAAAAAAGCCCGCACGAGGCGGGCTGTAAACTTAATCAGAAGCGATTGAACGGGTTTTAAATCGTCACAATCTGCGCAACGTAAAGCACTTTTGTAGGCTGGCCATTAGGCGATCCACCTAAAGGTTCTTGACTGACTGCAAGCGCTGCAATTTTCACCTGATCCAGAATTGCCTTGCGCGGTAAGGTCAACTTGCCTTGTTTAGGTAAAAGGCCCAGTGAAACAGGCGGGCGACCATCGGCAGCGACCATCCACAATTCGTAATCCTGATCGGGCAAGGCTTTGAAATTGTCGGTGGCCACAATGGAAAGTTCATTTTTGCCCAACTCAATCGACCAGAGTGCTTCGGCTTTTTCACTTTGCACCACGGCAATTTGCGTTGCTACGCGATCGGGTGTGGACGGCGTTTGCACGAGGAAAATCGTCAACACTAAAGCTGCCGCGGTTGCCGCACCTGTGAGCCATTGCCAGGTACGATTGGGTTTGATAGTTACACTAATCGGCGCTTGCGGAATACGAATTACATTTGCGGGTAATTCAGTTTGATTAAAGCCCAGTTGCTGCTGGATTTTTTGCCAAAGTTCGGGCCGTGGTTCAACCGCGGGCAAGCTCGCGCCCAAGGTATTCAAACGGCTTTCCCATTGCCAAAGCACATGGCGCAATCCTCGATGTTGCATTAACAGGGCTTGGAAACGTATGCGTGCGCGCCCGTGCAAGGTGCCCAATACATATTCTGCAGCGAGTGCGTTTTTTCGTTCCTCGGTAAGGTAATTCATACTTCTATGCACCTTTTTAAACGTTCGAGTCCGCGGCGAATCCAGGTTTTCACCGAGCCCAATGGCGAGCCTGTGTGATCGCAAACTTCCGCATGGGTAAGGCCGCGAAAGTAGGCGAGCTGGATGACGTTGCGGTGCTGGTCTTCCAACAAATCCATGCAGCGATCAATCAAGGCGCGCTCGCGCTCGGCGTAAAGCTCCTTTTCGGGACTCTGTTCGTCTTCGCCCTCCTCGGTTTCCTCGTCACTTTCGCGGCGGCTCTTTGCGGCGCGCAGCATATCCAGAGCGCGGTAGCGAACTATGGTACTCATCCAGGTCAGTACATTGCCTTTTTCCTGTTGATACTCGCCCGCGTTGTGCCAAATCCGCACAAAAGCTTCTTGCACGGCGTCTTCCGCCAAATCGCGGCGACGCAGCATTTGCAAGCTAATGGCATAAAGTTTTCCGGCGGTGTGTTGGTACAGCTCTTCAAAAGCGAGCCGGTCCCCTTGTGCGGTTGCACTCAGCAGCCGCAGGGCGTGTTGATTGGGGTCCATATTCTTGTCCGTTATGTGCTGGATGAATTTTTACCCGAAAGGAGGGTATTCATTGCTAATACGGAGCAGAAGGGTGTTTGGATTCAAAAAATTTTTGAGGCGGTCGGGCGCGCTGCAATTACTACTCGAATTTACAGCGCGCGTGCAGGAGGTTTATCTATTATCTGTTTGGATTAACAACACTGGTTTGGGTAGGTTTTCTAGCGTTGAGCTGCTCTTCCTTAATCAGGTTGGCGATACTTTCGTTACCTACTGCCATGGTGATGGCATCCATCACTTCAGTGTTGGCGACTGTCCATTCACTAAATTGTGGATTGGGTGCGAGTTCAAGGCGCATCTCCTGTAAAAGTTCTGGACGATTAATCTCAGTGTTAAGCCGTGTTTGCCAAGTCGTAGCCCATTTTGCAATTTGCGGATCACGCGAGTTTTGCGCCATGGAGGTCAGTACGCGAATCGCTTCTGGTTTTTGCCCTGCATAGGCGTGCGCAAGTGCGGCTGTACGTGCGTAGGCGTTCACTTCACGTGCTTGCTTCCATGCCAAAATTGCAGAACCTAAAACGTCGTCGGATGGATTTTCCTGTGCGAGAACGCCAGCCCTGAAATAAGCGTGCAAAGCTTCCGGTGCTTTGGGATTGAGTGTGCATGCCTTTAAAAGATTGCGCTGCGCCGATTCAAGATTGCTTTTTCGTAACTCACCTTGCGCCTGTTCTGCCACACGCAATTGCGCTAAACCTAACAGATAAACCGCATCAAAATCTGGTTTAGGTTCGTTGGCTTTGTTTGTTAAGAACGCCATAGCATTTTGTGGATTTCCACTGTCGATTTGTGCACGGCTCAAGACCAATTGTGCGAAATCACTGGTGGGAAATTTTTTCGCCGTGTTTTGGATTTTAGTAAACACTGCCTGAATTGTTTTGCTATCGGGGCAGGCTTTTAAAGTAGCATTCGGTAACAGCAAATCATTGGCTGCCAAGGGCATAACGCTAAACGTTATTTCGCCAGTAGGGCCGGCAGCAAAGTTGGTTTTGAGTGCATCGGCTTTGTAGTTATAGCGCTGAAGAACCGTACCGAGTTTGGAAACTTTATAACCAAAAGCGTCTTCAAACGCGCGCGTTGGCTCTGTACCTTTTGCAATTAAATTCAGGTAATTACTGAAATGTTGGATGTTCTCGCTCGATGACAAAATATAGTGAGTCAGCACCCAGGATTTTGCCTCAAACTCCAGGCGCACACCCGCCTTGCCCGCATAGTTATGCCCTTTGGTATTGTTTTGCAAGAGAATGTCTTTGTAGTCAAGACTGTGTCTGTGGCCGCTTAAAAAGCGAAGGTATTCGCTGATCGTTTCAGGGGCCATACCCACAATAGTTTCTGAATCAGAAAAACGGGTATTGGCAAAATATTGTGCAAAGCCATCGATGTACCAGGTGGGCGCACGCAAGTCGCTATAACGATAAATAAAATGTCGCGCGTAAGCGGCGAAAATGTAAGAAAGTCCTTCGTTTTCCGGTTTCTTTTGCAAGTCTGAATCAGGTCTTTCGGCGTAAAACATGTGCGCACCAAATGCCTGTACACCCTGCGTGCAACTTTTGTATAAACCTATGGCCTCCGATGGATGTTCTTTATCAATTTGATAAATATCGTGGAAATCTTTTAAATAATAAAGCGTGAGTTTAGGGCTGGAATCTACCGCTGTTTCGCTCAAAGTGTAGGTGCGCAGCAGGTGATCCAGGCGTTCAAGCTTATCGAGCAATCTTTCTACATGATCGCGCTTGGTGTCGGAGTAAACGATGAAGTGCGGGCTCTCGGCGCGAAACCAGTCTGCTGCATGTTGCTGGCCACTAATGACCAGTTCGGTGACATCTTTTTGTTTGGATGATGTAAGCGTCGTAGTCTGTGCTGTCACATAAGGAATAACTAACAGCCCGAGAATTATTATGGCATTCGTGCAATATTTTTTTTTCATAGCTTGTCTCGCTGTTATTTAATTATTTTCGACGCTTCACCACGAACAAACGACTTATTTACTTAAAATCCAAACCCCAAACCAGGAATCATCCCGGTTGCTTGTGCGAGTGCGGGCAACACAAAACTGCGAATAATATGTAGCACCATGAAAAAAATAATCGGAGATAAATCGAGCACACCGAGCGGTGGCAAAATTTTGCGGAAGGGCGCCATTACTGGATCAATAATTTGCTGCAATAAACGCAACGCAGGGTTGTGGTTGTGAGGAGCGATCCAGCTGGCAATGATCATTATGATCGTGCCCCAGTAATAAAAAGTCACCAACAAACCTAAAAGCGCAACAACCGACCAGATGAATAACAACGCCGGGTTTACAATGCCATAGCTGGCAATGAGCAATACGATTTGCATCAAAATAGCTTCAAGAATAAGGGCGAGTATGAGTGCAGCCCAATCTATTCCAAAAAAACCGGGAATTATTTTGCGCAGCGGAATCAGCAAGGGGTTGGTGTATTTCACCAAGGCTTTACTCAGCGGATTGTAATAATCTGCGCGCACCAATTGTGCCAAAAAGCGCAACAACACCAGGCTTACATAAAGGGTGCCAAGGGTACTGATAATGTAGATGGCGATTTGAGCCAGTGTTTGCATAATGGAATCTCTTATTTACAACAAGTGAATAAAATTATTTGCCCAACAATTCTGACAACTCCACCGCACGGTTTGAGCAGGCGGTCATAGCGCGGCTAAACATAGCGCGAATTTGGTCGTTCTCAAAGGAGTTAATCGCTTGCTCGGTAGTACCTTTGGGCGAAGTGACGCGACGGCGCAATTCGGCAATGTCCACATCACTTTGCTTGGCTAAGATGGCGGCGCCCAAGGCCGTTTGCAAGGTCAGCTCGGTGGCAGACTCGCGCGTAAGCCCCAGCTCTACTCCTGCGTTGATCATGGATTCCATCACCAGGAAAAAATAGGCAGGGCCAGAGCCGGAAACAGCGGTAACCGGGTTGATTAGCGCCTCGTCGCTCACCCATTGCACAATACCCACTGCACCCAAAATGGTATTGGCCGTAGATTTTTGGGCCGGGTTTACATTCGCGTTAGCAAACAGGCCGCTTGCGCCTACGCGTACCTGGGATGGCGTGTTGGGCATACAACGCACTATGGCTTGATCAGTTCCCAGCCATTTACCCATGCTTTCGGTGGTAATGCCCGCCGCTAACGAGATAATCAGGGGTTTGTGATTGAGTGAATTAGCCAGGCCTAAACACACCTCCTTAAGCATTTGCGGCTTGACCGCCAGGACTATAACGTCGGCCATGGCCGCTGCCGCCGCGTTGTCGGTGGTGATATTGATTCCGAACTCAGCTGCAACCTTATCCAGCGATTCCTGCCGGGGGCCACTGGCGATGATATTGATTCGCTTGAAACCTTCGGCCAATAATCCGCCGATAATGGCTTTAGCCATGTTGCCTGCGCCTATAAACGCGATTTTGGAAGAACTGGTGGTGAGCAGTGACATGGTGAAATCCTGATAATAAAGCGGTTGTGATTGTTGGGGGTTAATTTAAGGTTTGATGCGCGGACCAAAAATATCCGTACCCACCCTTACCATAGTTGAGCCTTCGGCAATTGCTGCTTCCAAATCGCCCGACATGCCCATGGATAAAGTATCTACCTTGTAGCCTTGGGCCTGTAGCTCGCCAAGTGCGTGGCGTAGTTTAGCGAAAGCCATAAGTTGTTGTTCCTGCGAGTTGCTAGCGGCTGGAATCGCCATAAGTCCACGCAGTTGCAGGCGTGGCATTTGGCTTACAGCTTTGGCGAGTGCGGGCAAGTCCTCCAATGAAACACCGGATTTAGTGCTTTCATCATCTATATTTACCTGCAGGCACACCTGCAAGGGCGGCAAATTTAGCGGGCGTTGATCATTTAGACGCTGCGCTACTTTTTCCCGGTCTATACTGTGAATCCAGGTAAAGTTTTCTGCGATGGGGCGCGTTTTGTTGGATTGGATTGGGCCAATAAAATGCCATTGAATATCCGCCAGGCCGACTAATGCGGCTTGCTTTTCCAGCGCCTCTTGCACGTAGTTTTCACCAAAATCGCGCTGACCGCTGGCATAAGCTTGCGTCACGGCTTCTGCGGGTTGGGTTTTGCTCACAGCGATCAAACGCACAGTTTCGCATTTTCGCCCCGCAGCTTGTGCGGCTTGGTGGATGCGTGCGGTGACTTTCGCGAGCGCCTCAGCTATGGTGTGGTTAGTGGGTCTGTCCATCTTATTGGGCACTTTGGGCATAATAAACGTAAAGAATTTCCGCAAACATCGACGCTAGCTGACCGCTTCAGCTAACAGAATAAAATAAAGTAGTTCTTAAATAAGGTAGCTCTATGGATATCACCGAACTCTTAGCCTTTAGCGCCAAACAGGGCGCCTCAGACTTGCACTTGTCGGCAGGTTTGCCACCCATGATCCGCGTTGATGGCGACGTGCGCCGTATCAATCTGCCGCCCATGGAGCACAAGCAAGTCCACGGCTTGATTTACGACATTATGAATGACCGGCAGCGTAAGGACTACGAAGAATTTCTGGAAACCGACTTTTCGTTTGAGGTTCCCGGTGTGGCACGCTTCCGTGTAAACGCCTTTAACCAAAACCGCGGTGCGGGTGCCGTGTTCCGTACGATTCCATCCAAGGTGTTAACCATGGAGGAATTGGGCATGGGCAACGTGTTCCGCGACATTTGCGCCGTACCGCGTGGGCTTGTGTTGGTGACAGGACCAACAGGCTCTGGTAAATCCACAACGCTGGCGGCCATGATCGATTACATCAATGACAACAAATACGAACACGTTTTAACCATTGAAGACCCCATCGAATTCGTGCACGAATCCAAAAAATGCCTGGTGAACCAACGTGAAGTTCACCGCGACACTCACGGCTTTAACGAAGCGCTCCGCTCCGCTCTCCGTGAAGACCCGGATATTATTCTGGTAGGTGAGATGCGCGATTTGGAAACTATTCGTCTCGCATTGACCGCCGCAGAAACGGGCCACCTGGTGTTCGGCACCTTGCACACCACATCAGCAGCAAAAACGATTGACCGTATTGTGGATGTATTCCCCGCGAATGAAAAATCCATGGTGCGTTCAATGTTGTCCGAATCATTGCAAGCGGTTATTTCGCAAACATTGATGAAGAAAAATGGCGGCGGTCGCGTTGCGGCGCACGAAATCATGCGCGGTACTTCGGCAATTCGTAACCTGATTCGTGAGGACAAAGTGGCGCAAATGTATTCGGCTATTCAAACCGGTGCGTCACTTGGAATGCAGACAATGGATCAGTGTTTGGCTGATTTGGTTGCGCGTCGTATCGTGAGCCGCGAAGCTGCGCGCGCGAAAGCAAAAATGCCAGAGAACTTTTAATTAATTATTGCGCAATAAATCTTATACCTAGCAGGCACACTTATGGATTTTGATCGTTTATTAGCATTGATGGTAGAAAAAGGCGCGTCTGACTTATTTATCACCGCCGGCGTTCCGCCTTCAATGAAATTGCATGGCAAAGTCGTGCCAGTAACTGCTACGCCACTTGCGCCGGAAAAAGCGCGCGAGCTGGTGTTAAGTGTGATGAATGAAAAGCAGCGTAATGAATTTCTCGACAACAAAGAACTTAACTTTGCGGTAAGTGCGCGCGGAATCGGCCGTTTTCGTGCAAGTGCATTTTACCAACGCAACCTTGCGGGTATGGTGTTGCGTCGTATTGAAACCAACATTCCGAAAATTGATGATTTGGGATTGCCCGAAATTATTAAAGAATTGGCAATGACCAAACGTGGGTTAATTATTTTTGTGGGCGCAACGGGTACGGGTAAATCTACCTCGCTCGCCTCCATGATTGGCCACCGTAATCGCAATTCCAAAGGCCATATTATTTCCATCGAGGACCCGATTGAATTTATTCATCAGCATGAAGGTTGCATTATCACCCAGCGTGAAGTGGGCATTGATACTGAATCCTTTGAGGTTGCACTGAAAAATACTTTGCGTCAGGCGCCCGATGTAATTTTGATTGGTGAGGTGCGCTCGCGCGAAACCATGGATCATGCGATTGCCTTCGCTGAAACTGGTCACTTGTGTTTGTGTACATTGCACGCCAACAACGCTAACCAGGCGCTTGATCGTATCATTCACTTTTTCCCTGCTGATCGTCACCGTCAATTGTGGATGGATTTGTCGTTAAATTTGAAAGCCATTGTCGCGCAGCAATTAATTCCAACGCCTGATGGACAAGGGCGCCGCGCCTGTTTGGAAATTTTAATTAATACTCCACTGGCGCAAGATTTGATTCGCAAAGGTCAGGTTTCTGATCTAAAAGAGTTAATGAAAAAATCTGCCGAGCTTGGCATGCAAACATTTGATAAAGCCTTGTACGACCTTTACGACAACGGCGAAATTACTTACGAGGATGCGCTCCTGCACGCTGACTCACCGAATGATTTACGTTTAATGATTAAACTGGGTTCAGAAACTGATGCTACTTATTTAAGTAACGCTGCGGATAGTCTGTCTATTGATAACGATGATCGGAATAACCGTGGGAAGATGTTTTAATATGTCATAAAAAGAGGCTGCTTGATCATGCTTAAAAAAATTATAATTTTATCAAGTGTATTGATGTCCCCTCTTGTAGTCGCTGAGGATTCAGCAGAAGTGAAAGCGCTTAAAAAAGGTATGCCCCAGGATGTGGCTGTACTTATTGAGCGCACTGTAGAGTGCAACTATTGGGGTGGTGAAGACTCCTCCAATAAGGCGCGCGCAGAAAAAATTAATCAGGCTATGGAAAGATTAAAATGCGACGCGCTTGAAAAAGATCACGCTAGCATTGCTAAAACTTACCAGAATAATTATGAAGTGAAAGTGCGTATGCAGAAGGCTAAAGAATTATTCTGATGCGAGAAAGAAATGCTACAAGGTGTTTCTTTCAAACCAGCTTTCCAAAATGAGCCGTGCGGCAATCGAGTCTACCGGATTATTTTTATAATCGCGGGAGCCGCCGCGGCTCATGACTTCTCCCTTGGCCTCAAAGCTGGTCAGGCGTTCGTCTATCATTTCAATTTTCACACCAAAACGGCCATGCAATCGATTGGCAAATTTGCGTGCGCGCGTACTAAGTTCGCTCTCGCTTTCATCCATGTTTAAGGGCAAGCCCACCAATACCAAATCGGGTTTCCATTCCTTAATTATTTTTTCAATTTGCGTCCAATCAGGTACGCCGTCTTTTGCTTTAAGCGGTGCGAGGGATGTAGCAGATGAGATGATGGTTTGACCTGTGGCAATACCAATATTTTTGGTGCCGTAATCAAACGCTAGCAGGGTTTTAATCATGGTTTTTTAAATCAGCGTGTTATTTTTTCGATAGCTTTTTCGTTAGACAATTCAGCGCCAACCCAGAGCACGACTTTGCGGGCTCCTGCACCCAAGCCAAGTTCGCGGAAGACTCTATCTTCAATTTCGCTTAAGCCGCCTTCATTCATTTCCATCGGCTGAATCAGTAAACAGGGACTCGCTCCCAACCAGGATGTTGATTTCGAACTTTTTATCGCCTGTTTTAAACATTGCACAGCGGGTGCAAAAGTGCCAACCAGTAAACGTGATGTGGTAAAGGAGGTGTCGGGCGTAAACATTTGTGCTGAAAGATTGTCGGATAAATTTTTTATGACGATTTTGTTTTTATAAATTTTTACGTAGAGCATCGAGCTAAAAAAATTGTTAAACATTACGCATTCCCGGCGGTTGCAATAGCTTAAGCATGTCCTGCGACATTAGAAATTAAATTGACGTCAATCCCCAGCGCTTGCGCAGCGGCAGTCCAGCGCTGTTCGAACGGAGTATTGAAAATAATATGTTTGCTTGCGGGAACCGTCAGCCAGGAATTGGCGGCAATTTCTGCTTCCAATTGGCCTTCGCCCCAACCGGCATAACCCAGCGCGACCAAACATTCTTTTGGTCCCTGACCCTCAGCAATAGCGGTAATAATATCGCGCGAAGCAGTAAGGCTAATGTCTGAAGAAACTTTTAAGGTTGAATGCCATTCACTGTCGCTACTGTGTATAACAAATCCGCGCTCCTGTTGCACAGGTCCGCCCGCAACAACGGGGTGGTGGCCCTGATTTTTGGAGTCAGTTAAATCCATTTGCGCAAAAATTTCATGCAGCGTCATGGGCATAGGATTATTGATGACAATCCCCATAGCGCCTTGGCTAGAGTGTTCGCAGATGAATGTGACGCTGTGAGCAAAAGAAGAGTCTTGCATGCTCGGCATAGCAATCAAAAAGTGATTGCACAAACTGCCAGGAACAAGCTCATTAGTATCTATATGTGGAGTATGTTTTTCAGTCATGCCTTGAGTATTGAGGCAACGCGCGCGGAAAACAAGTAAAACCTGCGATTTGTGATTTATTGATCGCTAGTGGTGATGTTGTTGGGTTCAAATCGCACGTAGCGAATAATTTTTAAGCGATCAATTTGGCGGCTGATCTCCGGCGGAAATTTCGCATAGGGCGCCGCCAAACGTACGATCTGGCGCGCAGAGTCATCCAGGATGCGGCTGCCGGATGAAAGTGTCACAAGTACCTCTTCAACGCTGCCATCTGGCCTGAGCGTGACACTCAACATAACGCGGCCAGTAATATTTTTGGCGAGCGCTTCACCCGGATAGTTTTTAGTACCTACCCGCTCAAATTTTTCGCTCCACTTGATCAAATATTCGGCATCGAAAGATTCCTTGGCGGAAACGGCGGTTAGCGTGCGTACCCGTGGGCGGCGCGCATATTCTTGTTTTTGTTTGTCGAGCCGAGCTTGCAGGGTCGCAATTTCAGTGGTGATGGCGGTTTGGTTTTCCAGTAGGCCTTTGTGCTTTTCTTTTTCTTCCTGGCTTTTCGGGCTTTGCAAATCGCTGAGTTTAAAATCGCTCAAGCCAGTGGTAGTGACAATTTGCTGCTGTTTCTTTTGTGCGGTGGAGGTTTCGGCAACCTGCGGCAAAGGATTCACATTGCGCACTTGGGTGTCAGCAAATTCGGCGTGCTTTTCTGTGGTGAGTTGACGCGCTTTTTCTTCGGTACCGCTGCCTTCCTGATTATGTTGCGCCAGGAAATCTGCGTCTTTTGGCGCTTTGGCGGATTTATGGGTAGCGAGGGTGATTTCAATTGTCTGCGACCCCTTTGAGGCGGGTGGCATCTTAAAGGTTACGCCAAGAATGATCAGTGCATGTATGGCAATCGCCATAAACAATGTAAAGCTCAAGCGGTCGCCTGCATCAACAGGCTTGGCTTGAAAGTCACTCATATCCATTGCTACGGCTGTACTCACAGAGCGGAATCCCGGCGTTGCTGTTCTTTGCGACGCGCAATGGCGCTCATTAGGAGGTCACCAATATTGGTACCGTAAGCCTTATCGATTTCGCGAGCGCAGGTCGGGCTGGTAACGTTGATTTCGGTGAGATATTCGCCAATCACATCCAGGCCAACAAAGAGCAGACCTTTTTCGCGCAAGGTTGGTGCAACTTGGCTGACGATCCAACGGTCCTGATCCGACAAAGGTTGCGCGACACCGGTTCCGCCTGCCGCAAGGTTGCCGCGGGTTTCACCTTTCGCGGGAATGCGGGCGAGGCAATAGGGTACAGGTTCGCCATCAATCACCAGAATGCGTTTATCGCCCTCGGTAATTTCCGGAATGTAACGCTGCGCCATAATAGTTTGCGATCCCATTTCGGTCAGGGTTTCCAAAATAACCCCCACATTGGGGTCGTCAGGACGGCAGCGGAATATGCGACTGCCGCCCATGCCGTCCAGTGGTTTGAAAATCACGTCAGAGTGCTGTTGGTGAAACTCACGTAATTTGGCCGGGTCACGACTCACCAGTACTGGCGGGCAGCATTGGGGAAATTGGGTGGCGAAGACTTTCTCATTGCAATCGCGCAGGCTGCGGGGATCATTGACAACTAAAGTGCCTTTTTTCTGCGCGGCTTCCAGAATGTAAGTGCTGTATACAAATTCGTTATCAAAGGGCGGGTCTTTGCGCATGAGGATAACGTCGAGGTCGGCCAGTGGGCGATCTTCGCTTACGCCGAGGCAAAAAAAGTCGTCTGGATCCGCCTGCACGCTAAGGTTTCGCATATTGGCGCGCGCTTCACCCTGTAATAGATAGAGATCACCCTGCTCCATATAAGACAGTTTCCATCCCCTTGCTTGGGCCGCTAGAAGCAGGGCGAGAGAGGTATCTTTATAGAATTTGATATTGGCGATGGGGTCCATGACTACGCCGACGGATAGCGTCATTAGAGAATCTCACTGAGGAATTTGCGGTTGTTAGAAATGCGGCCTAAAGTTAAGTCCTAAGAGCGTTTAAAGCAAGGGTAAATCGCACACTTCTGCGACAGAATCAGAAGTGCTAAAAAGACAAAATTAAGAACAGATTACTTATGGTTTCAAGTAGTTATAGCTAAATCTTAAAAACTGTGTTAAAAGTTTATTTCGCGTATGTCTAAGACACTATAAATCAACAACGCACGGTTATTTTCGCAAATCAACCTGTTCTATAAGCGTAATTCACCGGTTCTGGCGCAACCACGCATAACAAAGGCAAAGGTCAGAGAGTATGGACGTAAGTTTAGAAAGCTTGAAAGTAATGGTTATTGACGACAGTAAAACCATTCGCCGCACTGCAGAAACCCTATTGAAGAAAGCCGGTTGTATGGTGATTACCGCCACCGACGGCTTTGATGCATTGGCAAAAATTGCCGATAGCCGCCCTGATATTATCTTCGTTGACATCATGATGCCGCGCCTCGACGGTTACCAAACCTGCGCCCTCATCAAGAACAACAGCGAATTCAAATCCACGCCCGTCATTATGCTTTCAAGCAAAGACGGCCTGTTCGACAAGGCTAAAGGCCGTATTGTTGGTTCAGACCAATATCTCACCAAACCTTTTAGCAAAAGCGAACTTTTGGATGCGATTGAAACTCACGTTAAGCACGTGAAAGCATCCTGATATTTGATCTCCTGATATTTGATTTAAGGCATCTATAAAAACTCCAAAGGACTGCCAACTCTAACATTTACGATTCAACCTGGAGCAGCTATGGCTCGTGTACTGATTATTGATGACTCTCCAACTGAAACTTACAAGCTCACAACTATGTTGGAAAAAAACGGCCACGTAGTGCTGACCGCCGAAAATGGCGAAGCAGGCGTAGCCCTGGCGGTAAAAGAGCGCCCCGATTTGGTATTAATGGATGTGGTTATGCCCGGTCTTAATGGCTTTCAGGCGACGCGTCAGTTGTCGAAGCTGCCGGAAACAGCCCATATCCCGGTGATTATCGTAACAACCAAAGACCAACAGACTGACCGTGTATGGGGTATGCGCCAAGGCGCTAAAGCCTATTTGGCCAAGCCAATTACGCCCGATGTACTTATGTCTGCCATGGCTGAGGTGATGGGTTAATCGCGTTATTCGGCAGTTTCACCAACGTCTACACAATAATTAAGTTCCGCGGCCACCGACCTAAGTTGGTCGCCAAGAGTCGCGGGATAAGATGGATGCTGTTATGTCAGAACCTCAAGCAGCCTTCGAGGCGCTCATCGACCTGGCCCAGCGCAGCCGTGCTGCTGCTCGTGGTCTGCCAGCGCAAACCGATATTCGTCCGCTGTGGAGCGGCATTGGCTTTTCATTAATGGGCAGCCATTTTGTGGCGCCGATTGGTGAAGTATCGGAGATGCTCGAAGTTCCCAACTATACTCACTTGCCCGGGGTCCAACCTTGGGTAAAGGGCGTCGCCAACGTGCGCGGCCGCCTCTTACCGATATTTGATCTCGCCGCCTATTTTGGCGACCGCCTTACTGGTGGGCGTAAACAGCGCCGGGTGTTGATCCTGGAAACCGAGACGCTGTATTCCGGTTTAATGGTTGATCAAGTTTTCGGTATGCAACATTTTCCCATGGACGAATACAGCGAGCAGGCGGGAGCTGTGGCGGAGAACATTCTGCCATTTGTGACGGGAAGTTACCCTTCTGGTAATCAGCAGTGGTCGCTTTTCAGGCCTGCGTTGTTGGCGGAAGATCCGCGTTTCATCAATGCGGCAAAGAGTTAATCGGTACGAGTTGGATTTACAGTCAAAGGTTTTAGCAGATTAAAGTTTTAACGATCAAAGTAAGAGAGCGTTGAGAGAGTTTCTGGATTTTACCCCCTTGGATAAAAATTAAAACGTAGAGTCGGTTAGGAGATTTTTAGATGAAAGCAGATTCAAAAAGTCTAGTTGGCGCGTATAAAACAAGCCCTGGAATCTTTTATGCTGTGGTAATTGGAGCGCTGTCCTTGATCGCGTTCTTTGTCACGGGCTACCTTGTTTATAGCGACGGCGTTAAGGACCAGAGCAACCTTCAGCAAATCGCTGAATTGCGTGCGCAGGCCTACCGACTCACCTCGCTTTCGCGCGACGCAACCTCGGGCAGTGAAAAAGCCTTCGGTGAATTGTCTGGCGTGGTATCCAAAATGGATACTACCTGGAACCAGTTGCGCACCGCCGACCCTCGTACCGAGAGCGAATTGAAAGCGCAGTTTGATGCTTACGCTGCCATCTGGGGCCGTGCAAAAAACAACGCGCAGGACATCGTAAAAAACAAAGACCTGATCGTAACCTTGAACGGCGTGGGTAAAACCCTGAACGCCAACCTTCCGAGTTTGCAGTCTGAACACCGTAACATCGTGGAAATTTTGCTGGATACCAAAGCGCCTGCGGATCAGGTATCAGATGCCCAATTGCAATCATGGATCGCCGAACGTATTGGTCGTAATGTGGATAAGATGCTTCGCGGTGACGCCGACGCAGCCCAGGCAGCTGACCAGTTCAACACCGACGCCAACGTTTATGGTCGTATGTTGCGTGGTATGAAAGAAGGTGACTCCATGATGCACATCTCCAAGGTGACCGACGCCAGCGCGCGCGTCAGCTTGGACAAAATTACCAAACTCTATGAAGGTGTGAACAAGTCTGTACAAGAAATGTTTGAAGGTTCTGCAACCCTGTTCCGCGCTCGTCAGGCATCTGACGCACTCTTGACCGAATCTCCACAACTGTTGCAAGCACTGACCGATACCACCGATAAAATTAACGACCTGTCTACCTCACGTCCAATCAACAGCAAGGTATCTATTGGCGCTGCCGTTGTGTTCCTGATCTGTTTGGCCGTTATTGGTGTGAATATTCTGAGCGGTACTCGTAAACGTCTGTTAAATACTGCGGAAACCAACGAGCGTAACCAGACTGCGATTTTGCGTCTCCTCGACGAACTGGCTGACCTCGCGGACGGTGACCTGACGACTACCGCAACAGTAACCGAGGACTTCACCGGTGCGATTGCTGACTCTATTAACTTCACTATCGACCAGCTGCGTATTCTGGTAGCGCGAATCAACGAAACCGCGGTGAACGTATCCGCCGCTGCGCAAGAAACACAGCAAACTGCACTTCACCTCGCTGAAGCTTCTGAACACCAGGCGCAAGAAATTGCCGGTGCATCTGCCGCGGTAAACGAAATGGCCGTGACCATTGACCAGGTATCTGCAAACGCCGCCGAATCGGCAGCGGTAGCGGAACGTGCGGTATCTATCGCCGGTAACGGCGCAAAAGTGGTACAGAACACTATCAACGGGATGGATACGATTCGTGAGCAGATTCAAGACACCTCTAAGCGTATTAAACGTCTCGGTGAATCGTCACAAGAGATCGGTGATATCGTAAGTTTGATTAACGACATTGCGGACCAAACGAACATCCTCGCACTTAACGCTGCGATCCAAGCATCGATGGCGGGCGACGCGGGCCGCGGGTTCGCGGTGGTAGCGGACGAGGTTCAACGCCTTGCGGAACGTTCCGCAGCAGCAACCAAGCAGATCGAAGCACTCGTAAAAACGATTCAGAACGATACCAACGAAGCGGTAATTTCGATGGAACAAACCACGTCTGAAGTGGTTCGCGGTGCGCGCCTCGCACAGGATGCGGGTGTGGCACTGGAAGAAATTGAAAACGTATCGAGCAGCTTGGCGGAATTGATTCAAAACATTTCGAACGCTGCGCGTCAACAAGCATCATCGGCGGGTCACATCTCTAACACGATGAACGTTATTCAAGAGATTACGACCCAAACGTCTGCTGGTACATCAGCTACTGCACAGTCGATTGGTAACCTCGCAGAAATGGCGCTCGATTTGCGTGAATCTGTAGCGGGCTTCAAATTGCCAGAAGAAGATGTGGCTAGCGAAAGCCAAAGCAATGCCTTCGCTCCCAAGCCTACGGGTGCGAGCTACGATCTGTCTTCCGAAACAGATTTGGAATTGGATACCAGCTTGTTGGATGATGACGACATCTATCCACACCAGGCAAAAGCTTAATCACGCATTGACGCTTGCTGTTCGCTCTAAGGTTGAAATTGTGTAGGCGTCGATTAGGTATTTGTTATGGGTTGGTCATTACGCACATTACCGACACTCACTCTTGAGCAATTTGCCCAGTGGTGCAAATTGCTCGAAGAGCGCACGGGCATGCAACTGGTTCCGCAACACAAAGCGTTATTGGAATCGCAAATTTCCTCACGCATGCGCGAATTGGGTCTCGATGATTACGACCGCTACTACCAGCAAGTCACCAACGGCGCTGCAGGTATGTTGGAGTGGACCGTTATCATTGATCGCATCGCGGTTAAGGAAACCAGTTTTTTCCGTCATCGCCCCTCGCTTGAATATGTGCGTAATTACCTGCAACACAAAATTAATAACCAATCGCTCGCGCAAAGTTTTGATGTGTGGAGCGTTGGTTGTGCATCGGGCGAAGAAGCTTATTCGCTGGCCATGGTCATCAACGATTGTTTTGAACTGGCCGCACTCAATCCCTACTACGGTATTACCGCATTTGATTTAAGTATGTCGGCCCTGGCAACTGCCCGCAAAGGCCGCTATGCCAAACGCAAAATCGAAACGGTTAAAGCTGAAGAATTTAAGCGTTACACCAAGCAAACTACCGATGGAAATTATGAAATCGTCAGCCGTTTGCGCGAGCGTGTGTGTTTTACCCAGGCAAATATTATCAACCATAGCAATTTGCCCGGCGTAAAAGTTGATGTGATCTTTTGTCAAAACTTATTGGTGTATTTCCGTCGCTGGTTGCGGCGCGATATTTTAAATGCGTTCACTGATCACTTAAAACCAGGTGGCATTTTAGTCACGGGTTTAGGTGAAGTTACCGAGTGGGAGCATCCAAAAATGCAGCGCGTTTCCGCCGATGAAGTACAAATCTACGTACACGAATAATATGCGCCCGGCACGCGAAAAAAAGTGCGGCGAGAGAATAACGAAGAGGAAATCACCACATGGCAGATAATCGTAATTTTGCCGCGCTGGATTGGCTAATCCATGAGATTGGCGAAACCCTGAAGGAAGCGCGTCAAGCACTCGAAGCCTATGTAGAAAATCCCAAAGATGCGGTGCGTATCCGTTTCTGCCTGACCCACATTCACCAGGTGCACGGCAGCTTGCAAATGGTGGAATTTTTTGGCGCCGCCATGCTCGCCGAAGAAATGGAAAAACTCACCCAAGCCATGATTCAAGGTGCGGTTGCAAACCCGGCAGAAGCGCAAGAAGTATTGATGCGCGCGATTTTGCAATTCCCTGTTTATCTCGATCAAGTAAAAGCCACTCGCAAAGATAATCCGCTTGTTGTGTTGCCGTTGCTAAACGATTTGCGTGCGGTGCGCGGTGAAAGTTTATTAACCGATACAAAATTATTTGTTCCCAATTTAGCGCCTGCGAAAAAAGTAACTGGCGCGCGCTCACCCGCTGCACAAGACAATGTGCAATTCCAGGCCATGGCGCTCAAGTTGCGCCAAATGTATCAGTACGCTGCTGCCGGTTATATCCGCAATGTAAACAGCGATGAAAATCTCGCGTACCTGCAAAAAGTATTTAGTCGCCTGCATAAATTAACCCAGGGCACCGCGCGTCACGCGCTGTGGGATATTTGTATGGCATTGGCCGAGGCGCTTGAAATTGACGCCTTGGAAATGAGTGTGGCCATTAAAAATTTGCTGCGTCAGCTCGATAAAGAAATAAAAATTCTTGCGGTGCACGGCACCAAGGCTCTCAACTCTTACACCAACGACGAGTTGATTAAGAATTTACTTTATTACGTGGCGCGCGCGGGAAAACATGCTCCGGGTTTTACACCTAATTCGCATTTGCAACGCATTTACGAAACCTATCATTTAGATGACGCATTGATTGAAGGCAGAGAAACTGGTGATGACAGTTCCAATATGTTGTCGTCGCCCGATCCGGAAGCTATGCGTTCAGTTGTGGAAGCGCTTAAAACTGAATTGGATATTATCAAGCACGCGCTTGATGTGTGCTTGTCGGGCGGGGAAACCCAGACGGTATTGAACGAAGCCTTGCCTGTTGTGAAACGCATTGGCGACACCATGGCCGTGCTCGGCTTGGGCGATTTGCGCAAGCAAGTTTTAGAGCAGGGCGCTGCGCTGGAAATGGTGGTTAACTCCGACAGCCATTTGTCGCAAGAACAATTGATGTCAATCGCAAGTAAAGTGATTGAAATTGAAGATGCACTTGAAAGCCTGGCGCAACAGCAAACTACCAATGTAAACAACGATGCGCCTTCAAACGAAGCGGACATCACACTTACGCGTGCGAAAGAATCTGTTTTGCGTGAATCGCGCAATGGTTTGGAGCACGCGAAAGACGCCATTATTGAATACATCGCCTCGCAATGGGATCGTGTACATCTTCAAAACGTACCCGAAACCTTGCGCGAAATCCGCGGCGGTTTGGATATTATGCCGCTACCACGTGCAGCCAGAATTTTAGGCGCTTGTGCACGCTATATTGAAGAGCAATTGCTCTCTCAAGAAATTACCCCGCAATGGTCATCGCTGGATACGCTTGCAGATGCAATCACCAGCGTTGAATATTATTTAGAGCGTTTGAGTGGCGGCAGCACTAAAGAAGAAAACGATTTATTGCTCACAGTTGCAGAAGAGAGTGTTGCGGCACTTGGTTACGCCGTTGCAAAAGTATCGCGTTCCGATATTTCCTCCGCAGATATCAGCGCTGTGCGTTCAAGTTTACCAGACGCAAGTATTCATACGACCCAGGAAGCCGCCGAAGCCGATGAAGCGAGTTTGGCTGCAGCTTATGCTGCAATCCAAACCGAGCCTGTTGCAGAAGTTGAGACAGCTCCTGAGCTTGAAGCAATTTCTGAAACTGAAACTGAAACTGAAACTGAAACGAAACCTGAAGTTACGACTGAGGTTGATGAACCGCCAAGTTTATTAAAAAGCAATGCCCCATCCATCGGTAACCGTTACGCGTCACCTGCTACAACTATTTCAGTTTCACCGACTTTCCTCGGCAATATTGAAGTCGCATTAAATTCATCGGCCAAATCGGCACCGCTTGTTGAAGCAGAAGAAATCGTGGCCGATCTGGATCTTGATTTGGATGCTGATCTTGATAGCGAGGCATCATCCACCGTTAACGAAGTTCAAGTCGTCGCAGAGGAAATTGCAACACCAGAAGTTATTGAGCCCATTGCCGAGCCGATTGTAGAGGCATCCGTTTCAGCTGAACAAGCTGACGATGACGAAGAAAATTATATTGATGACGAAATCGTCGAAATTTTTGTGGAAGAAGCGGGCGAAGTTTTAGAAACCATCGCGCAATACTTCCCTCGCTGGGCGAAAAATTTTGAAGACGAAAATTCATTAACAGAGTTCCGTCGCGCGTTCCACACCTTGAAAGGCAGTGGCCGCATGGTTGGCGCTAACGAGGTTGGCGAGCTTTCCTGGTCAATTGAAAACATGTTGAATCGTGTTATTGATAACACCATTCAAGCCGGTGAGCCGCACATCGCCATTATCGAAAAAGTGCGCAATATTTTGCCAGCAATGGTTGAAGCCTTTAGCCACAAGTTGCCCAATCCACATCCAGAATTGAGCGAACACTATCGCAGTCTTGCGGAGTCTTTGTCGAAAGGCATAGTACCGGATGAGTTGCTATCAAGCGAACCCGATGCTGATGCTGCGCAAGCAGATATAGGTGCGCAACATGATGTAGAAGCAGAACAAGAAGAAATTCATTACGAAGAAGTGCTGCTAACGGAAGCAGATGAAGCTGAAGTAACAGAAGTGGAGTTGGTTGAAGCCGCCGAAAATAATGTGGTTACAGCAGCCAATGAAACCTATAGCAGCGCCTCAACTCATCGTGAAGTTGATCTGGATAGCGAATACCTAACCGAAGAATCGGTAGATGATTCGGACGCACAGCTTTGGGATATTTTTGGCGCAGAGGCCATTACCCATTTGCAGACCTTGAAAGAATTTATTGCGCACATGGAAGCAGAGGCGCCGGTGTATGAGCCGCCGAGCGATAGCATCCAGCGCGCTTTGCACACTTTAAAAGGCAGCGCGCACATGGCGGAAATAACGCCTATTGCAGAACTCGCCGCACCGCTGGAAAAATTTGTAAAAGAATTGCGTTCTTATCACGTTGTGATCAACGAGGATATTTTGCAATTGCTGCGTGATGCAGTGAGCTACACCGAAACTGGCCTTGCTCAAATTGAAAACGGTGAAGAAGTAGATATTCCACGCTTGCAACAATTTACAGCACGCGTTGCCGAGCTGCGCGAAATTCATGTTGCGCCGCTGGTGCGTCAACAAGAATTGGATGAAAACGGCAAGCGTCCGGTCGATCCGGAATTGTTATCGATTTTCATGGCAGAGGAAATGAATCTGCTGCTGGATGCGGACAAGATTATTGCGCAATGGCAGTCTGCACCAAACGATGTTGCTGTGTTGCAACCCATTCTGGATGAATTGCGCAATTTAAACCGCGGCGCACACCATGCGTACTTGCCAGTTATGGCAAATTTGGGCGAAAAACTTGAGCAAGTTTATACCCATATAATTGCACGGCGTTTGGCGTGTTCTGATCCATTATGTCGCGATATTAATTCAGCGCACATTGCTCTGCTGGATATGGTTGATGCTATAGCGGCAGGTCAGAATTTAGTAAATGCACCTGAATCTATTTTGCTGGCGTTGGACGATTTAATTGCGGAAGCCCAATCATACCCAGCGGAAAATATTGATACTTCGGTTGCAGAACAATTGGCGACATCTGAATTCGATGCTGTTGCAACACTCGATGATCAAATTGATGTGGATGCCGAAGCTGCGTTGCCTTTGATCGAAGAAGTTGATTACGAAGAATCTGCTGATCATGAGCAAGTGACACTTGAACTCGCAGAAGATGAAGCGCTGCACGCTGCTGATACCGTTTTGGCCGATAATCTTTTGGTAGAGCGTATTGCTGCAGATGTTGCAGAAGAAGATCACGGCTTTGCTGAATTGGAATTGGACGAGTCAGTAACAGTCGATTCAGAGTCAGATGCAGAAGAAATCACGCTCTCCACAAATGATTTTGATCTTGGTGAAGAAATCGTTCTGGAATCAGATGATGAAATCATTCCTGCACTACCTGTGGTTGATGCCGTTGATGATGAAAATATTGCGGCACTTGCAATCGACCTTGATGACGCCGAAGAAATTACGCTTGAGTTGCCAGACGAAGATTCGGTAACCAGCACAGAAGCAATTGAGCTTGGTGATGTCATTGAACTTGAAGATCTAGCGGACGATGTTGAATTGACTGCTGATGAATCTTCCGTTGTTACGTCTGTTGATGAAGAGAATGAAGACGAAGAGTTTGAATACGAAAGTGCGCTAGATAAACTCACAGAAGCTGAGCTTGCAGAAGAGCATGAAGCTAATGAACTTGAAGATCTTGAAGAAAGCGATTCAGAAGCAAGTGACCTTGCAGAAGTTGAATTAATAAAAGCGCCTGTTGCGCCAGCTCCGCAAGTTGTTGTGCAAAAACAGGCTGCACCTGCGGTTTCAAGAGCGTCTATTTCCAGTTTTGAAAATGATGAAGATTTCGATCCGGAAATTATCGAGATTTTTGTTGAAGAAGCGACCGAATTGCTCGAAGACATGGAGCGTGCGCTTCATGATTGGCAAGAAGATTGGAATAACACCGATTGTGTTGAAGAATTAAAACGCTGCTTACACACCTTCAAAGGTGGTGCGCGTTTGGCGGGACTCACCGACTTGGGCGATTTGTCGCACAACTTTGAAACCATGTTGATTGAGATGGATGCCGATGCGGAGCTCGACCAAAACTTCTTCAAACAATTAAATAATTATCAAGACCAATTGCACAGAGGCGTAGGTCAGGTAACTGCTTACTTGAATGGCGAAGCCTCGGCGAATGCTCAAGCTGAAGAATACGAAGAAGAGTATGAAGAAGTTGCCGCGCATGATGAGGAAATAATTGCGCAAGCTGGTACAGATACAAGCGCAGCAGATGATGAAGAATTTGAATCTGTCGCTGAGCAGCCAGCAGAATCCGCAACACCTCATATCGAATACAGTAGACCAAGCCTGGTAGTCGATAACGACCGTTCAGGTTTGGATCTTCCAGCAAGTGATTTGTCTGGCTCCAATCAAAAGCCCAACGTACTCACGTTTGCGCCAAAACCAAAACCGCCTTCAGCACCGCTGCCCAAAATTCCGGGCTCTGAATTTGGCGGTACTCGCCAGGGTTCTTCTGGCCCTGCGCAGGTGCAGCACTTGGCAGCGCGCCGCGCTGGCCCGCAAGAAGTTGTAAAAGTCTCGGCAGAGTTGTTGGAAGAGTTGGTAAACCTCGCGGGTGAAACCTCCATCAGCCGCGGTCGTATGGAGCAGCAAGTTAGCGACCTGGGTTCGTCGATCGAAGAGATGGATGCAACCATTCACCGTTTGCAAGAACAGTTGCGCCGTCTGGATATCGAAACCGAAGCGCAGGTGTTATTCCGTCAGGAACAAATGGCACAACACGAAGGCTTCGATCCGCTGGAGATGGACCGCTATTCGCATTTGCAACAGCTGTCGCGCTCCCTGATTGAATCCGCATCTGACTTGATGGATTTGAAATACACACTCGCGGACAAAACTCGCGATACTGAAACTTTATTGCTGCAACAATCGCGTATTAATACCGATTTGCAGGAAGGCTTGATGCGTTCGCGCATGGTGCCTTTCTCGCGTTTGGTTCCGCGTTTGCGCCGTATCGTTCGCCAGGCTGCGACCGAGCTCGGCAAAGAAGTCGATTTCGAGCTGGATAACGTTGAAGGTGAATTGGACCGTACCGTATTGGAACGTATGGTTGCACCTTTGGAGCACATGCTGCGTAACGCGGTGGACCACGGTATTGAAATGCCAGATGACCGTGCGGCAGCAGGCAAAGCCGTAGAAGGCCGTATCAGACTTAGCCTTGGCCGTGAAGGTGGCGATGTAATGTTGCGCCTCGCGGACGATGGTCGCGGCATTAACTTGCAGCGCGTGCGCGAAAAAGCGATTGAGCGCGGTTTGATGGCCGAAGATGCACCGCTCAGTGACCAGGATTTGATGCAATTTATTTTGCACGCCGGTTTCTCTACCGCCGATAAAGTTACCCAAATTTCCGGCCGCGGTGTGGGCATGGACGTGGTGCACTCTGAGATTAAACAACTCGGTGGCGCCATGTTTATCGACTCGCGCTGGGGTGAAGGTACTGAATTTACCATCCGCCTGCCGTTTACCGTCTCGGTAAACCGCGCTTTGATGGTTCAGATTGGCGATGACCTCTACGCAATTCCGCTCAACACCATCGAAGGTATTGTGCGCGTTAGCCCCTTCGAGCTGGAGCACTACTATCAAGATCCGGATGCACGCTTCGATTACGCCGGCGACAACTATTTAGTGCGCTACCTGGGCACCATGTTGGATAGCGATTCATCGCCCAAGCTGGATGGTCAATCACTACCTTTACCTGTAATCCTAGTGCGCAGCACTGAAAATACCGTCGCCCTGCAGGTAGATCGCCTCTTGGGCTCACGCGAAATCGTGGTAAAAACCCTGGGCGCGCAATTCGCCTCTGTACGCGGTGTGTCTGGTGCGACCGTGACCGGTGACGGTAGTGTGGTAGTAATTCTCGATTTGCACGCGTTGATCCGCGAACAGTTAGCTTTAGGTTTGGGTCATGCGATTTTGCTCGATCCTAGCGTCGTAAGCACAGCACCTGTTGCTGACGAAGCCGAGAAAACTATTATGGTGGTGGATGATTCGGTAACCGTACGTAAGGTTACCGGCCGCTTCCTTGAGCGTGAAGGTTTCCGCGTAATCACCGCCAAAGACGGTGTGGAAGCTCTGCAATTGTTGCAAGATCACATTCCGGACGTCATGTTGCTCGATATCGAAATGCCGCGTATGGACGGCTTTGAGGTGGCGAAAAACATTCGCACCAGCTCTCGTTTGCGCGATATCCCAATCATTATGATTACCTCGCGTACCGGTGAAAAACACCGCGAGCATGCGTTTGAATTGGGTGTGAACAAGTACATGGGTAAGCCATACCAAGAGGATTTGTTGTTATCCAACATTAAAGAGTTAATTAAATAGGTGTAACCCAGGAGTCCCAAGTGTCAGGACTAAGCATCGGGATATTGGTGGATAGCCCACTCAAGCAACAATATCTTGGCAACATGGTAGTGCAAGCGGGTCATAAAATCGGGTTTGCCTGGTCACTCAGCGCGAGTTCCGTGCTGCCGGGTATTCAACAAAATGTGGATGCCTGGGTGGTAGACGTTAATGAGCCTGATGATGGTGATGAAACCAACAGCCAAAAAATGGCGTTATCGGCATTTATTGATAACTTGTTGGAGCAAACCAGTGTTCCCGTGATAGTGAACGATGCGGCAGAGCTCACCCAAAGTAGCGCTGACTACAACAATTGGGTGCGCCGTATGTTGCAGCGGCTTGAGCGCCTAAGTGGCGATATAAATTTGCAAGCAAGCGGCGGTGCCAGCGAAGTCTGGGTCTTGGGTGCGTCTACCGGCGGGCCTGCCGCCGTAAAAGATTTTTTAAAACAGTTGCCACCTGAGTTGAATGTCGCCTTTGTTTACGTTCAGCATATCGACAGTGGCCAAGCTGAAACCCTGGTAAAAATGATGAGCAGTGCAGGGCGCTACTCTGTCAGCATTGCCAGGCAAGGTTCGGTCTTAAGTGACAATACGATTACCCTGGTAACTGCAGATCGCAGCGTAAGCATTCACGATAATGGCACCCTGGTTGTCGGGAAAAATCCTTGGGGCGGCTGCTATTCGCCGTCCATCGATCAGGTAACTGCCAATGTCGCTCGTGTATATCGCCAACGCAGTGGCATTATTATTTTTTCGGGTATGGGCGATGATGGGGCTGCCAGTTGCCGGCTGATTAAACAGCAAGGCGGCAAAGTGTGGGTGCAATCACCCGAGCAAAGCACTATTTCTTCAATGCCCGAGGCTGCGATTGCAACAGGTACCGTAAGCTTTACCGGCACACCACCGGAGCTGGCAGATGCCTTGGCGCGATTAAAAAGCCCGCGATCAATAAAACAATATTCGTAAAAATTTCAACAATTAGAATGTGTAACAGGAGCGCCTCGCATGCGAGCACCCAAAAGAATTGAGCAGAAAAAAATTCAGGAAGTCGCAAGCCTGTTGATTCCTTTGCAGGGTCACACCATTTTGTTGCCCAACGTAACTGTGGCAGAAATTATTCCATCGTCACCCGTGCAAGCCATAGAAAATTCACCGCTATGGTACCTGGGTAACTTTCAATGGCGTGAATTAACGGTACCCTTGCTGTCATTGGAAGCACTTAACGGCGAGGCAGTACCAAGCATTCACTCCCGTGCACGTTTTGCGGTGCTGAATACCACCGGCCTCCATGATGATTTACCCTTTATTGCCATACTCACCCAAGGTTTGCCTCGTTTGGCTCGGGTGAGCGAAGATGAAATCAGCGCGCGTGAAGACTCGGAAAATCGCCGTTACGATTTAATGCACGTGTCATGGGCGGGTGAATACACACTTATTCCCAATGTCACCGCCATTGAGCAAACTTTCCTGGATTATTTGCATACGAATGATTAACTTTTTTTGCCAAACATTGCGTTCATTAACCGCAAGCCTGTTGTTTGTTAGCACCATAATTTTTTTACAGGGATGTGGCGGTGAACGCAGCACACCTTACAATCCGCAAATTCCCTCGACACCTTGTTCAAGCAGTTCCAGTTCCAGCAGTAGCTCAAGCAGTTTGGAAATTACTGATGCAAGCTCAAGTTCGAGTTCATCCAGCTCCAGTAGCTGCTCAAGTTCGTCAAGCTCCTCTAGTTCCAGCAGTTCAAGTTCGTCGAGTGCATCGTCTGTGGCATGGGAGCTAATTTGGTCTGCAAATAAAACAGCAACAGTTGTTGATAAAAAAGAAAAAAATATTCAGGTTTTACGTACGGATACTGATTTCTACGCCGTTGCCAATGCTTATGCCGACCATAATCTTGCCGCGCAAGATTTCGCGCAGGGCCAAGTGATTCTTATTGATGACGGTGAAATAGACAGCTGCGCAGCGCATCTGGAATTTAATTCGAATTGGAGTGCAACTGAACTGACCGATAATTCAGTGAAAGTCACGGTAAATTATATCGAGAAACCCAAACTCGACAAATGCAGCTCCACCTTTACGCGGCCGTTTTATTTTTATTATTTGAAGACCAAAAAGCTGTTGGTGTTTGAAGAAAAAATTGCCCAATAAAAAAGTCCTGCGCTAATACCGCAGGGCTTTTTTCTTTTACTCGTATCATTAAGGTCTGGAAAATTCCCGGCGACGATATGAGTTTCGAGAGGAGGAAACGGCAAGTGATTTTCCGTTAGTTTTAAAAATCTCCCCATAGATATTGCACCAGGCTAATCGCTGCAACGGGTGCCGTTTCTGTGCGCAATACTCTTGGGCCAAGTGTGAGCGGCGAGAAGCCTGATGCAACGGCTTGCGCAATTTCATGCTCATCCAAACCACCTTCCGGTCCAATCAACAGTGCGACACTTTGCGTGGTTTTTTCTTTCGGTAAACCTTTGCTATCGCGGTGATGCAATACAAATTTTAATTCCGAGTTGCACTGAGTAACCCAATCCGAATAATTCGCGGGTTCTGATAATTCCGGAAGTAAATTGCGCTGGCATTGCTCACAAGCGCTAATAATAATTTGCTGCCAGTGCTCCATTTTTTTATCGGCGCGCTCGCCAGTTAATTTTACTTCGGTGCGCTCAGTGATTAGCGGAATGATTTTGGTTGCACCAAGTTCAGTTGCTTTTTGCAGCACCCAATCCATACGTTCGCCGCGTGAAACACCAATCGCCAATTCTAATTGCAAATGTGATTGACGATTTTCCGCGCTAAATTCTTTTATGTGTACATCAACATGTTTTTTGTGCACAGCGGAAATTTCTGCCGCATATTCGCCGCCTTCGCCATTAAACAAAATCAACTCGCGCCCGGCTTGCATGCGCAAGACTTTGCTGAGGTAATGGGATTGCGGTTCTGCCAGCGAG
The DNA here is from genome assembly GCF_014652535.1 of Cellvibrio zantedeschiae. Taxonomy (NCBI): domain Bacteria; kingdom Pseudomonadati; phylum Pseudomonadota; class Gammaproteobacteria; order Cellvibrionales; family Cellvibrionaceae; genus Cellvibrio; species Cellvibrio zantedeschiae. Next base: position 175,309 of record NZ_BMYZ01000003.1, on the reverse strand, counting down.
AGTGTGCTGTTTGAAACGAGTGCTTGGTGGGTGAAAATTCTTGGAATGCGCATAATAAATTATTCTTTAGGGGAGTCGTCATCCTCGCGCAGCGGGGATCCAGCTTTTGATTTTTCGATATTTTTAAGAGCTGGATGGCCAGCCCGTGGATCCCCGCTACGCGAGGATGACGAGTCCCTGCTTCATTGCTTGTTGAGGGGTTAATTCCCACGCTCAATAATATACGCAGAAAGCGCACGCAAATAATCTGCACTTTCACCAAAACCTTCGAGCGCAGCAAGCGCCTGTTGATGCAATTCTTGCGCTTTTTTGCGCGCGCCATCCAGCCCCAAAAGTGCAACATAGGTAGGCTTATTGCGCGCAATATCCGCACCTTGTTGTTTGCCCAGGGTTTCTGTATCGGCAGTAACATCGAGAATATCGTCTTGCACCTGAAAGGCGAGACCAATAGCAGCGGCGTAGGTATCCAATGCTTTTAATTGCGCATCGCTCGCGCCTAAAGCGGTTGCGCCCATGCTCACGCTTGCGCGAATCAATGCCCCGGTTTTATGGCGATGCATATTCTCCAATTGCGCAAGGTTTATGGTTTTATCCACGGCGGCCAAATCAATTGCTTGGCCTAACACCATACCTTGTACGCCAGATGCATTGGCTAATTGGCGAATTAAACCAATCTGGATTTTCGCATCAATATTTTCAGCTTCACTCAATAATTCAAACGCAAAAGTTTGCAGTGCATCGCCTGCCAGAATCGCGGTGGCTTCGTTAAAAGCGATATGACAAGTCGGCTTGCCGCGGCGTAAATCATCGTCGTCCATTGCGGGCAAGTCGTCGTGAACCAAGCTGTAGGAGTGTAAGCTTTCAAGTGCGCAGGCAATACGGTCTAACAGCTCCGCTTGCGAATTTAATGCATTACTCGCAACAGCGAGCGCACTGGCGTAAGCGAGGGTAGGGCGTACGCGTTTGCCGCCATTGAACAAACTGTAACGCATGGCTTCGCGCAGTTGCGTGGAATCCTGGTCAAGTGGCAAATAGTGAGCAAGTGCACTGTCTACGCGCTCGTGGCTCGCGCGGGCAAAATCTTTAAAGGCCAAATCTTTGAGCGGCAGTGCTTGCGTCATTCATCGTCGCTCGCATCAAACTCGGTTAAGACTATCTCGCCCTGTTGTTCCAGCAGCAAGCTCACTTGCTGCTCGGCTTCCGCCAAACGTGTTTGGCATTCGCGCGTTAATTGAATGCCTGTCGAGAAGGCTTGCAGAGATTCTTCCAGCGATAAATCGCCTTGTTCCATTTTATTAACGAGGGCTTCAAGGGCATTGAGCGACTGTTCAAAGTCGGCGGCTTTCTTTTTGGCGGCCATGATAATTCCGTGAGGATTGAAAGTGCGACGATTATAAACGCCGTTCCCGCCCTTGGCGACCACATTGATTTGTGTGAGTTCGGCGTGGCGTGTGAGACATATCCTACAAAGATTAGCGATATTCGCCACTAGAGGCTGGCATGCGAATCCACAATAATGAACGCTTAAGGACGAGCGCATTTCGGAGTGAATGTGACTTAGGAATGATAAGGAATGTCCACCGTATTTACCAAAAGGGCGTATCCTGTCGCCTGATTGGTACAATCTGTAAAGAAGACCCGCTGCATCCCCCTGTAGCGGGTTTTTTTATGTCTGAAATTACCTTTCCCGAAATCGGCGTGCCATAGGCAATCGCCCTAAATTCCAGTAGTATGCCTCGCACCTATTGTGCAGGTTCGTACACTCATCATTCAGGTTTGCGCCTGCACAATCTATTAATAAGATCTTCAATTACTGCCTGTGTTCAGGCGCAGAGGGTGGCGCAACGGTGAATAAACGGATTGGTGAATTGCTCATAGAGCGCGGCCTGATCCAGCAAGACGACATAAAAAAAGCCCTGCAATTACAGCAGTCTATCGGTGGCCGGGTCGGTGCCGGATTAGTGCGTATGGGTGCAATTTCTGAAGATGCCTTGCTTGATGCCCTTTCCATACAGCTCAATATTCCCGTTGTTCGGTCCGGTTCGGATATTCCCGATGCGACCGGCCTTTACGCCTTTGCTAAATCTGCTCCTATCGACATCAACTGGTGCATCGACAACCGTGTGCTCATTTGGGCCGATGACGAAGGTCAATTGAATTTTATCAGCCGCGATCCGCTTCTGCCTTTTATCCATGAAGTCTTGCGCTACCACTACCCGGATTCACCCTTAAAGCCCTGGCTCATCACCAGTTCCAGTCTCGATAATCTTGTGGATTACGTGCGCCGCGAAGTGAGCGCCGAGCGTTTTTTTGCAGAAGGCAGTGAAACCAAAGGCCTACGCGAAATGGCTGAGGAAGCGCCGGTCGTCGAACTGGTCAATAACATCTTCGCCAAAGCTGTTGCTTTTAATGCATCGGATATTCACCTCGACCCGCAGGAAGATGTATTCCGCGTGCGCCTGCGTGTGGATGGTATTTTACAAACCCAGCTTGAGCAGCCTATTGACCGCTACCCGGCGGTGGCCTCACGCGTAAAACTTATTTCTGAAATCGATATTGCCGAGCGTCGTTTGCCGCAAGATGGCCGTATCACCACGCGCGTAAATGGCCGCGAGATGGATGTGCGTGTGTCTACATTGCCTGGTGTTCATGGCGAATCCATTGTAATGCGTCTGCTACCGAAAGATCGCAAAGAATTATCGCTGGAAACCCTTGGGCTTGAGCCAGACCATATCGAACTGGTGCGTTCGCTCATGCAGGAGTCCAACGGGATTGTGCTGGTAACCGGACCGACAGGTTCTGGTAAATCCACAACCTTATATGCCGCTTTGCAGGAAGCGACTGACGGCACGCGCAAAATTCTCACGGTGGAAGATCCGGTTGAATATCAATTGCCCGGCATCACCCAAGTACAAGCGCATTCTGAAATTGGCTACACCTTCGCCCGTGCATTACGTGCCTTCTTGCGGCAAGACCCGGATGTGATCATGGTGGGCGAGATCCGCGATGTGGAAACCGCGCAAATTGCGATTCAATCAGCACTGACAGGCCACTTGGTACTATCAACCCTGCACACCAACGATTCACTCTCAGCATTTACCCGTTTGATTGATATGGGCGTTGAACCTTTCCTCGTCGCCGCGCCCATCAAAGCCGTGCAGGCTCAGCGTTTGGTGCGCAAAATCTGTAAGCATTGCGCCAAGCCAAGTCATGTCCCTGAGTCCATCGCCGCCGAATTTTCTAGTCTGAAAACCACCATTACCCCCAACTGGGTTGAAGCGGTTGGCTGCGCCGCTTGTAACAATACCGGCTATTCAGGGCGTATGGGTATTTATGAGATTGTGCCTATATCTGGCGAGTTGCATGACATGATTGTAGAAAACGTTCCCGTGGCCGAAATGCGCAAGCTCGCGCGCAGCCAGGGTCATCGCAATATGTATCAGGATGGACTTATTAAGGCCGCCAAAGGTCTTACGACCGTTGAAGAAGTCCTGCGCACTACCAGCATGGACATTGAATAGGTCACGCCATGCAATTTTCCTACAAAGCACTCGACGCAAACCAAGCCCTGATCGCCGGCAACATAGATGCTGGCGATGAGCGCGAGGCTTTGCGTTTGATTCGCGAGAAAAACCTGCAAGTCGTGGAAATTGCTCCTCAGTTGGAAGACAAAAGCGGCTTGCGCAAGAAGCTGAGCCAGGCGGAAATCACTGTTTCCCTATTTGAAATGACTACCATGCTGGATTCCGGCGTAGCCATCGCCGATGCCCTACAATCCCTGCAAGATTCCGATGCCCATCCCAAGCTCCTGCGCTTCTACCGCACCGCCTCCGAGCGTTTGCAACAGGGCGCTAATTTAGGCTCTGCGCTGACCAGCAACGAAGTAAAATTGCCACCTTATTTCATCCAATTGATCGCCGCCGGTGAAGCCTCCGGCCAACTCGCCAACGCCATGCGCCGCGGTGTCGAGCAGATGGAATACGATCTTTCGGTTGCGAATGATTTGCGCAACGCATTGATTTATCCAAGCGTATTAGTTTTAACCGGAATCGCCGCCGTAGGCTTGATTTTCGTCTTCGTGGTGCCCAAATTTGCGAATTTATTGGATGGTAAAAACGAGTTGCCTTTGCTCGCACACGCGGTTTTGTCGACGGGCATGTGGCTTAACCAATATTTCTTATTTGTGCTGGTGTTATTGGCGGGTCTCGTAACTTTTGCAGGTGTGCAGCTGTCCAAGCCCGAAGTGCGTCAGGCATTGTTGGATAAGGCTGCAGGCTTCCCTATTTTTGGCCGCTGGCTGGGTGAGTCTGATATCGCACGTTGGTCATCGGTAATGGGAGCCATGCTCGCGAGCCGGGTGGAATTGGTTAAGGCGATGGATTTAGCACGTGCGAGTGTAAAAAACTCGCGTCGCAGTAAAGCCCTAAACGCGGCTTTATCTGCTGTGCAAGCCGGTGGGCATTTATCCAAAGCCTTGCAAGACAACCAAATTCTCAACGCAACTGCTTATAACCTTGTGCGCGCAGGTGAAAAAACCGGGCGTCTTTCGGAGATGTTGTTTGCGGTTGCCAAGATTTATGAAAACAGCAGCAAAAACCGTATGAAACGCTTTTTGTTGTTGATCGAACCTCTCGCCATTGTGCTAATCGGCGTGGCCGTGGGCGTGATTATGATGGGGCTAATTCAGGCCATCACCAGTGTGAATGACATTGCTATTTAACTCCTTCTGCACCTCGCCCTTATTAAGGGGAAGGTCGGGAGGGGGTTAATTTTTTGGAGAAGATTATGTTTGTTAAAAAATCTCAACGCGGCTTCACCATGATTGAGCTTTTGGTAGTGCTAGTAATTCTAGGGTTGATGGCGGGTTTTATCGGGCCAAGAGTACTCGGCAAGGGTGAAACGGCCAAAGTGGGAACCACCAAAACCCAGCTTAAAGCCCTCAAATCGGCCTTGCAAACGTACAAGCTGGATGTGGGCGAATACCCAAGCACGCAAGAAGGTTTACAAGCGCTCAATAGCAGCCCGGAATCTTCCAAAGCTAAACAAAATTGGCAGGGGCCTTATCTGGACGGAAAAGTCCCACAAGACGGTTGGGGTAATCCATTCCAATATCGCCGTGAAGCTCACGGTCAGGAAGATATAACCCTGATCTCCCTGGGTGCTGACGGAAAGCCGGGCGGTGAAGGTCTGGATGCTGACCTGACCTTAGGCGATTAATGTCCCTTGAAATTCATGAACCAGCGCAATGGCTTCACATTGGTTGAAGTGCTTGTTGTTCTCATCCTCTTAGGACTGACGAGCGCGCTGGTTCTGCCCAAATTTCCCGCCATTTACGAACGCTTTAAAAGCCGCTCAGAGCAAGATGCTTTTTTCCAAAGTTTGGGTACGCTTCCGCTCAAGGCTTACACGACGCAGAAAAATATTGTGCTCGACCAGGCTAATGCGCTTCAACTGATCGAACTGCCTTCAGGTTGGACTCTGCGTATTCCAAAGCCCATCATCTATAAAGCCAACGGCGTATGCCTTGGCGGTGAACTGACCTATACCGCCAAGGGCATACATACCCGCATCAAACTCGCTCCACCCTACTGCGAAGCGGTCAGGTTATGAGTTCTTCGTATTTGCACATTCATAAATCACGCGGATTCACCTTGCTTGAGGCTATGGTCGCGCTGGTGATTTTTTCCATGGTTGCTATCGGCATATACAGCTGGGTCAACACCAACCTTATTACCCTCAACCGCCTCGCTGAAGTTGCCGCTACCGAGCAAGTACTTAACTCATCTGTTGAGCGTTTGAAGCTTGTGGACATGAGCAAAGAAACCAGCGGCCGTTTTAACGTAAATGGCTATTGGGTTGAGTGGAGTGCAGAGCTGTTGGAGCCTTGGAAAAATGGCACAACTGCAGCCGGCGCGATTGGCCTTTATGACCTCGGGCTGTTTAATGTAAAACTCTCATTTTCTAAAGATGATCGCATCGTGGGCGGCTACGAATACCGCCACGCGGCTTATAAACAAGTTCGCGAATTTAAGCTGGAAGGTGATTAATGAACCCAAAAATCCGGTTTTCCCGCGCTCAACGCGCCTTCACACTGGTAGAAATGCTGGTGGTAATGGTGATTGTTGGCTTGCTCATTACGGTGATTATGCAAGGTTTTGGATTCAGCATGGGCATGTACCAGCGCGTGGTGCGCGTGCAAAAAAATGCCTACAGCGAAGTGCTCGCCTACAACTGGTTGCGTTCTACGTTGGGTTCACAAGTTGCCATGCGCCCAAAAGATCGTGGTCTTGAAGGTGGCGTGAGCAGCCTTTCCACATTCACTTACGAACCCTTGGTTGAACAAAGCGGTTTAAAAACTCGAGTGGAGTGGCAGTTGGTGCAGTCGGGGGACGCTGTCAGCCTCGAATATCGCGAAGGCAATAACACCTTTGCTGTTTACCGCTGGCCGGAATCCACAGGGCAATTTGAATATCAGGACGAAAAAGGCCAGTGGATAAATCGTTGGCCAGCAGAAAAATCCGATTTGCCACCGTTGCCAGAGTCAGTGCGCATCTTGATTAATTCCGGCAAAGAAGCCCGCAATTACGTGGTAAAGGTCGCTACACGTAAACGCTCGGAAGTTACTATGGATGAGGCGCTCTATGGTCGCTAAATTCGCCAAACAGCAACAGGGTTTTATTTTAGCGGCAGTGCTTTGGGTGCTGGCCATTATGCTTGTTGCTGTAGGGATTTTTCACGCCTACGTCCAGCGTAAACTCGCAATAGGTCTTGAAGCCAAGGCGCATATTCAGGAGCGCCTTGATGCACATTCCACCGAGCAAACCCTATTATATCTTCTCGCTACCTCACGTTTTACCCTTGCGGGCGCAACCTTCACGCCTTTACGTCCAGAGCAGTTGATTGACGAAAGTTTTTCCTACACATCCGCCGTGGGTGACGAAATGTGGATGGACGGCACTGTCTATCAAGGTTTAGGGACAGCGAAATTTAGTGTGCAGGATAACGGCGGTTTGATTCCCGTGAGCCCACCGGATCTTTTGGTCCTCTCCAACTTTTTAGATCATTTTGAAACCGATGCTGGTAAAAAAGCCCGTTTACTAAGTGCTCTGCGGGATTACGTGGATGCGGATGATCTAATCAGTCTTTCCGGCGCAGAGACGCAGGATTACACCGCAAAAAAAATGCTGCCGCCCACCAATGATTTTTTGCGTACCGCGCCCGAAATCAAACGGGTAATGGGCTGGCAAGAATGGATGGAAGCCCATCCCGAATTTGACGCGCAAAATTGGTTGAGCGTGGGGCGGTTCGGCATTCTGAATTTAAATACCATGCCTAAAGACTTGCTGATGAAATACCTCGGGCTGAGCGAGCAATTGAGTGACCAGCTTATCGTTGAGCGCAAAACCAATCCATTCCGCTCAGGGGAAGATTTTATTTTACGAACTAATTTGTTGCTGACATTGGACGAAGATCGTTTGCGCTTTTTGCCCGGTAACGAAATACGGCTGAAGATTTGGAATAAAGGGGGGTCACAAGCCCGGTTGATTAGCCTACAATTGACGCCCAACGGGCTGCTGGGGCCTTGGCAAGTGGATTATGAGTACAGTGTCCAATCTGTTGAAAACAATAACGAAGCTTTGGCCATTCGCCAATCAAACCTCTTCAATCCAGCCTTGGGTGATGACCGCCGAGGGCATTAAATTATTGGCCAGCCGTAGCGAATACGAATTGGTCACGCTGGAATCCCCCACGCTTATACTTCCGCGCAAATTCCTGTTCTACCAATGCATGGATTTTGAATCAGTACCCCGTGCATTGCGAAAAAATCTATTGGCCCAGCGCGTTCGCCAATTTAGTCCATTTAATAATCCCGCCAGTTGGCAAGTCAGCGAAGGCAAGAGCGCACTGGTTTGGTTCTGGGATTCCGAGCGCGTTGTGCGCATGCATCATGAGCAAGATCTTCCCACGCTCAGTGTCGTTCCTGAAACCATGCTCTATCCAGCGCTCGAAAAAGGTTTGCGCTTGCAACCCTGTATCGAAGGTTGGGAATTGCAATATTGGGTCAACAAATTACTCTTGCACTCCCGCTGGTTTGCCAACAAACCCGATGCGCGCGAGCAAGCAGATTTCGTGCGCGTGTGTGGCGCAACGGAAGATGAATATTGGATTGAAGGCAGCGCAGAATTACTCAGCAAACCCTGGAACGAAAAAGCCTTTTGGAGCAAAGAAAATTTACAAAGCGAAGCCGTTGCACCGCGTTTGGTTTTGGGGATTTTCCTCGCATGGTTTTGTTTGCAATTGGGTTTAGGTTTGGGCGTACAAATTAAAAAAGCTTTTTTATCCGCGAGTGTTGCTACTAAAAATCATCGCTTGGCCGATGTGGTCAAACAGCGCGACGGCGCGTTACAGCAACAAGAATTTAATCAATCAGTGTCAGCATTAGTCGATGCACCTAGTCAATTACATTTAGTAGCGCAAGTGCGTTCCTGTCTTGCAAGTCTGGATAAATTCATGATTCTGGATTGGCAATATCAACGCGGCCAAATTGCTGTTGTATTGCAGCAAGATAATTTGGATACGCGCGCGCTTATCGAAGCCTGCAATAAAAATCCGCTATTTACTGATGTGCGCGCAGAGCCTGGAATTACGCCTAATCAATCGCGTTTAGTATTTAGTTTGCCCAATGCTGTTAAGGAGGCAAACGATGCTCAATAATTTGCGCGCGCAACTTATACCCTATTGGTTGCAATTTCAGGATCAGTTGCAAGCTAACCAACGCCTGCGTTGGATGATGTGGGGCATTGCCTACATTTTTGTTTTTTATTTTTCGCTAGTGCTTAACGATTGGCGTCAGGAACAAAATAATTCGGTTGCGCAACTGCAGCGCACATCCACCAAGCTCGATCAATTAAAACATCAAACCCAATGGCCTGAGCGCTGGCAACAAGAAAAAGCGGTCGGCGAAAAACTGCGCGGCAAATTGTGGGAAACCCAATCAGAAAGTCTTGCAGAAGCTGATCTGCAAAACTATTTGCGTAAATTAATGAATGATCACAACGGCCAAAATTATCGTCCACGTTTAGCACCTACGGAGCGCATCACCATTGCAGGTGAAACCATGATTAAAGTGGCTGCGGAAGTAACAGGCGCAGTGGCGAGCACTCAAATTGATCACTTTATGAAAGCCATGGCCGATAATCCCAAAAGTCTTGAGGTTGAGCGTTTCAGTTACAGTCCACAACGCAGTGGTCAGTTGAACATGCAAGTCGCTGCTTATTTTCTAATTGTGGAAGCGCCTGCTGCAGATGCTTCCACTCAGGAGGCCGCAAATGCTCCTTGAAAATTTATCCTCACAAGAGCGTCAACTTTACGGACTAATAGGTGTCTCTTCTGCTGCGGCTTTGGTGCTGGGTTTGCTGGGGGGGTTAATAAGCTTCAGCTGGGGAAACAAAGATCGCGCCGATAATTGGCAGGCGTCTGCTACACCAGCCCAAGTCGATACGCTAAAAGATTTTACGGATATTTCTACCCAGTCACGCTGGTTTACCGAAGCTGGCCCTGCTACAGCAGCGCAAACGGCGGAAGCCGCCAGGAAAGCTATAGAAGGCCAGCCAGAAAGCCTTAAATTGATCGGCATAGTCCAGCGCAACAACCAACCCTACGCTTTGTTTATCCCGGTTGACCCTAACCCGGCTAGCAGTGGAGCGCCTAAAGGTGTTACTCAATTTACGGTGGGGCGAACCCTGGTTGGCGACTGGCAGGTAAAAGAAATTACCGAGAGCAAAGTCGTTGCAGCAACCAACAAAGAAGGCGCAGAGCAACAAACGCGGGAAATATTCTTGTATCAAGCAAAAAAATAAGCGTTACACCTGAGGTTTGCGATAGATCCTTACCCAAAATCAGTTACACAAAAATCACATTAACGCTAGTATTCGCACACCTGCAAAAACCAACATGCAAACCCATATCGCACCATCTGTTTCACCAAGGAAATACAGCCGAATGTCGACTCACAGCATTAAAAAATCGATCCACGCAAGCTCCCCGCGCTTTTGGGCGGTTATACCACTTGTGTTAGCCATCGCGGGTTGTAACTCTTTGCAGTCCAGTGATGCAGAAAAAAAAGCCCAGGCGGCAAAAGTCAGCCCCATTGCAGAGCTAAAGCCCCTGCGTGAACCCAAGGCGCAGTTGGATATACCCACCTTTACGCCTGAAAATATCAACATGCAAACCCAGTACAAACCTGGGCCGGGCGTGAATATCACCAGCACCGTGGCCGATTCACAGGTGAGAGAGTTGAGTCCCAACTTAACTGGCCAACCTCTCAGCGCTAATTATCACGATATGCCGCTGCCAGTGTTTATTAATGAAGTATTTGGCAATCAATTGGGTTTATCATTCAGTCTCGATCCGCAAATCCAGAAGCAAACAGATCTGGTGTCATTACGGGTTAACGATCCTATTCCACCGTCCGAACTCTTCCGCATAGCTGCACGTACCTTATCAGCCTACGGCGTAGCTATTTCACAGCAAGACAATGTTTATAGCTTTACGGTAGATAAAAACGTGAGCGGCGGTGAGACCCCCTTATTAATAAGCGGCCGTACACTCCCCGATGTTCCGGAATCCCATCGCCCAGTGTTCATGTTTGTGCAGTTGAAAACAGTGGGTAACAATAAAGTGGCTAGCTGGGTTTCTTCCGCATTACAGGGTAAGGACATAAAGGTTACGGAGGATGCGATACGAAATGCAGTGATGATCAGTGGTAAGCCAGATGTGGTAAGACAAGCTTTGGCGATTATTGACGTCCTAGATCAGCCTTTTATGCGCGGTAAATATTCAACTAGTATTGAGCCAGCGTTTACTAAAGCGTCTGACTTAAGTAGAAATCTGAAAGATGTTCTCAGTGCCGAAGGCTACGATGCTAGTTTAAAGTCAGCTCCAGGCTCAATAATCATTATACCGTTGGACGGTACCAATCAATTAGTTGTATTTGCAGGTTCTCAAGCAATACTCGATCATGTTCGTGATTGGGTAAAAACGCTAGATCGTCGCCAGCAGATGAGTATTGATCAAGGTATCTTTTCATACGAGGTTCGGAATACTGAAGCAGGCCACATCGTCGAGCTGCTCAATGGTATCGAAAGTGGTGCGTCGCCTAGCTCTTCGAGCGCTTCTATGTCAAGAAACGCTACACCCCAAGGCAGCGCTGTATCAGATGCTGTAACGACAAATTCAACGTCTAACCGCCCATCCGCCGGGAGTATTAGTGGTGGTAACTTTGCGGTTGATACCAATAGAAATACCATCGTATATAAAGGAAGTGGTCAGGCGTGGGCAGATTTGTTACCCGTTATTCAGTCTCTGGATAAGTCGGCACCATCGGTATTAATAGAAATGCTTATCGCAGAGGTATCGCTTAATGACAGTGATAGCAGCGGCGTAGAGCTCCTTACCAACGGTATAGTGAGTAATAACGGTCGCGTTTATGATGCTACTGTAAAAACCTTAGGTGGCTTGGGCATAGGCAAATCAGGTCTTACGGGCACTATTAATAGCGCAGGCCAAACCCGCGCAATACTTAATCTTTTCCAACAAAACAAGCGTGCCGAAATTCGTTCACGTCCGCGCTTAATGGTCAAAAGCGGCCAAGAAGCGACAATTGATGTCGGTAAGGAGGTTCCTACTCGTGGCTCCGCATCAACAACCGGTAGCTCAGCAGATTTTGTGGTGCAAAACATTAATAATGCCAAAACCGGCGTTCGTTTAGCTGTTAAACCGGTGGTGCATGCGTCGGGCAATATAGATATCGATATTGATCAAGAGCTTAGTGAAGCAACAAAAACCGATACGAGTAGCATTGACTCGCCCACTATTTTCAATCGTAAAATTAAAACCATCGTTACCCTGCGGGACGGTGGATCAATATTGTTGGGAGGACTTATTTCTACCAACAAGTCTTCTACTAGATCAGCAGTCCCTAAATTGGGTTCAATTCCGCTTTTAGGTAAATTGTTCCGGAGTGATACCGGCGGTACTGATCGCACGGAGCTTGTGGTAATGATTATTCCTTATGTAATAGAAACTCCCACAGAAGGTGAAGCCATCACTAAAACCATTCAGGATGCCTTCCAAAAGGCAGAGTAGCTAACTCAGAATGAGTTGACGTCCCCCCTCATGGAGGGGGGACGTCAAGGAGTAAACCGTCCCATTAAAACAGCATTTCCCTCCCAGCACAAAAGTCCTATAATAGATTCCACTTATAAGCGCGAATAACACTCATCAGATTTTACTTTGATGGCTGTAGTGACTTTGCAGCCCAAACGCCCTTTTAAGTAAGTCTACATTGGCGAAAAATCGCATAAATAAAAGCAGAATAATTGTATAAAGCTTCTACACTGTGCTTACCAAGAAATATCTTTGTAATAAAGTGTACACATTAAGCAGCTAGCCTTTAAAGTTAGGCATACTTTTAGCATGACAGTAAGTGTAAAAAGGTAGTTTAGACTCGGTGCTTAACCTGTGCATACTGTTTTACTGGTACCGTTTGTTATAAAACGGTAATTATTGCCGTAAAACATTGTTCAGCTGGCGTTGGGGATGTGTATTTTATGCTCTTGGTGTGCATATTTTGTGCATTATGGTTGTGAAATACATTCACTTCCCTTGGTAAGTGTCTGCTTTTAATAACTTAAGGCTTGATAAATTGATTTGATAGGGTATATTCTTGGTCGGTCTTTAAATCGTGGGATTGCTCTTGCAGACCCAAGGACCCCAAGACCAATCAAATCAACGTTGATTATAAAGTTTACTAATTAGGAGTTTAACCATATGGTTTCCAAGAAAATTTTAGGCGTAGCTATTGCTGCTGCTATGTTCTCAGGTTCAGCTTTTGCTGTTACCAACATCGATACTACTGCTGCAAGTGCTTATCCTGCAGAAAAGTATGCGAAAGAAACAATTTTATCTTCTGATAAAACAACTGTTAGCGGTGTTGACTATTACACTATTACTAGTGGTGCAGACGCTGATCTTGATGTATCAGCACCAATTTCTAAAGCTATGGTAACCAACGACGTAGCCTACGTTCGTGTTAGCTTGTCTAAAGGTATCTTTAAGGCAGACCCATCTTGGACATTGGCGAACACTACTGGTGCTATCCAACAAGGTGGTAATGGTTTCAGTTATGTAATTTTCAAAGTTACTGCTACCGGTGCTGTTACTCAAACGGCTACTCCAGTTATTGGCATAACCTCTCTCGGCTTGACTACTTCTTTAGACCCTGTTTCAGTTACCTTCTCTGCACATGAAACCTTTACCGGTGCATCTACTTCAAAAGATGCTTGGTACACTAAAACTTCAGCTGCCGAGTTAGTTAGCGTGGTTTCGGGCTTGAAGCAATCTTTCGCTGCTGGCACTGCAACTGCTGATGTTGAGCAAGCGTTCAAGAAATTTACCAACACAACCACTCCGGTTGGTAAAATTGATTTGACCGTTGATACTTCTACAGTAAATCGTGTGGGTGTTACTACCACTCTTGCTGACATTGCTTCTGCAGCTGCTGTGAAAATTACCGGCGACTTCACTTTAACTGCTGCTAACACTTACACTTTGAATGCGGCTGCTGATTGTTCTGGTGCTTCTACTAACTTGACAGTTGATACAAGCAAGACGTTTGCAACCTCTACTTTTGCTACAGTTACTGCTAGACCATATTTCTGCATCGTTTCTGATGGCTCTAAAGTGATTCCAGAATCATCATACAGTGCTACTGTGACTTACACCGCTGTAACCAACGCGGTATGGGCGCCAGCAGTATTCTCTGGCAAAGTGGGTGATGTAGTTCGTAACGGTACAACCATCCAAGTTCCATACATCACTACTTTCGAAGGCTATACTCAACGTTTAGTATTGGTTAACCGTGGTGCTGCAGATGTTACTTATGCTGTAACCTTTACTCCAGAAACTGGCGTAACTGCTGCTGCTGGTGCTAAAGCAACTGGTACTTTGAAGGCTAACTCTACTACCATCATCCCATCTGTGGATTTGGTAACATTGACTGGCGCTTCTCGTACCGCTGCTACTGTAGCTATCGTATCTGCTCAAGCTAACATTGATGCAGCTACCACCATCGTTAACGCTGGTGACAAGTCTACTGACACTGTAAAACTGAAGTAATTCAGTAATATAGTTAAGTAAAAAAAGGGAGCTTCGGCTCCCTTTTTTTATTTTTATAAAACAGGATTTAATGGCGAATTAGCGTTATGTTGCGTAGAAAATTTTTGCAATGGAGTTTGGGTTCTCTGGCTATTGGAGCTGCTGGTGTTGGGTGTACGCCATCCAATAAAAAGCCAAATGTTTTATTCATTGCAATTGATGACTTGAATACCTGGATTGGTTGTTTAAATCATTTGCGTGAAGGTGTTCCAAGCGCAAAAACGCCAAATATCGATAAACTTGCTGTGCAGGGAATGTTATTTACCAATGCGCACACACCTGTTCCTTGGTGTATGCCAGCTCGCAATAATATGCTCACTGGCTTATATGCCAACCAATCAAATATTTTTAGCGATGAACTCTTTCGCGATTTCCTGCCAGATATTCGTACCTTGCCCGAGCACTTTAAAGACAATGGTTACTACACCTTGGCTGCTGGAAAGATTTTCCATGACACTTATCCGCAAATAAGTGCATGGGATAAGTACGAGCAATTTGCACGTCCAGCCTCGCAACGTCGGCAAAATCCATCTCTAAATAAAATGGCTGGCGAAGGTGTCGTTGATACGGATACCTTTGATTGGGGTGCAATTGCGGTAGATGAAAAAGAACTTACGGACGCAAAAATTGCTGATTGGGCTGTGAATGAATTAGCCCGGAATTACGAAAAACCATTTTTTATGGGCGTAGGCTTTCGTTTCCCGCATCTACCTTGGTACTTGCCGGAGTCTTATTTAAATAAATATCCGCTTGAAGAAATAAGCTTGCCTTGGGTGAAGGAAGATGATCTGGATGATGTTTCTTTGGCAGCAAAAAAAATGGCCCTCGCTAATCCATTTTCACAAGAACTAAAAATTGAAAATTCAGATTATTATCATGTAGTGAAATCTGATAATTGGAAGAAGGCAGTTCAGGCTTATATGGCTGCTATTACATGTGTTGATGAGCATCTTGGCAGAGTAATGGCCGCATTGGATGAAGGAAAGCATTCTCAAAATACAATCGTGGTGCTATGGAGCGATAACGGATTCCATTTGGGCGAGAAACTACACTGGCGAAAATTTACGCTGTGGGATCAGGCTACACGTATTCCGCTTATATTGCGTGCACCTAAAATTACAACTCCACAAAGCACGTCAAATCAAGCAGTAAGCTTGGTAGATATATATCCCACGCTCATTGAATTATGTGGGTTAACCGCACCAAATCATAAATTAAGTGGCGAAAGCCTGGTTCCCCTGTTAAAAAATCCCGCACTACAGAAGAAAACACCAGCGTTTACTACTTACGGAAAAGGTAATGATTCAGTTGTAGATGAGCGGTGGCGATACATTCGTTATGCCGACAACAGCGAAGAGTTATATGATCATCAAACCGATCCTCATGAATGGTTTAATCTCAGTAGTAGAACTGAATTTCAGGATATCAAAAACCATTTAAAAGCTTTCCTGGTTTAGTTGGTAATAATAAGGTCGTATGCCTAATGTTTATGCGCGGTAGAGAATTATCTGATGCTCGTTTTCAAATTGATTCGCTGGATGGTTTGCGCGGTATAGCCGTACTATTAGTTTTTTTGAGTCATACAAGCAATCAAGAATTTTTTCTATTCCCCTTTTTAAATTTGGCAGGCATAGGCAAGGAAGGTGTTTATCTATTTTTTCTATTAAGCGCTTTTTTGCTGACGCTGCCGTTTCTGGAGAAAGGTCGTGATGCGTTTAAGATTGCTCCGCTGGCAAATTATTTTTTGAGACGTTTTTTTCGAATATATCCTTTATATATTTTCTTTTTATTGTTTTGTTTTATATCGGGGAATTATTTGTGGGTTCTTCTGGGATTGCCCAAACCCTTAGGTGTGCCTTACATCCTTTCACTCCAACAAATATATGAGCACATTTTTTTAATTGATGGAGTGGGGGTTTCCTGGAGTATCTTGGTGGAATTTCGTTTTTACTTTATTTTGCCGCTAATCGCGTTTCTATATGCAGTGGTATTCAAAAATAATGTTTATCTATCTGTCGCGACAACCTTATTGTTAATTGCGCTTGGTCAGCTGGTGTGGCCAAAAGAGGGTGAAACGCTTTATCCGTCATTATTGGGCCCCTATATTGGCATCTTTCTAATGGGTTGTGGGCTCGCGTCCCTGCATCACTATTCAAAAAAATCATTATTCCTAAATAAAAAAAGTGTTCGGATTTTAATTGATGCCTGGGCGATCGTTGGGGTTTTTGGATTGGTGTATTTAATTCCTTCTGTAACCAATTTAATTACAAACAAAAATATTCCTTTAGATTATTACCATAAAGAGGTTTTGTGGTTCGGTGGTTTGTGGAGCTTGGTGTTATTTGCGTGCGTAAATGGTTTTGGATTATTTCGGGTGTTCTTCGAAATGCCGATATTAAGATATTTGGGATTCATCAGTTTTAGCTTGTATTTTTTTCATACAACGTCCGTTGCGCTCATCAAGTACTTCGCACCGCAAATGCCGCTAGCTGCTTGGGCGATGTTGCTGCTGGGTATTTGCATCTCCCATGTAACCTGGCTTTATATCGAGCGACCAACAGCGAAAATTAGATTGAAACAAAGTGCATCTTAATTGACCCGCGCAGGGGAAATGTAGCAGCTTAAACAAGAGAGGGGCTGCCCTTTCGGTGCAGCCCCATAACAGCATCCAGTTTCCTGAAAATCTCCCAAACATTCCTGGTTCTATACATCCTGTTGTACACAAATCCTATGTGTACATTGAGCATCCACTCTTCCCCTTAGCTAACATCCTTTCTTCTAAAGGGCGCTTCCGTTGATCTTACTTGATCGACAATCTTCCTTAAGTTCCTCCTTGTGGTAAGCATTGTGCTTAAAATGAACCCTATGAAATAGTCGCTAAAATCGCTATTTTTGTAGGAAATTAGCCCGGCTTTATGTGAGCTATTTAGGGGGCAGATAAAGATATCTGCTTATGTTTTAATGGCGCCTTCCCAAAAGCCAAGGTTTTGATGTGTTTAAAAGTCTCTATCAAAAAATTTTTAGGCCGAAGCGCGTGCTTTTTTATCGCGATGTGCAAAAACTTTTTGGTGGGCATTTGAAGGTTGCAGATTACTTTGAACATTTGGCCTCCAGCGCCTCTTTTGTTCCCTGTGTCAGTTTGTCGGATAACAGCCGCATGGATGCCTCTAACCCTTGGTTTGGCAAGAGGTCAGTAGAGTATCTGCCCGCAAATTACGACTACGTGTTTTTGGCAGGTATGGATTGGCGCGATTATTTAGCTGTTGATCACCCGCCAAACCAACCGGTTATAAATTTAATTCAGCATGTGCGTCATGCGGACCCTGCGGAAGATGTGTATCAATATTTGACCCAGCGCGCGATACGAATTTGTGTCTCCCAACAGGTCGCCGATGCGATCCAGCAGACGGAGAAAGTTAAGGGGCCAGTGTTTACTATCCCCAATGGTGTCGACTTACCCGACCTGTCGCTCGAGAAATCTTATGACGTGATCATTCTGGGTGTAAAGCAACCGGGGCTTTCACGGGAAATACATGAGCAGCTGACTGTCTCTGGTGAGAAAGTCGTGTTGGTGAGCGAACAGGTTCCGCGTGATTTGCTGTTCGAGTATTTGGCGGCAAGTCGTGTTGCGATATTGCTTCCTAATGTCACGGAGGGTTTCTATCTCCCTGCGTTGGAGGCTATGAAGTATTGTGATCTGGTTATTGTTCCTGATTGCGTTGGTAATCGCGATTTTTGCAAAGACAACCAAAATTGCCTGATGCCCGAATATAATCTCGAAGCGATTCTGGCAAGTGCTGCACAAGCAAAACATCTGCTGCAAAATGAACATGTTTTAACAGTATTTAAACGAGAAATGGGCGAAACTCTGCGCGCTCATAATTTGGCTAAAGAGCGCCAAGCTTTTCTGGAAATAATGGCCAATGTAAAAAAGTTGTGGGCGATGTAAACCAATCCTGGATGGTGCGTTAAAGATTCGCACTCACGTTAAAGAGATACAGATTGAGCATAAATACCATACTCCTAACCGGACTACCGCGCGCAGGAACAACCTTAAGCTGCAATATTTTAAATCATCATGCCAATTTGGTGGCCTTGATGGAGCCAATGACACCCAGCGATTTTGAGCCCAGAAAGGGGAGATTGGCTGCCGTAAATCTAATTGAACAATTCGCTAAGAATACTCGCAAGCAAGCCTTAACCTCGGGCGAAGTGTATTCCCGCCAAAAAAACGGTGTTGTGCCTGAAAACCCGGTGGGATATGAAAGTGCCGAAGGCGGTTTGCGTCAGCCAGAAACGGCGCTAGGGACGATTTCGGTCAGCAAAAATATTCAGAACGCTGACTTCACCTTGGTCATTAAACACAACGCACTTTTCACGGCGCTGTTGCCGGAGCTGCGCGAGGCTTTTCCCGTTTACGGCATAGTGCGCAACCCGCTTTCTGTGCTGGCCAGTTGGAACTCTGTAGCATTGCCTGTCAACGAAGGCCGTATTCCTGCGGGCGAAATGTATAGCCCTGATTTAGCGGATTTATTAGCGGATACTCCCGGGCGGATTGAGCGGCAGCTGCATATTCTGGAATGGTTTTGCCAACGCTTTTTGAATGAGTTGCCCAATCGAATTTTGCGCTACGAAGATTTTGTAGTGGATCCACGAGTTATAGGGCAGGCATTGTCGCTGTCATCGCCTTATACGGGCAATATCCAGACCAGAGCAAGCCGTAACGATGCATATGACTTGGTGCTTATGGAGCAGCTTTATCGCCGCTTAATGCGGTTTGGCGATGCTATTTGGGAATTCTATTCGCGTGATCAAATTACCGAATTGATGGAATCTATTCGGGAGGCGGCGTGAAGTCATTGGATTTCATGATCATAGGCGCGCAAAAATCCGGTACCAGCGCGCTAAGCCATTTTTTAGCGCAGCATACAGATGTGTGTATGGCTGCTGGAAAAGAAGTTCATTTGTTTGATGCGCCTGACTATTCGCAAGATTGGACTGTTGAGGAAATTAACCAGCGCTATTCAAACTATTTTGAGGGTGCGAATGAGTCTCTGGTTTGGGGCGAAGCGACGCCGATTTATCTCTACCGGCCAGAAATAATTCCCGCATTAAAGCGGTATAATCCGGCACTCAAGTTAATTATCATTTTGCGTGATCCGGCAGAGCGCGCCATTTCGCATTATGAAATGGAAAAATCTCGTACAAACGAAACTTTGCCCTTATGGCTGGCGCTATTGCGAGAGTCTGGGCGGCTGCTCGCAGAAGGTAAAAATTTAGGGCACGCACATCGTTGTCATTCTTATGTGGATCGTGGGTTCTATGCGGAGCAACTCAACTGTGTGCGTCAGTATTTTAGTGATGCCCAAATTTTAGTGTTGGAGAGCGAAGAGCTAAAACATAAGCACGCTGAGGCTATGGCAAAGGTGTGTAAGTTTTTGGCAATTGATCCAACGCACGGCATTAAATCGGAACAAGTGTTTTCCGGTAATTATCAAAAGAAACATTTATCACCTTATTACTCTCTGGTTAAAACTTTTTTGAAATGGCGTTTTCATGCAGCCAACATGAAGTTAAAAATGGTGTTGCTCGAAATGGGCGTGGCTGCCGATTGGCGCTGGCTAAAATAAAATCCTTATGGAATTTTAAATAGATGTCGAACAAAGATTTTCCCAAAAAAAATCGCAAAGGTATTGTACTTGCGGGAGGCTCCGGCACTCGGCTTTATCCACTGACGAAAGCGATTAGCAAGCAAATCGTTCCTATTTACGATAAGCCCATGATTTATTATCCGCTGACCACCCTGATGTTGGCGGGCATTCGCGAAATTTTAATTATTTCTACTCCGCGTGATTTACCTACTTATCGTGAGCTATTAGGTGATGGTAGTGATTGGGGCTTGCATATTGAATATGCTGAACAGCCCTCGCCAGATGGTTTAGCGCAAGCATTTATTATCGGCGAAAAATTTATCGGCGATGACAATTGTGCATTAGTACTTGGCGATAATATTTATTACGCGCACGAATTCTCACGCTTATTACAAAATGCAGATGCCCGCACGAGCGGAGCGACTGTATTTGGTTATCATGTTGATGATGCGCGTGCCTATGGTGTGGTCGAATTTGATGATCAGGGCAATGTATTATCGATTGAAGAAAAGCCTGCGCAACCAAAATCAAAATATGCAGTAACGGGTTTATATTTTTACGATAACAGCGTTATTGAGATTGCAAAATCTATTAAGCCTTCTGCGCGTGGTGAGTTGGAAATCACCGATGTCAATAAAACCTATTTAGAGCGCGGGCAGCTGACAGTTGAATTGTTGGGTCGCGGAGCCGCTTGGCTAGATACTGGCACGCACGATAATTTATTGGCCGCCAGTCAATTTATCCAAACAATTGAAAAACGCCAGGGCTTAAAAGTCGCTTGCCCGGAAGAAATTGCTTACCGCATGGGTTATATCGATAAAGCACAATTGTCTCGCCTTGCTGAACCTTTGTTAAAAAGTGGCTATGGACAATACTTGTTAGAAATTTTGAATGATCGAGTGTTTTGATGGAAGTTATTAAAACGGCTATTCCAGAAGTATTAATACTCAAACCCAAAGTGTGGGGCGACGAGCGCGGCTATTTTTATGAAAGCTTTCGCCAACAATGGTTTGATGATCTTGATATGGATATTAAATTTGTACAAGACAACCAAAGTTCATCACAAAAAAATGTGTTGCGCGGTTTGCATTATCAAATCCAAAAACCGCAAGGTAAATTGGTACGAGTTATCTCGGGCGAGGTGTTTGATGTTGCTGTTGATTTGCGTAAATCGTCACCTACCTTTGGTCAGTCGGTTGGTGTGAATCTTTCAACTGAAAATAAATTAATGCTGTGGATTCCGGCTGGGTTTGCACACGGGTTTTGTGTTGTCAGTGAGCACGCAGAGCTTTACTACAAGTGTACGGAATACTATGCCCCAGAATTTGATCGCTCATTATTGTGGAATGATGCCGACCTTAACATTCAGTGGCCAATAGGGAATGCTTCACCGATTTTGTCACCAAAAGATTTGGCGGCAAAATCTTTGGCGGAAGCTGAGGTTTACGCGTGAAGGTTTTAATTACCGGTGCGAATGGCCAACTCGGTTTTGCATTGCAAAAGACACAATCGTTTTTCGCGGCGGCCGGTAACCTGGAATTAATTGCGTTAACCCGCGCCGATCTGGATCTGGAAAAGCCCGACACTATAGCGAATGTTCTCGATCAATTTTCGCTGGATGCAATTATCAATGCGGCTGCTTATACAGCAGTAGACAAAGCAGAAAGTAATTGGCTGTTGGCGCAAACGGTAAATTCCGAGGCAGTGAAGCAACTTGCGATTTGGTGCGAAAAAAACAAAAAAACGTTAATTCATATTTCAACGGATTTTGTATTCGATGGGAAAAAATCAAGTCCTTATGAAACTTCCGATCAAACAAATCCCTTAGGCGTCTACGGAAAAACCAAACAACAAGGTGAGCAGCTGGCGTTGAGCGAGTGCACTAGTGCTTACGTTGTTCGTACAGGATGGGTGTACGGGGAGCAGGGCGCTAATTTTGCAAAAACGATTTTACGTTTAGCGAGCGAGCGGGAGCAGTTAGGTATAGTGGCGGATCAAATTGGTACGCCAACTTACGCTACGCATTTGGCTGAAATGCTATGGCAATTATTGTTGCTAAAACCTGGGCAGCGCATGTGGCATTTTTCAGATGCAGGTGTTGCTAGCTGGTATGACTTTGCGGTCGCGATTGTCGAGCAAGCTGAAATCCATGGCTTGTTGCAGCGTAAGCCTGCTATTAAACCTATTGCAACTGTAGATTACCCAACACCGGCGCAGCGTCCTGCGTTCAGCGTTTTAGATAAAAAAAATACTTGGGAAACTTTAAACCTTACCCCGGTGCATTGGCGTGAGGCCTTAACAAAAATGTTGCAGGCACTCAAAGCCTTATGATTTTTGCTCTATAAATTATTTATTGAATTCTTATATGAAAAAAATGCTTGTTACCGGTGGTGCTGGATTTATCGGCGCAAATTTTTGCCATTACTGGTTAGAAAATTACCCGAATGATCAGTTGATTGTGTTGGATGCCTTGACCTACGCAGGGCACCGTAAACATATCGCCAGTTTGGAATCTCAAGGATTGGTTTTTGTGCAGGGCGACATTTGCGACGAGCTGCTAATTGAAAAATTATTTGAGCAGCATCAAATTAATACCCTTGTGCATTTTGCGGCTGAATCCCATGTGGATAGATCTATCTCGGGACCGGATGCATTTATACAAACAAATGTTTTAGGTACTCATAGCTTGCTGAAAGTTGCCAAAAAGCATTGGTTGGATAAGGGTGTTGATGATCACAGGTTTCATCACGTATCTACCGACGAGGTGTACGGTTCTTTAACTGATACGGCGCCCGCGTTTACCGAGCAAACTTCGTTTGCACCTAATTCGCCATACTCTGCATCCAAAGCAGCCTCTGATCATTTGGTGCGGGCTTATCATCACACCTATGGTTTGCGTGTGACCACCAGCAATTGTTCAAATAACTACGGTCCTTATCAGGATAACGAAAAGTTAATTCCGCTCATTATTAAAAATATATTATTGGGCAAATCTCTGCCGATTTATGGCGATGGAAAAAATATACGCGACTGGCTTTATGTGGAGGATCATTGCCGCGCTATAGATTTAATTTTGCAACGCGGAAAGCCCGGCGAGGTCTACAACGTTGGTGGCGAAAATGAATGGCGCAATATTGATATAGTCAATTTGATTTGCAGTTTACTTGATGAATATTTTGCTCGAGACGCTTCCTTGTGTGAACGATTTCATTTGTCGCCCTGCGCGAACGGCGGCACGGCAAAATCTTTGATTACCTATGTTACAGATCGTTTAGGGCACGACCGACGTTACGCTATAGATCCCGGAAAGTGTCATGCCGAATTAAATTATCGCCCTGTGGAGAGTTTTGAAACGGGCATTCGTAAAACAATTGCCTGGATGCTACAAAACCAATAATTGCTGCCGGAATTTTTATGTTTACTCAAGCTTGGAAAAATAGATCGCTCATTTGGCAGTTGCTAAAGCGCGACGTGCAAGCGCGTTATCGCGGCTCTGCTTTGGGTTTGTTGTGGTCGTTGGTGACACCAATCGTTATGTTGTCGATTTACACCTTCGTGTTTCAAACAGTATTTAAATCGCGCTGGAGTGATTCATCCGGCGAGACAACTTTAAGTTTTGCAATTATTTTGTTTTTAGGTTTGACGATTCATGGATTGTTGACAGAAACCTTAACCAAGTCGCCTTTGCTAATTGTAACCAACCAAAACTTCGTGAAAAAAATTGTATTTCCCCTGGATATTTTGTCATGGGTTACGTTAATGAGCGGCTTGTTCACTTTCATTATTAGTTTTGTGCTTTTGCTAATATTAATTTTGTTTGAGTTGAAAACCATTCCCCTGACTGCGCTGCTCTTACCCATTATTCTATTGCCTTACTGTATTTTATTGCTGGGTGTTTCATGGCTTCTGGCAGCGCTGGGTGTGTACTTGCGCGATATTCAGCAAATCACCGGAACCTTGGCAACCTTGTTGCTTTTTTTAAGTCCGGTATTTTATTCAACCAGTATATTGCCCGCACAATTTCAAACGCTGTTATTTTTAAACCCCTTATCCTATGTTGTGGAAGCGAGTCGCGCTGTATTAATTTATGGAAATTTACCAAGCTTTAGTGGCTTGGCAATTTATTCATTAGTAGCAATTCTGGTGGCGTATGCGGGTAACCACTTCTTTCGTAAAGTAAAGCCTGGCTTTGCAGATGTTCTTTAAGGCGGCCAGGGAATATCTATGATTCACGTTACTAATCTCTCAAAAACATACCTAATTTGGAAAACGCCTTTCAGTCGTTTGTTTGTGCCTTTAGTTGTGCGTGTATTGGGCAAGCTATTTCCTCGTTACGCTAAAAAACTTATTGGTGAATACTGCCAACCGGTGCAGGCCTTAAATAATATTAACTTCAGTGTGGCGACTGGCGATAGCTTGGGCATCATAGGTTTGAATGGCAGTGGAAAGAGCACGCTGTTACAAATTATTGCGGGAACTTTGCAAGCTACCCAAGGTTGTGCAGAAGTGAAAGGGCGGGTTGCTGCGCTATTGGAGTTAGGTAGTGGCTTTGACCCTGAGTTTACCGGCAGAGAAAATGTTTTTCTCAATGCATCCATTTTGGGTTTGAGTCAAACTGAAATTCAGGAACGTTACGAAGCGATTGTGGCTTTTGCTGATATCGGTGATTTTATTAATCGGCCAGTGAAAACATACAGCTCTGGTATGATGGTGCGTTTGGCTTTTGCGGTGCAGGTTCATGTTGATCCTGATGTATTAATTGTCGATGAAGCTTTGTCCGTTGGCGATGCGCGGTTCCAAGCAAAGGCGCTCGCAAAGATAGAAGAAATTTTAAAGCGCGGTACAACGCTTCTATTTGTTGGGCACGATTTAAGTGCGGTGCGCGCATTTTGTAACAGGGCATTATTGCTCGATAAAGGCCAGGTTGTTAAATCAGGTTTGCCAGATGATGTTATCGCTGAGTATCTTTTTATTGTTCAGAAAGATCGCGTTGACGAGGCTGGTTTAGGAGTAGCTTTAGAGCGCCATGAAAAAGGTTTTGCTGCTACTGGATTTGATGTGGCTGCGGCTCAATTTTTAAATATGGGGCAGCACGCAACCCTGGCTTACGGGGATAAGCTCGCATTATTGATTGATGTTAATAAAACCATTGCCGTTGAATGCCCATTTTTAATTTTAGATATCATTGATAGTCGGGGCATGCAATTAGGTGGCCGCCGGATTGCTATACCAGAATTCGAAGGCGTACGTCGGTTACAGGTGGATTTACACTGCATTTATCAAAAAGGTATTTATCGTATTCGCATTCGATTAGTGAGTGCACCCAGCATTGAATTGACGGTAATGATGAGCCGTTACGATGAGTTACTTTCAATAGAAATGGTTGACGATGTGCGGGATAAATTTACAGGCTTATTTCCATTGCCTATGGATGCTCATTGGGAGGAAAAATAGCCATGTTGCAATCAGCTGATCAATTCCAGGCAAAAGTTTTATGGCAATCCAGTCGTCCGTTATTGGCAGGCCGCACTTATTTATTAGTGGCGGGAATAAATTCAGTTTTATTTAATGTTACCGCAATTAAGTATCGCGAACAGGAACAAACGGGCGAGCATCTTTCAGCAAAAAGAATCGATGCAAATGAGCGTGCATTAATTAATATCAGTACCTCAGAGCCTGTCGCGCTGGCTAACGAAGAAAATTTTACCATCCTTGATGCGCAATCATCGGAACCTTTGGGATATGGGCACATTGAGTTCGCGCTACATCGCGCAACCAATATTCGCTGGCAGCAACTCACTATCAATAAAGCCGCACGCGCCGAATCAAAACAGCAAAAAGCATTATGCATTTGGTTTACTGGTTTATCGGGTTCTGGAAAATCAACCATTGCCAATTTGTTAGAAAAGCGTCTCTTCGACAAAAAAATGCACACTTATTTGCTGGATGGCGATAATTTGCGTCATGGCTTAAACCGCGATTTGGGATTTACAGAAGCGGATCGGGTCGAGAACATTCGTCGCGTTGCTGAAGTTGCGCGCTTGATGGTAGATGCTGGTTTGGTGGTTCTGGCGTCGTTTATTTCTCCCTACAGTGCTGAGCGTTTAATGGCGCGCAAACTATTTGCGGATAGGGAGTTCATCGAAATTTTTGTCGATACGCCTTTAAGCGAATGTGAAAAGCGTGATGTAAAAGGTCTCTATGCAAAAGCTCGTCGCGGTGAGTTAAAGAATTTTACCGGTATAGATAGCGCCTACGAAAAGCCTGTCCAGCCAGAGCTTCATCTATTTGCGGCCAACCAAACTGCGGAAGAGTGTGTTGAGCAGATCGTCCAATATTTGGGTCTGGTTTAATCCAGTCCAACAGCCCCATGCTTTAAATGGAATGGTGTCTAATCCTAAAGTGTAGGAAAATAGTACTCATCAACGTCAGCCTATTATTTTCGCCTTTTTATTCAAGAGAGTTACTGTGGTTACAGAAACTAAAAAATTAATTGTTGTTATCGGCATGCATCGTACAGGCACGAGTTTAATCACCCGTGGCTTGCAGGTTATGGGGGTCAACCTCGGTGATAATCTTTTGCCTGCCATGGCGGATGTTAATGCTAAAGGCTTCTGGGAAGATGCAGACATTAACGCTTTCAATATTGAGATGTTGCATGCAATAAACAGTGAATGGGATTACTTAACTCCCATAACGGAGGCGAATATTCAACAATTGCAGCAACAAGGATTCTTCTTGAGAGCTGTTGAGATCTTACGTGACAAAACGGCTCAAGCGCGCATTTTTGGATTAAAAGATCCACGCATAGCCAAGCTCTTGCCATTTTGGGATCAAGTATTTACGCACTGCCAATTTGATGTAAGTTACCTCTTAACGATTCGTCATCCACTGAGCGTGGTTAAGTCTTTGCAAAAGCGCGACGGTTTTGTCGCTGAGAAAGCTTATCTTTTGTGGTTTACCCATGTCATTACAGCGCTGACATTTTCCAATAAAGAAAATTTATCCCTTGTGGATTATGATTTTTTTATGCAGAACTCTGCTAGTGAACTGGCCAGGCTTGCAAAAGAAATTGATCTGCCGATTAACCCACAAGAATTGGATTTATTCCTGAACGAGTTCGTTGATAATAGTTTGCGCCATACACATTATGAATTATCGGATTTGGATCTCGATGAAGCCTGTCCGAATCTTGTGCGTGAGATTTATACCGAATTATTGCAAGTGGCCCGTAATCAGCTCTCGTTAAGTGATAGCGCTTTCAATTCTCGCCTCAAGTTTTGGTATGAGTCTTTAGTGTTTGCTAAAATTCCGTTTACTGTTATCGATGATTTATATGTTGCAAAGGCTGATGCTGATGCAAAAGTGCTGCAAGCTGAGCAGTCAATCGAGCAAAAAAATCAATACATAGAAAATTTGGAACGTTTTACCCGCGAACGCGCGGAGCAAGTTAAAATTTTGTACAGGGACTTGGAAGTCCTGAATCAGGAACGTTTCATTCAGGTGAAAAAATTAAATGCAGATATTGTTGAACGCGATACCCATATTAAGGCCCTTGATGAAAACATTTCAATTTTAAGTAGAGATCTTCAGTTATCGTATGAGCATAGCTATCGCTTAAATGCCCACATTCAGTTAATGACAAATAGTCACTCCTGGAAAATTACCAAACCTCTGCGTTTCCTGATGCGTTTTCTAAAGCATGGATTAAGCGTTGAAGATAAAAGCAAAATTTTGCTTGGCCTGCGAGCAATTAATCAGCGATTACCGGGTTTTGTTCAGCGCTTTAATCGTACCTTGTTTGGCGGTGTGATTCGCTCCATGATGAAGCCCTCGGTACCTTTGATTACTTCAGATTCCCAAGCGCTTTCACCTCATCTTGTCCAAGTAGGAAAGACCCCTGTTATGCCGGTGGATTCTTCGGGCAAAGATTTTATCGTGTGGGGCGTTATTGATTGGCATTTCCGTCATCAGCGGCCACAACAAATTGCACAAGCATTGGCAGAGGAAGGCGACCGTGTTTTCTATGTGTCGTCGAATTTAATTGAAGCTAAAGTCCCGGGGTTTTCAATAGAGCCGTTGGACAAACAGGGCAGGTTATTCCAAATAAACCTGTGCGTTAAATCCTTAACTGTCATTTACCATCACGCGCCTTCAGCCGATGTTACGCAACAATTGTTAGCAAGTATTGGTGAACTTTTGCTATGGGCTAAAACTCAAAAAATCATTAATTTAGTTCAGCATCCATTTTGGTATCCGATTGCACAGCAATTGCCCAATAGTCAGTTAGTTTATGATTGTATGGATCATCATGAAGGTTTTGAAAATACGGGCAAAGAAGTTATTGCGTTAGAGCATGAATTATTCCGCGCCGCAGATTTGACTGTTACTACATCCGGCTTTCTGGACGACATAGTTGCCAAGCACACATCTCGTCGAGAAGTTATTCGCAATGCGGGCGAATACGAATATTTTTCTCAGGTGCCTGCCGATATTTATCGCGATGCAAAAGGTCGAAAAATTATTGGTTACTACGGTGCGATTGCAGAGTGGTTCGATATCGAATTGATTCGTTTATTATCGCAACGCTTCAATGATTGTTTGATTGTATTGGTTGGTGCTGACACAGTTAACGCTAAAGCACAATTGAAGTCACAGCATAATATTGTGTTTATTGGTGAGGTTCCTTACCCAAAGTTAACTCATTATTTGTATGCGTTTGATGTGTGCTTGTTGCCATTTAAAGTAATTCCCCTAATTCTTGCGACCAATCCTGTCAAGGTTTATGAATATCTTGGCGCAGGAAAACCGGTTGTGGCCGTCGATGTTCCAGAGATCAAACAGTTTGGTGATTTGGTGCGTGTTGGAACTAGTCATGATAATTTTGCTGAGCAAGTTGCTGCGGTATTAGCCGAGCCGGTCACCGACACCGCAATTGCTGCGCGTAAAGCTTTTGCAGAGCAGCAAACCTGGCATCATCGTGCACGTGATTTATCGCGCGCGCTTAATAATTTGCAAATACAACCAAAAGTCAGCGTTATAGTTGTCACTTACAATAATCTGGATTTAACCAAGCAATGTTTAATGAGTTTGGATAAGTTTACGGATTATTCCAACCTCGAAATTATTGTTGTTGATAATGCATCTAGCGATGATTCGCCTGCTTATTTGAGTGAATGGTCTAAGCAGGGCGACAATCGTATTCTTATTTTAAATCCTGATAACAAAGGATTTGCTGCGGGAAACAATCAGGGATTGGTTGTTGCGACCGGTGATTATCTGGTATTGCTCAATAATGATACCCATGTGACGCCTGGCTGGGTTACGAGTTTGGTTAAACACATGCAGCGTGATCAATCCATTGGATTGCTGGGGCCGGTGACCGGTAATATCGGTAACGAAGCCAAGATTGCTATTCAATATTCCACTATGGAAGAAATGTTGATTGAGTCCAGTAAATTCACCTTGCGGCACATAGGTCAGTTAACACCTTTGCGTACTGCTGCTTTTTTCTGTGTCATGATTTCGCGCGCCGCTTACGAAAAAGTTGGTTTGTTGGATGAAGCTTTTGGTATAGGTTTTTTTGAGGATGATGATTACTGTCGTCGCGTTGAACAAGCTGGCTTTACAATTTATTGTGCAGACGATGTATTTATCCATCACCATTTATCAGCATCGTTCAATAAGTTAAAAATGGAAGCGCGTCAAAAGCTATTTGAACAAAATAAAGTAACTTACGAGAAAAAATGGGGCCCCTGGGTTCCGCATTCGTATCGTCCCGGCGTAAATTAATTGTTGTTTATTTGTTTGAGTTAATTACATGAAAATTATTTGTGTTGCCGGAACGCGTCCAGAAGCCATCAAGATGGCGCCGGTTATTTTGGAACTGAAAAAAAATCCTGACTTTGATGTGCGCGTATTGGCTACGGCGCAGCATCGTCAAATGCTCGATCAAGTATTTGCCGTATTTAATATTATTCCCGATATTGATTTGGATATCATGCAACCGAATCAATCCCTGCCAATTTTGACCGCGCGCTTGTTAATTAAGCTGGACGAAGTTTTGCAAATTGAAAAGCCAGATGTTGTTCTCGCCCAAGGCGATACTACAACGGTTATGACAGTTGCCTTGGCCTGTTTTTATTTACGTATTCCGTTTGGTCACATTGAGGCTGGCTTACGTACTTGGGATATGGAAAATCCTTTTCCCGAAGAAATGAATCGTGTAATTGCTGGCCGTTTGGCCAAATGGCATTTCGCGCCTACGCCAAGCTCACGTGATAATTTACTGAAGGAAAATGTTCCAGCGGAAAAAGTGTGGGTCACAGGCAACACGGTTATTGACGCCTTGCATTCGGTTAGTGCCAAGAATTTACCACTCGATCTTCCTTTGGATGAAACGAAGCGCTTAATTTTGGTAACAGCACATAGGCGCGAAAATTTCGGCCAACCTTATCGTGAAATTTGTAGAGCTGTAAAACATATTGCGGATAACAATCCAGATGTACAAATTTTGTATCCTGTGCATCCCAATCCAAATATTCAGGCGATTGCTTACAAATTATTGGATAAACATCCGCAAATTATTTTATGCCCGCCGCTGGATTATTTGCCTTTTGTTGCCGCTATGCAGCGTGCGCATATTATTCTGAGTGATTCTGGTGGCGTGCAAGAAGAGGCGCCTGCACTTGCAAAGCCCGTATTAGTTTTACGCTGCGAAACTGAACGCCCGGAAGCGGTTGAGGCGGGTGTTGTAAAATTAGTAGGCCCGAACTTTGATGCGATTGTGCGCGAGTGCCAATTGTTGCTTGATGATGATTCGGCCTATCGCGCTGTCGCACGCGGTGTTTCACCTTATGGCGATGGCAAAGCGGCGGATAGAATTCATCAAGTGCTGCGCGAGTATGCGTCGCAATGCGATTAATTTATCTAGCGCCTTTAGCTTGGTCCAGTTTTGCCCAGCGCCCACATATGTTTGTGCGCTGGTTTCACGAAAAATATAAATGCCCTGTACTTTGGGTCAATCCTTATCCCACTCGTTTTCCTTCTCTCGGTGATTTTAAAAGAATTGCGCAATCGCCAGATGATTGTGCAACTGAAGTTCCTGATTGGTTAGAAATTATTTTACCAAAAAGTTTGCCGATCGAGCCTTTGGCGGGTTCGCAGCTTATTAACGCTTTGTTATGGCGCCCCTTGCTAAAGCGTATGCAGGAATTTTCTGCAGGAGAGAAAACTATTATCGCTATCGGAAAGCCCTCTGAACTTGCGCTGCAAAGTTTGCTTGCATTACCTGATTGCATTTCATTCTACGATGCGATGGATGACTATCCACAGTTTTACCAAGGCTTGTCGCGCTCGGCATTTATTCGGCGTGAACAACAAGTCGTGCAAAAAGTAAGTGTAATGGCGGTATCTTCTAGTGGATTAAAAGCTAAATGGAAAAAGACCCGCGCGGATCTTCAATTAATTCGCAACGCTTTAATGCCAGATTTGTTTCTACCTTTGTCGAGCAGACCTCAAAAAAATAATCCCTTGGTCTTTGGTTATCTCGGCACCATTGCGCAATGGTTCGATTGGGATTGGATTGTTTGTTTAGCCAAATTGTTTCCGGAGGTTAGTGTGCGTTTGGTTGGCCCATGCTATATAAGTGTGCCAGAAAGTTTGCCGTCAAATATCCAGATCTTGCCTGCCTGTGATCATTCATTGGCAATAGAGACAATGAAGCAGTTTGATGTAGGATTAATTCCCTTCAAAAAAAATCAGCTGACAGCGAGTGTGGATCCCATAAAATTTTATGAATACCGCGCTTTAGGGATTCCTGTTGTCGCTACAAATTTTGGTGAAATGTTAGAGCACCAAGCTCATGCCGGCACCTTTTTGAGTGAATCTGAATTGGATATAAGTAAAGTCGTTCAGGCCGCGCTGGCGCATGTGGACTCTGCAGAGGCACGCGAAAATTTTATTTCGGAAAATACTTGGGCAAAACGTTTTAATGCGTTAAGTTTTGAATGAAGTTGATAAAATAAAATCTGTGAAACAATAAAAAAAGCCTGCATCGTGCAGGCTTTTTTTATTGTTGCTTTTTAAATTGGCGCACCCAGCAGGAGTCGAACCTGCGACCAACGGCTTCGGAAGCCGCTACTCTATCCAACTGAGCTATGGGTGCTGGAAATTTTTTCAAAAATAAAACAGTAGTTGCTGTAAGTTCTGGCAGTGCGTTGCACTGCACGCTACTCCTTTCGCTTCGCTCAAGTCCTGCCCAGCAACAAGTTGCTGGTCGTTTCCCTGCACACAAAGCTGCACTTTGTAAACGCTTGGTGCACCCAACTGAGCTATGGGTGCTGGAAATTTTTTCAAAAGTAAAACAGTAGTTGCTGTAAGTTCTGGCAGTGCGTTGCACTGCTCGCTACTCCTTTCGCTTCGCTCAAGTCCTGCCCAGCAACAAGCTGCTGGTCGTTCGCCTGCACACAAAGCGCTTTGTAAACGCTTGGTGCACCCAACTGAGCTATGGGTGCTAAAGGCAGTTTGAACGAATTTAAAGAAGGCGCGATTCTACTTAGATAGCCTTAATTCGTCCACATTAAGCTATGGATTAATATCTTCCAATAAATCATTCAGCTTAATCGTTTTCGAAATCGACACTGACCCCAGGCTTTGACTGATTGTTCCGAACTCAAAATCATCAATCATGCGTTCTAAGCGGGGCAGGCAACGCTTGAGGTTGGTGTAGTGGCGGAAATTGCTGAACCAGCTGGCATTTGGCACACGCGGTTGGTCGGGGTCAATTTCCCATGGGTGCAAATAGAAAATCTGCGGTTTCGTTTGGTTGAGGCTTGCGCGCTCAAATAACCAACGCGACAACGCGTAAGGGTATTGGCGAAAATATCCGCCGCCCGCTGCCGGTACAGATTGTCCAAATACTTTTGCAGTCGTGAGCGGGAACTCGGTGAGCACGGCGCCGTTTGTGGTGATAATTTTGTAAGGCTCTTCCGGGCTGCCAGGAATGCCGTAGTTATCGTGGCGCGTTGGAAAAATACTGGAATCCCAAGTGAAACCAAGTTCTGCCAAAGTATCCAAAGCCCACAAAGATTTACGAGTAATCGAATAACTGGCGGCGCGATAGCCAACAACCGGGGCTTGCCCTAAATCCTCCAGAATGTGTTTGGATTTGGCCGTTTCATCGCGAAAAACTTTTTGATCTTGCTTGTAGATCAATTGATGGCTGTAGCCATGCGAAGCAATTTCATGGCCTTGGGAGCGAATGGTTTTCACTAACTCAGGATAACGTTCTGCAACCCAGCCCAAAATAAAGAAAGTGATTTTGATATTTGCATCTGCAAAAAGTTGAAGCAACTTGTGAGTATTGGCTTCTACCCGGCACGGCCATTGATCCCAGCTTGCTTGATCGATAACTTTATTGAATGCTGCGACATGGAAGTAGTCTTCTACGTCGACAGTCATGGCGTGGGTGATTTTGCTTTGAGTCATAAATAGAGCCAGGTTTAAACGAGTTAAACGCGATAGTAGTCGCGATACCACTTCACAAATCTTTCGACGCCGACTTCGACTGAGGTGGATGGTTTGTAATCTACATCTTTGATAAGCGCATCGACATCTGCGTAGGTATCGGGTACATCGCCGGGTTGCATAGGTAGTAAGTTTTTAACCGCCTTTTTTCCCAAGCAATCTTCAAGCACTTCAATAAAATGCAACAATTCGACTGGATTGTTAGAGCCGATATTATAAATTTTGTAAGGTGCTTTAGAGCTGGCTGGGTCTGGTTGGTCGCCCGTCCATAAAGCATTTGCGGCAGCGGGTTTATCCAGGGTGCGAATGATGCCTTCTACAATGTCATCGACATAAGTGAAATCGCGGCGGTGGTTGCCGTAATTAAAAACATCAATGGATTCGCCCGCTAAAATCTTTTTGGTGAAAATGATGGGCGCCATATCCGGTCTGCCCCAGGGGCCATAGACAGTAAAGAAGCGCAGGCCTGTTGTTGGGATATTAAATAAATGGCTATAAGTATGGGCCATCAATTCATTTGCCTTTTTGCTAGCGGCATAAAGGCTGACCGGGTGATCCACATTATTTTGCGTAGAGAACGGCATGGAGGTGTTCGCGCCGTAAACCGAGCTGCTTGAGGCATAAACCAGATGCTCAATTCCAAAATGACGGCAGGCTTCCAAAATGTTGAGAAAACCAGTGATATTGGAATCGATGTAGGCTTGCGGATTTACTAAGGAGTAACGCACGCCGGCTTGGGCCGCGAGGTTAACTACAGCTTGCGGCTTATGGGTTTTAAACAGCTGATCGATAGTTGCTTTGTCTTCGAGATTGCAGCGAATATCGGTGAAGCTTGCGTTGGGCGTTAGTAGCGCTAGCCGGCTTTTTTTGAGTTCAATATCGTAATAGTCATTGATGTTGTCTATACCAACAACTTCATCTCCGCGAGCCAGCAGGCGCTGCGCAAGTGCAGCACCTATGAAGCCAGCGGTTCCTGTGACAAGAATTTTCATAAAAACCTACGGCTAGAATTAAAGGCGGGCGTCAACGCTGTGCTTGGGAAGAATATGTTTTACGTCGAACAGCACGCTATTGGGCTTGCCAAGTGCGCGTATCCCTTCAGCGCCCATTTCTTTAAATTTGTTATGGCCAACACAGATAACGATTGCGTCGTAAGTACCCGGGATTGGAGCGTCAATCAAGCTCACACCATATTCGTGGTGAGCTTCTTTGTGATCTGCCCATGGGTCATAGATATCCACATTGGTATTGTAGGTTTGCAGTTCTTCAATAATGTCGATCACACCGGTGTTGCGTAGGTCCGGGCAATTCTCTTTAAAGGTAAGACCCAGGATCAATACTCTTGAATCAACCACGTGAGCTTTGCGCTTGGTCATCATCTTAACAACCGAGTCAGCGACAAATGCCCCGATACTGTTGTTTACGCGGCGGCCAGACAAAATAACTTCAGGGTAATAACCGACTTGCTGTGCCTTGTGAGTCAGGTAATAAGGGTCCACGCTGATGCAGTGGCCGCCAACCAGACCCGGACGGAACGGCAAGAAGTTCCATTTGGTGCCTGCCGCTTCAAGAACTTCCAGGGTGTCGATGCCGAGTTTATTGAAAATTAACGCAAGCTCGTTAACGAGGGCGATATTCAAATCACGTTGGGTATTTTCAATAACTTTTGCAGCTTCAGCCACTTTCAGGCTGCTGGCTTTGTGCGTTCCCACCACCACAATTCGGCGATAGAGCTGGTCAACATAGTCAGCAACTTCCGGAGTGGAGCCCGAAGTGATCTTGATGATGTTATGTACACGGCGTTCTTTATCGCCCGGGTTAATGCGCTCAGGGCTGTAGCCAGCAAAGAAATCTTTGTTGAACGTTAGTCCCGAAACTTTCTCGATAATAGGTACGCAAACTTCTTCAGTGCAGCCCGGGTACACGGTAGATTCGTAAATAGTGATGGCATTTTTGCCAATCACGCGTCCCAAAAGGGCGGATGCCTTCTCAAGCGGAGTTAAATCTGGCTGATGACTGGAGTTAATGGGTGTGGGTACTGTAACTATATAGACATCAGCATTTTTGATGTCGGCTTCGTTGGTGGTGTAAGTGAGCAGGGTGGCTTCCGCCAGTTCTTCGGCATTTAGCTCAAGCGTGTGATCAATGCCTTTTAATAACTCATCAACGCGTGCTTGGTTGATATCAAATCCAATAGTTTTGGTTTTCTTGCCAAATTCAACGGCGAGGGGCAGGCCAACGTAGCCTAAGCCGATAATACAAATTGTGGGATTGCTGGCGAACATAGGTTAAATCCTTAGCTATCGGTGTATCCGTCAAGAGTATTCGAGGTGCGATAAGTTATCACATGTCCTCATTTTTTTCGAAAAAAAAGCTGGAATTCCGCAGCCTATTACAAAAAATGCAATTTATGGCGACCGCCTGACAGATTTACGTCGCTGAAGGTCGAGTATTTGTAACAAAAGTCGCTATAATGCCCGCCTTTGTGTCACTGTTATTGTGGCAGCCAATTATTACCGCTAACTAATCGTTACGTGAAGGATCCGGATTTGTCATACATACGTCTCAATAAGCACTATGTGCACCTTCCTTATCTATTTTTGGGTATTGCGGAAGCAATACTTTTGGTATTGGCCGCGTGGTTTGCGTTGAGCTTTATCGAGTCTATGGCGGACCCCGAAAAAGTGTTCGCACTCACTGAGTTTGACTGGCCTCCATTTGCAATATTTTCTTTTGTATTGAGTTGTTGCACACTTTCGATGGGTGTTTATCTGGCAATGGTGCGCGAAGGTTTTCGCAGTATGGTGTTGCGCACTATAGTTAGCTTCTTCTTTTTGGGTAGTTTAAGCCTTTATCTTTTAGCTCTTTTATTGCCGCATAATTTTATTCATCAAGGCTTTATATTTTGGAGCGTGATAACAGGAAGCATGTTTGTCATTATCGCGCGCGTGTTTTTTATGATGGTGGTCGATACCGCCAAGTTAAAGCGCAGGGTTGTGATTTATGGTGCGGGCAACCGAGCCAAGAAATTATTGGAAGATTTGGCGCCCGAGATTGATGTGGTGGGTGTGCAAGTTGTTGGCTGTATCCCTAATGCTAATGAGCATGTTCAGGTAAGTGAAGCTACTACCTTACCTTATCCGTCAGATTGGTTGAGCTTTGTGCGTAATTCGCAAATATCCGAAATTGTGGTTTCACCGGATGAGCGTCGCCGGGTGCAGGGCGATTCCGCCTTTCCGCTTAATGATTTTCTGGATTGCAAGCTTGCCGGCGTTCCGTCTTGCGATGCGTTAAGTTTTTGTGAGCGGGAGCTGGGCAAGATAGACATTACGTTGCTGCAGCCGAGCTGGATGTTGTATTCCGATGGTTTTAAGTATTCCAAACGCCGCCTTATGGCCAAACGATTGTTTGATTTAATTCTCGCCTCTGCATTCTTTGCAGTGCTCTGGCCGTTCATGTTGTTGACCGCCATTGCGGTAAAGTTGGAGAGTCCAGGTCCCGTTTTGTATCATCAGGTTCGCGTCGGTTTGAACGGTCGCCACTTCCGTATCTACAAATTTCGCAGTATGCGTCAGGATGCTGAAAAGCATGGCGCTATGTGGGCACAGAAAAACGATTCTCGTGTAACCAAAGTTGGGGCTTTTATCCGCAATACGCGTCTGGATGAATTACCCCAGCTTTACAATGTGCTTGCTGGTAGCATGAGCTTTGTCGGCCCGCGTCCTGAGCGCCCCGAGTTTGTGACTGATCTTGCACAGCAGATCCCTTTTTATGATACTCGCCACAAGGTAAAACCCGGCTTGATGGGCTGGGCTCAGTTAAAGTATCCCTACGGCGCATCGGTAGAGGACGCTAAAAATAAGCTGCAATACGATTTGTACTACACCAAAAATCACAGCTTTCTGATGGATATGTTAATCATGATTCAGACAGTTGAAATTATATTATTGGGCAAAGGTGTCCACTAACCTGGAATTATCAAGGAATCACTTTATGAAGAAAATTGCTTGGCTAGGCTTGGTTTGTTTTGCGGTTATATTGGCTGCTTGCAGTGGATCAAAAAAGACGGCTGCACCACCTATTTCAGAGCGTGGAGTTCTGGATGAGTATCGTATTGGAGTAGGTGACGTCTTGCAGGTGAATGTGTGGCGCAACCCAGAGCTATCCATGTCAGTACCTGTTAGGCCAGATGGAAAAATTTCCATGCCGCTAGTAGGTGATATAGTCGCTGCAAATCTAACAACAAAACAATTGTCCGCTAATATCGTTGACTCTTTAACCAACTTTGTCCGTACTCCGCAAGTTACTGTGATAGTAACGAATCCAAGTAGTTCAGACTTCCAGCTTCGTGTTCGTATTACAGGTGCGGTTCGCAGTCCACAATCGATTCCATACAGAGAGGGCATGACTGTGCTTGATTTGGTATTGATGGCAGGTGGGCCTAATGAATTTGCATCTGCCAATAAAGCCAAGTTGTACCGTAAGGTAAATAATGAAACAAAAGTATATCCAATCTACTTGGGTGATTTGTTAGAAGATGGCAAGGTAGACACCAATTATCCGTTGCAGCCATCAGATATAGTTACCGTTCCAGAGCGTTCGTTTTAAATAGAGATTATTCATGGATAAGGTATACATAAGAGAGCTTATCAATGCTCTAAAAACCGAATTAATCAGGTTTCGCTTTTGGTTTGTTCTCGCATTTGTAGCAATTAGTTTTGCTGTGCTTGTTGTTGGAATGAGTTGGCCCAAAAGGTACGCTACCACTGTCACATTAGTTGCTGATGTGACAAATATTATTGAGCCTTTGCTTAAGGGAAGTGCGGAAGTCACCAAAATAGATCGATCCGAGCAAGCGCAGCAATTTATCCACACTAGAGGTGTGATTGAAGCCGCAGCGCGCCAACGTGGATTAATCACAAAAGATATGTCCCCCGACCAGCAGGACCGAGTTATTAAAGGAATTCGAGCTAGCTTAGTTGTTAATTCAGACAAAAATAATTTCTTCAAGCTTTCATATAGTTCAAACGATCCAGATAACTCTTTTGAAATGTTGAATGCCATTGTTAATGTTTTTTTGGCTGATACCGAAAAAAGAAAGCGCGAGGAAAGTTTAGGTGCGTATAACTTCATTGACGCGCAGGTGCAATCTTATAAGCATCAACTTGAACTAGCAGAAGAAAAGTTAAAAGATTTTAACTCTGAGAATCTTGACGGTAGTAGGGAGGCTGTCACCGGGCGGCTGAGCACGCTCAGATCGGATATAGAAAATTTAAAAATTACTATCGAAGAGTCCCAAGCGCGGGTGAACACTCTGCAGCAGCAACTTGGTAATGAAGGTCAATACCAACAATCAAAAGGGCAGGCAGACGAGCTTAGACAGCGTCGTTTAATTCTTAGTGCGCAACTCGAAAAATTACTCTTGGATTATCAAGAGGATTATCCTGATGTCGTTGCTACGCGCGCGCAATTGGCCACGCTAAACGCCTCAATCAATAAAATTGAAGCTTCGGGTCAGGTTTACAGCAACAGTGAAAATGTTGCGAATCCTCTTTATGAAGAGCTGCGAAAACAATTGTCTGTAGCCGAGGTAGATTTGCGCTCTCAAAAAAGAAGAATGGAATCCTTACTTCGGTTACAGTCACAAGAAGAGGATCGGGCTCAGCGTGTAGCGGCAGGCCAAGCACAATTGTCGGACTTAACGCGTGACTACAATGTCACTCGTAAAGTCTATGAAGAAATGTTACAGAAAAAAGAATCAGCTCGCCTCTCGATGACTTTGGATATTGAAGGTCAAGGTGTTAGCTATCGTATCCAAGAGCCTGCTGTGTTTCCATTAAAACCCTCAGGAATTGGATTTATGCAATTTGCTTTATTGGGACCTTTAATTGGATTTTTGCTTCCGCTCGGATTGTTAATTGCCTATGTTTTGGTTGATCCACATATTCGTTTGTCGCGAGTACTGCAAATGCAATTGCCGCAAGAAGTAGAGCTGTTGGGTGTAATTCCGCACTATAACTCACCATTAGGGGAGCGCTTACTCAGAAAAGACATGGTGGCGCTCTTAAGTATTTCGGTGGTGTGTATGGTTGTTTACATCGTTTTAGCTTGCTATTGGCAAATTCTGAAATCATAGAGGCAAAAAAAATGGAACAGAGTAAAGAGCATAGCCTCAAACAATTAATTGAAGATATTGATGATGGTTTGGTTGAAACAAGTGGTTCGTTAGTAAAAACCGCCGTAGATGAGCATCGCAAAAAAGAACAAATTAAAAATATGGCATTGCCTGCGTTGTGGACTCAGGATGAGCTATACGAAAAGAAAGTAGTATTTGCTGGTATGCGTCAACGCGAGCTACTCAATGCCCTGCGTGAAATAAAAATCAAATTGTTGCAGAAAAGTAAATCAGACAACATAGTTGTTTTAGTTGCTTCTGTAAGTAGTGCAGGCGGATCAAGCTTTGTTGGTTTTAATTTAGCGGCTACTTTTGCGTTAGATATGCATAAAACAGCACTGTATGTTGATTGCAATCCATATGGTTCCGCAGCCGATAGATATATAGTTACACCGGTGGAGCTGGGCCTAACACAGTATTTGACTGATAATAATGTTCAGCTAAAACGTATTATTTATCCTAGTGGTGTAGAGCGCTTGCGTGTTATACCGTCTGGTGGCTC
Organism: Cellvibrio zantedeschiae; assembly: GCF_014652535.1. Classification (NCBI taxonomy): domain Bacteria; kingdom Pseudomonadati; phylum Pseudomonadota; class Gammaproteobacteria; order Cellvibrionales; family Cellvibrionaceae; genus Cellvibrio; species Cellvibrio zantedeschiae. Next base: position 135,237 of record NZ_BMYZ01000003.1, on the reverse strand, counting down.
TAGCGAGTCAGCGGCAGAATTTTTTAGCTCAAAGCGCATGGAAGTTCTAGTTCAGGAAATTAAAAATCGATATCCGGACAGATTTATTGTGCTAGATGCTCCTGCAATTCAACAGTCAACTGAAGCGCGTATATTGGCTCAATATTGTGATCATGCCGTATTAGTAGTGCCGTTTGGTAAAGCTGTAAAAGATGAGGTGCTCTCGGCTGTAGATGCAGTAGGGAAGGATAAATTTGCGGGACTGATCTTCAATAACTAAATGGTGAGGTGCAGGGAATGAAGGTAAATCCAATTTATTATCTACTTTTTGTTGCACCTGTGGCGGTTGCTGAAACGGGTAAAGACTATTTTACAGCTGATATATCTGTTTCAAGTCAACTTACAGACAATGCGCAAAAACAATTTGTAGAATCAATTCGGGTTGATGAACGCCAAGACCTGTATCAATTCGCGTTTTCAGGAGCGTACTCGAATGAATGGATTGTCGCAAACACACACTATAGTTTAGCCGAACAACGATTTTCAGAAAACTCTCAACCTGCTTATACAAGCTTAGTTGGTGGATTCGATTTGGATGTTGGAGCGAATTCTCAGCCTGCCCATTTAAAAGTTTCCCACTCCAGCGAAAATTTATTGAACGCTCCAGATGCTTTAGACTTCACAAACAACCGCGATGAACGATCTATTTTAACCACGGAACCATCGTTGCGTTGGCGAATGACTGCGGCAGACACTTTTGTGATTGGTGCCAGGGTTTCTGAAATCAATTACAAGGAGCACTCAGAAAAAGATTCGTCGCTTAGAGGTGTTCAAATTGTTTGGCAGCGTGAAATTAGCAAAATTGATAGTGTTAAATTGGCGGCAATGTCCAGTAGGACGTCATTTGATATTGATTCAACATTAGACTATAGGTTAGACACTTTACTGGCAACTTACTCCGCGAAATTGAGTCATTTGGAATATGATATTTCTGTCGGAGCTAATAGTGTTTTCCAGGAAGCACAATCTTTAGATTTTACCCGCCCCAGTATGGATATTGATTTTAAATATACAGCAGGAAGCAACACTTTCAATATAAACGTAAATCGTCACATCAGCGATTCATCTTCCGGGAGTGGACAACCGCTTGGCTTTGAGTCTGCAGGTTCTTCGGCAAGCGGCGTTGGGCTTGATTTGATCGATGTAACATCTGCCTCAGTATCATGGTCAACAGACATTTTTTGTGACAGCTGCATGCTAAACTTGTCATCGGCAAAAAATAAAGAGAATTACGAGGTCTTAATAGAAGATTCGGTTGAAAATGTTGTAAATATGTCATTCTCATATCGTCTTGTCAGAAGTGGAACTGTGATTTTATCATTTTGGCAACGCGAACGAAGTTTTGATTCCAGCTCAATTCGTGAAGATATTTCTAATAAAAACATTGAAGTACGATACCGTCACACCTTTTCAAACAAAGTATCTCTGGACGCCTTTGCTAAAAAATATCAACGTGATTCTGCAAATAAATTTTCCTCTTACGATGAAAATGTTACAGGTATAAGATTGGCATATAGTTTCTGATTTAAATTTAATAAAGGCTTTTAAAGGCACATAAAATGAATCTATTCAAATATTTTTCCAACAGCAAGAGCTTGAGCAGAGCATATAAAGGTCTCCTGCTTATCGCTGTTATATCCGGTAGTTTGCAATTGGCCGGCTGCAATGGTGACAAAGCTGCTAGCAAAGAAGAGGTCTCACGTTTTGTAAAGTCTGCGGAAACCTATCGCGATCAAGGCCAATTTCGTGCAGCCATGTTAGAAGCCAAAAATGCCATTCAAAAAAATTCAGCCGACCCTCAGGGTTACATAGTGCTGGGTAAAATATATATAGAGTTGGGTGGATATCCTGCAGCTATATCACTTTTGGAGCCAGCGCAAAAAAAAATGCCGGAACTGGCTCTTGTGTTATCGGAAGCATATGTTTCAAGTAAAAAGTATCGATCGGCTCTCAACGTGTTAGCCGATTATAAGCCCGTATCCGATGATGTTAATACTTTAGCAAAAAAACAAATTTTAATTGCGCGTAGTAATATTTATTTGGGTGATAAGCAGGGGTACGAAAAAGCAGTACAAGAGCTAAAACAAATAGATGGTAATAATATAGAGATTTCAATACTGGAAATTGAAGCCCTAACTGCAGCGGGGAGCCAAGAAGCGGTAGAGGGTAAAGTAAAAGATTTAATGGCTCTGCCTCATCAAGATGTAAAAACGTTGATGTTCTTGGGCGATGTTGCATTACGTCAGAACGATTCAGCTAAAGCTGAAGATTATTACACTAAAGCATTAGGGCTTTTGCCTAAAACAGATGTTTTTACGGCCAATAAACTTATCGTTCTTCGCCAGCTAACAGAGTCATTAATTCGTCAGGGAAAATCTGGTGAGGCATATCGATACCAAAAAATAATGGCAGAAGCTAATCCAGAAAGCCATGCAGCTCAGGAAAAATTCAATGACGCTATGGAGCTCTTCCGTCAAGGAAAGTTTGCGGAGGCAGAAAAGTCATTAAAAGAATTACGAGAACAATTCCCTGAAGACAAAAATACAGCGATGTTATTAGGGATGGTTGAATACCAGAAAGGCCAAGATAAAAAAGCAATTGAATTATTTGATCAATATATTGATCCAGAAACAACTACGTCACCCATAATCCAAGCCGCTGCACTTGCAAAATTTCGTAGTAATAAGATGGACGAAGCTATCTTACTATTAAAGAAAAGTTCGGATAGTCAGCCCGACAATCCGGAAATTTTATCGACATATGGATTGGCGTTGCTACAAAAAGATCCCACGAGCACAGAAGGGCAAAAGGCTCTTGAAAAGAGTTTGGCACTAAACCCCAAACAACAACGGTTAAGATTAGCGCTTGCAAAGCGTGATTTTGCAATGAATAACAATGCCCTTGGTTTAGGGCAACTGCAGAAAGCATATGCTGAAGAGCCGCTGGATTTGCTTATTCAACAAGCATACTTTAAAGCTTTATTTGCTGAAGGAAAGAACGATGTTGTTAAATCAGAGATAGCACAATTTCAAAAAAATTACCCAGACAATTCTCGTGGTTATTTTTTAGATGGCTGGTTTAAGTTTGTTCAAAAAAATTATCCTGAGGCGCAGCGTGCTTTTGAAAAATCGCTCGCGATGAAAGAGAATCGCGAGAAAAATCTTTCTTATGCTGGCCTGGCAGAAATATATAAAGTTCTGGATCAACCACAGAAAGCAGCTGCTTTATGGCAAGAGTTTTTAACGGAAGACCCAAGTCAAATTAATGCTTATCCTGAGTGGCTGCAGGTAATGCAAAAGTTAAATCGTTCAAAAGAAGCGATTTCTTTTTTGACGACCCTGGAATCAAAAACAGACAAATGGCAGCCATCAGTTGTATTGGCACAGGTGCTATTTACTCAGGGGCAAGTTGCGGACTCAATAAAACATATAGAAATTGGATTAGAACGTAGTGGTAAGTCGGAACAAATTAAGCAAATTGCTGCAGGGTTGTATCAACAGTACGGTTTGGTTCTTTTTAGAGAAAACAAGCCCGCGGAGGCAAAAAGCTATGTGCTCAAAGCGTTGAGCTTTTCTCCAGAGAATATGAATTTTCTTGCAAGCTTAATTGAATTGGAGATAGCACAAAAAAATATTGCTGAAGCTCAAAAGGTGCTCGATCAATTTTCATCTTCAAAAGATGTAGCTGCAGAGCGTGATTATTTGCAAGCATTAATCCGGGCGGCTGAGGGTAAGTCTGAGGATGCGTTGGCGTTATATAAAAGTTCCTGGTCTAAAAAGCCAATGGAAATTACTGCCAAAGCAATATATGAGTATTATCAAAAGACCAATCAAACAGATCTTGTGTACAGTTTTGCTAAAGAATGGTCTACTAAAATACCTAACAGTGCACATTCTGCATTGATGATGGCCGTAGATGCGCAACAAAAAAATGACCCGGCAAGTGCTATTAAGTGGTATGAAAAATCGGTAGAGTTGGCCCCCAATACTCCAGTATCTTTAAATAATCTAGCTTGGCTTTATTACGAACAGAAAAACCCTAAGGCCCTGGAGTTAGCTGCCAGAGCCTATAAATTGGAACCTAATAATCCCGCCATTATGGATACTTATGGTTGGATCTTGGTAGAAGGCAATCAAGTTACAGAAGGGCATGAGATACTTGAGCGCGCTGCCAGTTTGGCGCCTGCAAATAAGGAAATACAAGACCATTTAGCGGCAGCTAAAAAAAGGCTTAAGAAATAGTTTTCTTTATTTTATTTAAGAGTTCAACGGAAGTAGTTCACCTTAAAACTTTGTGCATTGAATTGCACAAAGTTTTTTCATTTTCATCATCTAATTTTAGGTTTCATATTTGAACCCCTTTTTTTTCAATAAGCATTACCCGGGATTATTTAGATCGCAAGCTTGGCTGGATGCGTGGCTAAAAAGCTGGGGGAATGATCCAAATTTAGTTTTGGTAAACGATGGAAATAGCCAACCGTTAGATCAGGTGCTCTTCTCGTTCCGTCATAAGATAAAAAAAGTTCTCCCTGTGCGGACTGCCTTTCCTTTAGGTGTTTCTACGTCTATAGCGCCAAGTATAAGAAGCGAATATTTTAATACAGCTGCATACGCTTCAAGTAATTCTCTTGCACGTAATTATGTAGAAGCTTTTTTAGAAAGCCGTTGCGATCAACTTTATCTCCCCGACATTTTGCAGGATTCGCCAGAATATGATCTGTGGAAGACATTAAGTGACGAGAGTGGTTTTGATTTTATTGTTAAGGATATTAATCCGACGTACGGGGTTGATGTTAGTTGCGAGAGTTTTGATGTGTATTTGTCAGGGCTTGGTAGTAACACGCGGCTCAAGTTGTATAACCGTAGAAAAAATCTCCATATGTTGGGAGAAGTTAAAGTTGAAAATCTATGGCCTGACCAAGAATATTTTTATAAGTTAATCAATGATTTCCATCAAAAGCGTTGGGGCAGAGATTGCTATCAGGGTAGGAATCTAACTTTTATACGTTTGTTGTTAGACAATTTAGTTCATGATGGTCACGAAGTAAATCTATCACTTATGACGGTAAATAAAAAACCAGTATCGGTTGTGTTGGATATTCAATTCAATGGTCGAATTTATAATTTGCAATCGGGATATTTGGAAGGGTTTGCCAAAAATATTTCTCTAGGCACACTGCATCTTGGTTATCAATTAGAGTCGGCGTTTTCGCGTGCAGACGTAGATTTTTATGATTTTATGGCTGGAAAGGGAAAAAACGCGGATTATAAATCGGCACTTTCAAATCGAAAGGCCGCATTTAATACTCTGCTTTTGGTTAGAAATCCGGTTTTGAAAATATTATACAGAATGCAGAGAAGGTTCAATCCGCATAATTGATTAAGGAATATTACGTATAATCGCTGGCCCGATCGTATTAGCTAACCAAAGCGGAAGCTTTTTCCATACGGCGATCATTATTGCGAATTTTGGATTGTCTGGATTTAATTCAGGGCCTTCGTTATTGGTCGCATTAGGAAGAATTTTATACCAATAATGTTGGTAGGGAACTGCACCCCACTGCTTTTTGAATTTATAAGTTCCGGCGTCTTGAGTGGACCTGCCAAAATCAAAAAATGAAAATTTATTATGGATTGCAAAATCCAAAATTTTGCGGTACATCCACATGTTGCTATTAAAAATGTTGGCTTCTTTTATTGTTGACGCCCAAGGGATTTCCATCATTTCATTATGGCCTATCAAAAACGCCGCCGATACGGGTTTTCCTTTTATATTAACTACTGCGATGGTTGCATTTACCTGAGAATTTTTTAGGATTGCCATAAACCATTTTTTGCTGTAAACAGGCGTGCCTAGGTCTCGCATGTTTTGCGAAAAAACCCTATAAAAATCATTTAACAATTCCAACTTACCAAATTTTATAGTTGGGAGATAATCTTCAGCCTTCTTTTGCTGAGCCCTAACTTTGGAGCCTAGGTCTTTTTCCAATTCTTCGCTTGTTTTAGGTAGCCTTAAGATCATAGATGCTTTTTTGGAAGAGGATTTTTCGGCCAAATCTGGTTGCATTGTGCGAACTTCAATGTGCGATAAGCTCTCGCTGTCGCAAACGAAACGCAAATGAGCTAGTAGTTGTTGGGCAATATTAAAATAACGAGTAATTACCCCACCGTAGTTAACATAGGGAATTGATACTGCAAATTTTCCAAACAAATGGCTATCAAAAAAAGTTAATGGGATTCCGCCAATAATTGCATTTTTTAAATCGAAAGCAGCCCATACACGTGTTGTGTTTTGAAATGAAAACTCAATTAGTTCTTTCCACGCTTGTTGGTGGTAAGCCGTAGCATTTGGAATGGTGGATATGAAATCATACCAAGCCGGAAATTCCTCCGGGATAATCTCCCGAACTATAAAGTCATCAGCCCAATTCACGTCATTGGGTATGGTTAGTAATGGTGGATGGATGGCATCGGGGATGTCTGATAAAAGAGTTTGATCGATACTGGCCTTTTCAATCGCTTTAATTTTTTTCTCAATTTCTTTTACTTCATTCGACACTGTCTGCATCGATAGCAATAGCGCTGAATACTCTTCACTACCAACTACAAGGTGCTTAAATTGAGATGCAACTTTTGCTTTTGCATCTTTTGCGATTTTCAATTCTAATTTGTAGTTGCACAATTGCGTTTTAAGTTCGTCTTGTTTCGTTAGTTGCGTCATAGAAATCTAAATAAGCAGGTTTGATGTCGATTAAAAGGGGAGCTTGCTACGCACAGCTTCTCTCCATGAGGTGTAGCGTACAAATGTATCAAAATTATTTGGAAACGCTATGCGCTGAATTTGAAAAGGATTCTTACGTATTTGTGTTGGATTGGTAATGTTTGAAATAGTTGAGACCGCGGACTTATATCCAGCTTCCTTTATAAGAGCGATATGGTGAGATGAAAAATCATTGTGTGAGCCTAAAGGATAACAGAAAACTGAAGAAGGGTCTGATAGCTCAGTTTTAAGTTTTAAATATGATTGTTCCAGTTCATGCGTAATTAAAGCGCCGCTACTTGAATTAAATACTATGTGGCTTTTAGTGTGTGAGCCGATACGAACTCCCTTCGACTCAAGATCTCGAAGTTCCTGCCATGTTATAGACTTAAAATCATTTGGTATTTCATTTGGTAGCGTCAATTGACAAGCACTGGAAATTATATCAATTGCTTCTAGCAATTGTGCATGGGGTAAGGTTTTTATCAACTTATTAATTTTACGTCTGGTAATAATACGTTTTTCTTTCGTGGATAGATCTAACGTTAGCTTGTGCGCACCAATTGAAACATTGCAGGATGACAACGATGTTTTCCATATTAAATAAGTGAGCTTGGCGTCCCATGGCCACATTTGTTGATCAATAAAATCTGTAATTACAAAAAGATTCGGTGATGTTCCATAATCGATAAGAGTTGGAAGCAAACGAGTGGCTTGGTCGGAATAACCATCATCCAATGTGAAGCATATGATTGGCTGATCAGGTGAACGGAAGTTTAAGGAGTCATCAACTAATTTGTCCACCGACATAAATTGATAATTTTTCTTATTGGCATAATCCAAGCATTTTTTAAGTAAATCTTCGCTGGCTCCGTTATAAGCACCATTTCCCGGATCGGGTCTGTGGAGTGTGAAAATCGTAGCAAACGGCCCCACGAGCCGGTTCATTATCCGCTCAAACGAGGATTGGTTTTCCATAGGATTATTCATTATTAGTCCGTGTATTCGAGAGCAAATTTTAAGTTATTAAAGCCAGCCAGAAAGACGGGCGCGAAACTTTTCTTTATTTTGACTTACTTCTTCATGCAAGCCGATTCGGGTTAGTTCATGTAGGTTAGTGTTACTCGGAAGATTGATTCCCCTGCGAGTAGTTACGGCAGCAGAATAGTTCTGCATTACCAAGCTTAGTGCTTCTTGGTTGTAGTCTCCATTGGGAAAGCAAAATAAATTTACAGGGGTATTTAGTTTCTCTTGCAATTTTAATTTACTTGTAACGATTTCGTGCTCAAGCTCATTTGGTTGTAGGAAGTTTGTCAGGCGCCGATGCGTACAGGTATGGGAGCCGATTTCTACCAAGCCAGTATTCTGCATAGCCTTTAATTGGTCCCAGTCCATCAAGGCAGGCGGTAAGTTTGCTGGGCACAGGCTGCGCCAGGAAATATCCTCTAACGCGGAAAAAATGGCTTCATCGGAAAATTTTTTTAAATGTAAAATTATATTGGCCAGCTCGTCCCTGCTAGAGCTTGATGTAACTGCTGTGAGTTTAGCAGACAGAGGTTCAAATAAGGGGTGGAGGCACATTGCCTTGGCTGCGCCATTTAGTAACAATATTGAAACAATGTTCGGCCAGAACTGAAAATCTGTACCTATTTTGTCTGCTACTACGAACAAGGTTGCAGGTGCAGCTTCGTTTTTCAAAATAGGAAGCGCGTATTCAAAGTTATCAAGCCAGCCATCATCAAACGTAATGGCACATGCCTTTGGAGGTAATTTTTCACCACGCTCTTTAGCGCTCACCCATTCACCAAGAGAGATTAAATCAAAATTTCGTTTGATTTCTTTCACATGCATCTCGAATGTTTCGGGTTTCACCAGCATACCAGGTTCTTCCAATTGAAAGCGCGCGTCATGCGCTGGGAGTATGCGGTGGTACATTAATATCCATAAGTCACCGCTATTACCTTTTCTGGCATGAGGTCCAAAATAACTGGCAAAAGAAATTAATACCGGCTTGAGTGCAGATTTGAGTAAGTTATTCATAGAGGTTATCGACCCAACAAATGCTTTAAATAAATGGATAGTTCATATTGCGCTGGTGCTAAATCATCCCAACGATTGACCTCATGGCGACATTTAGTTGGACGGGGTGTTAGAAATTGGATAATTCTGGCTAATTTATTTTTAAAAGAGTGTGAGGACTTTAAATATAAGTACAGACTATCCACATCGCCTAAAAACCAGCGTAAATGTTGTCCTACACGGTACCTTTCGATAGTTGGCGCTTGTCCCGTCAATTCGGCTTGTGCGAGCAATGCGGGGAAATCAACCCCGGAATCAATAGCTAATTGCAGCGAACCCCAAAAGCGCGTGTTTACTTCCATAAGATAGGCTTTACCCTCAGGCGATACCCTGAACTCCACCATTGCGACGCCATGCCAATTAACACCGCTCAGTAAACGAGTCGCATAATCTTTAAGTAAAGGATCGGCTTCAACGCTCCGGCTGAGGACGCTAACCCCACCTTGGGGTGGCTTCTCGCGTACCCGGTGATGAGCGAAAAAAGCCAGGGGTTTGCCTTTATCAAATAAACAAAAAACGCCAGCTCCATGGCCGGGGATGAATTCTTGCAACATAAACGACGTATTTTGCAGATATGTATCTCGCTTCAATATGGTTATGAGCTCCTCTGCTGATGAAGCTATCCTCACTGTTGTCGCAATCCAATGTGTGCCAGTATAAATTTTAGATAGGCAAGGCTTTAACACTAAAGGGTAGGTTTGAATGCTTGGATCTACGGAGGGCGCTGACTCATAAAGCTCTGATTGAGGTGCTGGAACACCCAATCGATTAGCAGCCTCTACTAAATGGCCTTTGTGAGCCAATTTCATGACTTTTTCATAAGATGCGAATGGGAGTTTAACCCCGTGAAGGTCTTGGTGGCTCATTAGTAATAATTGGCTGGTAATTTCAGTAACGGGAATTACCAAATCAAACTTGCGCTCACTCTGTAATTTGATTAACCAATTTACATAATCTGCTGGATTGGTTTCTGAATTTGGGCTTTGTATATATTGGGAAGAGTAGCGCGATACGCCAGCTAACGCCCTATCTGTAGAGTCAGCGGTAGTAACAACATAATTACTTCTGCCCAAGGATCGAGTAACTGCAAGCGCACTACGCTGGTTTGCATCTAGAACTAAAACAGAAAATATCATTGACAATGATTCCATCCACTAAGGGCAGGTTAATAATATGAGATGATAACGGAAGTGTTCACATATTTCACAAACAGTAGGTGAATTTCTCCTGTAATGGTTGTTCAGATGTTTTAAACTGGTAGCCCTTTTAAAGTGCACGTTACGGCTCCCCAAAACAATACTGTTATTTAAGGATATTCAATGGTGAATAATGAACCATCAATATTGCATGCTATAGACACTACAGGCCCTGGCGGTGCTGAAACAGTATTTTTAGATCTGGCGCAATATTTAACATTGGATGGTTACAATACCATAGCTGTTATCAAGGGGCCGGGGTGGGTTGAGGAGCAACTCAAACAGAGGGGGGTCGACTATTATATTGTTAAGCCTAAGGGCGGGCTGTCGCTCAATTATTACATCTCTCTATACCGCATCATAAAAAAGCACAATGTTAAGTTGATTCAAGCTCACTTATTAGGCTCAACTTTGACTTATTCTCTTTTGTCTTTGGTATTAAAAATTCCGTTGGTAGCCACCCTACACGGGCGTGTGGATGTAAACCCGAATGAAAAACGAATATTTATTAAAAATAAAATAATGCAAATGGGTGTCAGTAAATTGATTGCGGTAAGCCATGATTTGGCTGAGTACATTGCAGCGAGAGGATTATTTAAAAAGGAAAAAATTGCTGTTATATACAATGGTGTTAATGTAAAAAAATATCAAAAAAATGCTGACGCTAGTATCCGCAACACACTAGGAATAAATAATGACGCCGTGCTGATTGGTTGTGTCGGTAACGTCAGGCCAGCGAAGGCGTATAACGTTCTTATAAATGCTGCCAAACTTGTTGTTGAGCAAAATTCCAACGTGCATTTTATCGTAGCGGGACATAAGAAGGCAGATTTAATGGTTAAGCTTGATGATCAAATACGATCTCAGGATTTAGCCCAGCATGTTCATTTTGTGGGATTCCAAGAGGATACAGCCCACTTCTTGGGGCAAATGGATTTATTTGCATTGTCCTCCAGCTCAGAAGGTTTTTCAATTGCAACCATCGAAGCTATGGCAAGTGAACTACCTGTCGTTGTAACTCGTTGTGGTGGGCCTGAAGAAATAGTAACGCACGATGAAACGGGATACTTGGTAAAAGTAAATGATGCTTTCGAGTTATCAGAGGCTTTGCTCAAATTAATAAGCAATGAATCACTCAGGGTTCAGTTTGCGCAAGCTGCCAAAAAGCATGTAATTAGTACATTTTCAATGGATAAGTTGCTGGAGGAATATAGGAAAATCTTTACCAGTTTAATAAAAACAACATGATTCTTATGTTCACCTTCCATCGGTAGAACAATAAGTAAATTGAGTTTTATTTTGTGAGTATGAAGTATGGTTACACCGCAATTTATCAAGGATCGTTTTGGCTCCAAGAGAGGAATGCTAAATACATTCATTTATGGGGTGAAGCATAATTTTGGCGCTTTTGACAAATACCAGAATATCCAACTTTCAAAAGTGCGACGATTAATATTTATTTGCTCGGGTAACATTTGCCGTAGCCCTTTAGCAGAGTATGTTGCCAAGAAAAACGGCGTGGAAGCCATATCTTTTGGTCTACATTGCCGTGGTGGTGATGCGGCAGATATAAGAGCTATTAATTATGGTAAGACTATAAATCTTGATTTAAGTACACATGTGACTCAGAACATCGCTCAATACCAACCGAAAGAGGGCGATTTGTTGGTTGGGATGGAGCCCAAACATGCAGACGAGCTTGAGCAGATATTTAACGGTAAAGTCTCTATCACTTTGGCAGGGTTATGGTTACATAAAAAACAAAGCTACTTACATGATCCTTATGGTTCTGGATCTATTTTCTTTAATTACTGCGAGGATCAAGTGGTGAGAGCAGTTGAATCGTTAGCTAAGAAAATAAACTAGTAATATTTTATAAGAGAAAGTATGGCCACGCAAATCTATACCGTTGATGATTTTTACGCATTCAAAGTGAAGAATATGTGGTCTTATTGTAAGACGCAGCATTTCTCGTTTTGGGCGATTTGTTGCTATCTATTTGTAGAGTTTGTTCGTCCTCAAACTCTCATTCCCGCCTTAAATATCTTGCCTTGGGCAATGCTCTTTATTCTATTAGCCGCAATCGGCGCTATGACTGATCCTTCAGTGAAAGCAGTATCCAATTTTGCCAATAAACTCATGGTTCTTTTCCTGTTGATGATTATTATTTCTATTGGGTTCGCTCAATATTTCGATCTTGCCAGAAAAGAATTTATGCAGATTTTTAACTGGTTTGTTATTTATTTTCTAATTATTAATATCGTCAATACCCGTGAGCGGGCCTATATTTTTATTTTAATTCTATTGATTGCAAGTGCAAAAATTGCGATAGGTACATCAAAAAGTTGGGCCATGCGTGGCTTTTCATTTACGGCCTGGGGGCTAAGTGGGCCTGCTGGATTTTTCCAAAACTCGGGTGAGTTGGCCATCTTGATGTTGGTGCTTTTTCCATTAGCATTTTACATGTACCAGGCATTAAAAGATAAAGTGACCAAGTGGGAACGAGGTATTTTGATTTTATTTTGGGTGTGTCCGATTTTGACAATTCTAGGCGCGAGTAGTCGTGGTGCCCAGCTTGCTTTAGCTGTACAGCTCGTAATTATGTTTAGAAAAAGCATGTTTAAATTAAAACCCTTAATTGGTGTGGTGATCTTGTGCGGTGCTATTTTTTACCTACTTCCCCAAGAGCAAAAAGATAGGTTTTCGAATAGCGGAGACGATAAAACGTCACAACAAAGATTGCTTTATTGGGAACATGGATGGGAAATGTTAAAAGAATATCCGCTGACTGGTGTGGGCTTCTTTAATTTTGCACCCTACTATGAAGATTTTTACCCGCAAGATATGTTGTATCCCAGGGCTCAGCTACCACACAATATTTTTATTCAGGTAGGAACAGATGCTGGTTTCATAGCGCTGTTTATATTTATGCTGCTTATTTTTTACTGTTTTGTATTGGCTATTAAGCTTGGTAAACACAACAGTGTAGATGGTAAGTTTGCAGCTGGTTTAGGTTTTGGTGTGTTAGGTTTTGCTATAGCTGGCCAATTTGTAACAGTGACTTATTACCCATTCTTATGGATTAACCTGGGTATTCTGGTTGCATTAAACAATATTACAAATCAGCAAAAAAAATAAATCTCCTGACGGGCTCACTATATGAATGACATTTCTCCGCCCAAGGAAAGTATGCGTTTACGATCTATTGATGGACTACGTGGAATAGCTGCCATGGGAGTGGTTTTGTACCATCTCTCCGGCAATTTGAAAGAAGATTTGCAGCAGTTATTACCAGCATTCCTAAATACGATAATGTCTTATGGCTATTTAGGAGTGCCAGTTTTCTTTGTTATTAGCGGTTTGGTTATCTCCCTGAGTATTGGCGACTCCCTTGTTACAAAACACTATGCTGCAAAATTTATTGTGCGCAGGAGCATACGGCTCGATCCTACCTATTGGGCTGCCATATTTTTTGGTATTGCGCTGTTAATTTTTAAAAATAAAATATCTGCTGTGCAGGAGCCCTTGCCCTCGGTGGGTAATATTTTGGCGCATATGTTTTATTTGCAGGATCTGCTGACCGTCAGGCCACTAATATCTGTAGTTTTTTGGACATTATGTTTAGAGATCCAATTCTATTTGTTCTACTTATTCAGTCTATGGATATCTCAAAAGGTCACCAAAAAATTGAATATTTCGAATTTTCATTTACTTATTATTATAGGACTGGGCGTTTTTTCTATATTAGTAGACAGAAGCTTTTATTCGCTATCGGTGAATGGTTTATTTATTTCAAACTGGCACTATTTTTTGATTGGCGTTTTAGTTGCCAGAGTGTTCAGACGTAAAGCCTACAGCACACAGGTGTTTTTTATATGGATTTTATTTGAGTGTATTACGTCCTTATATTTTGGTGAAAAACCATATCAAACTGCCGGTATCATTATTGGTATTTTTTTATATGCCTTGTGGTGGCGGTCATTGTTAGATCGAGTATTTACGTCTGCAACCTTACAGTATCTCGGCACTATTTCATACACTTTATATCTAGTACATCCTGATATAGGGTGGAAAGTTATATCAACAGCAAGAATGTTTTTTCATGGGCATCTACCGAAAATCTATGTAATACCTGTGCTATTAGCAGCTATTGTAGTGAGTATTATAGTAGCCCATATTTTTCATCTTTTATTTGAGAAGCCTTCATTGAGACTGGCGGAAAAACTAAAAAAAGTTGATTTTGAAAATTTGTTTAGTTCTAAAGCTGCTGTTAATTCACAGTAAATTGAACGTTTGTACTGGAAATATAACTGACCCTTAATCTAATTATTGCTGGCGAGGGTTGTGGGTAATTTATTTGTGAAAAGCTGAGCGCAGGAAATTTTTATGAGATTTATGAGAACATTTTTTAAATCAATTGATTTCCTTTTGAGTCTGCGCTTCCATATTATTTTTGGTTTATCTGGCAATATAAAAACAGGCAAAAAACTAACTATAAAAGGACATCCAATAATCCACATAGAACCTGGTTGTCATCTGATTATTGGCACTCATGTAGTATTAAATTCAAGCAATATGGGATATCACGTTAATATGTTTGCACCTGTAAAACTTTTTGCAGACAAGGCAACTGCAAAAATTATTATTGGTGACAATACGCGTATTCATGGTTCTGCAATTCATGCTTATGAATTGGTAGAGGTCGGAAAAAACTGTTTGATTGCGGCTAACTGCCAAATCATGGATTGCAGTGGCCATGATTTATCATTTGAAGATGTTGAGAATAGAATTCAAACCAAAGGCACCAGTTCGCCAGTTGTTATTGAAGATAATGTTTGGCTAGGTACGGGATGTGTTGTATTACCCGGTGTGAGAATAGGTCGAGGTAGCGTAATTGCTGCTAATAGTGTCGTAACAAAAAGTATTCCTCCTATGACTTTAGCAGGTGGAAACCCGGCCAAAGTCATAAGAACATTTGGATAATTATCGTATATCAACTTTTTGATCTTTGGCGGGATTAGCAAGCGCATTTTTAAAGCTTAATAAAATCCCACAAGTCCTGCCAATAAGATACAACCAATCCACCGCATAGATGGAAATAACATCAAAAAAACCAGTGTAGGTAGTTTGGCTGCGCGAAATTCTTTTATAAGAAAGCAGCGCAGGTGGGGTCACCATCAATAATAAAAACAACAGATTAAAGTGGCCATGGAAAAGCAGGCCGCTTGTAAATGTAATTACACCTATCATAAAGCAGAGCGTGAGAATGAATATTTTATCTTTAAGCGATTTTTTCAAGCTGGTTATATAGTCGGATGAATGCCAGATTTGTCGTTTGATAAACGGTAAAATTTCTGAAGGATACCCCATATGTATCACGCTAAGTGAGGGATCTATATTGACTGTAAAGTCGGCCTGAATAAGACGGTAGGTCAAATCACTATCTTCGCCTGAATTCAGGTTTTCGTTAAATCCTGCAACACTCTCGAAGGTTTTGTTCTCAATAAATATGCATCCACCAACCAGTGTGGTTTGATATATTTTTTCAACAGAATTGGTTAATACCCAATACTTTTCTAACCAGGATGGTGATTCCCTCATCAGGTATTGGCCGCCCAATACAAGCTTGCTATCTTTTTGAAGTTTATTAATGCCACGGCTTAACCATTGTTTATCTACTACACAGTCGGAGTCCAAAAATACAATATATTTTCCTTTTGCATGCGATACACCGTAATTTCTTACTGCTCCAACTTTAACTTTTTCTTTAATGATTACATTTGATGTATAGCTGCGGGCAATTTCTAATGTTCTGTCAGTAGATCCATTGTCAACAACAATAATTTCAAGCTTATCTTTATCAAACTCCAGCTCGGACAAAGATTGTAAACACATACCAATGTATTTTTCTTCGTTGTAGGCTGGTATGACTATAGATACGAGTATTTCATTATTAATCATATTCATTTCCTTCTACTAAACTTTGTCAGCTTTTGAAAAAAGAAAGAAAATTTAAGTCCTGTCCTTCCTTTCAAGATATTTTTGATGAGATAGAGTGTTTTTTTAAGTTGTTGATATTCCATGCTATCGCCATGATTATAGAGGGCAGTGACCTTATCAATATTGACTGGCGCAGAGGTTAGATGCGGGATGCAGCCGTTTTCTTTTAATTCTACGGGATGTACTTTTCCACTTAATCCATCTTTGGTGAAATTAACTTCAAGGATTCCTGATTTTAACAAGCGTTTATCCCATGCAAGATCAAAAATGAAGTTACCAAGAGAATATGCACAAATAAAATTATCTGTTTTTTCTACTTCATAAAATAAATGCGTATGACTACCAATAACAGCCCTTACACCTAGAGTTTTTAATTGCTGGCATATAGTTCGTTGACGTTCGTTAGGTTTTGTTGAATCTTCACTTCCCCAATGCATTAGCACGATTAAGTGATCGACGAGAGGCACCGATTGCTTGACTGTAGTGAGAAAGTCGTCATCGAACCTTTGATAAGATTGCTGGTTTTTATACGTGTTGTCGGGGATGTCCGACGCTGACAGCATTCCTACTGTAATTCCGTTGGATGTAAATAACTCCATCGGTTGATCTTTCAAGCCTAACGCAGTTATTTTGTGATTCGATAGCGACGTTAATGTTTCCTGAAATATTTCCAAACCATGTTGCACGATATGGTTGTTGGAAATTTGCAGATATTTAAAATTTGCGTCCGCAAAATATTTAAGATCAGGGGCATGACCGATAAGAGTTAAAGAATTTAATGTTCCATTTTCATTTATAGTGTGCGAGACCGGTGCCTCCAAGTTACCTATTACGGCATCTGCCTGATGGAATAGTGCATGTAGAGCTGCCAATGGGTCTTTGCTTTTCATGAGACTGCGAGGACCATTTCCTATAGATGTATAATATTCTCCAGGATTTATATCGCCAACAAACATTAATTTCATAAGTTTTTCTACTAGAGTTCGCTAATAACAGATTTCAACTTTCCATTTTTGGTTTTTTCTATTTTTTCTACGTAAAAAATATGCACTTTCATGTTGCTGCTAGTTCTTGTTTTTATGTTTGCTATTAACAGTGCCTCATTAAATGAGGAATTATCAACGTTAAGTTTAATAAGAACATTAAGGGTATCTATAGTTTTTTGTATGATTTGAGCTTGTTCTACACCCTCGATACCTTTGAATGCAGGGTCCATGCGTCCAATCCTATTTCCCTCTGGCGTTACTATCACATCGTCCGTTCTGCCTTCAATTGAGTCAAAAACATAATTGCAGTCAGGAAAAGATTTTATTGCCAAATCACCTATTTCATATCTAAGCAAAGGCATGGCGAAATTCAACAATCCTGTAGTGATAATTGAATAAACATTGTCAAAGGCATGCTCCATTTCGACAGCAGCATAGGTTGCAGGAACGAAATATTTTCCCTTGTGTGAAAAGGCTGAAATTGCCATTTCGGTACAACCATAATGATCCAATACTGGAGCATCAAAAAACGATTCTATGATGTTTCTTGCATAAGGACTTAAGCTTTCAGAAGAGGTTAAAACGACCTTGGGTTTAAAAGTGACTTTCGCATTATTCTGGATGGCCAGTGAGCACAACTCAGTTAATGCAGACGGGTAGGCATCAATAAAGTTTGGCTGCCATTTATTCAATGCATCAATGTAGCTGTGGATTGTTGCAGGTGAAATAAAATAGGAAGATAGATACTGTGTATTGTTGAAGAAATCGAATCTTGCAGGACTATTGCCTGGATTTTTATACAGAATTCTTCCGGCAAATGTTGTGCTTTTAGAATGATAGGTGCACCCAAATTCATTTAGAGCTTGTTCGTAATATTTGTAATTGATTCGACGAGCTTCATGGCTAGCAAAAAGTGTTAATGGTGTACCACTGCTACCGCTTGTATTTAATTTCAGGAGTTTTTTTTTGTCGTATTCCGGTGCTCGTGATATGAACTCGTCAGGACAATTCAGAATCATTTTCTTAGTAAGTTTTGGCAAATAGGCGTCTAAATTCTCAGCTGTTATATTAGTGATATCTATGCTTTTTAAAAATGGTTCATAATATGGTACATATTTCTGGCAGTGTGTCAGAAGTTTGTGTAAGCGCTGGGTTTGCTGTGCAATATCGGATTTGGTGGGTTTGGCAAAAGGAGAGCCCAATTGGTTATAAGGAATTGGAATAGGGCCCTTGAATCTTTGATTATAAAGATTCATTCCATAAGCGCTTAATGCGATATTTTGGCATAATGCAGGGAGTGATAGGTAAATTTCATGTGACATTATTGCTCAATTCCTTGTTCCTAGGTGCTTTATACAGCTCTGTACTAAGATTTGATTTTAGAAAGCAAA
This sequence comes from Cellvibrio zantedeschiae, assembly GCF_014652535.1. NCBI lineage: Bacteria > Pseudomonadati > Pseudomonadota > Gammaproteobacteria > Cellvibrionales > Cellvibrionaceae > Cellvibrio > Cellvibrio zantedeschiae. Next base: position 116,787 of record NZ_BMYZ01000003.1, on the reverse strand, counting down.
CTAATATAAGTGGATTACTTAAAATATGACTGTGTAACAGAATATTGCTTCTACACTATGCATAATGATTTGGTTGTTATTCTACCATTGAGATACACATAATTAGCAATTTGAAGCTATAAGGCGAAAGCTAATTCTTTTATTAGAGGTAAACAGTAATGAAAATTCGACAACTAGCTTCATACGCGTGTGGTGCATTAATTTTGACATTGAGCTCGGTAATATGGGCTGATGTTATTGCAGAGGATAACTTTGAATCGGGTGTTCATAGCAGTTTGTGGAACGGTTTCTCATATGTTTCGGTTGCAAAGCTTCCACAGGAAACGGGCAGAACTGGCTACGGATTGAAGATGTGGTATAAAGGTACTGCGTTGGATACTTCGGATGCAGATGCGGAAGCGCGATTTGATCTAAAGAAAGAGTATACCGACCTATTAATTGAGTTTGATTTATTTATCCCAGCAAACTATAAACACGTCACCCCTAGTGATCGGGCTGCAAATAATAAATTTTTGCGTTTATGGCAAGTCTCCTATTCAGAGGGTGAGCAGATCGGTGCTGGCACTATTCCCCAAGATAACACCACCACGTCAATAATTGGAACGGATTACAAAAGGTTTCCTAACTGGGGAGTTTCGACTGCCGTTAAGCAATCTAGAGATTTCATTACCCCAGAAGATTTGGGGCATTGGATGGCAATAAAGATCTATGCTAGAGCACCTACGGATACTTCCAATGGAGTGCTTCGCATATATAAAAATAAATATGTCGTACTTGACGATACTAACATCGCTAATATTTTGCCGGGCACTCAAGGCTGGCGATATGGGTATTTACTAGGTTGGGCGAATTCAGGTTTTAGGGAAGATACAATTTTGTACATCGATAACGTTCGTTTTTCCGATGTGGCCCCCCCTAAATCTCCTGGCGGCGCTCCATCATCCTCTAAGTAGCCATTAAAAATATTTTTTCTCGCCCTATTAGCCGCCTAATAGGGCTTTTTTATTTAAGAATAAGGATGTCATAACGTCGTCGCGCAAGTTTTTATGCGTTACGCGTGAGTATGATTCCGCACATTATAAATCCCATAAGGTTTTTTCGATGACTGCTTCTGATACACCCATGCGTGTAATGCACATAATATCAGGTGATCTTTGGGCGGGGGCGGAAGTACAAGCATACACTCTATTAAAAAAACTGCAGCCTCATACCAATCTGTACGTGGTATTAATGAATCATGGTGAGCTCGAAAATCGCTTACGTGAAATAAATATCCATGTCACTGTCCTGGATGAGACAGTACTAACGAGTCTGGCGATTATCGGACAGCTCAGAAAGCTCATCCGCGAGTTAAAACCAGATGTTTTGCATACTCATAGACAGAAGGAAAATATATTTGGCAACCTTGCCAATGTCCTAGCTGTCCCTTTTTTCAGGTGGCGGGCTAAATCAATTCGCACTAGTCACGGTGCTCCCGAATCAACACCTAAAGGAAAACAGAAACTCCAGGTGTGGTTAGATACTTGGATTGGAAATCATTTACAGCAATGCGTTATTGCTGTTTCTGATGACCTGGCCAAAAAGCTTACGTCTATATTTCCCCCTGATCATATTCGAGTGGTTCACAATGGTGTTGATTATGAAGCCTTATTAGCTAGTGCCAAGACAGCAGAGTTCAAATTGGCATTTCCTGAGTACAAACACATAGGAATTATTGGCCGGATTCAGCCAGTGAAAAGAGTGGATATTTTTTTAGAAACCGCTGCGCTTCTTCTACTAAAGCATCAGCACATTAAATTCCATGTGATTGGTGATGGTAATTTAAAGGGGCAAATGGAAGAGAAAGCTGAGCTGTTGGGAATTACGGATAATGTGGTTTTCCATGGGCATCGCGCCGATATTGCCTCTTGCATAGTTTCTCTTGATGTTATTGTCATGTGTTCAGATCACGAAGGTACACCCATGACCGGATTGGAGGCGTTGGCTTTGGGCACTCCACTGATTGCACATGATGTGGGTGGGTTGCATGAAATGCTTTGTACGCAACCAGAATTGCTAGTGTGTGATCATTCACCATCAGGTTATTTTGAAGCTATCAACAATGTGCTAGTAAATAATAATTACAAACCTGTTCTGGCGAAACACTATGATGCTGACGTCAACTCTCTGGCGACTCTTGAGATATACAAGAGCCTTTTGAATTGACATTTATGTGAGAGCTTTGATTCGTTTTGAAATGTGAAAAGTAATTTTTTCTAGCGGACTTTCGATAGTCTTTGCAAAGAGGGACCGCCAAAAAAAAGATAATTTTTGCTCAATCAAAAAATGCATTAAGTAGCTGGTGGCAATAATTGCGCTAAATATCATTAAATAGACATATATTTTATTACTATCATTCGCAAACATATTAAGCAAAATGTAGCCTATGTGGGCATGAATCAAATAAACAGGATAGGTTAGCGCGCCCAGTGTTTTGGAATAAGGTAATGTTAACCTACTGCCAAGGTTAGATTGTAAAAAGAAGAACAGCATAAAACATGCAAGGATAACAGCGATGACAGTGGTTTGAGAGAAGTCGATATTTTTACGATTGGCCATTTCTATAGTTTGCGCTACAGAAAAGGATGCGCACAGGTACAGTGAAATTAGTAAAGAAATCCAGACAATTAGATTTTTTTTGTTTTTAAGAATTGCAAATAATGCACCAGCCGCAAAATAAGAAAAATAACCGCCCAAATAACTATAGCCATCCAAATCCATAGCTTTTGCGGCGATCATAAGTACAGGCCATGCTATAAATATTTTTTCTAAATGTTTTCCCATGCCAAATAATAAAATTAAAAATACAGCAAAATAAAATGTAATCTCATAGGCCAAGGTCCAGTAGACTCCATCAATAGGTGGAAAGCCAATGAAGGATTGCAGCATTGTCATATTCACTAATACTTGAGTGCCACTAATTTTTCCTATATTACTTCCCCACAGATACATAAATGTTGCTGTAAGTAGTACAGCAAACCAGTAACACGGCATTAATCTAATGGCACGACTTTTGGCGAATTCAGCAGCACTGTGGTTTTTGGCAGAGAAAAATATTACGTAACCACTAATCATAAAAAATAATTCAACCCCCAGGTAACCATACTTGGTCACTTCGATTAACCCAGGTATGTGAGCTATGGATGTCACTTTTCCATTGGCAATACCATTGTATGAATAGTGAAATGCTATTACTGCAAGAGCGGCGAAAAATCTCGCGTAATCTAATAACTCCAATCGTTTCATTATTCTTATTGCCAATTAGTTTTTGGTTGTAATTAACTGCTTAAGCAGGTCAAAGTTGCGTTGGGCTTTCGCTCTGATACCGTCATTTAGCGAATGAGAGGTTGTATTTTCTGATAGTTCAGAATTAATTGCCTCATAAGTAGAGTCAAAAAATCCCCCACTCAAAAAATGCTCAATACTTATGATTCTTTCTGGAAGGTTGGCAAGTTCAAGAACACCAGAGACTTTTTGCATGTAGGCTATGCCAAGAAATGGAGTGTTAGTGTTTAGCGCCATTATAGAGCCGTGCAATCTTTCGGCGAATACAAAATCAGCGGAGCTTAAAATACCTTGTATCTCATTAGCGGCATAATTTTTTTGCAAAATGGTGCATTTTTTTTGTGCGGCTGGGTTAAGTCCATTATAAATAGTGTTAGCAGCAAAATAATCATCAAATGTTTCATGGCGCTGCAAAGGTACCATCCATATTTCCGTACTCGGGATTTCTAAAATTTTTTCACAAAGATTGACGTATTGCTCTAGCCAGCCTTCCTTTTCCATGTTGTAGCAGCAAGGCACAAGAGATACGATTTTTTTGGAGGTTTTATTTATCCCTTCATCTTTCAGAATAGATAAAACTCGTTCTTCAGGTGCGGAGTTGAACGTAAATACCAAGTCCGGGATAACGTTAATTTTTTGTTCCGGAATATGTAAACTGGTTAATAGCTCTTTGGAAAGATTGTCTCTCACTGTTATCAGGTCTGCGCGTACAAATGCAGCTGCAATTGCATCTTTGGAACCCTGATGGTGAAGGGGGCCTACACTTATTCCAACAAGAGCTACTTTTTTGCCGAATTTTTTTGCCAAATGTATGAGATTTATATATCCAAAAATCCATTTGTTGGTTTCTTTGGTATCAAAGTAAAGTCCACCACCGCCAATAATAATTAAATCGGCCTTAAAAAAAGTAAAAATTGATTTTAAATAAGCAAGCCTGCTTCTGCGAAGTAAACCTTTGATTATGGCCTTGGGTGCGAGGCTAAAATAATTAAATGCATCTATTCCGTGACTTTTTTTGGTTTCTTCCGGCTTTGCCGAGCAGGCTGATATTACTGCTTCAGGGTTTGTTCTTTTAATGCCACTAGCTAATGCACTTAATATTGCCTCATCTCCAGCATTGTCTTGTCCGTAGTAACCAAAAATAGCAATTCTTGACATGGTTATATGTTCCAGTTTGGGGCTAATAATTTATATAAATGTTTTTAAGAGTAAATAGATAGATCTGAACGATGCGCGTAGTTTTATCGCCGTTAGCAAATTTTTTCTTGCGTCCTGTTTTTTATTAAGACACAGCTCGGCAGATGCTATACAGGTGTAAATTGAGGATTTAGCGGTGTTAATTAACAGACGATGATCTCTTTCGAATGCTTCGTTCTTTTTGCAAAAAGCTTCTATTACATCCAGGTGAGCTAAAAAAGGAGAGTAAGCGGCTCTGTAAGTGAGGCTATTTTCTTGTTGGATTACTGTACATAGTTCATTTTCAATGAGCGCGTATTTTGCTGCATAGCAGCTGCGCAACCAGAGATCTACATCTTCCGCAGTAATTAAAGATTCGTTAAAACCACCCAGCGATTCAAACAAGGATCGTTTTAGCATAACAGTAGGTGTAGCGAGAAATGGTTCTAAAAAAACGTCATCAAAACTGATTAATTCAAACCTCAAGTTTTCAAGTGGAATTTCTTGCTGTGCTACATCATTTGTGAAATTTGCTTCACGAACGGTTTGAAATCTAGTGCTTAAAATACCTAAATCTGCATGTTTATCAAAAACGGCCACCTGAAATTCCAGTTTTTGGGGATGCCATAAATCATCTGAGTCCAAAAATGCAATCAGGTCGCCTTGTGATAATTTTACGCCTTGATTGCGTGCTGCGGCAGCGCCAGAATTAGGCTGACAAAATAATGTAATTTTATCTTTAAACCTTGCCAAAAGCTGAACAGTATCGTCAGTTGAACCATCATCAACCACTATGACTTCATAAGAATTATAAGTTTGCTTAAAAACTGATTCTAATGTTCTTACGATAGTTTTAGATGAGTTATAGGTAGGTATAACGACACTAATTTTCACGGTAGTACTCATGGTAATAGTTTAAAAATAGTTAGATCAAACCCGGGCTTCATTGATAAATCCTTTCTCAATCATTGCTTTAAAATATTCATTTTCAGAAATGAGTTGAGAATATTCTCCATTTGCAAGCAGCTTCCCATCTGCGATAACAGTAATTTTATCTGAGAGTTTTATTGCAGCAGGGCGGTGTGAAATTACAATAATGAGCACTTCATTTTTTAATTCATTAAGTAATTGCATGATTTCATGTTCGGATTCAATATCAAGCGCACTGGTAGGTTCATCTAGAATAAGCACTTGATTACTACGATAAAGTGCACGGGCTATACCTATGCGTTGTCGTTGACCACCGCTCAGCAATTTTCCGTCTTGTCCTAATCCAGTATTTATTCCTTGCGGTAACTTTTCGACAAACTCCATGGCGTTTGCTTGTTTTAGCGCATATTTTACTTTTTCAATATCGACGTTTTCTCGCTCCACACCAAAAGCAACATTGGCTGCAACGCTGTCATCTAGTATAAAAATATGTTGTGGCACATAGCCTATGCTGCGCTGATAAGAATATTTTAGATCACCTGCAACTACATTTCGGTTTACCAGTAATTCACCGTGTTCTGCTGGAAGCAAGCCGAGAATGATATCAGCCAGGGTTGACTTTCCTGAACCGGAAGGCCCGGCTATCGTATTTAATTCACCCTTTGAAAAATTGACTGAAACACTATCCAAAACAGGCTTATCAGTTTTTGGATATTGATAACGAATGTTCGTGAGATTGATTTCATTAATATCGCGCATTGGGCTGGCAGAGTTTTCACTGCTATGGGTAATCACATCGAGATTCGATTTAAGCTCAAGTACGACCATTCCATTCGCACTAATGCTGGAAATAGATTTATACATTTGTTGCATGGTGGGTAATAGTTTATAACCTGCAATTGCATAAATACTTAAGATAGAAACTATACCAGCACTGTCGGAGTTTTGAGATAACAATAAAATTGCAAATAATAAAATTGCGCTAAAAGAAATGGTTTCAATTGCGAATCGTGGAAGCTCTCCAGAGAGCGAAATATAAGCTGTCGAATCAAGTCCCTTTTTATTGATGCTACGATAGTTTGCCGTATATTTTGATTCCAGGGAGTTTAATTTAATATCTTTAATGCCTATGAAGCTTTCTGATAACAACGATTGGATTGCTCTGTTCCTGGCTGTAATTAATTCACCGTGCTTTTTTAATGATCTTTTGATAATCCAATAGGTTCCTAAATATGCTCCGCCAATTAACAAAGCCGAACCTATTGCGATAACGGGATCAAGGAATAGCAAACCAATCAATATGATAAAGGCTACGAATGCCTGGCTGCACATCATAAGGTAAGGCTGTAATACCATATAAATAAAACGAGGCGCATCAGATGAAATAATGGAAATGAGTTTGTTGTAGTTGGTCGATTTATGAAATAAATAATCGCGATTAATAAATCGATCAAATAACTGATATTGGAAACTGCTGCCTAGATAAATAGAAAACTTAAGTTGGAGCCATAAGGTTAAAGCGCTAATGCCATTTGATATAAAAATCATTGCGATGGAAAGCAAAGCGAAGGCAAGAATGAAAGACTGGCTTGATGTGAAATTCCCCAATGAGTAAATCTTTTGAAAAACTGGATTGGTATGAATTGAATCCGGGTTCGAGATGATACCAATGAAAGGCGCTATGCTCGCAACACCAACGACTTGTACAATAGCTGAAAACGCAAAAAACAGTTGCAACAAGAGCATTTTATTTCTTTGCTCTTTGCTCAGCACAGCATAGATGCTACGGATAATACTAAGAATATACATATGCGTGAATAACCTGATCCTATTTGTTAAAAGTTTTCATGTGACGTGTTTCCACATTCTATATTGAGTATCCATCAAACTATCTTTGCGTAAAACTACGCTCGCATTCTCTATGTGGAATGTTTTTCCATCCAGTCCACCATTAAATTCCATTGACGGCTTGCGTCAAATCTTTCTCGCAGGTTGCTATAAATTAATGCGTGTTTTTCAGCGCGTTGGGCAGGCAGATCTGTGGCAATTGCGCTACTCATTTCAATCCATGCATTTAGATCTGTCGCAGGTAAGCTGTAGTGTTCGAAGGGTGAGTTTAATATTTCTCTCATACCACCAATTGCAGCACCAAGTGGTAAACATCCACAGGCAACTGCTTCGATGAGCGTCATACCAAGTCCTTCATCTGCAGACGGCATTAAAAAAAGATCAAATGCATTCCATGTTTTAGGTGCACTTTCTTGCCAGCCGGGAAAGCGAACTCTTTCTGAAATTCCCAAGCTGTCTGCCAATTTTTGCAGGCGAGCCAGATCTGATCCCTTGCCCGCAATCACGCACCAAATATCCAGCTCAGGTTTGCGGTTGATTAGCTCCGCTACAATGCGAAGTGTAAAATCATTACCTTTGTGCGCTACTAATCTGCCCAGTGATCCTACAACGAAAGAAGATTCTGGAATGCCCCAGCTTGTGCGCAATTCCTTTCGTGCGTTGTCCAATCGGGTAAAAAAATTGAAATCCACGCCTGGGTATATTACATCAATCTGGGCGGGTGCTATTGGGTAAAAACTAATAAGCGGTTCGCGAACGGCATGGCTCACTGCAATTGATTTTTTTACTGAACGAATGTGCAGGTGCGTACGGATAAAAACTTTTATCTTTGCTTTTACGCTGGTTGCTTTAACGGGTGCTATGGCTGGATGGTGTTCCCATCCGAGGTAAGTTGCACGAGATAAAAGCGCCACAAGATCAAGTCTCCAGTTTGCACATCCAAACCAGGTTTTTGATCTTATGATGATTGCAGGACGTGTTTTCTTAACGAGATCGCGCCACTCTTTTATTGAGACACTATCAAAATATGAAGTAACTATGTTGTATAGCTGTAAACCTTTTGCGTCTTCACTTTTTCCAAGAATCGCTTTTCCTACTTCTACAATAATCGGGTGATAGCCTCTCTTTAACAAGGTTTGTGCAAAGCGTACTGTGTTTTGCTCTGTTCCACCAATCTGGCCATGAGTGGTATCCAGAATCAATAAGACGCTATGGCCATTAGCTTTGTTGTTTGAAATATCACGCGCATTACTATCAGTGATAAGTTGAGGCTTTTCTGTCATTAGTTCACGCTTCCGTTCTTCAATGTCGTTGCCAGGCGGGCGATGATAGTTGAAATAAGTTTTGTTTGAAGTTTTTTTGAAAATAAAGATTCAGCACGAGCCCGCGATGCTAGCGAAAAACGTTTTGCCAAGGTTTCATTGATAATTAATTCATTAATATATTTTGCCAGGTTGTGCGAATCGCCAGGTTCGATGTGGAAGCCGTTGGCATTGTGTTCTATAGTTTCCCCCAATCCCTGAAGGTTCGAAACGATTAGTGGCAAACCAGATGCCATCATTTCGACACTTGACATGGTAAACGAATCCCAGCCCGTGGATGCTATTACCCCAACAGAAGCGCTGCGCATTAATTCAGCTATATCGTTACGATAGCCTGCAAATGTTACGTGGTTTTTGGCTTGTGTTCCCGCGAGAAGATCCTGATAAACATCTGCTTCGTTATTTTTATTTCCACATATTACAAAGTGGACTTTTTCTTGCTGCAGTTGGTCTACCAATTCAATAGCGGCTTGCATAATGACGCGAACGCCTTTGCGCTCCTCCATATGACCAGAATAGAAAACTATTTTCCGGTCAGAGGGAATTGCCAAGGATTCATGAGCGTAGTAAAAATCTTGATAAGACGGGAAAAATTTTTCCGTATCCACTCCCAATGCTACAACAGCGGTTTTATCTTTTGGAATTCCACGGCCTTTTGTTGCTGTTAATTGCATAGCGGCAGATTCAAAAATAAAAAAATCCGGTTTGTGGCTACGCATCAACCACTCTATTTTTTTGTACAACAATTTAACGCCAGAGTTGAGCGAGCTCATGCTTGCTCCCCAATAAGAAATAATGCTTTTAACACCTGCTGAGCGAAGCACTGGTAATACATTGGCGGGATAACCAAGGTCGAATGCCAATACTTGCTGGATATTGTTTTGAACAATAAATGCTTTTAGGTCGTTGTGCTTATGGCTGCTTTTAAATTGACATTCAATGATATTGGTATTGGCTTCCACTACTTTGGGGTAAGACCAAAAAATATTTTCTTGCGCGTATCCTGCATCAATCGCAGCATTAAAAAAAACTTGTTCGAGTGTTCCAATCGCATATCCCGTGAATTGCTCACAATGTATCATGATTAATATTGATGCTGACTTGTTCATTAGGCTTTAATCCACAAAAACATTGTCATTAAAGATTTTCTTATGCACAGTGCGTTGTAAAACCTTTGAGGTTTGTTACCATCAAGCGCATGAATAATAAAATTAAAAGTGGATTTGAAAAAAACACCTAAGCTGGATGCAAGAACACCAATTGGTCGGCCAAAAATTTTTTTATTTTTTGAAACTCGCGCAATGTGAATTGATGAATAAGCGCCATCAATAAAAAGTTTTTTTATATGTGCTTCGGTATATTCCTTGGTTTTTAGCCTGTGCCCGACAGGAGCATGGGGGAAGTACAATACTTTTGATTGTGAACGAATAAGATTGCGATATAGAAGGGTCTCTTCGCCGGCGATTAATTTAGAGCCCATGCGACCTAACGACGGATCAAATCCTCCCTGGGATAATATCAATGGTTTTCTCACACAAAAATTCTTACCAAAAAATTCATGATGAATATCTTTGATATGCAGTGGATTATCACCATAATTCAACTCCACGAAACAAGCGCGGTAAGAATTTTGATACCACCAGGGTTTTGGTTGATCCCATAAAACGTGAATGCTGCTGTAAAGACAGTCAGGTTCGTATTCTTTGATATGGTCGTAATAAGCGCTAAGCCAATTGTTTGGTAATTCCGCGTCATCATCTGTAAATAAAATATAGTTACCTAAAGCCTTGGCAACTCCCGTGTTACGAGCATGGGATAGTCCTTGGCGATCCTCGAACAGGTAGTGCATGGAAATGTTGCTTTTCTTAATCGCGGATAGACAAACCTTTTCAGTGTGATCAGAGGAGTTATTGTTGACCACAATAATTTCAAAGTTATTAGAATCATCCACTGCTTGCGATAACAATTGCTCCAAAGTGAGACTCAATGAGTCTGCATTATTGTAGGTGCATAGGACGATGCTTATGGTGGGGGATGTACTCATCGGCAATCTCGTTTGGGCTTGCATGTGGTGTGCAGTTACAGTCAGCTAATTAATGGGGGCTTATTATAGAGAGTAATTATTAAATGTTTACATTGTTATTCGATTTATTGAATTATTTAGTGTCGTTCTGACTTATCAACGATAAGTTTTGCCATTTATCTATGCGTCAGTTACCTCGCATTAGAAGAGTCTGTGATAATTTACGCGCCAATGTGCCTCGATATTCTTGCTGGTGTTATTAGGGTCAATTGCGCCATGAAATCGAAGATAAATCTGATTTAGATCATTTGTCATGATTAACTTATACAAATAACGTGGATGATATGTTTGTTCGAACTCCTAGAGTTCTATTTCTAATAAATCCTGCGTCATCGCGGAGATGTTTTGGTATCCTTGCCCCACTTGAAATGACGGTGAGCTGAGATTTCACCATCAACCTTAGATTTCACGAGGCGACTAATGGTTTTAATAGCATTATTTTGGTTTTTAGGTGTTTTGGCTGTGTATAGTTACTTTATATACCCCGTTTTGCTAAAGATTTTGGTGGTTTGGAAACCTTCAAGGCTTGCCTCTACATCGCTACAGACTGATTCCTCTCCCGTAAATATCTCTCTGATTGTGACTGCTTATAACGAGCAAGCTCGTATTAAGGAGAAAATCGAAAACTCACTTGCTCTGAATATAGATAGCAACCGGTTTGAAGTCATAGTGGCTTCCGATTGCTCTGAAGATGATACGGATGCGATTGTTAAGGGATACGAAGATAGGGGAGTAAGGTTGGTCCGCGCTAATGAAAGGCTAGGGAAGGAAAATGCTCAGTTGGCTGCTATCAGGGTAGCGCGTGGTGATGTGTTGGTGTTTTCAGATGTTGCCACCCAGATTCCTGCAGACGCAATTAGTCGGTTGGAGGCTTATTTCGAAGATCCGAGTATAGGTGCGGTTTCAAGTGAAGACAGGTTTATCAGCCAGGATGGGACAGTGGCTGGTGAGGGTGCTTATGTTAGATATGAAATGTGGTTGCGTAAGTTGGAATCGCAATTGTCTGGATTAATCGGTTTGAGTGGCTCTTTTTTTGCGGCGCGCAAGAGTGTATGTCAGGAGTGGGACATCTATTGTCCGAGCGATTTCAATACAGCTTTAAATACTGCCAAGGCTGGATTGCGCTCGGTGAGTGCGCCCGATGTGTTGGGTTATTACCAAGACTTGAAGGATGCATCCAAAGAGTACCAACGGAAAGTGCGTACTGTCATTAGAGGTATGACGGGTTTGTCTCGTCATAAGGAAGTAATGAACTTCGGGTTATTTGGTGCTTTTGCTTTTCAGGTTATTAGCCATAAACTTATGCGTTGGTTGGCGCCGTGGTTTTTTCTGGCATTTTTCATTGTAAGTGCGTTGGTTGCCAGAGATGGTTTTTTCTACGCATTGGTATTTTTTGGGCAGTTGCTTTTTTACGGAATTTCTGTGGTCGCACATTTTTTGCCGCAGTTGCGCGAGATAGGTTCCGTAAAGATTATCTATTTCTTTGTGCAGGTTAATGTTGCTTTGCTTGATGCTGCGATTAAGTTTCTTTCTGGAAAGAGAATGACTACATGGAAGCCCTCCGCTCGCTAATTCGTGGTGATCTGCCACCGGTCGGAAACTCGATTATCCATAAGCGCAACCAGGATGACATTGGAATGCCTGAGTTTGCCGGCTACAAGGCAACATGGGTTGATTCTGGAACTTCGGCATTAGCGCTCGCATTTAAGGCAGTAAGATTTCTGCGGCCCGACCTTTCCTCTCCCGAAGTGTTGATTCCAGGATATTGTTGCCCTGATTTACTTTCGGCAGCGCATTACGCAGGTATTAAACCTGTGTTGGTGGACATCAATGATAATGATCCGTCTTTCAGTCTCACGCGAGTGCGTGATGCAATATCCAAAAATACATTGGCGATCGTCGCTATAAATTTTTTGGGTGTTAGCGAAGATTTACACGGACTATCAAAGCTTAAAGCTGAATTTCCCCAGCTGTATATCGTTGAGGATAACGCGCAATGGTTTCCTTCTAGCGGTGAAGATGACCTTTTGATTGGTGATTTTGTAACCTTTTCTTTTGGCCGTGGCAAACCGCTAAGTTTACTAGGTGGAGGGTTGTTGTTATCAAAGCTAGATCTGCCTGAGGCGTTCATTCAGGAGAATATTGAACCCATAGCTGACTCCAGTTTTGTTTCAAGGTGGAGTGTTAAAGCTAAACTCATGGCTTACAACCAATTATTAAATCCTTTCTTTTACCAAATGATTAGTAGAAATCCATTTATCAGCCTTGGTAACACTCGATATAGCGCGCTTGAAAAAATCACATCGTTTGATGATGTTAGGCGAGAGTTATTTACAGCCAACATGATTCAATACAATCGGAGTAGTAATCATATTGGGTCATGTTATGACCAGCTGTTGAGTGATATTCACTTTAACAACAGGTTTAGCGCTTTGCATACTGCAAGAAGGAGGAGGTTGCTCCGCTACCCCGTGTTGTTTTCATCTGTTGAAGAAAAACAACGAGTTTATAAAGTTTTGGTTGAGGCAGGATTAGGGGCTACTGAAATGTATCGTTTGGCATTACCAGAAATTTCAGGTGTTCAGAATTATACAATTGCCGGAAGTCTTGATAACTCAATGGCCTTTGCTGAGCGATTCATTAGCTTGCCTGTTCATCAGGCGGTAAGCGCTGTCCATTTGAAGCTAATTAGAGCTGCTTTTGAGCGCGTGAATTTAATTTTCTAGCGTAGCTTTTTGGTGGTTGTATCCCAATTTAGTGCTATTTGCGTTGCTGAAGCAAGTTCGTTCGCACAGCTTGGTTCGCTACATAAACTATGAATGCTCATTATGTTGAAATAGCGTCTACCAGTAAATGTTGCAGGTATCTGTAGCAACTTTGCTATCTCGTAATTGTTGGTGTTGTATTCACCTATTTCAAATCTGTAAATAAAGATTGCAAAATTTTGTCCGCCTGTGCGCCTCAAATTAAAAACCTTATAACCTAATTCTTTAAGCTCTACAGGGGTGGCGCGTGGATCATTTTGCCATTCTTCAGTGTTATAAAGTGATTCAAAATAGGGAATGATTTTTTCACGTAAGGTTTCTGGCTGATATTGATTCAGCCGAACGTGAAGCTCGGTGTTATCAATTGTTTTAGATGCATACTCCTTGACTTCAGCAGCAGGCAAGCGTGGAGGGAGGAGTGAGTCTGTAGGTTTGGCTTGTACATTTAATCCGATAGATTGAAGCGACAATGTTGCAGTATTTCCAACAACGTTCGGTATTAAGTTAAATACTAAGGGGCCAACAGCTAGGGCTAGCGTAGGAAGAAGCGGTTTGATTACGGGGTTTGATTGCCCCTCATACCTCTTATGTTTACTCACCGGGGCAAAGAAAATGGCCGGTAGCATCACGCACGAGAAAAGTATCCAGCCAAACATCTCGTGATCGTGCATAAGGCTGCTTTTCATATGGGTGATATCACCGATTAAAACGAGCAGAAAAATTCTCAACCAATTTGTCGCAAGTCCTAAAAGGGTTGCTATGACAATAGCTATTATTGTTTTAGAGATGCTGTAGTGATTGAGGATTGAAAGAAGATAGCCCAGCAAAATTGATATAGTGAGATAGCGCAAGCCTGAGCAACCATCCGCAATAAAAATATGGCCATAGGTGATAAATATATTTTGGCCATCAATCAATGCCGTTATACCAACCGCCTTCACCAAGAGGCCGACTACATAAGCGCTCATCTGTACCAAGATAGTGTTTAGCTGACTGAAAATTGGTAATGTAAAAATTAGCAGCCCTAAAATAGGTATAAAAAAAGTAGTAGTTCTAAGTGAATAGCAGGCAGTTAAAACAAGAGGAATACACAGTAGAAGACAAAGATTTGCCAAGAGGGTGATATTGGCTATTACAAACAGCAGCCAGGCTATTGAGGTTAAAGCGATAAATGTAATAAATATTGCGCGAAGAAGTTTAGGATCCGCACGGTATGGAAATTTTTCTATCCTGAAAACTAAAAACAGGAGTGCTAGCAATGTTGGTATTGCATGAGATAAATCCTCATCCCATTTCAACCAGCGAGCTAGCAAAGAGGAGGTGGATTCATTAAATAATAGGCCGAGAGCTAAGAAAAAAATCGAAAATTGTAACAATAGAGACCAATTTTTCGGCGACTTTTGCTGACCTACGTTTCCCTCTTTATCCATTCGTTGTTTGCTCTGGAGCTTGATCTAGTGTGCGCGAATTCTATACGTTTCACGTTACACTGCCAATCATCCTACCCGCTCCAGATTAGGAAATTTTAAAGTATATAGCGTTGCTACTGGGGCTTGATACTCGTGAAGGGGCTGTATAAATCATGTGTATCAAATGCAGCAATTTCGAAAGCGTAATCCCCAATTAGTCCCTGGAGCGTTATTTGATCCACATCTTTACTTACCGTTTTATAAGTGTAAGTACTTTCTAGAAGCGCCTTGTAACGTATTTCATAACCGCCGATGTCTGCAGCGAGTAAGGGAACTAGGTTTTCTCTTTGGGTGGGCGGAAGCCACTTTAAGGTTACGTTGCCTGACACCAATGCTAGTGGCGTTTTGATATTGATAAGTTTTTGGGATGACCAGTTGCCAGCAGCATCTCCAGCGCTAACGCCATACCAGTAGGAAATGTCAGGCGCAACTGTCTTGTCAATAAACGTGGTTATGTCTGCTGTTAGCGTTTTAATTAATATGGAGTCTCGGTAAACCCTGTAAGCGGTGACACCAATATTATCTGTGCCAGCGTTCCAGCTGATTTCAACTTGAGTACTGTAGGCGTTAACTTTGGTGACTTGTGTGGGAGCTGTCGGTAATGTCAGGTCTATGCCAGCGGATGACTTGCTCGAGTTGCTGCTAGCTGAAGATTTCTGAGCGCTTGAATTGGCTCCAAAAGCGGCGGTATTGGCTGTGGTTTCACTAAGCCCTGACCAGTTTTCCGATGTATCGCCTGCACTTATGCTGTAAGTATAAGATTTGCTCGGGGCAACATCGAAGTCATAATACAGAACGTCACCACTACGAATGGTGTCAATTTGTACCTGATCACGATAAATCTTATATGAGATAGTTCCGCTGTTGTTATCTGTAGATGCTGCCCAAGCAAGAACGACCCGATCAGATTGGGCGGTTTCAACCCTGAAATTTGCAGGAATGCTAGGCGGTGTTTGGTCGATGTTTGATGCCCGACTTGAAAGTGATGACGAGCTAATGCTGCGGCGAGAAGACGACGAGCCGGGAACACTGCTTGATCGGGACGAGGTAGCCGAACTAACTTGACTAGAGGCAGTTTGTGCCGGTGCGGAAGATTCCTGAGTAGCCAAGACGCTAGATGCGACCGCCGAGTCTGACGCTTGGGGCTTTGTATTATTGGGAGTTGAATTGAAACCGCCACCGGTATCGGTGCTGCCACCTCCACCACCACAACTTGAGAGAGCTAAAATAAATATGGTTGCAAGAGACGCAAGATTTAGCTGAATTTTCAATTTATTTTTCATCAAAACTACCGGATTGGTACCACTATGGTGATCTTAGGTCTGAGCTGAGCAGACCACGAATACAGTTATATGTAGCACCAATGTTTCCATTTAAGTGAGATTGGTAGGGCAAAATTCATGTTTAGCGATGGGATGCGCGAATCTTGTGATGCACGGTTTTGCCGAATGGGCGCGGTTATAGCATGTTTTGTTATAAGTTTATTTGTGCGCCGCCGGATTTCTTTTAAAAGTGTTAATCAGTCCTCATCTGGATGACTGCTGGCACTGATTTGCATATCGTATTTTTTAACGAGGTCGTAAAAGGTGGGGCGGGTGATGCCGAGGAGTTTTGCGGTAGCGGAAACATTGTGGTCGGCCATACTGAGCGCACGTAAAATCGCACTTTTTTCGGCTTCCTGGCGAACATGGCGAAGGTTGAGCGATAGGTCGCCCGCCTCGGCCAATCCTAAATCTTCACGCGTAATGTATTTGCCTTCGGCCATGATCACGGCGCGTTTTATTTTGTTTTCCATTTCCCGGATATTGCCGGGCCAGTTGTAACCTTCGATGGCTTCAATAGCGTCGGGTGTAAAACCTGAAACAGCTTGGCTGTGTTCTTTGGCGAATTTGAGTTGGAAATGGCGTGCCAGTAAGGCTTTATCGCCCTGACGTGCGCGTAGTGGTGGAATATCCACGGTCATTTCGCAAATCCGGTAAAAAAGGTCCTCACGAAAGCTGCCTTCGCGCGACATTTTTTCCAAATCTTTGTTGGTTGCGCAAATTACGCGTACGTCTACCGGGATTTCGGTGCGGCCGCCAACCCGCTCAATGACACGCTCTTGTAAAAAACGCAGCAATTTCGCTTGTAAATTCAGCGGCATATCGCCAATTTCGTCGAGAAAAAGCGTACCTTCGTTGGCGGTTTCTACCTTACCGAGCGTAAGTTTGTTGGCGCCCGTAAAAGCACCTTTTTCGTAGCCGAAAAGTTCGCTTTCAATTAGGTTTTCTGGCACAGCAGCACAGTTAATGGCGACAAAGCGCTTGTTTTTGCGCGGACTCAATTGATGAATTGCGCGTGCCATAACCTCCTTGCCCGTTCCGCTCTCGCCGAGCAATGTGCAAGTCACTGTTGTGGGGGAGATTTTTTCCAGCTGGCGGCAAATCTTCAGCATCTGTGGATCGTTACTAATCAGACCTTCCAGCGGTGCTTGTTTGGCGATGGTAAGGCGGCGGTTGTCAGCTTCTAGGTCAAAAATATGGAAGGCGCGCTGTACAATCAAGTCCAGTGTGTTGGCATCAACCGGTTTATGGTAGAAGTCATAAGCGCCCATGCCCACAGCGCGAATTGCATTTTCGTGGTCGGTTTTACCGGTCATCACAATGATTTTGCTGGATGGTGCTATGCGTAAAATGTCCTGAATGCATTTAAACCCTTCATCCACGCCATCTTCATCGGGCGGCAAGCCTAAGTCCTGAATAATTACTGAGGCCTCGTGCAGGCGGAGTGCTGCAACGGCATCTGCCCGGTTCTCCGCAAAGATGGTTTCGTATTGGTCAAAGTGCCAGCGTAATTGGCTTTGCAGGCCTTGGTCATCTTCAACAATTAGAAGGATGGGCTTTTGGTTCAGGGGTTTAGTCATGCGGGTATTTAGTCCATCTTATTCAAAGGGAGGGAGATGGTGATTGTGGTGCCTTCGCCTACGGTACTCATCACGTTGAGCGATCCGCCCAATTCACTGATGTACTCACGCGATAGGTAAACACCTATACCCATTCCCTTGCCAGATTTTGTTGTTTCAAAAGGCTTGAACAAACGATTGTGGATAAAGTCCCAGTCCATGCCGGAGCCGTTATCCTCAATGGTAATCACCGCCCGATTGTTATTGTAGGCGAGTGTAACATGAACTCTGCCGCCGGTTGGTGTGGCCTCCAAAGCGTTTTTGATGAAATTCGTGATGGTCATCACCAAACGCACCTGATCAGCGTTGAGCGTGTATTTTCCTTTTTCAATACTGCTGGTCAATTGCGGATTATTGCGGCGACATTCGGAAACGGCCACTTCCACAACCTCGGTCATACTCAGGCATTTGACCAAGTCGGATTCGTCGCGACGCAGCTTTTTAAGAAGGTTGTTCATGCGATCTACGGAATTGCTGATGGTTTTGATCGCATCCTCCACAAAGGCGGGGTTGTCTTTGTGTTTCTCCGCGTTCTTGACCATGAGGGCTTGTTGCGCAATTAAATTGTTGAGGTCATGAATAATGAAGGCGACCAGCTTGTTATAGGTGTCGAATTGCTTGCCCTCGGCCAGCTGATCGGCCTGATGGTGGCGCTTGAGGTAGCTCGCAATTTGGCGGCCGATAGTTTTGAGAAGGTCCAAGTCTTCCCAAGTCAAAGCAGTGTCATCTACGGGCTTGGTTAAGGCCATAAAGCCCACCAACTCCTCGCCCACGATCAGCGGAAAGATCAGCCATAAGTTGGGAAAGTTGCGAGCCCAATATGGCAAGAGGTGGTTGTTTTGGCTAAGTGCTTCGTTATCACCGCTATCGGGAAAATATACCCATTCCAAATCCAGAAAGGCTTGGCAGAAGAGGCTATCAGCAGGTTCCTCTTGCAGGTCTACTACTCTAGGCAGATTCACCTGATAAACCGGCTCGTAAAACCCTTGCTTAAGTAACCAGATGGCACCGCCAGGAGCTTTGGTCGTAGAGGCCACTGCAAAGAAGGCGCGTTGGTTAACTTCGCTGGCTTCCGCCGGTTGCGCGAGATAATTGATGATGCGCAACCATTCGCTGCGATAATCGTACTTATGGCGGAACAGGTGTTTATTAATTAATACCGACAGGCGAGAGCGCAAGCTGCTCGATACAAAAACCATGGCGATGATCATTACCGCCGCAACCAGCACGAAGCTGTATATCACCGTTCCCCAGTTGCCGCCGTAAAGACGCACGTAGTAACCACCCAAAGAAAGGGAGGTGATAAGAAGTCCGACACCAATTAAAGAGGTGGTGTAAAAGGCAATGGGGCGGGAAATATTAAAGTTGGCGGTGCGTTGGGATTGCTGCAAAGGCACCAATCCGCCCAGTGCCATAAACAGACAAGTGGCAATTGCAACGGCAGCGCGGGATTGCCAAAGCAGCGGATCAATCCCTTGGAAAATAAGGCCATGGGTGTAGAGATAGATATCGTAAATAAAGATGGCGCCCAGGTTCATGCACAACAGTTTGATCTGGCGATCATTGCTGGCCGCGTAACGATAAAGCTGCTCAACACTCACTAAGCTGATCACTGCCAGGCTCAGTGCAAACCAGGGGGTCAGGGCAAATATGGTTTTATTGTTTACGAGTGCGAAAACAAAGATGAGCGCTGTAAGCGGCCAGCCAATCCCGAACAAAATTTGCAGGCTGCGCGGAAAGTGCTGCTGCTTGCTGTGTTTGCGTAAGCTCAATGCAATCGCAAGCACCCACACGTTGTAATGCAAGCACTCCAAAAACAATAACCAATTGGTGGTTAAATGATGGTTCGAAAAAGACAACGCTATAGCGGCCAAATGAAAAGTATTGATAGTCGCTGCCACGGCGAAAGCGCTACCGCGTTGCTGGTGCCAGAACTGGTATAAATAGGTAATGGTAAGCAAGGTAGAAATTACAGCTGCACTTAAGTAAGCCGTAAAGGTGACTTCTGCATATTCCATATATCGACGGATTCCGGAGTTATTATCGGCTTAAGCATAACATTGAGGCGATCCAGATCAAAACCGCCGTCGCGAAGCTGAGCTAGACTTCAATAAGCTCGTTATCGAGGTAAGCAATCGCGAACACTTTTGGCTATAATGCCCGCGAGCTGTTGAAAAGACTCGAAAATCGCCACCAGCTTTAAGTGCGCTTTAGTTGCGTAAAGAATATCGATGAGGAAAAAACCGTGATCCCGATGAAAAAATTGTTAGGAATGTTGATGGTTGCCGGCTTGGTAGCTGTTTCTGGAGTTGCCTATAGCGAGAGCAAAGCCGTCGATACGGTTAAAGAGCGCATTGCGCCTGTGGGTAAAGTTTGTATGTCTGGTGAGCCTTGCGCCGCAGCACCAGCCGCGCCTGCATCTGCTGGCCCCAAGTCAGGCAAGGATTTATATGGCAGCGTTTGTGCCACTTGTCACGGTACTGGTGTGCTCGGTGCGCCCAAGTTCGGTAATGCTGGCGATTGGGGTCCTCGTGCGGCCAAAGGTTTGGACACTCTTTATACGCACGCTATCGGCGGCTTCAACAGCATGCCACCAAAAGGGACATGTGCTGCTTGTTCCGATGATGAGATTAAAGGCGCAGTAAAATATATGGTAGATGGCAGTAAATAAGCTGTCGTTACTCTGCCCAATAAAAAAGCCAGCATTAATGCTGGCTTTTTTATTGGACGCATTACCGTCTGGTTAATCTTTCTGGCAACCGAAGTTGGATTGCTTGGAGGTATTCGTCGTTAGGCGCATTTTTAACAAGCGCAGCTAAGAAGTCGTTGCTCCTCATTGTCAGGCACATTGATGCCAGAAGTGTTCAGCTAGAGGAAAGGGGAGGTGGGTAGCTTTCGAAGTTCAATCAGAGCGCGAGTAACAGCAAGCTTATAGCTGAGGTTTGGCGGGCGTAAGTATTGTGGCGAGCTGAATTGCGTGTCGAGTCAAGGCGTGGGCCATGGTAGCGAACCCGCTAAAATCTCGACATACAAATGAAAAAGCCAGCTCCTTGTGGGAGCTGGCTTAAACAATTATCACCTTATTATGGGTGACAAATTAACTTACTTGGCAGCACGTCTACGAGCAGCGCCAAGAGCTACCAAGCCCAAGCCCAACAGTACTAAGCCTGCTGGTTCTGGAACTGCAACGTTGGTAAATACGAATTGGTGATCGTTATAATCAAGGTCGCCTAGATTGAAAAGATCTTCGAACGCGATGTAAGTGCCTGGAACGATGCTGTGGCCATGGATATCGCTACCACCGCTGAATGAAGTCGCGTAGGTATGGTTTTTCTTGTCAGTGTTGTGCACTGGAACAGAGTACCAGCTGTTATTGATTGACAATACTTGCAACACGAATTCCAGTGTATCGCCTGAGTTAACATTGCCGAAGCTTATTGAGTTGCCGTAGTGAGAAACGTTGTTGGTTAAACCGTAGATGCCAGTATCAACGCCATTTACCTTCAAGCCAATACGGCTTACATAGCTTGCGCTAGAGCCGAAAAAGTAAGCTGAAATGTTGCCAGTGCTGGCAGCATGGAAAGTATTGGCTGGTGCTGGGGTACCAACATTTGGATATGGAATAGCGTCAGCGTTTGCCATTGAAGCTGCAGCGCCGAGTACAAGACCTGCTAACAATTTAAATTGAGTTTTCATCTGTAAAGACTCCTTGAGTTAAAAATCTGAACTAGTTCACACTAGTTGGGTCGATTGTTTGAACTAGTTCACACTAGTGGTCTTTATGATGCAAGTGATGAGCCAACTGACATAATTCTTTTAAAATCAAAATGTTGGTGTGTTTTTGGCTGCATTGGTAGGGTTTCGGTGTAAAGTAAGTCGACATCTAGACTTGCGGGGGGTTAATCAAACAAATTCAGTAGGCTGGACAGTGTTTCCGCTCCTTGCGCTGTGTTTTTTTCCGGGTTGTGTTCGCCAAATCCTTCGTGTTCAACATCTTCTTTTGGTAGTTCGTCCAAAAAACGGCTGGGCGTAGTTGGGCTGTGTTCGCCAAACTGTTTGCGCTTGCCAGCTAGCGTCATGGTCAAGGTTTTTTGCGCGCGAGTGATTCCCACGTAAGTCAGGCGGCGCTCCTCTTCAATATTGTTATCGTCGATGCTATTGCGGTGCGGTAGTAAATCCTCTTCCATGCCCACCATAAACACGTGCGGAAACTCCAGGCCTTTGGATGCGTGCAGGGTCATTAACTGTACTTGGTCGCTTTCATCTTCCTCTTCCTGGCGCTCAAGCAAATCTCGCAATACTAATTTAGCGATGGCATCTTGAATGCGTTTTTCGTCGTCTTCATCGTCGTCGGCAGTTTTGTCCAAGCTTTTTTGTAGGGATTCGACCAGATAAAAGACGTTTTCAATACGTTTTTCGGCGGCTTTGCTGCTGGGCGAGTTTTGATGCATCCAGCCCACATAATCGATGTCATCAATCATCTCGCGCACACCGGCGATGGGGTCATTGGTTGTGCAGTTGAGGGCAACCTGTTTCATCCACTGCGAAAAACGTAATAAGCGCTCTAGATTTTTTTCGGGGATATGGCTGTGGAGGCCCACTTCATCCAAGGCTGCGAACAAACTGATTTGGCGTTGGCTCGCGTAGCTGCCGAGAGCTTCCAGTGTGCTGGTGCCTATGTGGCGGCGCGGGGTGTTGACGATGCGTAAAAATGCGTTGTCATCATCGGGATTAACCAATAAACGCAAATACGCCATTATGTCTTTAATTTCGGTCTTGGCGAAAAATGAGGAGCCGCCGCTGATTTTGTAGGGAATCTGGTGTTGCTGTAATTTCATTTCCAGCAACCGCGATTGATGATTGCCTCGGTAGAGCACAGCGTAATCGCGAAATTTATTTTGTTTACGCAAGCGCTGGGTCAAAATTTCGGTGGCAACGCGCTCAGCTTCAGCATCTTCATTTGCGCAGCGCACCACGCGGATAGGGTCGCCCAAGCCCATTTCACTCCACAGCGCCTTATCAAATTCGTGTGGGTTATTTGCAATTAAATGGTTAGCAACGCGCAGAATGCGACTGGTGGAACGATAATTCTGTTCGAGCTTGATCAGGCGCAGTTGCGGATAGTCGACTTTCAGTTGCGCCATATTTTCTGGCCGCGCGCCACGCCATGCATAAATTGATTGATCGTCATCACCCACCACCGTTAACGCGCCGCGGTTACCGACCAGCAATTGCACCAATAGATATTGACTAGAGTTGGTGTCTTGATATTCATCCACTAATAAATAGCGAATTTTTTTCTGCCAGCGCAAAAGTATTTCGCTGTGCTGCCGAAATAGGTCCACAGGAATTAAAATCAAATCATCAAAATCGACAGCATTGTATGCGCGAAGTGCTTGATTATATTGTTGATATACCAAGGCTATAGTTTGTTCGCCTGGACTTTGCGCTAACTCCAATGCTCGTTTGGGGGTGATTAAATCATTTTTCCAATTTGAAATTTGGTTTTGTACCAAATTCAAATGGTCGCTATCGAGGTCGCCGTCTTTTAGCATTAATTCTTTTAATAATGAGCGTGCATCTTCGGCATCAAAAATGGAGAAGCCGGGTTTAAAGCCAAGGCTCTTGTATTCGCGCCGAATAATATTTAAGCCAAGATTGTGAAAGGTTGAAACAGTTAAACCTTTCGCGGCGCTACCCCGCACCAAATTGCTCACACGCTCTTTCATCTCGCGTGCCGCTTTGTTGGTGAAGGTGAGGGCGGCGATGTGGCGTGCAGGAATTTCGCACTGCTGAATCAGGTAGGCGATTTTACGGGTGATCACGCTGGTTTTACCGCTGCCCGCACCAGCCAGCACGAGGCATGGACCGTCAATGTAAAGCACGGCTTCTTGTTGGCGGGGGTTGAGCTGATTCACGTTGGTTTGGCTATCAATAGGAAAGGGCGGCTATTGTAACAATCGCCGCTGACGATGCAATTACTCGTTTTTTTATAACCTATACTTTTAAAAATAATTTAAGCGTCTTTGTTTGTTATATGTGATCAAATCTTATTTATTCTCGCGAAAGCAGGGTGTAAAGTTTGCTTGGCGCGACAAAGAGTACAAGTATAAATAGAGAGTGGAGAGTTCCCCTTCAGTTCAATCAAACCGGGTTGAAGGGCATGTGAGGTTATGGAAAAAACCATAAAAATTTTATTTATTGACCGAGAGCACGGCGAGTATTTGTTAATTGCTGACATTTTGTCACAAGTGCGTAACGTCAACTACGAACTGGTTTGGTGTGATCAGCTGGAGACGGCTGCCCCTAAAATTTTATCCAATGAGTTTGATGTTGTTCTGCTCGACTTCTATTGGGGCGATTTGAGTGCTCGCGATCTGCTCAATAGTGTGAAAGTCCAAGCCAATAAAACCCCCATCGTTATTATGACCGACGAGATGGAAATTGAAGTCGACCGGGATGTAATTCGCACCGGCGCTTCCGACTATCTTATTAAAGGCCAGATTGATCATCAATTGCTAGAGCGCACTCTGCGCTACGCCATCGAACGTAAACAAACTGAAATATATCTTGCTCGCCTTGCGCATTACGATCAGCTCACTGATATTCCCAATCGAATTTTATTTCGTGACCGCTTGGAACATGTCCTTCATTTAGCTAACCGCGATAAAACATCGTTTGCTTTGTTGTTTATCGATCTCAACGGTTTTAAACAAGTGAATGATAACTTTGGTCACGATGCAGGCGACGCAATTATTCGCATCTGTGCAGAACGCTTGAGCGCCTGTATGCGTCGCAGTGATTCGGTAGCACGCATGGGCGGTGATGAATTTACCCTGTTGTTATCGCACATTGAAAACCATACGGATGTTGCGCACATTGCTGAAAAAATTATCGCACTCTTATCAGAGCCAGCAGAAATTAATGGCTATGAAGTTGTGGTGGGTTGCAGTATTGGTATTGCGATTTATCCGCAAGCCGGGCGCGATGCAGATAGTTTGCTGAAAAATGCCGACATGGCGATGTATAAAGCAAAGCAGGAAGAAGGTAGTAGCTTTTGTTTCTTTACCGACGCCATGAATAAAAATGTGCGTCGACAATTGCGGATGGAATCCAATCTGCGTAAGGCGCTGAAAAAAAATCAATTCTTTTTGCAATATCAACCGCGAGTTGATGTGGAAACGCAGAAAATTGTTGCCGTTGAATCACTCTTGCGTTGGGATAATCCTGATGTGGGTGTTTTAAATGCGGGTGATTTTATAGCGGCAGCGGAAGACACCGGATTAATTACGGCAATAGGTTATTGGGCTATTCGCCAGGCCTGTAATGATTTAAAAGTTATCCACGCGCGCTTCGGTAATACTATTACCATGTCAATCAATATTTCCATGCGTCAATTTAAAGATGAGCGTTTGGTACAGGAAATAGCGAGTATTTTTGAAGATTATGACGTTCAGGCGGGCGATGTCGAATTCGAGCTAACTGAATCTTCCTTTATGGAAAATATTGATTTAGTAAGTCTATGTATGCGGCCGCTCGCATTTTTTGGAATTAATTTCGCGCTGGATAATTTCGGCACTGGCAGCTCATCATTTTTACATTTGCAGCGCCTGCCTATTAGTTCGGTGAAATTGGCTTCGCGATTAATGTCGGAATTACAGCGCAGCGCGAGTGATCGTCGCTTGGTAGCCGCCATGATTAATCTTGCGCATAACCTGGGTAAAATTGTAGTGGCTGAGGGTGTTGAAACCCTCGAACAAAAACGCTGGCTGCATGAATCTGGCTGCAACCAAATGCAAGGTTTTTATTTTGCGCCACCACAATCGCTTGAAGATTTATGTAATACCTTGCAGCAATATGAATCAGGCATTACTGTCGATCAAGTGTGCGATAACTCAATGCCTCGCTGATATTTTCAGTGTCGGGTTGCGATTTGTTTTGCATGTCTGCCAAAGTGCGTGCGACTTTTAGTACGCGATGGTAGGCGCGAGTCGAGAGTCCCATCTTATGAATGGCGTGCTCTAGTAAAGCTTT
Organism: Cellvibrio zantedeschiae; assembly: GCF_014652535.1. Lineage (NCBI taxonomy): Bacteria > Pseudomonadati > Pseudomonadota > Gammaproteobacteria > Cellvibrionales > Cellvibrionaceae > Cellvibrio > Cellvibrio zantedeschiae. The sequence continues at coordinate 90,895 of NZ_BMYZ01000003.1, read as the reverse complement.
GTCGCAGTCTTTTAGTTCACAATATTTTTCCAGCTCTGGCGCGCTTAATAAATTGTTGGCTTTGCCTTGCCGTTCGAGTTGGCGTACGCGTGTTTGTTCAACACGTTCGCGAATATGCGTGCTACTTTCGCCATCGCTTTTGCTATGCAATTCGCCTTGGCGTAACGCACGAACTGGGACATGCATATCGATGCGATCCAACATTGGCCCGGAAATGCGATCACGATAGCGACGGACTTGATCAAGTGTGCAGCGGCAGCGATCATCATTGTTGCCAAAATATCCGCAGGGGCACGGATTCATTGCCGCGATCAATTGAAATCTTGCCGGAAAAGTAGCTTGGGTTTTTGCACGCGATATTCGCACTTCGCCGCTCTCTAAAGGCTCGCGCAAAACTTCCAAAACCTGACGATGAAATTCCGGCAATTCATCCAAAAATAACACACCACAATGGGCGAGCGAAATTTCCCCCGGTTTGGGATTGCTTCCTCCGCCGACAAGTGCAATTGCAGAAGCTGTGTGATGGGGCGATCTAAAAGGACGGGTGCGCCAGGATTGATGCGGGCTTTGCGATGCTACTGAATAGACCGCAGCAACCTCCAGCATTTCCTGCTCACTCAGGCGCGGCAAAATAGCGGGCAAGCGGCTGGCGAGCATGGTTTTACCTGTGCCCGGAGGGCCGAAGAACAATAAATTATGGCCGCCGCTGGCGGCTATTTCCAATGCACGCTTGGCTTGCGCCTGACCCTTAACATCCTGCATGTCGGTAAGGTGTTCCAAATCGAGTGCTTCGGGGGCACTGGCCTGAAATAGATGCTCCCGATCATGCAAATGGGCACAGACTTGCAGCAAGCTTTTGGCTCCGAAAACCCTTGAACTGGTACTTAGGGCAGCTTCGCTAGCGCTTTGGTTAGCGATAATCAGTTCGCGTTGATGCTCGGCGCAGGCGAGTGCAGCTGGCAAGGCACCACTGACCGAACGAAGTTCTCCCGAAAGCGCTAGCTCTCCCAAAAATTCGTATTTCTTGAGTGCTGCGGTGGGAATTTGACCGGAGGCTGCGAGAATTCCTAAAGCTATGGCCAGATCAAAACGCCCACCTTCTTTTGGTAGATCTGCGGGAGCCAGATTTACGGTGATTCGTCGTGCGGGAAATTCTAAATGGCTATTCAGAATGGCGCTGCGGACCCGATCCTTACTCTCTTTAACGGCTGCTTCCGGGAGGCCGACAATTGAGAGGCTGGGTAAACCTGCAGAGAGATGAACTTCAACAGTAACGAACGGGGCGTTGACCCCAAGTTTTGCGCGGGTGTAAACAATGGCGAGTGACATTAGTATTCCTTTACGTAAGTGTTTGTGGCTCCTTGCCGCTTATTTAATCAATAAGTCAGTTTTCGAAATATAACCAACTTATGTTTGGAAATCAAAACGAATCGGCTATTCCGGTTGATTGAGTTTTTGCTCTATTTCGGCGCAGCGCAGTTCCAGTGCTTCCAGCTTTTGGCGGGTGCGTTGAAGGACAGCCGTTTGCGCATCGAATTCTTCGCGCGTGACCAGATTCAGTTTTGATAGCGCCGCTTGCAAACCTATTTGTAATTCCTTTTTAGGGATGAGTCCGCTGATAAAAGGGATGGCATCTTGTAGCTCTTGGCTCAGGCGTTGGGCTAATTGACTAATCATTAATTTTCCTCGATATGCTTTGGTGCAGTTTAACGCTAGTTTCGTCCGGGCGTAACTCAATTAAGAGCATGGGTGAGCGAGGTTTTAAGTCTTCATTTTTTTAGATGATTTAAATGCCTTTGATTGCGTTTATCTCCGTAATTTATAGGCCGCTGTAGGCCATGAACACCAAAATGGTGCCGGACGCACGCGCATATGCATTGTTTTGGTGCGTATTGCCTTTCGGGAGCTCAGCTGGAAGCTTGAATGCAAGTTGGTATTTTTTGTAGGTAGTTGAATTTAAAAAGTAAATTTTAATTGGCCTGCAAAATGCTAAACCCAAAATGAATATAAAGGCGTATGCCAAACAGAGCCCCTTGAGGCTTTATGGTGTTGCTTTTGTGGTTTCCATCTTAAATAAAGTGGTATTTCCGGTGCTTCCTGCCCTGTGGGATGCAGGATTTTTTGAGGAGTACAAGCATGAAGTTAGTAACAGCAGTCATTAAGCCATTCAAGCTCGACGCAGTGCGTGAAGCATTGTCCGAAATTGGTGTACATGGGATGACGGTAACCGAAGTGAAGGGTTTCGGGCGCCAGAAAGGGCATTCTGAGCTTTACCGTGGTGCCGAATACGTGGTGGATTTTCTGCCTAAGACCAAAGTGGAAATCGCTGTGGCTGGATCAGAAGTTGATCGCGTGGTTGAGGCTATCACTAAAGCCGCCAATAGCAGCAAGATTGGCGACGGGAAGATCTTTGTATCGAGTCTGGAGCAAGTGGTGCGTATCCGCACTGGCGAGACTGGCGACGAAGCACTTTAAATCAATAACAAGTACAAAAACGTTGATCGTTTTGTGCATAGATAAATCACTTAGGAGAATTTCCCGTGAAGAAATTTGTCGAAATTAGCCGTAAGCTCCTGCTCGTCGCAGGCGTTGTGGGCTTAATGGTTGGTGCAGCCGATGTGTTTGCCCAAGATGCTGCTTCTGCAAGCAGTGCTGCTGAAGTTGTTGCCCCCGCTGCAGAAGTTGCAGCAACGCCAGAAGCTGCTGCTCCCGCGGAAGCCGCTGCGGCGCCAGCTGCACCGGAATTTAACAAAGGCGATATCGCCTGGATGCTGACCAGTACCTTGTTGGTATTGTTCATGGTGTTGCCAGGCTTGGCTCTCTTCTACGGCGGTATGGTGCGTGCTAAAAACGTACTGTCACTGTCTATGCAAATCTTTGTAACCTTCTGCCTTATCAGCATTTTGTGGGCAGTTTATGGTTACTCTCTGGCGTTCACGTCAGGCAGTCCGTTTATCGGCGGCCTCGATCGTCTCTTCCTAAAAGGGATGCTGGATGCGGCAGGCAATTTGACGGCTGCAGCAACGTTCAGCAAAGGAATTTATATTCCTGAATATTTGTATGCTGCGTTCCAAATGACCTTCGCTGCCTTGACTCCTTGCTTGATCGTAGGTGCTTTCGCTGAGCGTATGAAGTTCTCTGCAGTGCTGATTTTCATGGTGTTGTGGTTCACCTTCGCTTACTTGCCAATTGCGCACATGGTTTGGTTCTGGGCGGGTCCAGATGCTTACACCACTAAAGAAGCTGCTGACGCTGCAACTGCCGGTGCTGGTTACATCTTCCAAATGGGTGCCCTGGATTTCGCAGGCGGTACCGTAGTGCATATCAACGCCGGTATTGCTGGTTTGGTTGGTTGCTTGTTGATTGGTAAACGTAAGGGTTACGGTACTCAATCTTTGGCTCCGCACAATGTTCCGTTCACTATGATCGGCGCTGCTTTACTGTGGGTAGGTTGGTTCGGTTTCAACGTAGGTTCTAACCTTGAAGCTAACGCCTTTGCTGCTCAAGTGTTTATCAATACCTTCCTTGCTACCGCTGCGGCAGTATTGGCTTGGGCATTCGGTGAGTGGGCAATCCGTGGCAAACCAACCATGTTGGGTGCTGCTTCAGGTGCAGTTGCTGGTCTGGTTGCTATTACTCCTGCGTGCGGTTGGGTAGGCCCAATGGGTAGTATCGTAATTGGTGTGATTGGTGGTTTCGTATGTATGCTTGCGGTACTGAAACTCAAAGCAATCCTCGGTTATGACGACAGCCTTGACGTGTTTGGTGTTCACTGTATCGGCGGTATCTTGGGTGCATTGTTGACCGGTGTGTTCAACAGCCCTGATCTGGGTGGTACTGGTGTGTACGATTATGTTGCTGGTACTTGGGGCTTCTCTGGAATTGGCACGCAAGTGTGGATTCAAGCCAAAGCGGTTCTCATTACCATATTCTGGTCAGGCTTGGTTTCGCTTGTAGCTTACAAACTGGTTGATGTAATTGTTGGCCTGCGTGTAACTGAAGAGTTGGAAACCGAAGGTTTGGATACTGCTGAGCACGGTGAGCGTGCTTACCACTCTTAATCGTTGAGTTGATCCAGTGAATTGGAAAAGCTCCTTGTGATTCCGCAAGGGGCTTTTTTTAACCCTCCACAATGCAACCATAGATGTAATGATGTCCAATTCGGCGATGCGGAATTGAGGTCATCAAATTGTGCAAAGTGGATAGGTGCTTTTCGTATAGCTAACGTGTATCTTAGGTTTTTTTAAATTCGTAACCAAATGCAATTGGTGAAGAAAAGACAATTTGGGCGTTCTTTTAATAAAAGCGCTACACTCAATGAGACCATAAACAAAGGAACAAACAATGAAACTAATTACTGCTGTTGTTAAACCTTTCAAATTAGATGACGTGCGCACTGCACTTTCTGAAGTGGGTGTGACCGGTATGACGGTAACTGAGGTAAAGGGCTTCGGACGTCAAAAAGGCCATACTGAATTGTATCGTGGCGCTGAATATGTTGTTGATTTTCTACCAAAAGTAAAACTTGAGTTGGCTGTAGATGACTCAATGGTTGAGCAAGCGGTAGAGGCTATTAGTAAAGCTGCACACACCGGTAAAATTGGCGACGGGAAAATTTTTATCGCGCCACTGGAAGAAATTATCCGTATTCGTACGGGCGAAACGGGTCCAGAAGCGATTTAAGTTTATATCACAAAAATGCGCACTTTCAGGTGCGCTTTTTTTTACCTTTAATTTGGGTAGATGAAGCAAAAGTGTGTTGTTTGGTGGCAGGTTTGTGTAAAAAATGAGCACGACAAGGGTTTAAAAACCACTTTTTATTTTAATTTGGGGTTTCTGGTTAAGTTTTATAAATACCCGATTGCGCTTGTCGTTCGTAACAGTAAAATGCGACTGCATCTCATAAGGGGTAATAACTGTAAAGGCTGCGCTAGTTGACCTTAAGAGAGAAAAAGACTAAAAATTTATTGTAGTATCCATGACGTAGCGCAAAGTCTGAGCTATATACTAAAGCAAAGAACAAACCGCGCGTTTGTGATTGTTATCCGGTGTAAATCAGATTTAAAAATAGTTAAATGAAATGCAGGTGAAAGTATGAGTGATGATCTCATTAACGAAGAAGATGAAATCGAAGAACCCATTGAAGATGGGGAAGTCGAAGATACCGATGATGAGCCATTAGATAGCGATGAGGGTGGTTATACTGCAAGTACCAAAGCAGCAGCTGTGACAGCTGAGGCCTTGGAGGATTTCAGTATTGCATCACGTCAAAAAATTCGCGACGAGTTGGAAGACCAGGTAGCTGCATTTCTGGCGCGTGGTGGCAAAATCAATGAAGTGCCAGCCAATGTCACTGCTGATCCGCCAAAAAAACCTAGCCCTGATTACGGTGGTCGCCCCATTTAAGATCATTTCTGTATTCTTTCGCTCTACATTTGACCTCGCTATGCGGGGTCAAATTGTTTTTGTCCTGCCATTTTTTCCTACAGCTTAATTTCTCAGTATGGCGCTGGATTTTGGTACGCAAAACTCTTTAAAATGCAGCGTCTTAAGCACTTTGATATTTTTTACCAGCCTGCTTCAGATTGGTAAAATTATTGCAAATAAGTCGAATAACAAGCGTATTGTCCCTTCGTCCTGAAGGATCGGTTCTTCCTCATTCAAAACAGTTGGGCTCCATGGCTAAATCCCTGCCGGTGGAGATTGGAGAGTGGCTTACCGTGCAGCGCTATCACCAAAATCAATTTTTAAGAGGGCTGGTTCCATCATGCTACTAGGCTTGGTTTTTCTTTATCTGCTAGTCACTATCGCCATAGGTTTGTGGGCGGCAAAGCGTGTGAAAAATACCACGGACTTTGCAATCGCCGGTCGTCATTTACCCTTAATCATGGTGATCACTACCACCTTCGCAACCTGGTTTGGTTCTGAAACAGTATTAGGTATTCCAGCACGTTTTGTAGAGTCCGGTTTAAACGGAATCGTTGAAGATCCGTTTGGTGCAGGAACCTGTTTAATTCTGGTGGGATTATTTTTTGCGGCCAAGCTGTACAAAATGACCTTACTAACGATTAGCGATTATTACCGCGAACGTTATGGTCGCAAAGTAGAAGTTGTTTGTTCAATAACAATTATTCTTAGCTATCTTGGTTGGGTGTCTGCACAAGTGACCGCGTTGGGGCTGGTGTTTAATTTGTTATCTGCAGGTGCCATTAGTGTTCCAGTTGGCATGATGATAGGTACAGCTTCCATTCTCGCCTACACACTTTTTGGTGGTATGTGGTCGGTGGCAGTAACTGATTTTGTACAAATGATTATTCTGGTTGTGGGTTTATCGATTATTGCATTTGTGGCTGCAGATTTAGCGGGCGGTGCTGGTAAAGTTATTGAGCTTGCACAAAGCAAGGATTTGTTCCGTTTTTTACCCGAGCCTAGTTTTAGCGAAGTTATGTTTTTTGTCGCCGCTGCTATTACGATGATGTTTGGTTCAATTCCGCAACAGGATGTGTTCCAGCGTGTGATGTCTGCAAAAGATCAAAAAGCTGCAACGCGCGGCCCGGTAATTGGTGGTATCAGTTATATTTTGTTTGCGTTTGTACCCATGTTCCTGGTGACTAGCGCTTTAATTATTATGCCGGAAAAAGCACAGCAACTAATTTCAGAAGATCCGCAAAAAGTTATTCCAACCTTAGTTCTGGAACATATGCCGTTTATCATGCAGGTGATTTTTTTCGGCGCACTTTTGTCAGCCCTTAAATCAACAGCATCTGCAACTTTGCTTGCGCCTTCTGTTACGTTTGTTGAAAATATTTGGAGACAATTCTTTCCGCGCGTGAGCGACAAACAAGAATTGCGCACCATGCGTATTGCCGTTTTACTGTTTAGTATTGCTGTGTGTACTTACGCAATCGCATTAGAAGGCACGTCAATTTATGACATGGTGTCCAGCGCTTATCAGGTGACTTTGGTGGGTGCCTTTATTCCTTTAGTGTTTGGCCTGTATTGGAAGCGTGCAACTACCCAGGGTGCAATTTTTTCGATTACCCTGGGTTTGGTCGTTTGGATATTTTTCCTGATTACTCCTTATGGTGAAGAAATTCCGGGGCAATTGGCGGGCCTGATTGCGGCAGTGATTGGCATGCTGGCAGGCTCACTAATGAAACAGATAATTGCCAACACTCACGGTGTTCACCACAAGCTGGCCGGCGGAGCCTAATAAGCACATGCTGCTGAAAAAACGCCAGGCATGTCCTGGCGTTTTTTTTGGGGGAATTTATTGGCGATATTGCAAATGTCCATGACAGCTGACATTGGTTGCCGTCCGCTGGCTCTGGTATGATTCGCAGCAAATGTGTTGTCAGTGAAGCCTTATATGTCCGCCTCTCCATCCGCCTCGCGCGCCCGTCTGCGTATCGCAACGCGTAAAAGCTTGCTTGCCTTGTGGCAAGCCGAATATGTAAAAGCAGAACTTCTTAAATATCACCCCGATTTAGAGATTGAACTGGTGCCCTTGACCAGCCGCGGTGACAAGATTCTCGACGTTCCATTGGCCAAAGTGGGTGGCAAAGGTTTGTTTGTGAAGGAGTTAGAGCAGGCGCTTCTGGAAGACCAGGCCGACATCGCCGTGCATTCGATGAAAGACGTACCCATGGAGTTTCCTGAGGGTTTAGGCCTGTCGGTTATTTGCCCGCGTGAAGATGCGCGCGATGCATTTGTCTCTAACGATTACAATAATTTTGATGAGCTGCCGGCGGGCAGCGTGGTGGGCACATCGAGTTTGCGTCGCCAATGCCAGCTGCTGGCCGCTCGCCCGGATTTAACGGTCAAGTTTTTGCGCGGCAACGTTCAAACCCGCTTACAAAAACTCGACAATGGTGAATATGATGCAATTATCCTCGCCGCTGCAGGCCTGATTCGCCTTGAACTGAGCGAGCGCATTCGCTCCTACATAAGTGTAGATTTTTCGCTGCCTGCGGGCGGCCAGGGGGCGGTAGGTATTGAATGCCGTATAGATGATGATGCCACGCAGGAATTGTTGTCACCCTTACATCACGAACTCACTGCGCAACAGGTTATTGCAGAGCGTGCAATGAACCGCCGCTTGAAAGGTGGCTGCCAAGTGCCCATTGCTTGCTACGCAGTGCATACCGATGATGGTCTATGGTTGCGTGGTCTGGTGGGGTCGCCGGATGGTGAGCGCATGCTACGCGATGAAATTCGCGGCCATGTTAATGACGGCGAAGCTATGGGCATAGCCCTGGCTGATCGGCTTCTGGCTGCGGGAGCCGATAAAATCCTTGCCGAAGTCTATGCGACAGGCGCAGATGACTAACGAGCTAGGCGCCCTCTATGGATGATCTAACTGGATTGCATATAGTCGTCACTCGCCCCCAGGCACAAGCCAAGCCATGGGCGGAGCGTTTGCGCGCGCAGGGAGCTAAGACCAGCTTAATTTCCTTGCTGGAAATTGTTCCTGTAAGCGAGGAGCCACAAGTTCGCGCGATTAAAAATCGCATCCTGGATTTTGATCTCTACAGCAAAGCCATTTTTGTAAGCCAAAATGCGGTAGAACATGGTTTTGAATGGCTTGAAAATTACTGGCCACAATTGCCTTACGGGGTGGACTTTTTTGCGGTGGGTGAAACTACCGCAAGGCAACTGCAAGAGCGCGGTGTCAGGGTAACGGATTTGGCGCAATCGCAAACCGGCGCTATGACCAGCGAAACCCTTTTGCAATCGCCCGCGTTGCAGTCGGTAACCGGTGAGAGAATTCTGGTTTTTCGCGGTTTGGGCGGTCGTCCACATATTGGTGAAGTCCTGCGTGAACGCGGTGCGCAAGTGGATTATTGTGAGCTCTACCAGCGTATATTACCGGCTGAATCCGGGCGCGCCTTTGCGCAACTCTTGACGCAAACAATTCCCAATTTAGTGGTAGTTTTGCACAGCGGCGAAGCCTTGGAAAATTTGCAAAAGATCGTACGCCAGATGACCGTCACGGCCACTCAGGTCATGCTAAACATGCATTTGCTGGTGCCGAGCCAACGTATTCTGGAACTGGCGAAAGCGGCGGGATTTCCCCGGGTATATGCCGCTCAAAATGCAACTGAAGCCAGTATGTTGCAGGGACTTTTGGATTTAAAACGAGAGTACTCATTGAGTGAAAACACACAGGGTTAAATCGCAAGCTAGTATTGTTTAAACGCAAGTTAATAAGGGTGTACAAACGTGAGTGACCTGAATACTTCGGCACAGGCTGATGAAGTGCAAGCTGCAACCAAAACAACCCTAAGACCAGTGAGGTCGCGCTTGGGCCAATGGATTATGTTGGTGTTATTGGCATTGGTTGCGGGCGTATCAGTATTTTTATGGTATCAACATCAAGCTATAAAAAAATTGAATAGCGAGTTGCTTGAACAAACCCAGGCGATTGAAATTAAACGCAAAGCGCTTGAAGCAAAAGTTGCTGAAGATCTCGCTGCACAAGATAAGCAGGTGCAGGGCGATGTCACAGAATTAACCCAGCGTTTGGATAGCACAACGTCGAAAGTTTTGGCGCTCACTAATATGAGTCATGACGATTGGAAATTGGCAGAAGTTGATTTTCTGTTACGCATGGCTAACCAACGTATTTTGATGGAACACGAGGCCACTAATTCCTTGGCTTTGGCGCAATCTGCAAATAGTGTTTTGGCAGAAATGCAAAATGCCGATTTGTTTCCTGCCCGCAAAAAACTGACGGAAGAAATTGAAGCGCTAAAATTAGCGAGCAAAGTTGATCGCGAAGGCATCTATTTGCAATTGCTCGCTATTACCCAGCAAATTGAAAATATTCCCTTAATCGAACCTTTGTTTGAAGAAGACGAAGAAGCCATTGCGGCAATGGAGCAAGGTGAAGAGCCAACCTCTACCACCCTGTGGCAGCGTGTAAAAAATATGGGTAAGCATGTTTGGCATAAATTGAGTATTTATGTGCGCGTGCGCGACCAGGGCCGCCGTGTCGACGCAATTCTTCCACCCGAAGATCAAATGTATTTGAAACAAAATTTGCGTTTAATGTTAGAGCAAGCGCAAATCGGTTTGCTGCGCGAAGAACAACACGTTTATCAAGCGAGTTTGGACAAAGCCCAAAGCTGGATTCGCGATTACTATCCGTTAAATGATCAAGCGCAAATTGTGCTCAACGATTTGGATCAGTTAAAGAAAAATAATGTGCAGCAACCGCTACCAGATTTTTCGGGTTCAGCGGCGCTGGTAAAAGAATATTTGCGTCAGAAAGACCGTTTAGCTTTTAGTCGCCACGGAGGCAATTAATGAAGAAACTGATTGTCTTCATCATTATCCTCATATTTTTAGCGCTCTGGGGATTCGGCGTTATTTTGCCAGATGCCGGTTACGTGCTGGTTATCCTTGGGCAAAAAACAGTTGAAACCAGTCTGTGGTTTGCCTGTTTTGCGATTTTGGCCATTGCTGTTATTTGGTGGTTGGCAACTCGCTTCGTGCATGTGAGTTGGTCGATCGCCCAGCGCTTAACAGATTTTTTTGTATTCGGCACAACCGAGCGCGCGAGCAAGCGTGCAGCCAGTGGCATGATAGATTTTTTATCGGGTGATTGGCTGCAAGCACGTAAAAAATTATTGCGTACAGCTAATAAAGTAGAATCGCCATTGGTAAATTATTTAGCCGCAGCGCGTGCAAGTTACGAATTGGGTGATCACGAAGAAGCCGTAAAGATTTTGCATGAGGCGCAAAAAAAATACACAACTTTTTCTGTGCCTATAGGCGTAGCCCAGGCAAAAATGGAAATGCGCGATGGCCGTTATGAACAGGCAAAAATTATTTTGTTAAGTTTGCAGCAGCGCGCACCTAAAAATCCTCTCGTCATCAACAGCTTGCGTGAACTTTATGAAGTTCGCAACGACTGGCTGGCGCTAAATGACCTGGTGCCACTGGTTAAAAAATTTAAAGTCTGTTCTGTCGCAGATATATTCGCCATGGAATCGTCTATCGTCATCGGACAAATAAAACTGGCGAGTGAATCAGCTGAGCGCTTGGCAATTGGTGATCGCTTGCATGAATTGCGCAAAGCCTGGGGTAAGGTTGCAACTTATCAACAACGCATACCGCGCGTCGTTGCCGCTTACGCGCAAGCGTTAATGCACAATTTGCAGGATCAGGAAGCGGAAGTTATTTTGCGCAAAACCCTGAGCAAAACCTGGGATGACAGCTTGATCGATTTATACGGCGTGTTGCGGGTTGTCGATGTTGCCGAGGCAATCAGTAATGCCGAAAGCTGGTTGAAATATTACCCTCAGAATCCTTATTTGTTGCGCGCATTAGGACGTTTGAATTTGCGCAATCACTTATGGGGTTTAGCGCGCGATTATTTCCAACGTAGCTTGGTCGTGCAAAAAAATGCCGAAACCTACGCAGAATTGGCGCGCTTGTTAAACAGCTTGGGCGACTCTCAAAAAAGCACAGAAGTTTATCAAGCAGCTTTGCAATTAAGCGTACCTTCATTGCCGGATTTGCCACAGCCTAGTAAGTCTTATTAAGAGTTATTTGGTTAAGTAGGGAATCGTCATCCTCGCGTAGCGGGGATCCAGTGTTTATAAGCACTTCAAGACTTTAATTGTGGGGGCTTAAAATGAATGCATTGACTTATCAATGTTGTTTCTGCGGTGAAGGAATTGGTGATAGTTCCGAGAAATCAAATAAGGTAGATCCATGTTCAATTATCTTAATTGCTAATTGGACGAAGCATGAATCTGTGCAAGCAGAACAACAGTTTTTTGCTCATGTAAATTGTTTCAAAGATACCTTGTGGAAAAATGTCCCTGTCGAAGTTGGGGAGTTAGCGTTAGAGTTAGAACAGAAGTAACTAAATGACCCAACTGTTTTTTTAGCAATTAAAAGCTGGATCCCCGCTGCGCGAGGATGACGATTCCCAGTGCAGGCAAGTTTGTCGTGCTTCCTCATAGCAATATGTACATTTAGCCAGTAAAATCGCTCAATCTTTTCCAGCTCGTGTAAATACCATGGAACTCTCTCATCTCCTTCAGGGCCTTAACGAGGCTCAGCGCGAAGCCGTTTCGGCGCCGGCGTGTAACCAGTTGATCCTTGCCGGAGCTGGCAGCGGTAAGACCCGCGTGTTGGTGCATCGCATTGCCTGGTTGATTCAGGTGGAGCAGCTTTCGCCTTATTCAATTATGGCGGTGACTTTTACCAATAAGGCGGCGCGCGAAATGCGGTCGCGGTTGGATGAGCTTTTTTCCGAGAACCACACTCATGTAAACACTCGTAACATGTGGGTGGGGACTTTTCACGGTATTGCGCACCGTATCCTGAAAGCCCATTGGCAAGATGCCGGGCTACCGCAAAATTTCCAGATTCTGGATAGCGATGATCAGCTGCGTATGATCAAGCGCGTCTGCCAGAACCTGAATATTGATGAAGATAAATGGCCGCCGAAACAGGCGCAGTGGTATATCAGCGCCCAAAAGGATGAAGGTTTGCGCCCCCAGCATATCCAGGAAACGGGCGATCCTTTTGTGCGCACCATGCTGCAAATTTATCGAGCTTACGAGGCTGATTGTGAGCGTACCGGCACGGTGGATTTTGCCGAAATTTTGCTGCGTGCTCACGAGCTGTGGCTCAATAAGCCGCACATTCTTGAGCATTACCGCAACCGCTTTCCGTTTGTGCTGGTAGATGAGTTCCAGGATACCAACAGTGTGCAATACGCCTGGTTGCGGATGCTTGCCGGTACCCAATCCTGTGTAACGGCGGTGGGCGATGATGACCAATCCATTTATGGATGGCGCGGCGCGAAAATCGAAAATATCCAGCGTTTTACGCAGGACTTCAGCCATACCCAAACTATTCGTTTAGAGCAAAACTATCGTTCTACCGGCAATATTTTGTTAGCCGCCAATGGTGTTATCGCCAACAACTCTGGGCGCTTGGGCAAAAATTTGTGGACTGAGGATGATAAGGGCGAGCCCATTTCACTCTACGCCGCCTATAACGAACAAGATGAGGCGCGTTTTATTGTCGAGCGCATTCAGGATTGGGTGCGCAAAGGCAACCCTAATAATTCATGCGCAATCCTTTATCGTTCCAACGCCCAATCGCGGGTATTGGAAGAAGCTTTGTTGCGCGAAGGTATGGCTTACCGAATTTACGGTGGCCAGCGCTTCTATGATCGCCTCGAAATCAAAAATGCCGTTGCCTATATGCGTTTAATTGCCAACCGCCACGACGATACAGGTTTTGAGCGCGTTATTAATACGCCCACTCGTGGCATTGGAGGTAAAACCGTTGACGATATTCGCGCTTTTGCCCGTGAGCAGGGTTGTTCCCTGTGGCATGCGGCGGAGCAAATGCTTGAAAAACGTGTGTTCACCGCACGTGCTGGCAATGCGGTACAGGGTTTCCTGAATGTGGTGGATAAGCTAGCTCACGACGCCAGTGAAATTGATATTCACGGCGATGTACTGAGTCTTGATCAAATCGCACAGCGAGTTCTGGATGACACGGGGCTGTTAGTTTTTCATCAAAGTGAAAAGGGTGAAAAAGGCCAGGCACGTGGCGAAAACTTGCAGGAATTAATTACTGCTTGCCGCGCGTTCGATGCCGACGAAGAAAACGAAGAATTAAGTGTATTGCAGCAATTTTTGGACACTGCCGCCCTGGATGCAGGGGAAACCCAAGCAGATGAGTTTGAAGATGCGGTACAATTGATGACGCTGCACTCTGCTAAAGGTTTGGAGTTCCCGCTGGTGTTTTTGGCGGGTGTTGAAGAAGGATTGTTCCCGCATAAAATGTCGGCCGATGACCCCGACCGTTTGGAAGAAGAACGCCGCTTGTGTTACGTGGGTATTACCCGCGCTATGCAAAAACTTTACATCTCTTATGCTGAAACCCGCCGTCTCTACGGCAGCGAAACGTTTAATCAGGTTTCGCGTTTCGTCAAAGAAATTCCGTCAGAATCTATTCAAGAGGTGCGGTTAAAAGCCGCTGTAACAAGACCTGTGTCATTCAATCGCGCTTACACTCAACCATCTACCCGCCAACCTATGTATGACACCGGTGAAGGCACAGGCTTCCGCCTTGGCCAACGTGTTAAACACGCCATTTTTGGCGAAGGTGTTATTTTGCATTTTGAAGGCTCCGGCGATAATGCTGTGATCCAGGTGAATTTTAGTTCCGCTGGTAGCAAGCGATTGGTTATGCAATACGCAAAGCTGGAAGCGCTTTAATTTGAAATACCCGCTAAAAGCCCTGCCGGAAACGGTGGGGCTTTTTTATTTATGGCTCTTAAAAAAATGGTTGAGTGGATTAAGGTTCAATTTTTATAACGACAAGTTTGGTTTTTATGGTTCTAAGCAGAATAGGTTTTTATGAAGCTTAAGCCTGAAAAACGTCTTAGGTGCCAAAATTTATTGCATTTCTATTTTTTGTGGAGGTCGATCACATCCTGAGGTTCAGGTTTACGTAATGCAGAAGTTTAAACGACCAATTTGGGTGTTTTGGTTAATTTGTGGGCTCACAACAATATGCCGCAGTGCCACGGTAATTGCGCGCAAAGGAGAGACACATGCAACCCTTTCAACCGATCAGTTTTTTGCCATCGTGCAAGCCTGTAATTCTATTGTTATTTAGCGTGATCTTAAGCGCCTGTGGTGGCGGAGGGGGTGACCCAGCCACATCGCCATCGCCTAATCCGTTTACGCCATCCTCCACCGCTACGGCAAGTGTTGCCAGTTCAACTACGGTTTTGGTGGATCAACCGATTGGTTCATCTGCGGCATCACTTGCAGTTAGCTCGGTACCTTTGCAGGGTGATGAAATACCGCCCGGATCTTCAAATAACCCTAAACAAACAGACCGAAAATCCAGTAGTTCTGCGGTGGCCAGTACCGCAAGCTCAGTGATCGGCAATCCTGTTTCTAGTGTTAGCGGCGTCACGTCCAGTTCCTCTGTTAGCTCCGGTGTAGCAAGCAGTTCTACGCCGAGTGTTTCTTCAAGCTCCAGTAGTAAATCAAGCTCTTCAACGAGTAGCTCCAGTAAATCGAGTGCGGCTACGAGTTCCGCTAGCTCATCATCCAATGTGAGCAGTAGTTTAAATTCCAGCTCATCCCCAAGTTCCAGGAGTTCATCTTCAAGTGTCGTTAGTTCCAGCAGCTCCAGGTCGAGCAGCTCGGTAGCGTCTACAAGCTCAAGTGTGGCGGTGAATCCCAATAGCTGTTCCCCGGCTATAACCACCCCAACGCCCAATGTGCAAAAGCTCTTGCCCAAGGGGAGTAACTGCGCGGCCTTGGGCTATTCAGAATATGTGCCCGCAGCCTATGCAAGCCAAGGGGATTGGCCGTTAATTATTTCGCTAAACGGCGATGGGCAAGCCGGTAACGGTAGTGCCAGTGAAATCCAGAAAATTGATGACGACGGTTTGCCCAGGCAAGTCGCAATTAGCGCGTGGGATGCGAGCAAACGCTTTGTTGTACTCGCGCCGCAAATGAATTGGGAGACGCGTACGGCGGCACAGGTGAATGCGTTTATCCAGTTTGCCAAAGCCAACTATAAAGTTGACCCCAAGCGTATTTATTTAACGGCTTTGTCCGGCGGTGGCGGACCTTTTTATCGTTATATGGAGGCTTATAACGGGGTTGATATAGCCGCGGCTGTGCCGATTGATACGCTTTACAGCTTCTCTGGCTCGCCTGCGCCCTGCATGTGGAAGCAAGTTCCCACTTGGTTGTTCTTTGGTGAGAACGACGGAACGGCACAGGTGTTTAGCCATGCTACGGCGCCCTACAACGGCCTTAAAGCCTGTACGCCCGCGCCAGCAGTTCTGCCGCGCCTTACAGTTTACAGCGGCGTTGGTCACGATGGTTGGACGCGCACTTATGATCTTTCCGGGATGAACACCACCGTCGTGAGTGGCCGCGATGCTTACAACAAGAATGTATATGACTGGCTATTGCAGTACAGCAAGGGCGATAGTGTGGTGGTTTCAAGCTCCAGCTCATCCGCGACATTGTCCAGTTCGTCTGTGGCGACCAGTTCCAGCAGTTCATCCAAATCGAGCAGCTCGTCCAGCAGTGCGGTGGTTATCGTCAGCTCTTCTTCCAGTTCCCCCTCCAGCTCATCCTCAAGCTTGGGATTGACCAAAGTAGATCCTGAGTTTGGCACGCTCACACTGGTGGATAGCTTTGATCCCGTATCCCCCGGCACCCGCGAAACCCAAATGGAACCGGCGGGCGCGTTTACCACGCCGACCATTCTCGGCCGTCAGGCGCTCATGCTCACACCGCAAAATACCGCGGGCAATATGAAGGCGAGTTATGCGGCATTTGTAATAGGTAAAAACAAAGGTTTGATAGCGGGTAACGCTTATGTGCTGGAGTTTGACTACCCGGACGATGCGCCGCGCCACATGGTGTTTTTGAATCGTGGTGCAGATCTGGTCCGCACGGTTGCGACCGGTAAAGAGCTTGGCGATAACCGCGAGCAGTACGCCTATCCCAACCCGGAATCCATGGCCTATCCGCTCACCAATCAATGGAAAACCTACAGGTTCTATTTCACTTTACATGATCGCTTCCAGCCCTTGGCTGCGGTGCGCAATGAAGTGGATACCAAGCGTCCTTACGGTCCGGCTGATGGCTTCTGGGTTGCTGTGGGTCAGTTCAATCCTATCGGCAACCCCACCAACGAAGGTGCGGTTATGGGGCAGGTAAGGCTCTATTCGGTTAACAGCACGGCTAGCGCTGCCCTTGCAATCAATTACCCGCCCGGCAATTTGCCGCACAGACGCACCTTCTGGCGCGAGGAAATGAACGATAGCACTGCCCTCTGCCAGCGTGGCGACAGCGTGGTTAACACCGACCCCACATCGGCCACTTACGCGAATGCAGGTATCTGTAACCCCGCCACAGGCACCAGCCCCGGTACTACGACTAACACCTGGCTCGAATACAAAATGAAGCTTTCCAAAGTATTGGGATTCAACGTATTCACCAAAGACTTGCTGGAGTTCGGCCACAACCAGGGCTTTAACACCAGCAACTATGGCGGCGCCAAATGGTACTACTCCGCACGTGTCGCCTACTGGCCGGAGATGGTGCAAAAAGCGTCCAGCTACGGTTTGGAAGTTATGCCTTACTTTGAATATTACGGTGCAATGGGCGATGGCGAATACACCACCACAAGCTGCCCGAGCGAAGACGTAACCGGCAATAACTTCTGCGCTACCAACTTGCTGGATTCGGCCTATCAATGCAAAAAGCCCTGGGGCCAAACCCAGGCCAAATGCTATATGCCGAGCTACGGCTCCCAGAAGAATTGCGAGCCACTTACCCGTGTTGAAAAGCGCTACACGCCTTATTCATGGGCAGAAACCGCCTGTGTCGATGTGAGTGACCCCAACGCGCTGGTGGATGTGAAAAAACTTGTCGCTGCCAACGTACTCGACCTGAAAGATAGCGCCAATTTTGCCGGTGTCTGGTTCCGCACTCGCGTTGGCTCATGGCCTATCAACTTTAGCGATGCCGCTCGCGCCCGTTATGCCGCTGACCGCAATGTGGTAACTCCCAGCAAAGCAGATCTGCGTGCGAGCAGCAGTATGCGCTCAGACTATTACGCCTGGTGGAATGGCAAGCGCAAAGCCTACCTCACCGCAATCCGCGATTATTTGCGTGCGGGCAAGTTGGGTAACAACGGTGTTAGCAATGCCGATGTGCTCTTCACCAGCTATCACGAAGAAGGTTTGCCGATTCCTGCACCTAATTACGGTGATACCCGCGTAGTGACGGACGATACCAATTCCTGGTCAATCGTTAATGGCGATGGCCGCTGGCAGTATCGCTATAGCCCTATTAACTTCCTGACCTGGCTCACCGACAAACGCTACGAGACCACCTTGTCAGCCATGAACTTGCCTACCGACGCGCAATTTGCTGGTACCAGCGGTTTTGACGAGATGTCCCACGGCACACCACCTGCGGACCCGGCGAGCTACCAAAATGGTGAAGGCGTGCTTATGACTATGCCCTACGGCCGTCAATACACCATGGCTGACCCGGCACTGCTGCAAAAATTCAGCACTCAAAAAGGTATGGCGCTGGTTCGTCACTTCCCGCTGAATGAAGACGATGGAACCGGTGATTTTGCAGCGGACAGCGCCAAAGGCTCCTTCAAAAACTGGCCCATGAGCGGTCACTTTGGTTACTTCGTTAGCGATGTAGAGCGCAGTACGCCCTACACCATGCTGGCCGAAGTAAAAGGTGTCGCCAATGCCGACCCCTACTGGATTGGTTATCTTTCCAGCAACTCTTTCAACACGGGCGCACCCCAGGACTTGCGTCGCTTTAACGCTGCCTACCTCGCCTGGCCCGCACAGCCGAGCCTTAAAGTAACGGCGGCCAGCTCCACCAGCGGCGTCATAGTGCGCGATATGGTGACCTCGGCCGGTAAGTTTGTGGCCGTGTTCAATACAGATATGACGGCAAAAACCGGTGTGCAGATCAATTTAGGTGCTACGCGCATGGGTTCGGTGACGAGTGTGCAGGATCGGGTGACGCTACAGAATTTGGTGGTCACCGGCGGTACGCTCACGCTGGATTTGCAAGTTGCTGACTTTAAAGTGTTTTACGTTCCATAAATGCGCGGTGGCTAGCTCTTAGGGTTCGCCAGTGCTAAGACAGTGTTCTCCTGCTGTAAACCTTCAACCCGCTTCGGCGGGTTTTTTTATGATTGGTTTAGGCTTTGGTACTTAGCGAGCCAGGAGTGTCCATGGGCCTACATCGGGGTGGAAAAACCCGCATTCGCGGTAGGCGCGTGCGATGGTGCCTTTGGATTCCAAAAGTGCGAGGCCGCGCTCCAGGGCTTGGAAAAACTCCTCGCCATAAGGGTGTTTGCGGCTAATCGGCCAGTGACGTGAGCCTGAAATAGCCACTTTCACTCCTTTGATGGGATAGAGAGTTACATCATCGACTGCAATTGTCATTTGCGGAGTGGTTTGGAATGGCGCAAGGGTAATGTCAGCACGCCCGGCTTCAATCATGCGGGCGATATTGACCCAGTTGGGCGAATAGGTAATGCGGTTGAAGCCAAGGTCCTTCAAGGTTTGCACGTCGCTTTTCCACTGCGAGTTGGTCACTATATTGAGTTGGTTCAAGTTGTAGGGGGCGTAGTTGGTTACGCGTTGCAACTTCTTTTGGGTGGTGTAAACACCCACCACAAACTCACCTTCCTTAACCAGCGGGCGACTCACATGCAGCGCAGGTTTCAGCATGTCGATATCACTTTTCCACATGAGTGCGCCCGAGCTGACAAAGCGACCATCGGCTACGCCGCGCAATAGACGCAGGTAGCTCGGCTCCACACGCAGTTCAACTGGTTTGGTAAAGCCCCCCAAGCGCAAGGCCTGCATGAGCAAGGTGATTTCGACAATATCGCGGCGCGCGCCATCGGTGTTGAATGCCTGTACATCCACAGGATCGCGACCGTGTAAAAAGCGCTTGTAATCAGCGGGAATGTCTTCGTTAACGGCAACGAGAACCGCTTCATCGGCGTAAGCGCTGACATTTGCGGTCAGGGCCAGGAAGCAAAGCAGAAGACAAAGGGAAAATCGCACCATGGATATTTTGTTATTGGCTAAGGTAGTGCGAATCATCTGGTAAATGCCCCGCCGGGTCTAGCCCCGGCAGGCAAATTGGCGCTTAATTGATATGGTGATCCATATCGCGCGCTGGCTGCAGGCAAGGACTGGCGCCAATTTCACGAGCAGGCACGCCGGCGACTGTAGTACGCGGCGCAACATCTTTCAAAACAACGCTACCCGCACCAATTTTGGCGCATTCGCCAATTTCAATATTGCCCAACACTTTGGCTCCAGCACTGATCAATACACCGCTGCGCACTTTCGGATGGCGGTCGCCATGTTCCTTGCCGGTACCTCCGAGGGTCACGGATTGCATGATAGACACGTTGTCTTCCACCACGGCGGTTTCGCCAATCACTATGCCGGTCGCGTGGTCAAACATAATGCCCTTACCGATTCTGGCGGCCGGGTGTATATCCACCGCAAACACGCAGGAAATACGGTTTTGCAAAAACAGCGCGAGCGAATTGCGGCCCTGTGTCCACAACCAATGGGCGACACGATAGGACTGCAATGCATGAAAGCCTTTAAAAAACAGGAAAGGTGTTACCAGTGAGCAGCACGCAGAATCGCGCTCGCTTACTGCTTGCAAATCGGCACGCACGGCTTGGCTAATACTTGGGTCAGATTTGATGGCTTGCTCAATCACTTCGCGTACCAGCATCGCGGGCAAAGCCGGGCTGTCGAGTTTGTTGGCCAGGTGGAAACTAAGCGCTGCTTCCAAGGTATCGTGATTGAGGATGGTGGCGTACAAAAAACTCGCCAGCACTGGCTCGTGTTCGGCTTGCTTACGCGTTTGGCTGCGAATGGATTCCCACAGGGTATCCAGCGGAAGCGCGGGGGCGGTGGCGTTCATTGGGTGTCCTCGGTGGATCAAGTACCGAAAAAGTATAGAAAGATTATTGGGGTTGGCAGCTGTGCTGGCAAGTGTTGGTTGTCATGGGTGTTGGGTTTAGGGCAGTTTTTAATCCCCCCGGCTACGCCGACCCCCTTTTGCAAAGTGGGTTAACTCCCTCCCTTGGAAAAAGGGAGGGCGGGGGAGGGATTTCCTATCTATTCCCCGTCTGAAACAGCCTTTGCTTGTCGCGCGCCCAATCCCGTTCTTTCTCGGTTTCGCGTTTATCGTGCTCCTGCTTACCTTTTGCCAGGGCGATTTCGCATTTCACCAAATGGTCTTTCCAGTAAACCGCAGTTGCTACCACTGTGTAACCTTTTTGTTGCGAGGCCTCCTGCAACTTGGTGATCTCGCGGCGGTTAAGCAGCAATTTCCGGTTGCGCATAGGTTCTGCAACGTGGTGAGTGGATACGCTTTGAATGGGTTGGATTTGCGCACCTAGCAGCCAGGCTTCATCATTTTTGAAAAATACATAGCTGTCGGTAAGCTGCAATTTACCTGCGCGAATGCTTTTGACTTCCCAGCCTGCTAATACCAAACCCGCTTCAAAACGGTCGGTCAGGTGGAAATCAAATTTGGCTTTCTTGTTGAGCGCTATAGTGCTGCCACTATTTTTTTGCGAATTCTTTTTGGCCATAAGGTCTTTCAGACTCCTATCATCTAGCCTACTTCAGGCATCTAGCCCCAATTCATTTGCTCCAAATCCGCAGCCAGGTTAGGCCAGCGAAGAGCAGGGGGCGCATTATACGCAGACTTGTACAGAAATTTCGCGCCCGGGCGTGAACCGGGCGGACTTATGTTACGTGCATATTCTCGATACAATCCTGTTCCTGAGGTTTCCATTTGGAGTTTTGTGCGTGAAGCGACTTAAACAACATGCGATATGGGGGCGCGGCAGCTTTATTCTAGCGGCGACCGGTTCGGCAGTTGGCTTGGGCAATATCTGGAAGTTTCCCTATATCACTGGCGAGAATGGCGGCGCAGCCTTTGTGCTCTTGTATCTTTTCTGCGTCCTGCTGGTGGGCATCCCGATTATGATGGCTGAGATTATGCTCGGCCGTAAGGGGCGCTCTAACCCGATTAATGCCGTAGATAACATTAGCGTCGATATAGGCGCTACGCGGGTTTGGTCGGTTATCGGCTGGATGGGTGTAGTCGCCGGTTTTGTGATTCTCTCCTACTACTCGGTCATTGCGGGCTGGACGCTCGACTATCTGGTATCCGCCCTTGAAGGAAAATTCTCTGGCCTTAATGGCGATTCCTCGAATGAATTATTCAATGCGCTACTGGCCGATAAGAGCCGCTTGGTGCAGTGGCACACGGCTTTTATTGCAATCACGGCTTTAGTATTGATGTTTGGGGTTACCAAGGGTTTGGAAAACGCCATACGCTTTATGATGCCGAGCCTGTTTATCCTCCTCTTGATCTTGCTTGGTTACGCTTACACCACGGGTGAAATGGTGACCAGCGCACGCTTCATGTTCAGTTTTAATCCGGCAGATTTGTCCTGGAATTCGGCATTGATTGCCCTTGGTCATGCATTCTTTACGCTGAGTATTGGTATGGGTGCGATTATGGCTTACGGCGCCTATATGCCCAGCACGGCAGCCATAGGTAAGACGGTAATTACTGTAGCAATTCTTGATGTCATGGTTGGCTTGCTGACTGGCGTAGCGATTTTTGCGTTCGTATTTGCGACGCCTGGAATTGAGCCCAGCGGTGGCCCGGGGTTAATGTTTGTAACCTTGCCCGTCGCTTTTGGCTCCATGCCCATGGGTACTTTTGTCGGTATCGCCTTCTTCGGCATGGTGGTTTTGGCAGCGTGGAGTTCAACTATGTCGCTGCTTGAGCCAGCGGTGGCGTTTTTCCATGAGCGTTTTGGTTTTCATCGCATCAGTGCCAGTTTGCTGGTGGCGGGTGCGGCCTGGTTGTTAGGTTTAGGTTCGGTGCTTTCCTTCAACCAATGGTCAGATCAGGAGTTGCTCTGGGGCATGAACTTCTACTCCTGCCTGGATTTCTTTACCACCAATTTACTTCTGCCTATCGGCGGGCTTTTAACGGCGATTTTTGTGGGTTGGCGAATGAAGCGCGATATGCTCGCCCATGAAATGCAGCAAGATCATCCGCGCCTGCTAGCGGTGTGGCGATGGATATTGCGTTACGTTTCGCCAATTGCTGTGCTCGCAATTATTATCAATTTGTTTTTCCCGATTGCGACGCGTTTTGTCGTGGAGTAACACCTTTGTCTCATATTGTTAATCGCTCCGCCCTGGTCAGTTACTCAGCGCAGCAAATGTTTGATCTGGTCAACGATATTGAAGCTTACCCGCAATATATGGATGGTTGTGTGGGTGCAAAAATCCTCAAGCGCGAAGGCGATTGGTTGGAGGCGCGGCTGGATTTAAGTCGCGCAGGCGTGCATCAGAGTTTTATCACTCGCAACCATCTGCAATCCCCCGTGAGCATGAGCATGACTCTGGTTGATGGCCCTTTTAAATATCTACAGGGCGGCTGGAAATTTACTGCGCTGGCCGAAAATGCCTGCAAAGTATGCTTTGAGTTGGAATTTGAGCTGCAGAACAAATTAATAGGCATGGCGGTTGGCAAGTTGTTTGAATCTGTCGTCAATAAACAGGTTGATGCCCTCTGCGAGCGCGCCCGCAAAATATATTCTTAAACCTGATCTTTTCCTGAGCTTTGCTGTTAGAGAGATGCGCTGTGGCAGATTTCGATTTAATCACCGTGGAAGTGGCCTATGCCCTGCCGCATAAACAAAAGATCATCGCGCTCTTGGTAGAGCCTGGTACTACGGCGTCGCAAGCTGCCGAGCGTTCAGGTATCACCCAACACTTTCCTGAAATAGATCTCACTACCGCAAAAATGGGTATTTTTGGCCAAGCGCTTGGTACCAAAGGTTTGGAATCTGCGGCTAACTATGTTTTGCATGAAGGCGACCGCGTAGAGATCTACCGTCCCCTCAGCGCAGATCCAAAAGAAGCGCGCCGCAAACGCGCTGAAAGAAACGCCACCGCCCAACATTAAGCGCTTTCCTTCCCTCGTTTTTTATTATCCCCCCTTGTTTTTTATTATCTCTCCGCTGTTGCCAGCAATTTCCTTCCGTTTTTCTGCCCTTTTTCTGCCCCTCAAAAAATCTGCACTACACTGGATAGAGAACCACAGCGACCCTGATTGGCGCTGGCTTTGTCTGCATGAGATTATCGATGGATTTAGAAAATAAGCGGCTCTACAGCTGGTTGCCGTGGGTTATAACACTTCTCGTTTCTGCTCTCTTTGTGCTCTTGTTGCGCAATGAATTAGTTCATCAGGAACACGAGTGGCAAGAGCGCTTGCGTTTGCAGCAAGCGGCGGCTGAGTCTGCACTCAATGTGTCGCAGCAAGATCTCTTGCGCCAAGCCACAGCGTTTGCGCAGCTTATTTCCCAGGATTCTGCGGTTGTTGCCTTAGTGCGACGAGCGGCCGTCGTACATGAACGCGAAGGTGGTAATGGCGGTGATGAACAGAGCGCTGCGGTGCGCAAACAACTTCAGCAAGTACTTGAACATTATTGGATACGGATGATGCCTTTTGGGGTGCGTGAATTAAACGTTCACCTGGCTCCTGATGCCATAGTATTTTTGCGCGCAAATAAAATTGAGCGCTTTGGTGATGACCTATCCAAATCCAGCCCCTTGCTAATGTCAGCATTAAAAAGTGGCGTGATTTCCAGTGGAATGGAGGTTGGCCATTACGGTGCAAATTATCGTGCTATTGCGCCTGTTAGTTCATCTGGCCCCACGAGCGAAACTGTGGCTGCAGTAGAGGTGGGCCTTGGTTTATTACCGCAGCGCGATGCGCAAAAAGATCAAGGGCAAGCGGTGCTTATCAGCTCAACGCTCACCAACGATTTACTCTGGGGCAGTGCCCAGCAAGAAGTCATGGCCAACTCGAAAAATCGCTACAGTCAATGGTATGTTGAGTCCTACACCAATCCCCTTGTGAAGGAATGGCAAGCTAACGGAGTTTTCACCAATCTTGTGCTCGATAAACCAACTCCTACATTAGTTCAGGATCAAAATAAAACTTATATGCTGGGGCTAGTGCGATTGGATGGCTTCGCATTAGCTCACGCGCACATGGCCTCACCACATACGCTTCTGGTGAATTGGATTGATGTTACCGACGAACTAAATGCCCAGGCAGAGCAACGCAATAAAACAATTTTCAACTTTGTTGGTGTGTGGTTGTTTTCATTGGCCGTGCTTTGGTTTTTGTTCCGTTTGAATCGTCGCCACGTTTTACAACTGCTGCGTGAACACAGCACGCAATTGCAAAAAGAGCGCGATCTGAGTGAACAGTCCCGTCAACGTTTAACGCTTGCTTTATCGAGCAGTGAATCAGGTTTTTGGGAATGGAATATCACTAACAACCGCGCGCTCTTTTCCAAAGAATGGCGCGAACTTTGCGGTTTACCGGGTGGCGATGGCAGCGCTGATATAGAAGAGTGGTTGTCGCGTGTTCACCCTAGCGATAAGCGCGCAAGCTACACCGAGATGATTCGCCACATAAAAGGCGAAACGCCCATGTTTGAAAATGAATACCGTTTACGCATTGCAGATGGTAGTTACAAATGGATTTTCACGCGCGGTAAAGTTGTAGAGTGGCAGCCCGATGGCAAAGCTGCGCTTATGTTGGGGGTGTACACCGACATTACCGAGCGCAAAAAAAATGAAATTATTGTTATTCGCCAACAAGCGGCATTGCGTGCACTTAATGAAATTGCCTCACTGTCTGCGATTGATGCAGAAGAACAATTGCGCAGTGCATTGGGCGTGGGCTCGCGTTATCTGGGTTTGCCGCACGGTGCTGTTAGCGCAGTGCTTGGAAACCAATATCAAATAAAAATAAGTGTAGGCAAAAACCGTGCTTTCGAAAACACTGAGGCGGAAAAACGCGAGCAAGGAACCATAGCGCCGCTCTCCAATTATTTTTGCGAAATGACTTTGCGCAACAAAGATATTTTTTGTTGCGATGAAATTTCCAACAGTGAATATGCGAGCCATTACGCGCACAAAGAAAATAAGATTGATACTTACATAGGCGTGCCTATCTGGTTACAAGGAAAAATTTACGGCGTATTAAGTTTTGATTCTGAGCGCAGTCGCCATCAGTCTTACGATGAATTGGATCGCGATTTTATGCGGTTGTTTGCGCGCTGGGTGGGGGTGACTCTTGAGCGCTGGCAATACCAATCCGAACAACAAATTCTGATCGAGCGGTTTGAAAAGCTGTGCAATCAATTACCCGGGTTCCTCTATCAATTCCAATTGAATTCAGACGGCACCAGTTTGTTTCCGTTCTCCAGTTCTGGCATAGACCAAATATATGGCGTGCGCCCGGAAAACGTGTTTACCGATGCTACCTCTGTGTTCTCGGTTGTGCATCCTAGTGACGTAGGTTGGGTGAGTGAAAGTATTTCAGCATCGGCGGCAAGCTTAAAAGATTGGAATGCAACATACAGAGTATGCCATCCACGGCGCGGGGAAATCTGGGTGCGCGGTGAGGCGCGTCCAGAGCGCTTAAGTAATGGCGCGACTTTGTGGAACGGATATATTCAGGACGTTACCGAAGAAAAATTAGCGGCAATTAAATTGCAGGATATTAATGCCCTGCGCGAAGCTATTTTTGATGCGGCAAGCATCTCCATTATTTCAACGGACCCCAAGGGTTTAATTAAAACTTTTAATCAGGGTGCAGAAGATCTTTTAGGGTATTCCGCTGCTGAAGTGATTGATGTGTTAACGACAGCGCCCTTTCATTTACCAGAAGAAATTGCTGCGCGCGCCAAACTTCTTTCGCAGGAATTTGGAATTGAAATCCAACCGGGCTTTGATGTATTTACCACTAAATCCCGCGAAGGCGACAAGGATGAAAGCGAATGGACTTACGTGCGCAAAGACCGCAGCCAGGTTCCGGTGATTTTGTCTGCCAGCGCTTTGCGTGGTCCCGATGGTGAAATCACCGGCTATCTAGCACTGGCGCGTGATATCAGTGAAATAAAACGCATTGATCGCATGAAGAGCGAATTTATTTCCACTGTGAGCCACGAGCTGCGTACACCACTCACGGCAATTAGCGGCGCCTTGGGAATTATTGTCAATGGTGCCGCCGGGGCAGTTCCCGATACTGCCATTAAGATGCTTAACATAGCTCACAAAAATAGTTTGCGTTTAATTCACTTGGTGAATGACTTGCTGGACATGGAAAAATTGACGGCGGGCAAAATGCATTTTGAACTTAAATCCCAAGCCATAATGCCCATTGTTGCGCAATCCATTGAAGCAAATGCTGCTTACGCAGCGCAGTACAATGTTAAATTCAAACTCGTTAGCCAGGTGCGTGATGATCTGCGTGTAAATGTGGATGCTCAACGTTTGCAGCAAGTGCTCGCCAATTTTTTATCCAACGCCGCAAAATTTTCTCCACCCGCAGAAGTTATAGAACTGCGCATTGAATATTTCTACAACACTGTACGCGTATCAGTAATCGATAAAGGCCCTGGTATTCCAGAAGAATTTCGCGGTCGCATATTCCAAAAATTCTCGCAGGCAGATTCATCCGACACGCGTCAAAAAGGCGGAACTGGTTTGGGGCTGGCTATCTGCAAAGAAATTATTGAGCGCATGGGTGGGAAAATTGGTTTCTTTTCCGATGGCATAAAAGGTTCGCAATTTTATTTTGATATACCTACCGAAGAGTCTCCACATCAAAATCATCAGTCAGACAGTCATCGCCTTGCAACTGGTGAACGTTTATTAGTGGTGGAAGATGATCCAGAAGTTGCGGAACTCTTTGCTACTATTTTGCGTGGAAAAAATTATCGCGTCGACATTGCTTATTCAGGGCAAGCCGCATTGGAGCGTTTAGCGCTTTACGCTTATCAAGCTATGACTATGGATATTGAATTACCTGATATGAGTGGCCTTGATTTAATTCGACAATTGCGCAGCGATGCGGTCACCAAAGATATTCCTATTATTGTTATTTCAGCCAATCTGGATGCAGAGCGTATGTCAAATCGAAGGACATCTATGTTTTCTGGCGTTCAATGGTTACAGAAGCCCCAATCAGCTCTAGCAATTGCTTCTGCTGTTAAATCAGCGCTTTCCCACTGAAGGCATCAATATTATGAAAGCTGAATTGCCAATCAATGAATCGCTGCGTCTAAAGGCCTTGCAAGATTTGGCTATTTTAGATTCACCGCGCGAACAGAGTTTTGATGATGTTGCGCTTGCTGCCATGCACGTTTGCGATGTACCCGTAGCAGTGATTTCATTGATTGATAAAGATCGCCAATGGTTTAAAAGTTGTTTGGGGTTAGACGCAACAGAAACACCACGTGATCTGGCCTTTTGTGCTCACGCTATTTTAACGCCTGCTGATTTAACCTTGGTTGAAGACGCTACAAAAGATGTGCGTTTTGCTGATAACGAGTTAGTTACTGGGGAACCTTATATACGCTTTTATGCGGGAGCTCCGCTGGTTACCGCCGATGGTATGGCGCTGGGGACATTGTGTGTAGTTGATTATAAGCCGCGCCAACTTACGCGGGAGCAATGCAATGTTTTATTGGCATTGTCTCGCCAAGTTGTGCAATTGTTACGATTGCGCTCTGCACATGATGTTATCCAGGAAAAAGAAAAATTAGTAAGTAGCTTGTTAAAAAATTTTCCCGGTGCTGCCTATCGCTGCAGTAACGACGAAAAATGGACTATGCATTATTTGAGTGACGCTGTTGAGCAATTAACGGGTTACCCCGCACATGCATTTATGCACGAACCTGAATTAAGTTTTGCGGATCTTATGCATACCAGTGACGTTCTGCGGTTGAACGAAATCTCTGAACAAGCACTGCAAAATAAAACGTCATTTGAGCTTGAGTACGCTATTCGTCGCGCAGATGGAAATTGGCGCTATGTGCACGAAACCGGGCGTGGTGTTTTTAACAAGCAAGGCGAGCTGGAATTTATTGACGGCTTTATTTGGGATATACAAGCGCGTATCGATGATGAATATGAAAAGCGCGCAATGGCAAATAAACTTGCGCAACTTTTTGAAACAGCTCCCATAGGTATTTTGCAAGTTCACAGTGATGGGCGCATTTTAGCGACCAATCCTGAATTTAATAAAATGTTGGGCTACACCGAAGCTGAATTAAAAGGTTTAAGTTTTTTGGATATTACGCCTGAACATGATTGGTGGCGCAGCAATCTTGCAGTAGAAAGTATTAAGGCGACCGGGCGTTTTGGGCCTGTTGAAAAAACCTATTTGCACAAAAATGGCGACACTATTCCAGTCGAAATCAGTGGCTCCCTCATTAATATCCACGAAGGCCACGGACAAACCTGGTGGACATTAGTAAAAGATATTCGCGAGCAAAAACGCATGGATCGTATGAAGAGCGAATTTATTTCTACGGTAAGCCACGAGTTACGCACGCCTTTGACGTCTATATCCGGGGCTTTAGGTTTAATTTCCAGCAATGTTTTAGGTGTTCTGCCCGATAAAGTTAAAAGCATGCTGGATATAGCCTACAAAAATAGCCAACGTTTGAGTTATCTCATTAACGATTTGTTGGACATGGAAAAATTAATTGCCGGAAAAATGTCATTCGATATGAGCGAGCAGGCGGTTGCGCCTTTGGTGCAACAGGCTATGGTGGAGAACAAATCCTATGCGGATAAATATCAGGTTCGCTTTGTTTTGCACGATAAAGCACAAGACGCGCATATCCTCATAGATGCATTCAGATTGCAGCAAGTGTTGAATAATTTTTTAAGTAATGCTGCCAAATACTCGCCAGCACAAGCGCCTGTTGACATTTATATTGAAAAAATTCACGGCTACGTTCGTATCTCAATTCAAGATCATGGCCAGGGTATTCCAGAAGAATTTAAAAAGCATATATTCCAAAAATTCTCGCAAGCCGATTCGTCAAATACGCGTGACAAAGGTGGTACGGGTTTGGGCTTGGCTATCAGTAAAGAGTTAGTTGAACGCATGGACGGCCACATTGGTTTTGAAAGTGAGTTGGGGAAAGGCACGTGCTTTTACGCTGAGTTTAAATCTTTTAGTGAAGATGCTTCCTGGTTGCAAGGGAGGCATTTGCCATGATGATAGAAAATATCCATTTATTATTGGTGGAAGACAACCACTCACAGGCGATAATTTTGCGTGAGCATTTATTGAGTGTTAAGTCGCCCGCAATAAAAATAGATTGGGTGGAAACCTTGGCAGCGGCGAAAAGTTTTTTGCGGGGGCATTTACCTGATGTCATCTTACTGGATTTAACCTTGCCCGATTCAGATGGCATGGAAACCCTTAGTGAAGTTTTAGCTGTGGCGGATCGAACCCCTATCATAGTGCTAACAGGGCTCTCTGACGAAAAAATTGCAATGACCGCGCTGACCAAAGGCGCGCAGGATTATTTAATTAAAAGTAACGTAGACCAGGAAAATATTTTTCGATCAATACGTTACGCACTTTCGCGCAGTAAAAGTGAACGCAATAATTTTCTATTGGTGTCCGCGTTAAAAAACGTTCCATACGGCGTTTTAATCACTAATGCTCACTCCCATATTGAATGGTGCAATCCCGCATTTGAAAAAATATCCGGTATTAGCACTGCACAAGCTATCGGGCAGGTTTTGAGTAAGCTGATAAAGTTGAAGCCGTTGTCCTCAGGTGAGAAAAATCAAAATGGCAATATGTGGAAAACTTATGAGTTCGATAATGGATGGAGTGGAGAGGTAACTGCTCTGCACAAAGATCAGCATTTGCTTGAGCTCGATTTAACCATTTCTCCGTTAACCAATAGGCTCGGACATATAGAACATTTTATTGTCACCTTGCAGGATATTAGCGAACGCAAACGCGTTGAACGCATGAAAAAAGAATTTGTCTCCACGGTAAGCCATGAACTGCGCACCCCATTGACCTCCATTAGTGGCGCCTTAAGTTTGTTGGCGCACGATATGTTGGGCACATTGCCTGACAAAATACGTGAAGTGTTGGATATAGCTTATAAAAATAGCAAGCGTTTAACCCAGCTGATTGATGATCTACTGGATATGGAGAAGTTGTTGGCAGGAAAAATGCACCTCGACATAGAGATGCAAAATCTGTTGCCTCTTGTGGAGCAGACAGTAGAAGAGAATAGAGCCTATGCCGATAAATACGGCGTTGAGTATGAGATAAAAAATCAACTTGATGTTGCCATGGTGAAACTGGATGGCTTTCGTTTTCAGCAAGTTCTTAATAATTTTTTATCTAACGCCGCAAAATTTTCACCACGCGGTAAAAATGTCATTATCAGCATTGAGGATGTTTCTGGTTATCTACGTGTTTCGGTTCGTGATTATGGTGATGGTATTCCAGAGGATTTTAAAGTTCATATTTTTGAAAAATTCTCGCAAGCCGATTCTTCTGATAGCAGGCATAAAGGCGGTACGGGTTTAGGCTTGGCTATTAGTAAAGAATTGGTAGAGCGTATGGGCGGTAAAATTGGTTTTCACAGTGAGCTTGGTAAAGGCACTTGTTTCTTTGCTGAATTCAA
The DNA here is from genome assembly GCF_014652535.1 of Cellvibrio zantedeschiae. Taxonomy (NCBI): domain Bacteria; kingdom Pseudomonadati; phylum Pseudomonadota; class Gammaproteobacteria; order Cellvibrionales; family Cellvibrionaceae; genus Cellvibrio; species Cellvibrio zantedeschiae. The sequence goes on along the minus strand of NZ_BMYZ01000003.1, from coordinate 59,728 downwards.
GCGAATAGAAAACGCCTAAGCTTTTAAAAATTTTTGTTTATGAAAATGTTTCGATGATTTAACAGACTCTTAAGGACACAGATATGGCTACAGCATTAGATAAAATATTATACGTAGAGGATGACCCGGATATTCAGGCAATTGCCGTCATGGTGTTGGATGCGATTAGCGGATTCACCCTGGAACCCTGCTCATCAGGAAGTGAAGCCGTGAATAAAGCGGTTGCATTTAATCCGGATTTAATTTTGCTGGATGTAATGATGCCCGGAATGGACGGTCCAGAAACTTTGCAAGCTTTGCGTAAATTGCCGGAGCTTGCAAATACTCCCGTAGTATTTATGACCGCAAAAGTGCAGCCGCAAGAAGTGCAAGGTTATTTGGAATTGGGTGCGGTCGGTGTTATCGCAAAGCCTTTTGATCCTATGACCCTGGCAGATCAGTTGCGGGAAATCTGGGCGCGTGTTGTTACCAAATAAAATAGCGTAGCTATTTAACTACCTAACTGCCATCCAGTGTTCATGGGTTAGTTCTGATGCATGAATTGGTTCATCGTAAAAATAGTAAAGTATCAGCAGCGCTATTGTTAGCGCTTTTGTTGTTGCTGACTTTTTTTATTAGTTGGACTATGCATCGGCAGTCGCTACGTTTTATGCAGTTAGCATTTGATGCGCAAGTTGACGAACTCGTACAAAGCATTCAATTACGCATGCGTGATCATGAACAATTACTGTTGGGCGCAAAAGGATTATATGAGGCGAGCCAAACCGTAGAGCGCGATGAATTTCATTTATATGTAAATAGTTTGGATGTTTCAAAAAAATATCCAGGCATCCAGGTTGTTGGGTTTAGTGAATGGATAAAGCCCGACAAAATTGCTGAATTTACCACGCGCATCCGCGACCAGGGGTTTCCGCAATTTAATATTCGCCCAATGGGCAAGCGCGATCATTATTCCGCCATTATATTTATGGAGCCTTACACCAGCAGGAATATATCCGTGTTTGGTTTTGATATGTTTTCAGAACCGGTTAGGCGGCAGGCCATGAGTGCGGCGGTTGCAACTAACCAGGCGCGATTATCTGGCAAAGTTATTCTCTTGCAAGAGCAGTCTGGCAGCGTTCAAGCTGGTACCTTGTTGTATTTACCCATCTTTAATAAACATTCGATGATAGATACTGAAGCGCAGCGTTGGAATTCCCTTGCTGGTTTTGTGTATGCGGCATTCCGCATGGGCGATTTAATGGATGGCGTTTTACAGCAGCGCAAACTTAATATGCACTTTACCTTGTACGCAGGTGATTCTGCTGCGCCAGGGCAAGAATTATATGCTTCGGCAAAAACATCTCAGGAAAATTTTACGCCAGCCTACGAAAAAGTTCTTCATTTGGAATTGTATGGGCAGCCCTGGCTGCTAAAAGTTGTGAGTGATGAAGTGTTTGAGCGAAGCCATAAATCGCATTTGGCGTTGATTGTTTTTGCGTTTGGTGTGGTCATTAATTTTTTATTGTGTGCAATATTTTATGTTTTAGTGAACCAACGCCAACATGCACTTTCGTTGGCGCAAATCATGACCGAAGATGTACAAGCTAAAAATGCGCAATTAAAAAATAATCAGGAGCGTTTTGAACTTGCGTTGGAATCCTCTGCCATGGGCATTTGGAGTTTGCGTTTTGGCGATGACCATATGCAATGGGATTCCTCCATGGGTGCGCTTTTTGGTGTGCATACAGAAGAACCTATATCAACTTACGAACGTTTTCTTTCCTTTGTACATAAAGATGATCGCCAACGAGTATATGCTGAAATTGCACAGGCAATTGAAGGCAAAAAAGGTTATGACACTGAATACCGTGTTGTTTGGCCTGATCATAGTGTTCATTATTTGGCATCGCGCGCAAAAATTATTTACGAAGGTGACGACGCCGTGTCCATGATTGGTACCTGTTGGGACATTAGTGAACGTAAACGTTTGGATAAAGTAAAAACCGAATTTGTATCTACCGTTAGCCACGAATTACGTACGCCCTTAACGGCAATTACCGGTGCTTTAGGTTTAGCTGTTGGCGGTGCTCTTTGTGACTTGCCTGATAAGGCCAAGCAAGTACTGGATATCGCTTACAAAAATGCGCAGCGCCTTAAGCTACTTATCAATGATTTGTTGGATATGGATAAGTTGCTGGCTGGAAAATTGGAGTTCCACTGCGAACCGCAAACGCTTATGCCGTTAATTGAGCGAGCAGTGATGGAAAATCGCGCTTACGCAGACCAAATGCAGGTGCGTTTTGTTATTGCCCCCATGAGTGTGGCACCACGCGTTGATATTGAAGATATTCGGTTTCTACAAATCATGGCTAATTTTTTATCCAATGCTGCAAAATTTTCCAAACCCGATTCAGAAGTCGTTATTAAATTAAGTGTGATAGATGACTACGCAAGGATTTCAGTTACCGATACTGGTGTAGGTTTGGATGACGAAAGCAAAAGCCATATTTTTGAAAAATTTTATCAAGCGGATTCGTCAGACACGCGTAAAAAAGGCGGCACAGGTCTAGGTTTGGCGATTACTAAAGAAATTGTTGAGCGTATGAATGGGCGGGTAGGTTTTTCGTCAGTGTTGGGCGAGGGCAGTACATTTTACGCGGAGTTTCCGGTGGTGCATTAACGTCTTACAAGCCACTCCATAATTCATCCAGATTGCGAAAGCCCCAATCGTCTGGTGATTCGCGGCCAATAATTTTTTCCTTGCCAATAAGTTTTGCCAAGTCCAAGGTTTCTTGCAGAATAGGGGTTTTTAATTTTGCGGAAAAAAATACTTTTACTTTCGGCGTAAGCAATGATGTTTCACTTTGTTCGGTAACAACGCCCAAGCGGCCGCTTTCCAATCGCACCAGCGAACCCGTAGGATAAATCCCCACAGTTTTTACAAAGGCTTGAAAAACTGCTTCATCAAAATGGCCTTTGCTCCACTCCGCCATTTTGCGAATTGATTCGGCAGGTGACCAACCTTTTTTATAGGGGCGGTTGGATGTGATTGCATCATATACATCGCACACTGCGCCCATTTTTGCAAACAGACTGATGGTGTCGCCTGCCAATTTATGCGGGTATCCACTGCCGTCAACTTTTTCGTGATGATGCAAGACCACGTCCAATACCATGGCGCTAACCAAAGGATTGTCCATTAAAATATTTGCACCAATTTCCGGATGGGATTTTATGGTGTTGAATTCGTCGTCGGTTAATTTGCCGGGTTTATTTAAAATTTTATTGGGAATTCCCATCTTCCCCAAGTCATGCAGCAAGCCAGCCAGGCCAGATTCGCGCACTAATTCTTCATCCAGATTTAATTGTCGGGCCAATGCAATCATGAGCGCGCACACCGCAACAGAATGCATATAAGTGTATTCGTCCGCGTTTTTTAAGCGCGCCAGGCTAATGAGCGCATGGGGCTGGCGTAAAACTGATTCGGAAATTTCTTCCACTAATTCTTTTGCTTGTGCAACTTCAATGGCGTTGCCCATGCGCGCATCGTTGAACATAGAGATAACTGCGGCTTTGGATTTGCTACAGATTTTTTGCGCGATTCGAACTTCGTCATCCATGCTGGTTTTTTCCGTGCTTTTCACACGTAAGGTATCGCGCAGCATGAGTTCTGTTTCAAGTTCTATGTCAGACAGTGTTTTACCGGGAACAATTTCGTCAGCATCCAAACCTTTTGTTGTATTAATCCACACTTCTTTTATGCCGCTTTTAAGCAAGCTGTCCAAATCCTGTTTATCTTCCAACAGGAACTTGGTTTTAAAAAAAGGGTGTTCCATCCAGGAACCGCAAAGTTCAGTAATGAACATTCCCATGCGGACATCTTTGACGGCAATACGTTTGAGCATGGAGCAGAAACCTCGAGCTTGGCTGATGTGGCTCTTTTTTTGGTATAGGTTTGGATATAACTGTTTGGAGATCGAACAGCTTGATAGTGTGAGTATAGGTGAGCTTTATCAGCGGCTTAGATTATTTATACAGTTTTCTGCCCTAGCTTAATCTCAATCAAATTTTGGGTGTTGTTCGAATTGCCGCGCATGGGATAGGGCATCTTGCAGGGGGAGGGGTTTGCCGAAATAGAAGCCCTGTGCATCGCTACAACCGCAGGAGCGCAGTATTTCTGCTTCCACTTGCGATTCTATGCCTTCGGCGGTGGTATCCAGCATCAAAGCATCTGCCAGTTGGATAATGGCGTTGACTATGGCAAGGGCGCCCGTGTCTTTGGAAAGTGCGCTGACAAATGAGCGGTCAATTTTTAATTTATTGAGCGGGAAGGTGCGCAAGTAGGCGAGCGATGAATAGCCAGTGCCAAAATCATCCAGCGCTATGCGAACGCCGAGTTTGCGTAGCGCAGTCAAGGTTTCTTGCGCGGAAATATTGTCCTGAATCAACAGGGATTCAGTAATCTCCAGCTCGAGCCGCTCAGGTGCCAAACGACTAATCTGCAATGCCCAGCGCACAATATCGACTACATTGCCTTCACGAAATTGCACCGCGGACAAGTTAATGGCAACACGCCAATTGTTGGGCCATTTAGCCGCATATTTACAGGACTCTACCAGCACCCAGGTTCCAATAGGCACTATGAGGTTAGATTCTTCTGCCAGCGGAATAAACTGCGCTGGCGGAATCAATCCCAGCTCCGGGTGGCGCCAGCGAATTAGCGCTTCAAAACCTATGACTTCTTGCGTCGCTAATTTAATTTGCGGCTGAAAAAATATTTCGAATTGCCCCACGATAGGCGTCTGCGGCCACACCAAATCTTCGCTGAAGCGTTTGTTCAATAGTTTGTTGGTGGCAGCGTGTTCTTCTAATGCGGCGCGCATGTCGTTGAGCAAATGCAGTTTTTGTTGCGCGACTATTTCCATTCCCGGTTCATAAAAGCGGAAAGTATTACGCCCCGCAGATTTTGCTGCGTAAAGCGCCATGTCTGCATTTTTTAATAAGGTTTCTGTGTCATTACCGTGGTCAGGTGCGAGGGCGATTCCAATACTGCAGCCAATTTGTAAATTTTTTCCGTCGATTACGCAGGGCGCGACAAAGGTATTTAGTAGCCGTTGCGCCAACACGCTCGCTTGCGTGGCAGAATCTTCACCGTGGCTTATGATAGCGAATTCATCGCCGCCGAGGCGCGCTAATAAATCGTTGCTGCGCACAGTTTTTAATAAACGTTGTGCAATATTTTTCAATACCAAATCGCCCACGCCGTGGCCGAGTGAATCATTCACATTTTTAAAATTATCCAAATCTAAAAAGAATAAAGTGAAACAGCTAAACTGGTTTTGCTTTTTTAATGCTTCCAGTTGCATATAAAAATAATGGCGATTGGCGAGGTTGGTGAGTGAATCAAAATTAGCCAGGCGACGCATTTCCAATTCAGCGTTGTATTTGTGGGTGACATCCGCGCCCACACCACGCCAGCCAATAAATTGTTCTTTGTTATTTAATAAAGGTTTTGCGGTTAATTGCCACCAATGGCGCTCGCCATGAATTTGTATAGGAATTACCAGTTCGCGAAACGGCGTGCGGTTTAACAAATGTTGCTCAAGCTGGGTGATAGGATTGTTGTCAATGAATTCGATACGTGAATAGTCGGCATCAAACAATGCCGTAAAAGGCGTGTGCGTTAAACCACCGGCACGGGTGCCCAAAAGGCTGAGTAATTTCTTGGAGGGCGCGTGCAAAAAACCGGATGCATTGAGCTCCCACAACCAGTCGCTCGCGTGGGATTCAAAATCGTGCAGCAGCAAGCTGACAAGTTGTTGTTGATGCTCAGCCGTCGCTTCCGCCATAAGGCGAGCGCCAAATGTTTTTGCGCTGGCGATCACCGCAAAGCAAATAATAAATGCATACAAAAGAAGTAAGAGGGCCAGGTTCCAATTGCGCGCAATATCATCCTGGAAAATTGCAATTTCACAACCGAGTGTTAAAACGCAAACGTAACTGATTGCCGCTTGCGGTACAGTGGCGAGAGCAAAACCACCGGCGCAGATCATGCCGGTACAAATGGTTGTTAAGAGCAAGGTATTGGCAGAATCGGGATGGGAGTTAAACGTTAGTATTGGCAACATGCCCCAAATGATTGCCAGAACAGTTGCATGCAAGGTCGCACGTTTGAGTGCGCCTTTGGATACATGGGTTGGTGCGGGTAGCTTGCGTTGCTTTAACCAGGCGCGCGTGCCCAAAAAAATCGCCAGGGTTAAAAAAATTGACCAAATGCTAACGGCGTAAAAATAACTCGTGTTCCAATAGATCGCCAAAAGCACACAGGTATTGAATGCATTAGCGAGCATGGTGAGTGGAGTTAAACGCAAAATTGCTTTAATTTGCTGCGCGCGAAAACCTGCCGTAACTCCGGCATCAGCCTCATAAATACGAAATTGCGCCGCTAGAATTCGCGCTGCGTAACGCCAGCGTTTGGTGAAATAATCCATTGGAAAACTTTCACAGATTAAGGAAAAAAAGTTGCGCGCCAAGCTTATGGTTTGAATGTGTATGCTGGGCGCAAAATAAACATGAAACAGCTGATGCTTATATTCAGCCTAGTTGAGGGGAGGGGGGTGTCAAGGTTGGGCGAGCGCCATAGTTTGGGGGAAGTTGTCAGGGCACATCCTTGTGCCTTGGTACTGGATTGCGTTGATGGGACTATTTCTTTGGTTGTTCTATTTTTTAGGTTGTTCTACTACCGGTTCCGGTTTCTTCTCGATATTGGTTGGCAAAGGCATGTCGCGCTTGGCGTTGTCCAAATATTTCTCGGATTTTTCTTCGCTCAAAGGCGCCGGGCCCGGCAGATAATCACCCTCGGTTTTCACCAGCTTATCGTTCTCAAAATAAACGCTAAACAAATGCTTGGTATAGCTGCCATCGCTACCGCGTTTGATGCTGTAAAAATAATCCCAACGGTTATCGTTGAAGGTATCCGGCAGCAGGGTGTTGCCCAATACGAAACGCACTTGGCGCTTGTTCATTCCCAGCTTTAGCTGATCGACCATTTCAGGGGTGATAATGTGCCCTTGTTGAATGTTAAGTTTGTGCACGCTGGGGAACAATTTACAGCTGGCAAGACTAAACGCACACAGGGTGACCAGTAAAATACGACTGGCTAATTTCATAAGAGGGCTTCCACTAAATTATTTGAACACGGATAATACCCGAACCACAGGAATACTGAGAAGGTTTTGGGGGAAAAATGGCGGACGAAAACCAAGAGTTGCGCAAAGTAGGCCTTAAGGTCACCTTGCCGCGGATTAAAATCCTGCAAATGCTGGAATCCGCCGAGCAGCACCACATGAGCGCCGAGGATGTTTATAAGTCCTTGATGGAGCAGGGTGATGACGTTGGTTTGGCAACTGTTTATCGAGTTTTGACGCAATTTGAAACCGCAGGTTTGGTTGTTAGACACAACTTTGACGGCGGTCACTCGGTATTCGAAGTCGCCCGTGGCGAGCATCACGACCACATGGTCGATATAGATAGCGGAACTGTCATAGAGTTCCATAATGATGAAATTGAAGCCTTGCAGCGCAGAATCGCTGCTGATCACGGTTACGAATTAACCGACCATAGCTTGGTGTTGTACGTTAAGCCTTTAAAGCCGCAATAAGTATCTTCCTTTTGGCTGCGCGGACCAGAACCGCGCGCGCCAGACAGTCATTCTTTATCAAAACATACTTTTCTTCGTCTATAGCGCTATAGCTTTGCATCTCCCACTCATTAAGCGAGGTGTAAATGATGAAATTTGTTATTCGGTTATGCATTGCCGGTCTGATAGCTTGCGTGTTTATGGCCAATGCCCAGACCCCAGCCCAAACCCAGTCTCCCAAATTGGAGACAGCGGTAATTGAGTTGCAGTTAAAAAACTATAGCGAAGCCTGGGTCACGACAGATCCTGTTGCGCGCCGTACAAAGTTACAAAAGATTTGGGTACAGGATGCGACCCACGAAAGCCCATTTGGTCTTTCAGATGGTTTGGAAGCCATCAACAAAGAAATTGATGGCTTCGTCAAAACCTATCCCAACGTAAAAATCCAACTCACTACTCTCCATCGCACAGGTAACCATGTGTTGTGTAATTTTGTTGTCAATAAACCTGACGGCTCGCTGTTATTTAAAGGGGCGGATTACTTTGAATTCAATGAACAAGGCCTATTGAAAAAAGCAGTGGGGTTTGTACAGCAGGGTGCTTGACGCCATATTTGCGTAACCTCAGCGCTATTGTCTCGCTATGTGGAGCAATAGCTGGCAGAAGTGACAAGGTTAGTAGATAAAAGACTAGTAGATAAAAATATGAAGTGCAGGTGGTCGCATGTGTGACCACCTTTTGCTGTGCCCAACAAATGAATAGCTGCTATTTCAGTTGGGTATTAACAAATTTTACGACTTCCTCCACCGCTTTGGTACGCGTTGGGCCTTTTCTCAAGTGATGGTCATCGCCTTCAAGCTCGACTTTCTCAACTTGTTTATTGTTTTTGACTAAAGCCTTGTACATGTTTTCTGATTGCTCTGGAGATACAATTTTATCGTTTGCAGAGCTGATCAAAAGTGTCTTGGCTTTAAATTGCTGCGCAAATTTCTCGGGTGATCTACTCTCCAAATCTTTTTTATCAATGTCGCCATTGGCATTTGCTAATTGCCGCTCCCAATAAATAGTCTCCTCACTATTTTCAATATTGGTGTCTCTATCGTGAGCTAACATTGCGTTTAGGTCTCCAATGCCATTGATAGAAACTATGCATTTATACAAATCTGGTGTGAATGCTCCTCCTGCTAATGCTGCGTACCCACCATAACTGGAACCAACAATGCACACCTTTTCAGGGTCTATATAACCCTTATCGACAAAAAATTTCACGGCATCGGTAATATCGTCCTGCATTTTTCTGCCCCATTCACCCAAACCGGCGTTGCTAAATTTTGCGCCGAAACCTGACGAACCTCGGAATTGTGGTTGTATAACTAGATAACCTTGGCTAGCGAGCGCTTGTGCAAAATAATCAAAACCAATTTCGTCGTGCGCAGCTGGTCCACCGTGAGGATAAATAATCGCGGGCAATTTTTTGATTTCACTGGCTTTGCTGCGCGGAATAGTCAGAAGTGTTGGAATTTTCAAGCCATCGCGCGCTGTTACCTTAAGTTTACCGAGCGGGTTAATATCTGCTTGTTGAATTTGTGGGAGACCAGCGGTCAGGAATACAGGCGTCTGGTTTTCGCTAGCTAGGAAATAATCACTCGCGTAATTTGAACCTTGCACGTTAATAACAATATGTTTCCAGTCCGGCGACCAATCGGTTAGGTAAACAGAATGTTCTGGAAACTGTGCAATTAAATCTTTCATGCGTTGATCTAATGCGGCATCAAAGAATTTATAGCTGGGAGAAAAACCAGAGAAGCGTACACCTTGAACAACCCGGTGCAAGTCAACGAGTCCCGCTTCTATGTCGGCATCTTCTCTGCTTAACACAGCGTTGGTAATAGTTCCGTCAGAAAGCTTCATTAAGTTATAGGTGTCTCTACCCGTTTTTTCATCGCTTTCTACGAATACCAGCGATGCATAATCAGGCGTTAAGCCAACGAAATTTTTTTTACGAATAGTTGTTTTTTCAGTAAAAATTTCGGTCCATTTTCCGCCGTTAAGTTTGGAGCGAATTTTGTGCAAGCTATTGCGCTCGTCAAACTCTTCAATTGCAATCGTTTCGCCTTCTTTGTCAATAAAGAAATCTTTCACGCGTTGGCCGCCGCGCGTTGCGGGGGTGACTGCTCTTTTCGTCAAATCTACTTTGTATAAACTGTACTCGGAATTTGGGAACTGATTGTCCACGTCTGACCAAGCTGGCATATAAGCGTAGTGGCCATCCGGGCTTACCCCCACCACACGACCAAGTCCAGTTTGGCCTGCAAGAATTAGCTCGCCTGGAATCAGCAATTGGCGAATTTTTTTGTCTTTAATATCCAATACGTAGGCAGTGCTCAGATCGAACTGGCCACGGAATCCTTTAACGCGCGTGAAATCAGAGGCCACTAACTTGATCTTATCATCAGTAAAAAATTCGATAGTTTGTGGCTGGATCTTGGACACATCAGCCATAAACACAACTTTCTTTTCACTGAGGGAGTTAACAGTCACCATGTCTCGTCCGTCGCTGACACGGCGGAATGCAATAAGATTTCCGCTGGGGGAAATTGCGACCATTTGCGTAACGGGAAGTGCGCCGTAATCGCTAGCGCTTGGAGTTGCGAAAGTAGTGCTGCTTAGGAGTGTAGATAAAAAGAAAATACAGGTAAGAGCGCGTTTAATATCCATGTTGAAAATCCATCTAGGTATTTATTCTTGGTGCACAAGAAAACGCCTGAGTGACCCCGAGCTATTCCTTGCAGGTGTGAAAACAGGGTTAAGATGCCAGAGATGGTTTGAAAAGAAAACCCGATGCGCACGCAAATCCGCGTTTAATTATTATTTCGTGAAGCGGCTAACGACTTTCCAAAATTTCCCGCGCATGCGCCAGGGATTGTTCTGTCACTTTAGCGCCGCCGAGCATGCGGGCGATTTCGCCAACTTTGTCTTCGCCTTCCAAAAGCACAAGCGTGGATTCTGCGCTGGTTTTGGTGGATTTTTTACTGACCAATAAATGCTGGTGACCCTTGCTGGCGACTTGCGCCAAGTGGGTTACGCAAATGACCTGGCCTTTTTCACCCAGCTGACGTAAAAGTTTGCCGACTACATCGGCAGTTGCGCCGCCAATTCCCACATCCACTTCGTCAAATACCAAAGTTGGTGTGGCAGAGGTTTGTGCGGTGATGACTTGTATTGCCAGGCTAATACGCGAAAGCTCACCACCCGATGCAACTTTCGCGAGCGGTTTGGGCGCTTGGCCCGGGTTGGTGCTAATTAAAAACTCCACTTCTTCCAAACCATTGGCTGAAGGTTTATCAATCAAAGGATGCAAGTTCACGGTGAGCTTGGCATTTTCCATCGCCAAATTTTTGAGTTGTTCGTTAACTAATTTCGCGAGCGTCGTTGCCGATTTAAGACGTTTGTTGGAAAGCTGCCCGGCGAGTTGCAAAAAGGCGTTTTCTGCCGCAGTGACTTGTTGAGCGAGTTGATCCAGTTTCGCATCGCCGCTTTGCAGTTGGTCGAGTTCCAAACTTAAGCGCGCGGTAAATTCTTGCAACTCTTCCGGGCGAATGCGGTGTTTGCGAGCTATATCGTAAACGGCACTCAGGCGCTCCTCTACCAACTGCAAGCGTTCGGGGTCGAGATTAAAAGTATCTATGTGATGATCGATTTCGTGGCAAGCCTCTTCCACCTGAATTTGCGCGCTGATCAGTAATTCTTCGGCGGCAATTAGAGAGGCAGATTTTTCCGGCATATCGCGCAGGATATGGAGCGCGCGATGCAGATTGGTGTTAAGGCCAAGTTCGTCGTCGTTGCACAGCGCCAGTAATTCGTGGCTGCCTTGCAAAATATCGCCAGCATTTGCCAGGCTGCGCTGTTCAGCTTCCAATTTTTCCAGCTCGCCGGGTTGCAAGCCCAGCTGGTCCAATTCGCTCACTTGATAGCTCAGCAGTTGAAAACGTGCGCTTACTTCTGCAGCGTTATCGCGCAAATGTAAATAATGTTCCAAACGGCTTTGCCATTCGCGGTAGGCGAGGCGTACTTGCTTGGCAAGTTCGGCCTGGCCGCCGAATTCGTCTAGCAGGCGACGATGAGTTTCTTTTAACAGGAGTGATTGATGCTCATGCTGGCTGTGGATATCAATCAGCATTTCGCCAAGCATGCGCAATTGCTGCAAAGTGGCTGGTTGGCCGTTAATGTAGGATTTGGATTTACCCTCATTGTTAATCAGGCGGCGCAGCAAGCATTCGTTGGGCGAATCGATTTGTTGCAAGTCGTTAGCGACTAACCATTCTTGTGCGGCGGGAATGCGGCTGGTATCAAAACTGGCGGTAATGTCTGCGCGGGTCGCGCCCAGGCGCACGCGATCAGCCTCTGCGCGGTCACCCAAGGTCTGGCCAAGGGCGTCGAGTAAAATGGATTTCCCCGCACCTGTCTCACCGGTAATGACTGTCATACCGGGCCTCATATCGAGATCGAGCTTTTCTACTAAAGTGAAATTTTGGATACTGAGATGAGTGAGCATGGCGCGGCTCCGTGCAACGTGAAAAGAGCAAAAATATTATCTGGCTGTTTATACAGTAAATGCGCTAAATGGGCTAGCCTCCCGGTCACTAAAAATCCAGCTATAGTTATTCGTTATCAATTTACTGTAAAAATGAGAAAAGTCTGACGCCGATATAGTCTTATGGACTATAATCTGCGTTCACAATAATTAAGCTGTACGATCCTGAAAGCTATAACTCCACCAAAAAATCATCGGGCGTCTCATGAAGGAGAAAGTCATGCAATTTAATCGCCGTTTTAACCTTGCGCCACTGGCGCTGCTAGGCAGTTTGCTGGTCTCAAGCGTGGCAGTTCACGCAGAAACACCAGCGGCCTGTAAAGATTTGAAGAAAGGCGCAACCTGTAAATATCTTGAGCCATCGCTAACCCCACAAGAGCGCGCTGCTGATTTGGTGTCGCGTATGACGCTGGAAGAAAAAGCTGCCCAGCTCGGCCACACCGCACCTGCTATTCCACGCCTCGGTGTGCCCCAATACAACTGGTGGAACGAAGGTTTGCACGGTGTAGCTCGCGCGGGTTTCGCGACTGTGTTCCCGCAAGCCATTGGTATGGCGGCATCCTGGGACGAACCTATGATGCAAAAAGTTGGCGATGTCGTCAGTACTGAATTCCGCGCTAAATACATCGAGCATTTGCACCCCAACGGTGGTTCTGATTTCTACCGTGGCCTAACGGTCTGGTCGCCCAACATCAATATTTTCCGTGATCCACGCTGGGGCCGCGGCCAGGAAACTTACGGTGAAGACCCGTACCTCACCTCGCGTATCGGTATTGGTTACATCAAAGGTTTGCAGGGCGATGACCCCAAGTTCTTTAAAACTATCGCCACGTCCAAGCACTTTGCGGTACACAGCGGGCCGGAATCCAACCGCCATAAAGAAAGCGTGTATCCAACACCGCACGATCTGGAAGACACTTATTTGCCTGCTTTCCGCGCGACTGTGACGGAAGCGAATGTGCAATCGGCCATGTGCGTTTATAACGCGGTTAATGGCGTACCCGGCTGTGCCAACGAAGAGTTGATGGAAAACTACCTGCGTAAATCCTGGGGCTTTAAAGGTTACGTAGTATCTGACTGTGGTGCCGCCGCCAACATCTACCGCGAAGATAGCTTGCACTACAAGAAAACACCGGAAGAGGGTGTTGCTGCAGGTATTAAAGCCGGTATGGATTTAATTTGTGGTGACTACCGCAACCATATGACTACTGAGGTTCAGCCGATTATCAATGCTGTTAAGCAAGGTCTCTTGCCGCAAGCCGTTGTTGATAAGTCGTTGGTTCGCCTGTTTGTAGGCCGCATCCAATTGGGTATGTTTGAGCCATCCTTGCCCTTCGCCAATATTAAGAAAACAGATTACGACACAGCTGCAAACCACGCGGTGTCTTTGGATATGGCCAAAAAAGCGATGGTTCTGCTGAAGAACGATGGCCTGTTGCCACTCAAAAAAGCACCTAAAACCATCGCCGTCATCGGCCCTAATGCTGATAGTTACGATGCTTTAGTGGGCAACTATTACGGTAAGCCATCCAATCCGGTCACTGTAGTGGACGGTATTCGCGCGCGCTTCCCTGAGTCCAAAATCGTTTACGTGGAAGGTACAGGTTTGGTGGGCCCAGCTGAGCCGCCCGTGCCTGATTCAGCCTTCTGCCTTGACGCCGCTTGCAAAACCCCAGGTTTAAAAGCTGAGCATTACGCGGGTGCAAAACTCGCCGGTGCTGCGACTCTAACCCAAACTGATACAGGTGCGCATTTTGAGTGGAAGGGCGAAGAGCGTGAATCCTCTATCCGTTGGACGGGTTTCATCAAAGCACCCGCAAGCGGTGATTATCAATTCCGTTTCTCCAGTGAAGGCGGCTACCGCGTTTGGGTGGGCGACAAATTGGTGGTGGACGAGTGGGGCGTAGGCGATGCGCCTTCAATGCTCGCGGGCTCAACCACTTTGAAAGCCGGTGAAATTTACCCTGTTAAAGTTGAAGCCTTCCAAATTGGCCCAATTGGCGATCAAAAGCTGGTATGGAGCTTACCGGGTGATGCAGGTAAAGAAGCTGTCGATGCAGCGAAAAAAGCTGACTTGGTTGTCTTCGTAGGCGGTTTGTCTGCCCGCGTGGAAGGCGAAGAGATGAAAGTGAAAGCTGATGGCTTTGCCGGCGGCGACCGCACCAGTCTCGATTTGCCAGCGCCGCAGCAAAAACTGCTTGAGCGCCTGCACGCTACCAAGAAACCATTGGTATTGGTGTTGATGAACGGCAGTGCCTTGTCTGTAAACTGGGCTGATAAAAATGTTCCAGCCATTGTTGAAGCCTGGTACCCAGGTAGTGAAGGCGGTACTGCAGTCGCTCAATTGCTGGCGGGTGATTACAGCCCGGCGGGTCGCTTACCTGTAACTTTCTACAAGTCTGCTGATCAATTGCCAGCCTTTGGCGATTACAAAATGGATGGTCGTACCTACCGTTACTTTAAGGGCGATGTGCTTTATCCATTCGGCCACGGTTTGAGCTACACCAGCTTTAACTACGCAGTACCAAGCTTGTCGACCAAAACCCTTAAGGCGGGCGATGCGCTTGATGTGACTGTTGATGTGACCAACGCCGGCAAGGTGGATGGTGATGAAGTAGTTCAGCTCTACATCACCAAACCAAATGATACTGCCAACCCGGTATTGGCTGGCTTCGCTCGTGTAAACCTCAAGGCTGGCCAAACCAAACCAGTTACCTTGAAGGTTGATGCACGTGCACTGTCCCTTGTAGATGCCAAAGGCGTTCGCAAAGTACAAGCCGGTGATTACACCCTGCATTTGGGTGGCGGCCAGCCTAAGTACGCGAAAACAGCTGCGGCGCGTTTGAGTGTTACAGGTGAGGTTGAATTGCCCAAGTAAGCCCAAGGGCAAGATTAAAAGGCGATACCCGCAAGGGTGTCGCCTTTTTTTATGCGTGATGTAAAGCAGTTTTCACCGCACTTGAATCCGCCAATCCCAACCCCATATAGCGAGCACTGATTTGTTTTGCGGCAAGCAAGCCGCCTGAAAATATGTAGGAGAACCCAAGTGTCCACAGAAGATTACCAAGACATCCAAAACGCCGACGCCAAGGCAGATACCGAGGCCAACGAAGCGCCAGAAGTCAGCATTGAAGGCCTGCAGGCCCAGTTAGCAACTTTGGCTGCCGCTTACGAATCTGCAAAAGAACAATCCTTACGCTCACAGGCAGAGGCGCAAAACGCACGCCGCCGCGCAGAGCAAGATATCGAAAAAGCGCACAAATTCGGCCAGGACAAAATCGTTAATGATTTATTGCCGGTGGTAGATAACCTTGAGCGCGCACTCTCCACTATTGACGCAAGCAATGAAGCTTTCACCGCAATTGCAGAAGGTATCCAGCTGACTCACAAATCCTTTATCGATGCGCTTGCGCGTCACCAGGTGATCGTTGTGAATCCACACGGTGAACCTTTTGATCCAAATTTACATCAGGCCGTTTCTGCCGTTCCCAATCCAGATGTAGAGCCAAATACCGTTATCAATGTGTTCCAAAAAGGTTACACCTTGCATGGTCGTTTATTGCGCCCGGCGATGGTCGTCGTTTCAAAAGCGCCATAAATAGGGCGATCTAGTTAAACGGAGAGTCGTCATCCTCGTAGAGGATCCAGTGACTTAAAAAGCCAGGACGCTGGATCCTCTGCGAGGATGACGATGAAATGAACTGTGAGATGAAGCTGCAATATCACCAAATTTTGTAAGGAATTTTTAATCGCTGACCTTGAATTACATTTGTCAGCTCCAATATAGATTTCAACGGTAGGGAAAAGCCTGCAACTCGCTGCCAAAATGCAGGAGATGCAAAGCAAAACCACCATTAATTAACATCGCGCTGATTGCTTTTTATAGAAAGGGTCCGCGCCGCAACAGAGAAATCTCGTCACAGAGAAAGTATCAGAGATAAGAGGAGCAATATTATGGGTAAAATTATCGGCATCGACTTGGGTACCACCAACTCTTGCGTATCAGTATTAGAAGGCGGCAAGCCAAAAGTTATCGAGAACGCCGAAGGCGATCGCACCACGCCATCCATTATTGCGTTCACTAACGACGACGAAATTCTTGTCGGCCAATCTGCAAAACGCCAATCAGTAACCAACCCGCACAACACTTTGTACGCGGTAAAGCGTTTGATCGGCCGTAAATTTAAAGACGATGTTGTACAGAAAGATATCAAAATGGTTCCGTACAAAATCGTTGCTGCCGATAACGGCGACGCATGGGTAGAAATCAAAGGCGATAAAAAAGCACCGCCACAAATTTCTGCTGAAGTATTAAAGAAAATGAAAAAAACCGCTGAAGATTATCTCGGCGAATCTGTAACAGAAGCAGTAATTACCGTTCCTGCTTACTTCAATGACTCACAACGTCAAGCAACAAAAGACGCAGGCCGTATCGCAGGCTTGGATGTAAAACGTATCATCAACGAACCAACCGCTGCTGCATTGGCTTACGGTTTGGATAAAGGCGTAGGTGATCGCACTATCGCAGTTTATGACTTGGGTGGTGGTACTTTCGATATTTCTATTATCGAAATTGCAGACGTAGATGGCGAACACCAATTTGAAGTGCTTTCAACCAACGGCGATACATTCCTTGGCGGTGAAGATTTCGATATGCGTTTGATCGAATTTCTCGCAGACACTTTCAAGAAAGATACTGGCATTGATTTGCACAACGATCCGCTCGCACTGCAACGCTTAAAAGAAGCGGCAGAAAAAGCGAAAATCGAATTGTCATCAAGCCAACAAACTGAAGTGAATTTGCCATACATCACCGCTGATGCAACTGGCCCAAAACACTTGGTTGTTAAATTAACTCGTGCGAAGTTGGAATCTTTGGTTGAAGATTTAGTGGCTCGTTCAATGGAGCCAGTAAAACAAGCGATTAAAGATTCAGGCGTAGATTTGAAAAAAATCGACGACGTCATTTTGGTAGGCGGTCAAACCCGTATGCCATTAGTGCAAAAAGCCGTAGCAGATTTCTTCGGCAAAGAGCCACGTAAAGACGTAAACCCTGACGAAGCTGTAGCAATCGGTGCTGCAATTCAAGGTTCTGTTTTGTCTGGTGACACCACCAACGTATTGTTGTTGGACGTAACTCCCTTAACTCTCGGTATCGAAACCATGGGTGGCGTTGCAACTCCATTGATCGACAAAAACACCACGATTCCTACCAAGAAATCACAAGTGTTTTCGACAGCAGATGACAACCAGTCAGCAGTAACGATTCACGTGGTTCAAGGTGAGCGCAAACAAGCATCACAAAACAAATCACTTGGTCGTTTCGATTTGAGTGACATTCCACCAGCGCCACGTGGCATGCCGCAAATCGAAGTTACTTTTGACATCGACGCTAACGGTATTTTGAATGTAAGCGCGAAAGACAAAGCAACTGGCAAAGAGCAATCCATCGTGATCAAAGCATCATCTGGTTTGTCTGATGCTGAAATCGAAAAAATGGTAAAAGACGCAGAAGCAAACGCAGAAGCAGATCGCAAGTTTGCTGAAGTAGTCACTGCACGCAACACACTTGACGGTTTGATTCACGCAACTGAAAAAACCGTAAAAGAAGCGGGCGATAAAGCAACTGCAGAAGAAAAATCTGCAATTGAAGCTGCGTTGACTGAAGCACGTGATGCGTTGAAAGCAGATGATCTGGCGAAGATTGAAGCTGCAACCACCAAGTTGACTGAAGCTTCTGGCTCACTCGCACAAAAACTTTACGCTGAGCAGCAAGCAGCTGGCGCACAGGGTGGCCCAGGTGCGCAACAAGCTGGCGGCAAACCAGAAGATGATGGTGTTGTAGATGCTGAGTTTGAAGAAGTAAAAGACAAGTAAGTTGCATGCGGTAAATTCTAAAAAATTTGCCGCATGTAAATGATAAAACAAATGCGGGCTTGCCCGCATTTGTCGTGTAAGAAACTTAAGAAATTTATTCTAATAGGGAGTCGTCATCCTCAGCTAGGCGCCAGCCGCTTGCGGGGATCCAGCTCTTGATTTTCATTCCTTAAAAGCTGGATTTTCGCTCGCCGGAACGCGTAGTTGAGAATGACAGCAGAAACCAAATAAATATTGGTGAATTGGTGTAACCATGGCAAAACGCGATTATTACGAAGTGCTCGGCGTCGAAAAAGGCGTAGACGCTGCTGATTTGAAAAAAGCCTATCGCCGCGTGGCGATGAAATTTCACCCCGATAGAAATCCGGATGATCCAAAAGCCGAAGAAAAATTCAAAGAAGCAAACGAAGCTTATGAAGTTCTGTCGGACGACCAAAAACGCGCTGCCTATGATCGCTTCGGTCACGCGGGCGTAGAAGGTCAAGCAGGCGGTGGCGGCGGTGCAGGCTATAGCAACTTCAGCGATATTTTCGGCGATGTCTTTGGCGATATTTTTGGTGGCGGTGGTGGCCGTCGCGGTGGGCCAACACGTGGCTCCGATTTACGCTACAACCTCGAATTAAATTTAGAAGAAGCGGTAAAAGGCACCACCACACAAATCAAAGTTCCTACGCTGGTTTCGTGCAAAACCTGTGATGGTTCCGGCGCAAAAGCAGGCAGCAAACCTGTTACCTGTACAACTTGTGGCGGCCACGGCCAAGTGCGCATGCAGCAAGGCTTTTTCTCCGTACAACAAACCTGCCCGAATTGCCGCGGTCGCGGAACTATTATTGCTGACCCCTGCAAATCTTGTAACGGTCAGGGCCGCGTAGAAGAAACCAAAACTCTGCAAGTTAAAGTACCAGCAGGTGTTGATACCGGTGATCGCATTCGTTTAAGTGGCGAAGGCGAAGCAGGTGAATCCGGTGGGCCATCAGGTGATTTATACGTGCAAGTTCACGTGCGCGAACACGCCATCTTCAAACGCGAAGGCGCAGATTTATATTGCGAAGTTCCCATTGATTTTGTGGATGCGGCGCTTGGCGGTGAATTGGAAGTTCCAACATTAGATGGTCGCGTGAAATTAAAAGTTCCGGCAGAAACGCAAACCGGTAAGTTGTTTAAGTTACGCGGTAAAGGTGTAACGCCAGTGCGCGGCGGTGGAGTGGGGGATTTGCTCTGTCGTGTAGTGGTGGAGACTCCGGTGAACCTCACTAACAAGCAGAAAGAAATGCTGAGAGATTTCCAAGCGAGTATGAAAGGCGGGAAGTTCTCGCCCAAACAATCGAGTTGGTTGGATGGGGTTAAGAAGTTTTTTAATGACTAATAAGTAGTTGAAAACGAAACGGGCTGATTGAGAAATCAGCCCGTTTTTTGTTTTAAATATAATAGACTTTTTGCTGGCTCATTAATTCAGTTGATATGGAGGTTTAAAATCTTGAAAACAGTTTATGTCATAGGAGCGGGCGCCAGTTATGAGGCTAATTTACCTACAGGCGATATGCTGAAAGGTGAAATAGCAACACTATTGAATATGAAGTTTAATCACCACGAGCAAACATCTGGTGATTATGAAATTCAGCAATCGTTGAGGCTTCATACAGAAGAAGATAGAACATTCAATTCGCTAAATGAGTATTTGCGTGAGTGCCGACATATTAGTGAAAATATGCCATTGGCAATATCAATTGATAATTTTATAGATTCACAAAGAGAAAATGATAAGTTAGCTCTCTGTGGAAAGTTAGCCATCACAAAATCTATTTTAAAAGCCGAAAAAGGAAGCAAGCTATTTTTCGATAGGAATAATGGTCAGAGAACATTAAATTTTTCTTCTCTTGAAAAAACTTGGTATCTGTTATTTTTTCGAACCATTACAGAGAATTGTAGTGTTGAAGACCTCCTACTAAGATTCCAGAATATTACTTTGATTATCTTTAATTATGACCGATGTGTTGAACATTTTCTTCTGCAAGCACTAACGAGTTATTACCGTCTTTCACAGGATGCGGCAGCCTCAATAATTAGTAATTTAACAATTATTCACCCTTACGGGACTGTTGGTGCCCTTTCATGGCTTAATCCTAAGAGGTCGGTAGCGATAGAGTTTGGCGGCGAACTTCATGTTAGTCAGTTGGTTGCCTATGCGAATGGAATCAGAACATTTACAGAGGGCGCCCATTCTGAGTCTATGGAAATACTAGAAGCTAATATGAAAAATGCTGAGCGGTTAGTATTTTTAGGCTTTGCTTTTCATCGATTGAATATGAATTTACTTCGTGGAAGCTCCAATGGATATGACAGCGAGAATGCTATTAAATGCATCGCAACTGCTTTTGAAATGTCAAAAAGTGATCGAGATTCTATAGCTGAATCTATTCAATATTTATACAATTGCCCTGTTTATGTTCATATTGAAAACTCAACGTGTAATAAAATTTTTAAGGATTACTCTAGAAGCTTAGGGTTTTCATAATTAAATAAATTCTTTTATGGTTTGGATGACAATACCTAACATTCTCTTACAATTTCAGATTTATTTTCGTCTCCTGGTGAGTCACTTTTTTTCATAAAGGCCATCCATGGCCTTTACCCTTCGGGCAGCTTCGCTGTGCAAAATTACTATCCTGTAATTTTGTGCTTCGCCGAAAGAAAAGTAACCAAAAGAAAGGCGACCCGGTTCGCCCCTTATCCTGCGCGCTTCAGAAAATCGCTGTCGTTCCGACGCGACATCCTTGTCGCGTAGTCACTAAAACAAACTTCCTGTTTGTTTTCCAACGATTTTCTTCTAGTGCTCGGGGTGCTCGCATGGGATGAAGAGCAAAGAGCAAAGGCTGGATCCCCGCTGCGCGAGGATGACGACTCCCTGCTTGGATATAACTCGATAGTGATAGATAAAGCTGTCTGCGTTTAATAGGTTTGATTTGGCTTACGGTTTTAGATTATATTTTTACGAAACACGAAACACGAAACACGAAACACGAAACACGAAACACGAAACACACTTATATCTTATTAAGTAGGGAATCGTCATCCTCGCGCAGCGGGGATCCAGCTCTTGCTTTTAAAAAGGAATTTGAATTGAAAAATCCTGCCGTATATATCCTCGCCAGCAAAAAAGATGGAACACTGTACATTGGTGTAACCAGCAATTTACCCCAGCGTATTTGGCAACATAAGAATCATCTAACCGAAGGTTTCACCAAAAAATATAACGCCACTAATTTAGTGTATTACGAACTAACAGAAACAATGGAATCTGCAATAGCTCGTGAAAAAACACTTAAGAAAATTGGGCGTGAAGAGAAAATACAACTAATCGAAGCTAGCAATCCTGATTGGTTGGACTTGTACGAGAGAATAACTTAAGAACAAAAGCTGGATCTCCGCTTCGCGAAGATGACGATTCCCTACTTATGTAGATTTTTGCCTTATTCCCAAGTTTCACCTTCGTGAAAAAATGGCTCTCCGCTTTTTTGCTTTTGCTGTTACACCCCCTTATCGCTTCGCCGAGTACTCATTCAGGCCATCCATGGCCTTCACCCTTCGGGCAGCTTCGCTGTGCAAAAATGCTCCTGCGTTTTTGTGGAGGAAAATTTCCGTCAAACAAACAGGACGTTTGTTTGAGTGACTACGCGGCAAGGATGCCGCGTCGGAACGACGGATATTTTCCGAAGCGCACGGAAACACGAAGACGTAGGGTGCACTTTCTTTTGGTTCCTTTTCTTTATGCAAGTAAAGAAAAGGAACTCGCCAAGAGGCGAAATGAAATCTATAAAATTAGAGATGCAAAACAAAGTCACTGGATTCCCTGCGGGGATGACGATAAGAAAGTTAAGTCGCCAAACCTAAAACTACTTTCAATCCATCTTTTGCTCATCTATCATCCCCCAACTAAAAATAATTGTAACCCCCGGCTTTGGTCATCTGTCTCTATCACTCAATTTATATTAGTGAATTAGGGAGACATCTGAGTGCGTATCATTTTATGTGTGTTATGGCTATTGCCTAGCTTGGCAATGGCTGAAGTAAATTACGGAAACTGGTTGGCCGGTTCAATTGTTAAGCGCTACACCCCAACAATCGACGCAATGACCCATCACGGCTGGGATCACTCCAATAGTGCAATTTTGCACGGCATCGAAAAAATCTATTTAAAAAATCACGATAAAAAATACCTCAGGTACATCAAAGCCTATGCTGACCAATTCGTAAATGCGGATGGCAGCATTAAAGGCCTATTGCTGACTTTGGATGGTATGCACCCTGGCGTTATTTGTTTATTTTTATATGAACAAACGGGCGATAAGAAATATCTACTTGCAGCCAAAACCATGCGTGACCATTTGATTGGTACGCCTATCAAACCCTCCCAATTTAATAAAACGCCAGAAGGTGGCTACTGGCACAAAACCGACGAAAAATATAAAAATGTAATGTCGGTGGACGGCTTGTACATGGCTTATCCGTTTCTGGTTCACTACGCCGTTATCGCTAATGAAAAAGAGTTGTTGGATGTTGCGGCCAAACAGATCTTGTTAGCTGCTGAACGATCCTACAACATAAAAGCGAACTTGCCTTATCACGCATGGAATTACGATAAAGAAAAACCTTGGGCTAATAAAATTACGGGCACGTCCTCGCAATTTTGGTCGCGCACAACGGGCTGGTATTCCATGGCCTTGGTGGATGTGTTGGAATATTTTCCTAAAGATCACCCCGCATACAATAATATTTTGTTGGCTTTCCAAAGTTTGGCGCAAGGTATAAAGGCTTCGCAAAATCCACAAGATGGTTTGTGGTATCAAGTGTTGGATGCTTATGACAAACCACTCAATTACCCCGAAACCAGCGGCTCAGCCATGATTGTTTATGCTTTGCAAAAAGGCGTAAATTTAAAATTGATTGATGCGGCTTATCATGATATTGCGGAAAAAGGTTGGTCTGGGATAAAAACCAAAGTTGCAACCTTTAATGACGGTGGTCCGCAAATTAATTCTGTGGCGCCGCCTATGGGCAGCCAAATTAATTACGACGGTTATGTAGCAATTCGCCCCGTGAGTGTTCCTGTTGCAGAGGGAGCACATTATCCACACGGTTATATTGGTGTGCTAATGGCGGCTTCGGTAATGGAAAATTAACTATCATTCCTGCAATTTTGTGGTTCCTTTTTCTTTATGCAAGTAAATAAAAGGAGCTCGCCAAGAGGCGAAATAAATGTTCGATTTGAACTCAATTCCCTTCATCTTAAAAAACGTTTAAATAATTCTACTATATCAGCGAATTACTTCTCATCAGATCGAAAAAAACTCATGCAGAATAAGCGTTCCCCAATATTGCGCTAAGTCCCCATCGCTACCAACAAACAATTTGCTAAAGCAAGGAATCAAAGTGAAGTTAACAATAAAAAACCTTTCCAGTTTAATTTCTGTAATAACACTGCAGCTTTTCCTAATGCTATCTGCGCAGGCGGCTGTTCTTGCCACAAGCCAATTGGTTACTCCTTTAATCCCTGGCTCACAAAAATCCTTGTCGATAGATTTGCTATCCATAGATCCTAAACAACCTGTATGGGTTATATATCAAATGGTGGGTGTGTCGGCAGATGCGAAACCTGAAGGAGAAATGGTGCTCGACTCTTCATTTGAAATGATTCCGCTTTCCATGGGAGATTCCGTTGTGGTTTTCAAACCAAAAAATATGGAAATCGTTAAGGCGACCAAAGGTTTGGGGGATCAACTAACGGCAAACGTTGGTGAGCGTAAGCCAGAAGAATTAAAAGCGATGTTTGGGGCTGACATGTATGCAGCCTATGAAGCAATCAGTAGAAATGAAGGTACATATCTTACGGGCACTATCGTCAAAGAATACCAAACCGATGGTAAACGGGATGTAAGATTGATGACCAGTTTCAATCGGGTCAAAGGTATACAGCCGGTAATGCTTAATGTAATTGTGGGGCAGGGCGAGATTCCCGCCCGATATAAACAGTTTGGTAAAAAGTCTCTTTCCCCCGAAAAAATAATTACCGCGTTAATTTCATTTGCTATAGCTGGGGTTTGGCTGATGCGCCGCCGTAAACAATAGGATGTATTGTTTAAGTTGGTGTGTGATTAACTAATTTCACTCGCGCCCTTTAGGCGGACTGCTATAGAATCCTGATTCGCTAGCCAACTCAACTTGCTACTGAAGGAACACTGCATGAAATCTTATCTCGAAAAGGTCATCACCGAGTTACCGGGGTACCTGAGTCAATTCATTAGCTGTCTGCTGCACCCCAAAAGGTTCGTAACGGAAAAACTTGCCGCAACAGATGCATCGCCAGCATTTGAAAAGTCCGTTGCGTTTATTGTTACCTCATTCCTAATTTCGCTATTCCTTTCTTACGCATTGCCGGAAGTAACTAGCCCATTAAAAGTGCTGCCTGCCAATGAAAATGAGTTTATCCGCACGGGTTCAGAGGCGCTGTTAATGCTTTTTTATTTGGTGGGTGCCTGCGCAATTGCGATGGGTTTTTTAAAGCTTTTTGGAAAATTGGCAGACCCGCATATTTTTTTCACATTGGTCTTTTATTTTTGCGGTTGTAGTTTGGTGCTGTTAGTTTTTGCTAATGCAATTAGCAATATTGCAATGGCCGATCCATTTTTTGCGAAAGCATGGATTGAATCTGAAAAATTCACCAAAGCATTTATGCCGCAGATACACAGTCAGTTCTGTTCAATTGATTTAAAGACGGGAAATTTTTCTGCTGTGCAAGATGTTGTTGAAAAATCGCCAGAGTTTAAAAGTCAGCAGGAAATTTACCTTGCCGCTATGCAAAGAACCTTGCCCAAAATCGCATTTGTTATGCAGGCTTTTGTGGCCTTGGTTGCGCTTCTTTGGTTGCTTAAAGCATGGTTTTCATACACAACTGCTGCTGGCGTAGGCACAGGAAAATCAATTGCGATTATTGTGCTCACTGCGGTAGCGGTGTTTGTTGTATCGCTTCTGGTAAGTATGATTAACGCTGGAATTTTGGTGTCCAGTATTATGAGAAACTGCCCGACTTAAACGTCGGGCTTATTATTCTCAATTATCCTGGCTAGAGTCGTTAATCCTTTTCTCATATCGGTTGAATTGGCGTGGCTAAAATTCAGCCGCATAGTGCCGAATACAGGCTGCCCACTCGCAGGATAAAAAGCTTCGCCCGGCATAAACGCTACATTATTTTCCAACGCAATTTTCAACAGCGGTCGCGTGTCAATTGCGTTGCGCAACTTCAACCAAAAAAATAACCCACCGGCAGGAATTTCCCAATCGGCTAAATCTCCAAAGGTATTGGTGAGTGCGTCGTTCATTGCATCGCGTTTTTTGCGATAAGTTTCACGCAGGTGCGCTAAATCTTTGTGGCGTTCATCGCAAGCCAACCAATTGGCAACGCGAATTTGGCCGGGGCGATTGGTGTGCAAATCGCCCGCTTGTTTTAATCGCAACAAATGCGGAAATAAATCATCAGACGCGGCTAAAAATCCTACGCGCCAACCGGGCCACAATGTTTTGGAAAAGCTACCCAAATAAATCCAGGGAGCACGCTTGAGCAAACTGCAAATCGGCGTGCGATCTACATTGTCGTACATGAGTTCACGATAAGGCTCATCTTCAATTAACGGCAAAGCATAATGATCGAGCACTTCAGCAATAGCGCGGCGATTTTCCGCGCTGTAACAATGACCGGATGGATTTTGAAAAGTAGGGATTAAATAAATTGCGCGCGGCTGATATGTTTCAATTATTTGCGCAAGCAACTCGGGATCAATACCGTCATTGGTTAAAGGCAATCCCAAACAGTTTGCACCGAACAATTGAAAAGCTTGTAGCGCAGCCAAATAGGTGGGCGCTTCGCAGAGCAAAGGCGTGCCCGGGTCAACAAATAATTTTGCGGCCAGGTCTATACCTTGTTGCGAACCGGAAAGCACCAGCGTTTGATGCGGCGATACCTGCATACCGCATTCGGCTAACCAATCGGCCAAACGCGCGCGCAAAATCGGTTCGCCTTCACTTTGTCCGTACTGTTGAAACACCGGGCTCAACCAATCATGTGAGTGGGGCGTATCGCGCAAGAGCGGCATGGCTTCCGCACTGGGCAAGCCGCCCGCAAAGGAAATCATGCCCGGCGCTTGTGCAGCGGCAAGAATTTCGCGTACCAATGAGGAGGTTAAGCGGGAGATGCGCTCGGAGAGTTGTGGAGACGAAGGCATACTGGACTCGTTGTTTGAATAAATTTGGTCATGTATATTGACCTATGATTCGCCTCTTAAGGAAAAAAGTCAATATGATTGACCAATCAAATTTAATGTCCAGCGCTCGCGAAGACGAGCTTAATCGCGCTTTGGAGTTATTCCACTTCGCCTTCCGCGCTTTTACCGCCAAGCCAGATCAGTTGCTGGAGGCGCGCGGGCTTCAACGTGTTCATCACCGAATCCTCTACTTTGTAGGCCGCAACCCGGAGATTCGGGTAAGCGGCCTGCTCGCCATCCTGGGTGTGACCAAGCAAGCGCTGCATGCTCCCTTGCGCCAACTTATAGCCATGGGCTTGGTTCAGGATTCACCCCACGCCAGTGATAAGCGCGGCAAGTGCCTAAGGCTTACGCCTGAGGGTGAAAAGTTGGAAGCCGCATTGAGTGGGGCCCAGCGTAAATTGTTGAATCAAACCTTTGAGCAAGCGGGGGTTGCCGGGGAGCAGGCTTGGCGGAATGTTATGGAACAATTGATGGGGCAGCTGCCTAAATGACGGCTGCTGTCTTCGCTGAGTTTATCAAGCAACTTAAAACGAATCCTTTTTCCTATATCCCTCGTTACCTCCTTCAAGGTCAATAATTGTAAACGGCGCGCAAACCCTGTTGACTGGAGTTTTTTTTAAGGAGTATGGTTGCGCTATCATTGCACGCCATTTAAAAATAATAGCCACAATCGCTAAAAAGATTTTCTATCGCCATTTATGGTAGCGCAAACAAATAAACGCTTTTGTTGCTCTTTGAAGTCAGGATCAATCCTGGTTTCGCTAGAAGAAAATGAAACCAGCCGGGATTACGGCCAATCAATTACCTGGTTCGCCCGTTCCCGGCCTATGTCAACAATAATCAACCAGACAGAGGGTATTCGCATGAATCTAAAGTTAGTAACGGCAGCTTGGCTGCTGGGGATGTCGTTGTCCGCGCAGGCGGCGACAAACTCGGTTTTGGAGACTATGCCAAAAGATCCCAACGCTGTTGTGGTCAAGGCTGTTGGAGATGGCCGTACCGATGACAGTGCTGCGATCCAACGTGCAATTGATTCCGCTGTTGTGGATAAGTGGCGGGGTGGTGTTGTGTTTCTTCCATCGGGTCGCTACCTCATCTCTCGAACGATCATCATGCATCCAGCGGTACGACTCTTTGGTGTGGGTAAGACGCGCCCGGTGATTGTGCTGGGTGACAACACTCCTGGTTTTGGCGAAGGCGTGGCAACCATGTTTACCTTTGTCGGCAACGACCAATATGGCAATAAGCAGCCACCATTCCCGCCTAAGACTGTGGTGCCCTTTAACGATAAATTGTTTGATGCAAACTCAAGCACCTTCTACTCCGCCATGGCGAATATCGATATTGAAATTGGCCAAGGCAACGCAGGTGCCGTAGCCGCGCGCTTCCACGTTGCACAGCACGCGTTCTTGTCGCATATGGATTTCAATCTCGGTTCGGGCTTGGCGGGCGTCTATCTCGCCGGCAATGTGATGGAGAATGTTCACTTCCATGGCGGGCGCTACGGCATCCTTACCGAAAAGACCTCTCCCGCATGGCAGTTCACCTTGATTGATAGTTCTTTCGATGGTCAGCGCGAAGCTGCCATTCGCGAACATGAAGTTGATCTCACCCTTGTGAATGTTTCCATCAGCAATGTTCCTGTGGGAATTGATATTGATGAGGGTTACTCAGATTCACTGTGGGGCAAGGATGTTCGTTTCAACAACGTTTCCAAAGCCGCGGTGGTAATTAGCGCTGAGAATAGTGTTTTCACACAAATTGGTTTCGAGAATGCGTTGGCGACCAATGTGCCGACTTTTGCGCGCTTCCGCGACAGCGGCAAAACGATTGAGGGCGTGGGCAAAGGCTACCGCATTAAAGAATTTAATTATGGCCTGACGCTGGTTGACCCGCGTCAAATGGGGCAGATCAAAACCAACTGGCAAGCTGAACCGCTCAACAGCATGCCAGCCGCAAAGCGTGCCATTCGTCCACTCCCCTCAACTACAGCATGGTTTAGCGTACGTGATACCGGTGCAAAAGGTGATGGTAAAACAGACGATACCGCCGCTATTCAGCGCGCTATAGATTCGCACAAAGTTGTCTACTTCCCACAAGGCAACTACATCGTTAACGATACTCTGAAATTGAAAAAAGATACGGTGTTGGTTGGCTTGCACCCTGCTCAAACGCAACTGATTATTCCAGAGAATTCTCCCGCATACGCCGGTCTTGGTACGCCTAAAGCCTTGGTAGAAAGTGCTAAAGGCGGCAACGCTATTGTAAGTGGCATTGGTATTTATACCGGCGTTACCAATCCACGCGCGGTGGGTTTGTTGTGGAAAGCAGGTGCGGATTCGCTGGTGGATGACGTTAAGATTCAGGGCGGTAGCGGCACACCGCGCGATCAACGCGATCAGCCGGTTAAAGGGCGCGATGACGGGCAGTACCCCAGTATTTGGATTACGGATGGCGGCGGCGGTACCTTTGCAGACATTTGGACTCCGCATGAAGCTGCACACGCTGGTTTCTATGTATCTAACACCAAAACGCCCGGCCACGTTTACGAGCTGTCTACCGAACACCATTTCCGCAATGAAATCGTTTTGGATGGCGTTGAGAACTGGGAGTTCTTGGCTCCTCAAACCGAGGAAGAAGTGCGCATTAGCTCTGATGCGAACAGTCTTGATGTGCGCAATTCACGCAACATTCTTTTTGCCAATTACCACGCGTACCGCGTGACTCGCTCGCCCAAGCCAAATGCTTTTGCCGTGCGTCTGCAAAACTCGACGGATATTCGTTTCCGCAACCTCCACTCAAATGCAGAAAGCGGATTTGCGATGTGCGACGAAAACGGCTGCGCACCTTATTTGCGCGCGAGCAAATTTCCGTTTGAAAACGCTATTCGCAATGTAACTGCGGGTTGGGATATACGTGAGCGCGAATTTGCGGTCTTCGACGTGACCGATAAGATGCCGAAGACTGAACCTGTTGCGCCGCTCTACACTGCCGCACCCATCCAGAAATTGGCTGATAGCTTTTATTCAATATCGGGTGCGGCTGTCGCGCCGGACGGAGCGCTCTATTTTGTGGAGCGATACTTCCAACGTATCTACCGCTGGACACCAACAAAAGGCCTGGAAATTGTGCGTGACAACACGCTTGATCCGGTCAACCTTGCAATCGATAAATCCGGCAACGTAATGGTTATGTCGCCCCAAGGCTCCGAGATCACGGTATATGCGTTCAAGCCAGATACTCCGTTCGATAAAATCGACATCATCCAGCCTACCGCTGCAGTAGCTCGACCCAATGTACAGGTTGCGTTGCCGGGCAATGTTTGGAAAAACGATGGCGAGTTCCAGGATCAGCTCGATTACGTCACTTACCGTTATTCAACCTTGGCTGAGCAATTCATCAAGGGCATGGGCACGCCCAAAGCGCGTGAATATGTGTCGCCGGATGGCAGCCTTGTGTTGCCTGCGTTCCGCACTTTCCGCCAAGGTGATTGGCGCTTCTCGGATACCATGGACACTATGGGTTTGGTGACAGCCAAAGTGGGTGAGCGCGTGTTCCTGAATAATTCATCAGAGAATCGTACTTATCACGGTGTGGTCGGCACTGGAGGCGTTGTAACTGACCTTAAGATGTTTGCAGAACGCGGTGGTGAAAGTGTTGCGGTTGGGCAGGATGGGCGAGTTTATGTCGCGAATGGCCAAGTCTTTGTCTATGCACCAGACGGCAAATTGATCAATCAAATTAACGTGCCTGATCGTCCTACCCAGTTGGTGATTGGTGGCAAGGATAAGAAGACGTTGTTCATTCTTGCGCACCACGCGCTTTACTCCATTGCTCTGTAAAGCTGAGAGCTAAATAACGATTGTGAGGAATGGCATGCTGATAAATACTCAGCATGCCTTCGCTAACTCACATCAATAAAGTTAATCAGCATTCACTTGATGCAACCGACAAGCGAAGCAATTGTCTCCTGTTAATACAGATCAACTAACAGGAATTGATAATGCCTTTCGCAAAATTCGATTACTCGCTGGATTACAAAAGCCTCGATTTGCGAACGCATCCAGAGTTGTATCGCACTGGAATCGGCGAGCAGGGTGTTCTGCTGGTAGAGCCATATAAAAGCGAAATTCTTCCTCATTGGCGATTTAAAACGCCAGATATTGCAAAAAAATCGGCTGCAAAAATCTACCAACTTTTTCTCGCTTACAAACAACAAAAAGATTTTGTTGGAATGGATATGGCGAGGAAATTTTTGCAAATGGGCTATACCCGCAGTCGTCGTTACGCGAATCATAAAAGTGGCAAAAAATATGACGGCCCTGTTCCTGCAGATAAAAAATCACAAAGCGGCGCACATGGTCGTTCGCAGTTACCAAAAGATGAAGATCTGATCAAAGCTGAAAGCGCCAATATCTTTTATGAAGTGTGGCAAAAGGCTCGCAACAATAAGACCTATCAAAAAATGCTCTTGGCCCATAAAGAAAAATATAAATTGCTGGACTTGTAATCAAATTAACATCTGGTTGATTTGTGATCTTATTTTGTTTATGCAAATTTAAACGAAAAATGCATTCAGGTTAAATTCATTCCCGATTGTTAAAGTTCGCTGCAATACATTTATACATAAAATGTATTTCGACTTTTCATCTGAAGCAATTAAGGAATATTTTATGAAAAAGCAATTATTAGCAGCATGTGTGTTGGGTGCATTTACTTTGCCGGCCATGGCAGATAATTTTTACGTGCTAGGCGATGTAGGTAGCGGTAAGGTGGAGGTTGACGCTGGCGACGATTATACCTTCAGTAAAAGTGACACCAGCTATTCATTTGGTGCTGGCTTCGATATTAATAAGTTTTTTGCTGTTGAATTAGCATATCGTGATTTAGGTAGTGTTTCTGATCGTGGCAGTTATACAGAGGCAGGAATCAACTATAACTATCGCGATAAAACGAGCGCTACCGCATTGCAAGCTTCGGTTGTTGGTAGCTTGCCAATCAGCGAAGACTTCAGTCTGTTTGGCCGCGTAGGTGTGGCTAAAATAGATGTAGATTATGATTCAGTTGAAACTAGCGGCAACAGTAGCTGGAGCGATTCTGATTCCGAATCAAAAACCAAAGCTCTGTTAGGTGTTGGTGCAAGTTACAAAATTACTCCACAAATTGCATTGCGTGCTGAGTACAGCCAATTTGCAAAATGGGATGACACCAAGTTGTCTGCAGTAACCATTGGTGCAACTTATCATTTCTAATTGATTTATCTTGATCAATAAGCCCCGCTATTCAGTAGTGAGTAGCGGGGTTTTTTTATTGAAGTGGGATTTTACACTTAACAACCAAATAGCTAGCCCTAAAATACCCGCTAAAACCATAGCACCTTCATTAATTAAGCTGGTGGCATCATGTATAGATTTTACGCGGTGAATCGCAATATAAATAAAGGGAAGATAAAGCGCGAGCGTTAAATATTGTACGGCGATATGAGTGATATTCCATTTTTCATGTGTACAAAGTAATCCGAAAAATATACCAATAACTGCACCAGCAAAGACGTCGGCTGGCCAATGGGCGCCAACGGCAATGCGTGAAATTCCTACCAGGCATGCATAGCTAATTAGTAGCCATAGTTTCCAGCTGCGCAATTGATAAGCGGAAGCGATAAAAATAACCGCCATGAAAGCACTAGCGGTATGGCCTGATGGCATTGCGTAATTGTCGAGCTTTAATGCGGGGCCGAGCGTAATCAGGTTAGTAAGGTCTAATGTATGTTCAGGGCGAAGTACGGCAAAAATATTTTTGGTAAATTTAATTGTATAATGAATAAAAACTCCGCAAATCACAGCGTTTGTTAATAGTCGTTTGTGATTATGCAAAGCTATCAACAAGGCGCAGCTTAAAAAAGTCGCGTCACCTATGTTGGTAATGGTCATCCAAAGTGCTTTAAAGGGCAGTGCATGATTAATGGTGCTAAAGATAGCGTGGTTGAGTGGTATAAAAATACTTAGAAAAATGGCTAGGATAATAAACGGGATACACACGAAGCTGAAAATTTTTATCATTATGATCTGTCCCTGAGGGTAGTGCTATTGGTAGGTCAAAAACTTTAGGTTGGTCTGCTTGTGACGTGGCGCAATTATAACCATGAAGACACAGGATAAAAAGCGTGCCTGCGTTCACAATTGCAAAAGAGCATGTAAATTATTCACATACTGTTAAGAAAATTTCGCTAGTCTAGCCTCCGTTTGATGCGGTGGTTGTCGCGTGTTATTTACATTACGTCATGAGGGAACTTAATATGCTGAATAAATACCTTACAGTCTTTGCATTGCTGGCCGCGACTTTTTCAGTGACAAGTTTTGCTGGTTCCGAGCGTGAAGATCATCCGCTGATTGCGGGCTATCCCGGTGCTGAAATTCGCAAAACAATTGTTCAGGCCTATGAGCCTTTCCAAATTCCCACCTCCATTATTAATGTCAGCAGTAAACCTTATAAATATTCAACCTTGGATGTAAAGGGCGATTTGTCGCGTCATTTTTATCGCATCAAGGATGTTTCAAGCTTAAAAGTTTACGAAAACTACGCGGCGGCCGTTAAAAAACTTGGTTTCAATATTATATTTTCCTGTCAGTTGAATGCGTGCGGAACTGAAGATCAAGCTGAAGAGTTGGGTGGATTAGTATCAAATGAAGATACGGTTTATAACTATAAACAAAAGCCCTATTACATGGTTGCCGAAAAACAAGGCGCTAATGGAATTAAAATATATGGCGCATGGTTCGTGGGAGCTTATGATAATGAAGTGGCTGTGCAGCAAGTTATTTTGGAGGCTAAACCTCTGGAAAATAATTTAATTAAAATTGATGCAGCTTATGCCAATAAAGCTCCTGTACCTGAAGCTGCAGATAAAACGGATGCCAGGGAATTGGCCAAAGACCATAAATTGTTTGCGCGCTACCCTAATGCTTATTTGCGAAAATCACATCATGTAGATACTGAAACTGTAGTCATTCCTGTTGCACCTAATGCTGCAGATCGCACACCATTAAATTTAACGGGTGATCTATCGCGTCATGTTTATACCATTCAAGATGTTTCAAGTCTTAAGGTTTTTGAAAATTACAAACAAGCTTTGAGCAAGGCCGGCTTTAGCATTTTGTCCAAGTGTGAGTTGGCTGAATGCGGAAGTGAAGAGGCGATTCGTAAAGTGGGTGATAAAGTTTCAATGGATAACACGGTGTATAACTGGTATCGCAAACCTTATTACGTGCTTGCCAAAAAAGCTTCTGATGCTGGTGATATTTATGTTGCGATTTTTGTCGGCGCTTATGAAAGTGAAGTTGGCGTGGAACAATTAATTTTGCAACAAAAAGGAGTTGTTACAGGTTTAATTAAAGTCGATGCCGATGGCTTGAAACAACAAATTGATGCTGACGGTAAAGCACTTATTTATGGAATTTATTTTGATACAGGTAAATCAGTTGTTAAGCCTGAATCAAAACCAACTCTTGACGCTATCGCCCAGCTGCTCACTAAAAATAAAGATTTGTTGCTCTACGTTGTGGGCCACACCGACGATACGGGGGCGGGCGCTGCAAATTTAGAGCTATCGCGCCAGCGCGCTACTGCGGTGGTAAATGAGTTGGTCAAAACCTACCAAATTCCGGCTGCCCGATTGCAGGCCCAAGGTGTTGGGCCTTACGCACCGGCGGGTAACAACACCAGTGAGGCGGGCAAGCAAAAAAATCGACGCGTCGAGTTGGTTAAGCGCTTACAGTAATCTTAAGTAAAGTTTCATCCTGCAGGCCTCACCAAATGAGGCCTTTTTTGCCATCTGATAGGCCAAAACTTGGCCAGGTTTCTCAAGATTTGCAAAGTTCACCCCAATCTACCAAGAGTTTATTTTCCTGACCGAAGCTGCGTGTTATAAAACGCATCTTTGGCTTGGGTTCGCCCCATCTGGCAACTATTTTTGTGTCTTCTGGTCTAGGTTTCACTTGTGGCCGCTAAGGCAAAACGCGTGTTGTAAGCCGCTGTGCTTATAGTCATAATGACGATTCATATTTATAAGATAAAAGGGTGAAAACCATGAAAACTCTTAAGGGTCCAGCCATATTCCTGGCGCAATTTTTAAGCGATAAAGCTCCATTTAACAGTCTTGATAGCATTGCTGGTTGGGTGGCAAGCCTGGGTTTTAAAGGTGTGCAAATCCCTACTTGGGACAAGCGCGTGTTCGACCTTGAGCAAGCTGCAAACAGCACTGAATACTGCTCACAGTTTCTGGCGACTTTAGCCAAACACGGTTTGGTTCCCACCGAGTTATCCACCCATTTACAAGGTCAGTTAGTAGCCGTTCACCCGGCTTATGATGAAATGTTTGACGGCTTCGCTCCTGAATCTGTACGCGGTAACCCAACCGCTCGCCAGGCATGGGCAGTAGAGCAATTAATGTTGGCCGCCAAGGCGAGTAAAAATTTAGGTTTGAAAGCGCACGCGACTTTTTCTGGTGCTTTGTTGTGGCCTTATTTGTATCCGTGGCCACAGCGCCCTGCTGGTTTGGTCGATGCAGGTTTTGGTGAATTGGCAAAACGCTGGAAACCAATTTTGGATGCGTTCGATGCAGTAGGCGTTGACGTTTGCTACGAAATTCACCCTGGTGAAGACTTGCATGACGGTGCAACTTTCGAGCGCTTTTTGAAAGCCGTAGACAATCATCCACGCTGCAATATTTTGTTCGACCCATCGCACTTTGTTTTGCAACAACTCGATTATTTGGCGTTTATCGATCGCTATCACGACCGCATTAAAATGTTCCATGTTAAAGATGCGGAATTTAATCCAACTGCACAACAAGGTGTGTACGGCGGTTATGAGTCATGGGTTGATCGCGCTGGTCGCTTCCGTTCTCTCGGCGATGGCCAAGTGGACTTCAAACAAATTTTCTCAAAATTCGCTGCATACAATTATGAAGGTTGGGCGGTGTTGGAATGGGAATGCTGCTTGAAGCATCCAGAAGTTGGTGCAGCAGAAGGCGCTCCATTTATCGCGCAACATATTATTAAAGTCACTGAACGCGCGTTTGATGATTTTGCAAGCGGTGGTACAGATCACGCAGCGAATCGTCGTATTTTGGGTTTGAAATAGTTTTTGCTTTTAGCTTTTGATGTTCACTTCCCTTATGGCTTTGCCGAGCACTGGAAGAAAATTGACGGCAAACGCACAGGATGTGCGTTTGAGTGACGATGCGACACGGATGTCGCACCGGAACGACGCCAATTTTCTGAAGCGCGCAGGAAAAACAAAGCCATAGGGTCGCTTTTCTTTTGATTACTTTTCTTTGGCGAAGCAAAGAAAAGTGATTCGCCAAGAGGCGAAAAAGATTTCTGACAATAAAGAGTTATTGTTAATCACTCCTTACTAAATTGAAGAAAACAATATGACTACTCCAAGAATTCGTTATGCAATGGTTGGTGGTGGGCGCGGTGCTTTTATCGGTGCCGTACACCGTATCGCTGCGCGTATGGACGACCGCTATGAATTGGTTGCTGGTGCACTCTCATCCAATCCAGAAAACGCAAAAGCATCTGCGGCAGATTTACATATTGCTGCAGATCGCGCTTATACATCCTTTGAAGAAATGTTGCGTGTGGAAAAAACGCGCGCAGATGGTATTCAGGCTGTTGTGATTGTGACTCCAAACCACATGCACTTCCCCGTTGCAAAAGCGGCCTTGGAAGCTGGCATCAATGTGATTTGTGATAAGCCTGTTACGCGCACATTAGAAGAAGCTTTGGAGCTGCAACAAATCGCCGCAAAAAGCACTGCTTATTTTGCATTGACTCACAATTACAGTGCTTATCCGCTTGTACGCTATGCGCGTGAATTGGTTGGTAAAGGTGTGCTTGGAAAAATTCGTGTAGTGCAAGTGGAGTACCCACAAGAGTGGCTCACAGTTGCCGCTGCTGCGGATAACAAGCAAGCATCATGGCGCACTAATCCTGCGTTGACAGGAACTGGTTGTCTTGGTGATATTGGCACTCACGCATTTCAACTTGCGCAGTTTATTTCGCAACAAAAAGTGGAAGCTGTTTGCTCAGATGTAATGAGTTGTGTCGACGGACGCCAAGTGGACGACAATATTCATGTGCTCTTACGTTTTAACGGCGGTGCACGCGGTATGTTATGGGCGAGCCAGGTTGCTCCCGGCTGCGAAAATGGTTTGCGTATTCGCGTCTATGGCGAGAAAGCCAGCATTGAGTGGGCGCAAGAAACTCCCAATGAATTATGGTTCGCTGAGCTGAATAAGCCCCGTCAGCGCGTGACTCGCCGTGGCGATATTGGCAGTGACATTGCGGCGCGTGGTATGCGTACTCCGGGCGGCCATCCAGAAGGTTACCTGGAAGCCTTCGCCAACTTGTATAACGACATCGCCGATATTTTAATTGCGCATGAAGCGGGCGAGCGTCATTATCTGCAAGACTGGGTGCCCAGTATTGATACTGGCGTTGAAGGTATGAAGTTTATTCAGGCGGTGATTAATTCATCATTGGCTGATGGTAGTTGGAAATCGCTGTAATCGCTCTATAACTATAATTATTTTTTTGTGATCGCTGATATCTTCCGGCGATGGCAGTAGTAGGCAAAGTCTGCGGAAAAAGCGCTTATGTAATAAATGCACACTTTTCCGCAGGTTTTTAACGACCTACTAGTGCCTGGCTTCACAGGAAACTCTATTAACAATAAAAAGGTAGAAAACTATGTCTAACACGATTAACCCAAATCGCTTATTTACGGCGTGCTGCGTGGCCTTAATTGTCACTGCAATGACTTTTGCAATTCGCGCTGGCATTTTGACTCAACTCAGTGCGACTTTTCAGTTTACTGATGCGCAATTAGGTTGGATCAACAGCATGGCGTTCCTGGGCTTCCCGGTTGCTATGATGGTGGGTGGTTTACTTTATAACGCTTTAGGTGCTCGCACGCTTTTGTACCTCGCGTTTATTTGCCACTTGCTCGGTTTGATCCTCACAATTACCGCAGGCGGTTTCTGGGGTTTGTTGCTGTCTTCGTTCTGTATCGGTTTTGCTAACGGTTCCGTTGAAGCAGCATGTAATCCATTGATCGTAGATATTTACCACACCAATAAAACCACCAAACTGAATAAATTCCACATGTGGTTCCCGGGCGGTATTGTTATTGGTTCTTTGATTTCTGCATTGATGACCAAATTGAACATGGGCTGGCAAGCACAAATCGCTGTTATGTTGGTGCCAACGGCCATTTACGGTTTCATGATTTTCGGCCAAACATTCCCTGTGCCTGTTAACACCGAAACCTCAACCAAAAATAATATTCGCGCGCTCTTCTCACCCTTGTTCATTTTCATGTTGCTCGTTATGACAGTTACTGCAGCGTCAGAATTCGGTACGCAACAATGGGTTGATCGTATTTTCGGTGCATCAGGCGCACACCCAATGTTGGTGTTGGCTTTGGTGACTGGTTTGATGGCCTTGGGTCGTTACTTCGCGGGCCCAATTGTTGAAGCATTGAATCCCGTCGGTGTGTTGCTCATGTCAGCAGTTGTTACCACCATTGGTATTTATTTGTTGAGCATGGCGTCTGGCGGTTTGATTTATGTTTCGGCGATGGTGTTCGCTATAGGCGTAACTTATTTCTGGCCATGCATGATTGGTTTCATCAGCGAATACCAACCAAAAACCGGTGCGCTTGGCATGTCGTTAATGGGCGGCGCAGGTATGTTCTCCTTGAGCATCTGGAACCCCGTTATCGGCGGCTGGTTAGACACTGCAAAAGCAGAAGCCGCTGCAAAAGGTGTAGCGCCTGAAGCAGTGGAGTTGGTTGCTGGACAAGCAACCTTGCAAAACCTCGCACTCTTCCCTGCAGTGTTGATCGTTGTGTTCACTGGCTTGTATATTTTCCGCAAAAAATTTGCGAACAAATAATTGAGCTCAAACAAAAAAGCCCCGGTAGAGAAATCTGCCGGGGCTTTTTTATAGCATACAAAAACTTACGATAAATGTTGTGCGTGATAGCGCAAGTGATCGTCGATAAAGGTTGCTATAAAAAAATAACTGTGGTCGTAACCTTCTTGATGACGCAGCACTAACGGGTGTTGGCGCTGATAACAAATTTGCTCCAACAATTCGGGGCGCAATTGCTCCGTTAAAAAATTATCTGCAGTTCCCTGATCGATAAAAAAGGGTTGTTTGGATTCGCCTTTCTTAACCAGTGCGCAGGCATCGTATTCGGCCCAGGCCTGTTGGTCATCACCTAAATAACCGCTCAAGGCTTTTTGCCCCCAAGGTACTGTGCTTGGGCTAACAATGGGTGCAAATGCAGAAACAGATGCATAGCGACCCGGTTGACGTAAGGCGAGCACAAGCGCACCGTGGCCTCCCATGGAGTGACCACTAATACTTTCTTTGCCGTTGAGTGGGAAATTAGCAAAAACTAATTCAGGTAATTCCTTCGCAACGTAATCAAACATTTGGTAATGCGTGGCCCAAGGCTCTTGCGTTGCGTTGACATAAAAACCTGCGCCAGAACCAAAATCATAACTGTCATCAGCACCGGGAATATCTACGCCGCGCGGGCTGGTGTCCGGGCAAATAATGGCGATACCTAATTTTGCAGCAACTTGTTGTGCACCGGATTTCTGCATGAAGTTTTCATCAGTGCAGGTTAATCCAGAGAGCCACCATAAGAGCGGCACAGGATTCGTTTCTGCTTGCGGCGGCAAGTAGATTGCAAAAATCATGTTGCATTTAAGTGTGTTGGAGTAATGCTGATAACGCTTGATCCAGCCATCAAAACTTTTGGTGGCGGAGATAAGTGTTAAATTGGATTCAACTTCAGTCATACATCGGCTCTCGGTTGAGAATACGCTGCGATTATTTTTAATTGCGAGCAATTAAAAATGCAGCACAGTTCGAATGCTTTTACCTTCGTGAAGCAAATCAAATGCTTCATTGATTTTGTTGAACGGCATTTCGTGGGTAATAAATTCGTCGATTTTAATTTCGCCTTTCATATAGCGCTCAACGTAATCCGGCAATTGCGTACGGCCTTTTACACCGCCAAACGCCGAACCTTTCCAAACGCGACCCGTCACTAATTGGAATGGACGAGTGGAAATTTCCTGGCCTGCACCGGCAACGCCGATAATGATCGATTCGCCCCAGCCTTTGTGACAGGCTTCCAATGCAGATCGCATTACATTTACGTTGCCAATACATTCAAACGAATAATCCACACCGCCGTCAGTCATATTCACAATGACCTGCTGAATCGGGTCTGAATAGTCTTTTGGGTTCACAAAATCGGTGGCGCCGAATTGACGAGCTAATTCAAATTTATCCGGGTTGATATCAATCGCGATAATGCGGCTCGCTTTGGCCATGAGTGCGCCTTGAATCACTGCCAAGCCGATTGCGCCTAAACCAAATACGGCAACGGTTGAACCGGGCGTAACTTTGGCGGTATTAAAAACGGCACCTATGCCGGTGGTTACGCCGCAGCCGAGCAAGCAGATTTTATCGAGCGGTGCATCTTTAGATACTTTGGCGAGGGACACTTCCGGCAATACGGTGTACTCAGAGAAAGTCGAGGTGCCCATGTAGTGAAACAGCGGTTTACCTTCCAGCGAAAAACGCGAAGTGCCATCCGGCATTACGCCTTTACCCTGGGTTGTACGTACGGATCCGCAAAGGTTGGTTTTGCCCGACAGGCAGAATTTGCATTGACGGCATTCGGCGGTGTAAAGCGGGATGACGTGATCTCCAACCTTCAAGCTGGTTACGCCTTCGCCGACCTCCTCAACAATCCCGGCACCTTCATGGCCGAGAACCGCAGGAAATAAACCTTCAGGATCAGCACCAGACAGCGTGTAAGCATCAGTGTGGCAAACGCTGGTAGCAACAATTCGCACCAGGACTTCGCCCGCTTTCGGGCCCTGTACGTCAATTTCAGCAAGTTCGAGTGGTTTGCCAGCGGCAAGTGCGATAGCGGCGCGTGATTTCATCGTCATCCCTCAGGTTGTTTTTTGTGATGGCAATTGGTCTGCAAATCTTACGGTAAGTTCAAGGACGGGCAGTTTAAGTTGTGATTCGCTGGCAACAAAGTGTTTAGTTTTACATTTTTGTAAATCCAAAATGCTTAAATTAGCACCATTTGGCTATTTCCCTTGACATCCCCGCCCCAGCTGCGAAAATTGTCGCTCCTCCAGATGGCTGCAAGATGACCGATAAGCTCGGAATCTCATCTGCACCCAGCCAAGTCACCCTCTTGGCGAACCATCTGCGGTAGGCGCTCAAAAACCTTGGGTGCTGCCAAGAAAGCCGCTGTTTACCTGCACGGTTTTCGCTGGTCCGATCCTCACCTTGCCGGGTTTTGATCGTGGATCATTCACATTGCGTGGGTAGACTCAGTCGCCAACGTATTTTTTCAGTGTCTATAACCTGTCCATTTTTTTGCAGCAATCAGGCTGCTGCAGGCTATTGCACCTTAATACATTCTAAAAGGGGAATGATTGTGGAAATGCTATCCGGCGGAGATATGCTCATACGCGCCCTGAAAGACGAAGGTGTTGAATACATTTTCGGCTATCCAGGTGGTGCTGCACTGCATATTTACGATGCCATCTTTCGTCAAAAAGACGTTAAACATATTCTCGTTCGTCACGAACAAGCTGCTACTCACGCTGCGGACGGCTACAGCCGCTCAACCGGCAAAGTGGGCACTGTACTCGTGACTTCAGGTCCAGGTGCGACCAATGCCATTACTGGTATTGCGACGGCCTATATGGACTCTATCCCGATGGTGGTGATTTCTGGTCAGGTCCAGAGCCATTTGATCGGTGAAGATGCTTTCCAGGAAACAGACATGGTCGGTATTTCCCGCCCGATCGTGAAACACAGTTTTATGATCAAGCACCAAAGCGAAATCGCTGAAACCGTTAAAAAGGCTTACTACATTGCATCGACTGGCCGTCCCGGTCCGGTTGTTATTGACGTGCCTAAAGATTTAACGCACCCGGCTTTCACTTTTCCTTATGAATATCCGGACAAGGTTAAGTTGCGCTCCTACACGCCCGCAACGCGCGGTCATGCTGGTCAAATCAAAAAGGCCGTGCAGTTATTGTTGGCAGCCAAGCGCCCAATGATTTATACCGGTGGCGGTGTGGTGCAAGGCAATGCATCTGAGTTGCTGGTTAAGTTGGTGGATACGCTGGATTACCCGGTAACCAATACCTTGATGGGTTTGGGTGCTTACCCAGGCACCGGCAAGCGCTTCCTCGGCATGCTCGGTATGCACGGTACTTTCGAAGCTAATACCGCTATGCATCACAGCGATGTAATCCTCGCTGTAGGCGCGCGCTTTGATGACCGCGTAACTAACACCGTGAGCAAGTTTTGCCCTAACGCAAAAATTATTCACGTAGATATAGACCCGGCTTCAATTTCGAAAACGGTTGTGGCTGACGTACCTATTGTTGGTTCAGTAGAAAGCGTGCTGACCGATATGCTTGCACTCATTAAAGAGTCGAGCGAAAAACCGGATGCAGAAGCGATTGCGGCCTGGTGGAAACAGATCAACGAATGGCGCGAGCGCCACGGGATTTATGCGCAAAATCGTTTCGATACCACAAGTGACAAAATCAAACCGCAAGAAGTTATTCAAGCGATTTGGGAAGTTACCAAAGGCGATGCTTATGTAACTTCTGACGTTGGTCAGCATCAAATGTTTGCGGCGCAATACTACAAGTTTGATAAGCCACGTCGTTGGATCAATTCCGGCGGCCTCGGCACCATGGGCTTTGGTTTGCCTGCGGCTATGGGTGTACAAATGGCGTATCGCGATGCGACCGTTGTGTGTGTAACTGGCGAAGGTTCAATCCAAATGTGTATCCAGGAATTATCTTGCTGCACGCAATACCATTTGCCGGTAAAAATTATTTGCTTGAACAACCAGGCGCTCGGCATGGTTCGCCAGTGGCAAGACATGCAGTACTCCAGCCGCTACGCCGAAAGTTTGTATGAAGATTCTTTACCAGATTTCATCAAGCTTGCTGAAGCCTATGGTCACGTTGGTATTCGCGTAACCAAAAAAGAAGAGCTGAAAGCGAAATTGGAAGAATGTTTTGCCATGAAAGATCGCGTAGTGTTTATGGACATTATGGTTGATCAATCAGAGCACGTTTATCCAATGCAAGTTGCGCCTAATGGTTCAATGCGCGATATGTTGTTAAGCAAAACGGAGCGCACATAATGAGACGTATCATTTCTGTTTTATTAGAAAACGCCCCCGGTGCTTTGTCACGCGTTGTTGGTTTGTTCTCACAGCGCGGTTACAACATTGAGAGCTTGACGGTAGCGCCAACGGAAGATCCAACGCTTTCACGTTTGACGCTAACCACACTTGGCGACGATCACAAAATCGAACAAATCACCAAGCATCTCAACAAGCTTGTGGATGTTGTGAAGTTGGTTGATCTTACCGAAGGAGCACACATCGAACGTGAACTGATGCTGATTAAAGTCAAAGCATCAGGCGCACAACGTGCAGAAGTAAAACGTTGTGTGGATATTTTCCGCGGCCAAATTATCGATGTCACCAGCTCGCTCTATACCATTCAAATCACCGGCGCGAGCGACAAGCTTGATGCTTTTTTGTTGGCGGTAGGCGATGCAGCGATTATCGAAGTTGTGCGTTCCGGCGTAAGCGGAATTTCACGCGGCGAGAAGGTTTTGAGTTTGTAATTTTACACGTCAATCCACTTGTACAAAAAA
This sequence comes from Cellvibrio zantedeschiae, assembly GCF_014652535.1. Classification (NCBI taxonomy): domain Bacteria; kingdom Pseudomonadati; phylum Pseudomonadota; class Gammaproteobacteria; order Cellvibrionales; family Cellvibrionaceae; genus Cellvibrio; species Cellvibrio zantedeschiae. The sequence goes on along the minus strand of NZ_BMYZ01000003.1, from coordinate 16,513 downwards.
GCCGAATCACAAAATGATTCGGCTTTTTTTATTCAATGTTTTATTCGGCGAAAATAAATTCTTGCCGGCCATCACATTTAGCTAATCGCAAATAGCGCTGTAGTTTTATTTTTTGTAATCTTGGTTCGTTAGATTAACTGCGAATTTACGCTGCATATGGCGCGTATCCACACTTTTTTTCACCAAGGATTGTTTATGAAAAATTTAATGTCTGTCTGCGCATTCAGTTTGCTGTTGTTAGCCAGCTGTGGCCAATCCTCCAAAGAGAATCAGCAAGAAGAGTCTGAGGCACCTGCTGCCGAGACGTCCGCCAGTCCATCGGGCGAACCTATTACCCTGCATGCACGTTTGGACTTTGTGGATTCATATGCATCGCCAGCCATTAATTCCAGTCGCAAACTTAACGCATCAATTTATATAGAAATGGACGTGACACGCGAAGGTAGCGGTGCCAGTGCTAGCTTCGCGCTAGATTCAGAGACGTCGCGCGTGCAGGGCTCGCTGGTCGCTTCAGGATCATCTTCAATCAAGCTTAGCGAGGGGTCGGCTGATGAATCCTATGATATGCATAATGAATGGAGTGCCTTAACCACTCAGCCTGAAGGAAAATTTATGATTAAGCTTCCCGAACCATCTCTTTTGGGTGAGGGATTTAGTGTAGGTGTTGAAATTGAAGCGCCCGTCAACGGGACTAAAAAAGCCGCGATGGCTGATACCGAGATAATGCATGCACGCCCAATGTTTTGCGCATCGCACGAAGCCGATAAAAGTAAAGATGTTTGTAAACTGGAATTTACGATTGATGCCGTGCCTACCAAAGACCCAGGCGTTCCAGATTTACTTGAAAGCGCCAAAGGGCTTTATGCCTACCAGGGCAAAATAGGTCCCGAAGGTGGTTTGATTATGTATTCCGGTATGGTGCCTGTGTACGGAGCAACTACTCATTATCACAACGGCCATTTTGTTACAGAATTAGACCAAGAATATAATGTGAACCTTAAGGATGCGAACATCGGCCAACATATTCATCTCGTTGTGTGGTCAACTAAACGCGGTGACAAATGGCAGCCAGAGGGATTACCACCGCTGAAAAAACCCGAAACATTGCAGTGAAGTAAAGTAAATCAAAAATGGCCAGGTTTGAAAAAATTATACTTAACTCAGCTGGCCTTTTTTGCAAAAAAATCCGCAATTATTCAAACTTAAAAGATGTACTGAATGCCAAACGAAGGTAGGAATGGAAGCCAGTTATCGAAGTGAGGTACAGTTTTTCCTTCTGAATCACTACCTGAAAACTCAGCTTCGTATTGAGCGCAGCAAGGGTTTTCGCTGTCTAATAAATTAAAAATTTCGAGGTAGTACTCCAGCGAACTGCCGCTGGCAAAACGTTGTTTTTTCAAAATACGTAAATCCAGGCGCGAATATCCATCTTGCTTGTTGGTGTTGTATTTTTCAAAGTCAGGTTTAGTCGCATGAAGGTTGCGTGCCCGGCTGGAATCTATGCGTGCAGGAGTGGTTGGCCAACCAGAGCGAATCATTCCGCTAAGGTTAAAATGCCATTCTGTGTATTTCCATTCAAAGCCAAAATTAAATACATTTTGTTGATCCCAGCTACGCGGTGTTTCTTTTCCGTTTAAATAATCATTAACCTTGCTATATGTGTAATTTGCCCATGTAGAAAAATGTTTTTGGTTGTCGTAAGTGACTGCTAGTTCTATACCTTCTGCTTTTGCGGAGTCCGGTGCAATTCTCAACCAGTCATTGCTGGCTTCCTTGATGACTTTTTCGAGGCTAGGGTACACATTTTCATAACGCGGTATTAATTGCGAATATTTTTTTTGATAAGCATCCATACGCAAGGCTATTTTCTCATTCAACCTGTGGTGTAAACCTATGATGCTATGTTCCGCTAGCTGGCTGGGATGAAATTCAACATCGTCGCCACCGGGATATAGATCATCTATAGCTTGAGCTTGATAAAATTTTCCCCAGGAAAAATTGAGTTGGCTTGAATCATTAATGTTGTAAATGGCATTAAAGCGTGGACTGAATAAAGGCGCATTATCTAATTCAACATAGGTGTGTTCACTCCAGCGCCCACCTAATTCAGTAACCCATTTTTCTGAAACCTTATAGCGCCATGCAAGGTAAGCTGCGCGATCTTGTCCTTCCGGTTCCATATCGGCTTGATGATAGGTAGTTTCCATGTGCAAGTGATTTTCGTGCTGGGGTGAAACATGGATTGCGAGAAAATAATCATATTTTGCAGTGAGGTCTTTGATATCTAGGCCCCACTTAAATAAGTGTTCTGGTGTTGGCGTAGCTGTCCAATCTGATTTAAATCCCAATGCCCGGTATTTTCTATTGTCTTGCCAAACAACATAGGGGTCTTCGTAATAGCCTTGCATTTCATGATTAAAATCAATGAATGACAATGCAGTTTTTGCCTCGATAAAGTCGCCGATATGGCTGTTTAAATTCAACCAGATATTGTTATTCCATGATGTTTCATCTAGATAAATATGTTTGTTAGGGTCGTTGTCTTCCCAAAAGAAACGATCCCCGGCTAGCAACATATCAATACTGAGTTTGTGATTTTCGCTTAACTCAAAATCTGCTTTCGCAAATAAATCGCTGTAGCGCGGTTGAATATCTGCTTCGGCTCCTGCCAGTTGGAATACTAAATCCAGATAACCACCACGTAATGATCCGTACCAGTTGCCAGTGTTATTATTAAATTGACCACTTGTTTGCGCAAACGCCGTTAAAAAACTGAGGCCGACACGGGATTTTACTTCCACAGCGTCCATGGTTTTGATGTCAATAATAGCGCTGCTTTTGTCAGCATATTCTGCAGTGTAACCACCGGATAAAACATCTGCCGACGCAATCAAATTTGCGTCGACAATACTGCCTAGTCCATCCATACCTTTGAAATACCATGGCTTATGTAATTCAAGTCCATCAACTACCATAGCCGTTTCATTTTGCTCGCCGCCGCGTACATTGATTTTGGGCGAGAAATCGCCGGAAGATGCACCTGGCAATTGACGGAACACGCGCGCAATGTCGTCACCAATATGTGGCATGGTTTCAATTTGCTCGCGATCAAAAAGTGTTTTTTGTGAAACGCTGTTGTGCATAACCTGATGGCTACTACCAATAATAATAACCTCTTCAATATCTGTCGAAGCTACATGATTAACCTGGATATTCCACCAATTATTTTGTGTACTTACAGCAACGGGAATTTCTGTTTTGTTAGTTCGTATTGTCGGCTTTCGAGGTGGCGATTTGTGTTGGTCATCACTATAAAAACAATTGCTGGGCGATAGGACGACGCTATTGCTTATGCCTGAAATAGAAATTGGGGTTTGATTTGTGGCTTGATTTAAGCCATTAATTTTTCCGGCGATAAAATCAGATGAGGGCGCACGGGTAATCAAATAATTTCCCGAAGAAGTATTTGCAAGCTTTAATCCGTAAAGCGCCAGCCAGCTCGATAGTTTTTCCTCAAATGAGCCCGTGCGCGTGCCAATAGCGCGCATTTGAGTGGTGATCAAACTATCACTGTAAATCAGTTGCAATTGTTTTGCTGGTTCGCTTTTGAGTACATCTTGCAGCAAGGGGTCACGATCACATTGGTTAAAAATCTCATTGATCATTCTCTGGGAATTATTGCTTTGAATATTTTCCGCATTGGCTATATTAGCAATCAGCGAAAGCAATGATATTGCCGCTAGTGTATATTTTTTATGAGGTAGTTCCATGATGGTTAAAGAGATCATAGGTAGCTCACCAGCAATGTATTATTTATTATTTGATAGCGCATGTTTGAAACAAGGGTTAATTGATCCAGTAGTTTTCGGCTGTCAGTCGTTTTAAATTGCCCATGTAACCTATCGCGCTCTGCATGCTGTCGATCAATGCTGGTTTTAAATTCAAGCTTCCACCCTTCGCGTTTAGCTATCCATGTTAAAACGTCGGCCATGGTGTGGTTATCGAGCGTTTTATTATCAAAATTGATATTCCCGTCCATAGCATCTGCCCACATCCAGGGCTTTTTTTCTTTATCAATGTCCAGAACTTTCGCGCTACCTTGAGTTAAATGCAGAGCTTTTCCATCTGGAATCATTAAATTTTTGTTTTCCTGGTTTTCAAATTTTACTTTTCCCTCGCGCACAAAGACGGATAAAGACTGTGGCTCCGTCCGAGTTTCAAATTGAGTTCCTATATCATTAAGTGTTCCGTGTGCAGTTCTTATGTGTATATTGGATTGATGATGGGAGTCAAAATACACCGCGCCTTTAATCAAATGAATTTCATTGTCATCAACAAAAATAATTTGGGTACCCTTATTGACTTTCAATATGCCGGAGTCTTTCCAGCTGATTTCTAAAAGATTATTTTCGGTATTGATTTCCTGCCCTGCATAAATACCGTTGCCGGGTTTTAACGATAGATTGTCATCGGCGTTTCCCTGCACTTGCGTAATTCGGGCAACCAATTCTTGCTGCTTATAGCTATTTACAAAAAATAGAGCAGCGCACAAACAAACAACGCTGGCAGCTAAAGCCCAGGGTTGTTGCCAAAATACTTTTCGTTTTGCAACAGCTTTGCTTGTGACGTTATTGGCATGTTGTTCTTCCCATATTTTTAGCAAGTTTTGGCGCACGCGTTCGTGGCGGATGGGATCTATTTCATCGCGCGTGCCGCCCAAGCGAATCAATTGTTCAATGTGAGCTTCATCAGATTGGTCTGCACTTTTTAGTTGGTTTGGATTTTCTTTCTGCATGATCAATGCCCCTCCATATTCAGATAGTCATCTTCGGCCTTGTGGATGCTGATAAATGCATCGCGAAAAACGTCTCGCGCCCTTGAGAGGAGTGACTCGGTTGATTTGTAACTTTTATCTATTTTTTCGGCTATTTCTTTCACGGAATCTCCGTGCAGGTAACGCCATTCCAGAATGTCGGCGTAATGGGATGGAAGGCTTGCCATTACCAGGCGAACTTTTTCTGCGAGCTGCAATTTATTGATTTGGTGATGAGGATCTTCGGCCTGAAAACTTCCCAATGAATCCAAAGCCGCCAACAGGTTTTCGTCAGCAATGGATATGGCTTGATTCAAAGAAATTTCTTCGCGTTTAAGAACCCGGCTGATTTCATGGCGGGTAATAGTGCATAGCCAAGTGAAAAGGGCGGCTTCACCCAAATAGCTGTGGATATTAATAATGGCCTTGCCCAAGGCTTCTTGAACAACCTCCTCAGCCAGATTTGCATCGCGCAAGCGGCTATTGGCAAAGCGATACAATCGTGGAAAAAAGTGATCGAAGAATTCGTTAAAATCCCGTTCCCGCTTCGACCGCAATTTTTCAACCCAATATAAGTCTGTTTGTTGCATTCTCATCTGCCTGTTATGTTTTGGCTTATTAGAGTCATCCTTTGCGAAAATCCTTCGCGCAATTAAGAATTTTCTTTTAACGCTTATTTTTATTGGCGGCGAAGGATATTTCCAATATGCCTACTCTAACCTGTCCAGGTATGAGTGCCATATATGGAGTTGCAATGAAATCTATAAAAATCCTCTTTATTACGCTATTGACTTTTTTCTTGGTCACTGCCTGTGGCGGTGGTGGAGATGCGCCAGCGCAATTGAAAAATTTGTCGCCCGATTTTCCTGTGTTAACACCTGTTGCGGCTACGTTGGAACAAACTTTGGATGATTATCTGGATAAAAATCAGGATGGCAAGGCGGCGGGGCTTTCAATTCTGGTGCGCAAGAACGGTCAGGTTGTTTATCAAAAAAGCCGGGGTATGGCGGATATAGCTGCGCAGAAACCTGTAGAAAATAGTACAGGTTTTCACATAGCTGCATTGAGTAAAACATTTTGTGTGCTGGCGATTATGCAATTGCGTGAACAGGGGCGACTGCATTTGAATGATTCCATTCTTAAATATTTACCTGAACTACCTGAAACATGGAGGGCTATTACAGTTGAGAGATTACTCAGCCATCGCTCGGGCATTTACGATTACATTATGGATTTACGCCCCAAAGGCAGTGTTGGTGATCTTAATAGCCAGCTTATGTTGGAATATTTTGTGAAAAATCCTGTTTTAAAAGCTATTCCTGGAACCAAAACAGAATATAACAACTCGGCTTATGTAATGCTTGCTGAAATTGTTGAGCGCGCATCTGGTATGGAATTTTCAAAATATATGGAGAATTATATTTTCTCGCCTTCAGGCATGATAGATACCTATATCAATGATGCGCATCGGCCATTGAAAGAAAAAGACGCATTGAATTATGGTTTGCGCGATGACTGGTACGGAATTCACTTATACACACAAGGTGATAATAATCAGGTAAGTTCAACGAATGACTTTAATCATTTTTTTGATGCATTAGCCTTCGGAAGAATTGTATCTATTGAAAGTCTTGTGTTGATGGCGCAGGCACAGGTGGTATTAGATGGACGGGAATACGGTTATGGTTTGGCAATAGATGGTTATGTGAATGGCGCACCGCAGCTTAGCCTGCGCGCTATGCGCGATGGCTATGCCACCTTGTTCGTCATCGATCAAGCCTACGGAGTTGAATATGTGGTGTTGGCTAATGGTGGGGAAAGAGCCGCAATGGATCAAATTAATATTCGTTTGTTGATAGAGCGATTTTACAAAATCAATTAATGTTATTTCTATAGCGTGTGGATACGGATGGCGCTTCAATGAAAATACTCATTTTTATAATAATGATCTTTATATGCAGAAGATGGCTCTAACTTTATTTGCAGCTCTTTATAGGTGATAATTCTTGCTAATGCTTAAGCCTATCTGAGAAATACCGAATTATGCAAGACACGCTTTTTGGCGAACCTGAAGATTCTTCTGAAAGCTCTTCTCATAAAAATAGCTCTACGAAAATTGCCTCTAGTAAATCGGTTAAAAAATCCAGCACGCTAGTCGAGCCTTTGGAATTTCCGCCGGAATTATTTACCTTAGCGAAAACTCTGTCTCCAAATTTACGGTTGGGTACTTCCTCATGGAGTTGTCCAGGATGGAACGGGATTGTGTGGGATGGAGACTATTCAGAAAGCACATTATCCCGCTATGGTCTCACGGCATATCATAAGCATCCCTTGTTTCGCACTGTGAGTGTTGACCGCAGTTTTTACCAGCCAATGAATGTTATGCAATTTGGCGCCTACGCTTCACAGGTGGACGATAATTTTCGATTTATGGTGAAAGCACCGAGCTTAGTGACGGATGCGTTAGTTCGCGATGAATCGGGTCGCGGCATGCGGACTAACAACCGGTTCCTCAATGCAGACGACGCCTTGCAAATGTTTGTAGAGCCCGCATTGGAAGGCTTGGGTCACAAGCTTGGTGCGTTGGTGTTTCAGATTAGCCCGCTACCCAACATGTGGCTGATGCGCATGCCGGAAATGATCAATCGCTTGCATCATTTATTAAAATCAATTCCAGATTTTCGCCACAGAGCACCAGACGGCGTAGTCGCGGTTGAAGTGCGTGATCGCGAATGGCTTACGCCGCAATTTGTTCAAGCATTGAGAGACACACGCACAACTTATTGCATGGGTTTACACGCAAAAATGCCGCCGATTGATGAGCAACTCCCCATTCTCCGTGCGTTGTGGCCGGGGCCGCTGGTGTGTCGTTGGAACTTGAATCCAGTGCATGGCGCTTATGGTTATGAAGATGCTGCAGAAATTTATTCGCCCTATAACAAAATAGTTGACCCAGATGTGCAAACGCGAGAAGAGCTTGCAAAAGTGATTTCAAAAATAGCGGGTGCCGGCCAGAATGTTTATGTCAGCCTCAGCAATAAAGCCGAGGGTTCCGCTCCCTTGTCTGTAGTGGAATTATCGAAAGCGATAAACAATTATAGTGTTGGTAAAGATTCATAGTGAAATCTTGCATTCATCCTTCGCCTCAAAACATCTGAAGCTTAAGCTTTTTGTTGTTGCGTCGTAATCAAATGGCTTTTTCGTGTAAGGATTTTTATAAGCCGATGTTTTGATTGCTTCAGCTATATTTTGTGGCGGATTTGTTTTTAACTCCAACTGCAATCCAACCAGCGAATAAATCCCCGCTAAGTCATGGCTCCGGCCAATATATGGAGCGTATTGCCAGTTTTGCGACTGACTGATTTTTCCACCCAGGTTGTATGGGTTAAATCGTGAGAACTCCAATGGTTGCGTTGCCGCTTGTGCGCGTTCATAAAACTCGGAAGCTGACATTTTGTTAAATGCAAATACGGGCTTTAACGTTTGGCGGTAAAACCAGTTGGAAGAGGCGGTAGGCTGATACAAGGTTGCGAGAATGACCGAGGATCCTTCAATGAATTCTTTAGGAGCCGTTTTCCAATTCTCGGCGCTAAAACGCAATTCTGCAGTGAGTACTTTCTCCATATCGGTTTCATCGGCGGTGAGTGGTATTAGCAGAGCTTGCAATGCTTTTGTTTGGTCGCTGGATATCACGGCTTCTTTGCTAATGACATAGGAAATGGCGGACAGGTTTCGGCGCAAGCTTGCTATTGCAACCATTCGACCAATCATTATTTGGCTATCGGTGAGCGCCATCCTCCAAAAACGCATGTCTTCTTTACTGCTTGCAAGCAAGCCCTCTAATCCTTGTTGCTCGTAAGCTTTGGCCTGGTTTAGTTTGCCCAGCTGCATCATCTGACCGTAGGGAGGTACAGGGGATTTGTAATCCATCAAGCGAGTTTCTTCAATCAAGTGCGGCATTTTAATAATCTGTTTATAGCGCTCAAATTGCGCAAGCAAACGCGGATGAGTGAAGGGCTTTCCACTAATCTCCGCAAGCAGTTCGGTAAAGCAATTTGCTTTTAATCGTGCATTGCACTGAGAGGCGGGATACATGTCACTCCATTCTTTATCCAGGGATTCGCCGTCACCATAGAGCTCAAGAGTCTCCGCAGCTGTTAGATGAGCAAACTGGCCTTTCCCATGTTTCTCCTGCAATCTTTTGACAACGGCCTTGCCAACCGTCTCCATATCTTTGTTGGTTGCTGCGTTTATTCCGTACAGGGAATAGAGTGCGTTGCCCTCTATGTTGGGGTTAGCTTGTTTACGTAAGTGCTCGGTAATTTCCGGCAGTTGGGCTTCGTCGAAAATAGCCAGATTGGGGATAATCAAAATGCCCAGTGCAAGACTGACAATTAAAATAATACCAACAAGAATTTTAAGAAGAGGTGATCGTGTGCTGAACATATTGGGCTCCTTGGTGGATGACACTTTAACTCTGGCATACAGCTAGTAAAAGCATCTGAGGAAAACCTCCGTAAAACCTCTGTAGCGGAAATCTGTTGGGCGTGGAGCGCTATACTCTCTCACACTAATCATTGGCTGGGGTGGAATAATGGGAGCTGGAATCTACGCAATGGTGTTTGCGTCTATTTTAATGTTTAAGGTTGCCGAAGCCGATAAAAAGCGCGGTTGGTTGTGGGCGGGCATTAACCTGTGTGTTTCAATGATTATGGGTAAGTTCTTTGGGCTGGACACCTATATCGCGGCGGGTGCGTTCGTGATCACCTTTTTGGCAATGTTTATTTCCAATATCGTTTTTCCGAAAAAGCTGCAATGACATCGGCTTTATTTATGCACCGGGGCTGTTAGGGGTTTGTTAAACTGAATCCATGACGAATAACTTAACTAACCCTGTTTACTGTGCCGTCCTTGAGTTCAATCTTGAGCTAGGGCAGGTCGCAAACTCATTGGGAGAAACCCAGCGCCTCAGTTCGGTTAATTTAAAACTGTTGATTTATTTGTTGGCTCGTCAAAATCAGGTGGTGAGCCGAACAGAACTCTTTGATGCAATTTGGCCAAATCAAATAATCAGTGACGATGTTTTAACGCGTGCCATATCAGATATACGCACTCAATTAGCTAAGTTGGATTCAGATACCAAATATATTGAAACTTTGCCCAAGCGCGGATATCGCTGGTGTATTGAGCCTCGTTCGCTGAAATCTTCGACGGCAGGCAGTATTGGTATCAATTCGGCTGATCAGCAACCCGTGGTTCAGTTAACACCTGCTCCCACTAAAAGCTGGTTGGCAATGATGAGCATTTGTTTGCCATTGGCGATTATATTGGCAATGGCATTGATGTGGGGTATTTCGTACACCATGGAAACCCGGGCGGTGAAGCTTGCCGTTTTACCCACGGTAGTTGATCGACCTTCAATCGAACCTTTGGCGCAAGCAGTGGATGATGCCTTGCTAAATTCGCTGCGCAAAAATGCCCAAGTGAAACTGCTTTCGGCCGCTGCGATCAATTCGCGTCCGCAAAACCCGTTTCCTTATTTTTGCCAATGAATTTGGTGCAGTTTGGGTCATTGAAAGCCGTGTGACAGATGTGGATGGCATCAATAATATCGAGTTAAGTTTGGTGGATGCGCGTACGGGGATTGAGTTGCGGAATATTCACGTGGAGTTTTCTGGGAAATTAGATCTGTATTCCGTTCTTGCTAAAAAAATAAATGCAGGTTTTCTGGACGAGACCGGTGCTTATTGAGTTTTGGCCGGTCAATGTGCTTTACTGCGGGTTAATGTCAAAAGTACAAAAACTTCAAAAGGATAAATGGTGGGATGATAAAATTAATATACCAAGTGGGATGGTTCTTGTTCGTTTCTTTATGCTTGTTGGGGTGTGGCGGGGGCGGCGGTTCAGGCTCAAGCCCTGGTTCTAACACTGAAGCTCCTCCCAAGGTTTCATCTGCTGCGGTAAGCTCTACGGAATCAAGTTCTTCCAGCCAGAGCTCATTTAGTAGCTCTATGTTGTCATCTAGTTCTAGTCGATCTCAGAATGTTTACATTAACACTTCTAAACAGTTCAAATTAGTCTCCGATCCTTATTTATTGTTGTCATTTGAAGATCCAGGCAGTTGGAGTGCTAGCACCGGAACTTTGTATAAATCCACAGATGTTTTTCAAGGGATAAGCTCACTTGGAATAAAAAATTTCCAAACCACTACGTTGACATCGAAACCGTTGAATACTCTGCGTGCGATAGGTGATCTAGTAAGTTTTGGTGTCAAATTAAATCAATCACAATCGGGTAGCATTAAGTTATTAGTCAGTATTCCTTCGCTTTCGTTATTCGATAAGCAAATTGGTACTACTGAGCTGGAAAAGTTGCACGTTGGTGCATTTGAGAAAATCGTATTTGATATTCCTGATGATGTGAAGACTGCGTTAAATAACGAATATAACGACCTTGTATTTAAGTTTGAGATATCAAGTACTAAACCAATAGATGAAGTTTTGTTGGATGATATTTCATTTGAGGCATCTGTTATAAGTACAAGCGATAAGGTGGAAATTGAAATACGATCTGCAGATGATTTCGTCTATTTGACTGTCAACGATGTCCAGAAAAAGATGTGGTCTGATTTTGGTAATTCTTCAACAGGAAAAATAGATATAAGCTCCATGTTTTGGCGGGGAGCGAACTCCGTAAAAATTTACGCCACTAATTCGGGAGGGGCGGCCAAATTTTGGGTTGCTTTATGGGTTAATGGTGAACAGGTGTTGCTGAGAGATTGTGTTACGGAGTCATGCGGTGTTTATGTAGATGAGGGAATTTATTACCAAACCAGTTTGGTTCTTAATACTCCAGGTAGGCCGGTAGCCCGATTGTTAGAACTCGATGGTGCAGAAAAATCTAATATCTATATCGATGACCATTTTAGCGGTAAACAAATTCCAACATCATTTTTTATTCCTCAGGTTAATATGACGCTTGGTATTGGTGAGTATACGGATGCACCGTTAAATTATAAGTCGCGATATGTTGAAGAAAAAATATTGGCAGGTGCATCTAATGTAAAATTTGATGCATCCAAGGCGCCTGCACTGGGTGTCCAGAATGTTAACAAAGTAGCTGTGGTTTCTATTAGAAAAACTATTGTTTCTGATACGCCAAGACAGGGTATTTTGCGTGATTCCGAGTTGGCATTATTTAATAAAAACATGCAAATGGTAAGTGATATATGGGTGGAGCCTTTGTCATATGGATTAACAAAGTGGCAAGTAGATGTAATTCCCACGATTGAAAATGTTGCGCTGGAAATGCCGACGTTGGGATCTGGATTTGACGGTAGCGAATTTCTTACCAAAGCGAAATTGGATTACATCAAATCGCAATATCAAATAATTGTGTTTCATTATCCAGGGTACGATATAAATGGTGTACGCCTTGATAACGGAGGTGGTGCAGGAGCTTGGGCAATGAATGGATATTTTTATGTATCCGATTTGTGGTCTTTTGCTGATGATCGTCCTAATTCAGTCATTCTGCATGAGATATTGCATATCTATGAGCAGTATCAGGTGCTAAGAAATTTTACCCCTACTGGTACCATTGGTTTACATGGTGCTGAGTGCCACGGCTATCCTGAGGCTAACCTTCAGGGGGAAACGGATTGGGTGGGGTGGTATAGAGAATTCATTCGTGGGACGGTAAAGGAAAATGAAAATATTAAGCAGGGTATCGAAATAACTAAGCCTGTAGAAAATCCAGAAATTTATGTGGGAGTATTTGAAACATTCAGGCGTGGCTTGGGGTTTCTTCACTAGTAATTAATGTTTAATGCATATTTTTTGAATATGTAGTTTATTTAAATGAAATCTACAGCTCTTAATTTTTTACGTCCATCACATGAAGTTGCGCGCGATTTGATCGGCGCAACTTTTACTGTAAATGGTGTCGGTGGAATTATTGTCGAGACAGAAGCCTACGACCAGAGCGAACCGGCATCACATACATTTGTTGGCAAAACACCACGTAATATAGCTATGTTTGGTGCTCCAGCACGCGCGTATGTTTATCGTTCCTACGGCATTCATTGGTGTTTAAATTTTGTGTGCGAAGCAGAAGGTCATGGTGCGGGTGTTTTGATTCGCGCGATTGAACCCATCATAGGTTTGCAGACTATGATGGAAAGACGTGGAGTTGATAAGGTTAACTTACTGTGTTCCGGTCCAGGTAAGCTGGGGCAAGCATTGGCGATACAACATAGCTTTAACGGCATGTCTTTGTATGATTCGCCTTTTGAATTAATTCCTGCAGCAAAACCGGCTGATGTTATCTGTGGTCCGCGTATTGGTATTTCAAAAGCAGTTGATTTGCCGTGGCGATTTGGTTTGGCGGGCTCGCCTTTTTTGAGTAGGCCGTTTCGTTAATTTTTCGCGAGAATTATTTTTCGCTCGTGAGCTGCGCCCAGAACGCATTTAGAATCGGACTTTTCAATCGCTTTTCCATCACGCAAATTCCCATGGAGTAGGGGCCTAAATCTGGCTGTAATATAAATGGCTCAACGCGTTCGGCGAGTGGGCTGTTATCCACCACGATTTTTGGCAGCACGCCGACCCCAAATCCCAAACTCACCATGCTTACAATCGCTTCGTTGCCTTTTACTTCGGCGTAAATATTAGGTTTGATGTTTTGTTGTTCAAACCAATTATCTAAACGCTCCCGCACTAAACCTTCTTCAGAGATAATCATCGGAATTTTTTTCCAAAAATCGGGCGTGTCGAGTGCGGGTGCTTGCCAGTTGGGATTATTTTTCGGTGCGATAAACATCATCGGCGAGCGGGTGATAGGTTTGTAACTAATCCCGGCGGGCATTTTGTCTGGCTTGGCGGCAATCGCGATATCTTCATAACCGGCGAGCACGCGTTCGATGGATTGCGCGGGGTCGCCAGTGTGCAACTTGATCGCAATGCCTGGGTGCTTGACGCGAAACTCGGTGAGAATGTCATATAAGAAGCTGTAGCTCGCCGTCACCGAGCAATAAATACTGAGCTGGCCGTGCAGTTGATCCGCTTGCGCGAGCAGCGATTCCTGATACGTCTCCCACTGCTGTAACACTTCTTTGGCAAACTGCAGGTAGCTTTGGCCTTCATGGGTAAGGGCGACCGAGCGGTTATCGCGCTCAAACAGACTCACGCCCAGGTCATCTTCAAGCTGCTTGATATTGCGGCTCAGGGTCGAAGGGCTGACATGGCAGGCGCTAGCAGCGCGGCCAAAGTGCAGGCTGCTGGCGAGGGCACAGAAAAGTTTGAGTTTGGTGATATCCATGGCGGCGACCGTTCTGCGTTGCATAAGCTGCAACATTAACATGCAAATATATCATTTTACGTGATATTAGTTTTTTTCTACACTGCGCGCCTTGTTAAAACCCTGTCGATTAGACATAACCCTCTCTTTAGGAGTCTGCCATGCACGTTTATTACGATAAAGATGCCGATCTTTCCATCATCCAAGGCAAAAAAGTAGCCATCATTGGTTACGGTTCACAAGGTCACGCACACGCGTGTAACTTGAAAGATTCAGGTGTAGACGTTGTTGTTGGTCTGCGCACTGGTTCTGCAACCGTTAAGAAAGCTGAAGCTCACGGCTTGAAAGTAACTGACGTTGCTACCGCAGTTGCTTCTGCTGACGTGGTTATGATTCTGACTCCAGACGAATTCCAATCAAAATTGTACAAAGACGAGATCGAGCCAAACATCAAGAAAGGCGCTACTTTGGCTTTCGCTCACGGCTTCGCGATTCACTATAACCAAGTAGTTCCACGTAAAGACTTAGACGTAATCATGGTTGCTCCAAAAGCACCAGGTCACACTGTACGTTCTGAATTTGTACGTGGCGGCGGTGTTCCTGACCTGATCGCGATCTTCCAAGACGCATCTGGCAAGGCGAAAGATACTGCACTTTCTTACGCATCAGGCGTAGGTGGCGGCCGTACCGGTATCATCGAAACTACTTTCAAAGACGAAACTGAAACCGACTTGTTCGGCGAGCAAGCTGTATTGTGCGGCGGCGCGGTTGAATTGGTAAAAATGGGCTTCGAAACTTTGGTTGAAGCGGGCTACGAGCCAGAAATGGCGTACTTCGAGTGCTTGCACGAGCTTAAACTCATTGTGGATTTGATGTTCGAAGGCGGTATCGCCAACATGAACTACTCAATCTCTAACAACGCTGAATATGGCGAATACGTGACTGGTCCTAAAGTGATCAACGAAGAGTCACGCAAAGCTATGCGTCAAGCGTTGAAAGACATTCAAACTGGTGAATACGCTAAGAAGTTCATCCTTGAAGGTGCAACTAACTACTCTTCAATGACTGCTGCTCGTCGTAACAACGCTGCGCACGGTATCGAAGTTGTGGGTACCAAGTTGCGTGCAATGATGCCTTGGATCCAGGCGAACAAAATCGTTGACCAAACTAAGAACTAATTTGGTTTGATTGATGTAAAAAGCCCCGCACCGGGTAACTGGTGCGGGGCTTTTGCGTTTTTGAACATCGAATATGTTCAGGTGTCATTTGGTGTGTACAATGGCCGCTCTCTTGAGGTGAGGTGATTATGAATAGCAATAACCCCGAACAACAAAAATCCATTGACGTTAACGATCCAGAATTAGACGTTTTCGATGATGTAGAAGAGGTGCACGAAAGCGGGCGCAAAGTTCGTCATCGCGGTGTTTATTTGCTTCCAAATTTATTTACAACTGGCGCCTTGTTTTGTGGTTTTTACGCCATCGTTTCGGGTATGGATGGGAATTTTGGCCATGCTGCCGTCGCTATTTTTCTGGCGATGTTGCTTGATGGGATGGATGGTCGCGTCGCGCGTATGACCAATACCCAAAGCGCATTTGGCGAACAATACGACAGCTTGGCCGATATGGTTTCCTTTGGGGTGGCGCCAGCCTTGGTTATGTTCAGTTGGGTGCTGCAGGATTTGGGGCGCTGGGGCTGGGCTGCCGCCTTCATCTATACGGCATGTGCTGCGCTACGCCTTGCTCGTTTCAATACCCAGATCGGCGTGGTCGATAAAAAGTATTTCATTGGTCTTGCTAGCCCCATGGCGGCGGCGATCATTGCGGCTACCGTGCTCACGGTGTCTAACTACCAGCCAGAAACTGTTTGGGCGAAATCCGGGTTGGCCATTTTGACCGCATTTGTAGGGCTTTCAATGGTGTCTAACTTTCGCTATACCAGCTTCAAGAGTGTAGATTTTCGCGGTCGCGTGCCCTTTGGTTTCATGTCGCTTGTCGTCATGGCTTTTGCGCTGCTGATTATTTATCGTGAAGAAGGCTTGCTGGCGATATCCGTTCTTTATGGTTTGTCCGCTCCAGCAATCTGGGTATTGAGAAGGCTGGGGCTCGTGAAAGGCGAGTAAGCTGTTTGTAAATTCCGCGTATTGGTCGCTTTGCGATGCATCTGTATAGGTGTTGAGCGGGGCGACAAAGTCCCTTCAAAATCTCCTCAAAAAAAGCTTGCAATGGAATGTGTGGGTGCCTATAGTTCGCGCCCTCGCCGAGCAGGCGGTTTTAGTCTCCGGATAAAAACCTTGAACGGCGAAATTTGTAAAAACCGAATGAAAATAAGGGTTTACAAATCGAAAAAATAGCGTAATATGCGCGCCTCGCTTCAGGGGTAACTCGAAAGCGAGAGGCAAAA